>CAJTIU010000001.1 GCA_910576335.1 Lachnospiraceae bacterium
ACCTAAGATTATCCCGAATTATTCTCCCTAAGCGAGAGATTTAGGAAAGCTGACCGTGTAAATGACTAAAAAGTTATCCCGAATATTTCTCTAAGAAATGCCGCTATTACTGGCTTTCTTTGATGTATTCGGGATAATCTGACTTTCGGTATAACCATTTTTGTCCCGAATTCGGGGTAAAAGTGGCAAGCAATGCAATCTTCCGTAAGATTGCGTATTTAGCAGAAATCCCGTACCCGGAATTTCTGCTAAATGCTTGTTGGTGACATATCCCCAAACCCCTGAGATCATTGCCGTTGGCAATGGCTGCGCATTCCGTTGGAACGCTGAAAAACAAAAGCGGAGAGAACCTATTGTCGTGATTTTTGCGATTCCCTCTGCGGTTCCCGCCCGGTGGGAATGTCCAGCAAATGCTCCACATTCGCCCGGACATTATGGAGCTCCTTCATATCAGCCCTGGCCTGCTTGTAAGAAGAATAGGCTTTCCGTTTCTGTTGATACCCTTCCACTCGTCATAGATGGGCTTGGTATCCCGGTAGAGGTCAACAAGATGAAGCAGTTCCTTCAACTCGTTCAGACGTTCATGCTTTGCTTTCATGGACGTGTTGATGGCCTCGGCCCGCTCACCCTGGGCGGCGATATGGGCCTCCAAATCTTCCAGAGTGACGATGCCTCTCTCGGTCAGAAAATTGACGGCCTCGGCAAAATCTTTGAGGTTCCCAATCCTGGCGTTGCGGCTCCATGCTCCGGCGTTCCGGCCCTCATAGTAGTCGGTCAACAGGGCGGCAAGTGTCGGGGCCTGGGGCTGGCTCAATTCTTCTTTTATGGCCTTAATCCAATCTGTCAGGCCGGCGATTTTCTTCCGAATATCCCGCAGGATGTTGTTGGCCTTTTTTATGCGATACAGGAGATCACTGTGCTCTGTCGGTATACTCGTGACCACAATAAAAAGGCCACTGCAGAAAATCTGCTAAAGAAACTCCGTGAGCTTTCAGAGGATGACTGCAAGAAGTTGATCTGTGATATTCAAAGAAACTATCACCTGCCCTGGAAAGCAAGGACCGTTGGAGAGATGATCGCTGTGGCAAGACAGGAATCCGGTGTCCAGAAACTGGAAGGGCATGACATCATGGCACTGGAACGCTTTGACCCGGAAGTGACGCATATGATTGTGTTTGATGTGCTTTCGAGGGAATCTCCCATAGGAGATAAAGGTGAACGGATGCGGCTGTTTCTGACAGAAGCCGGATATAAAAAAGCGTTGGAGAATCAGGGCAGGTCTTTCATCCGGATTCTGAATCATGCAAAAGTGTCGCAGGGGCATTTGAGGTATGACCGGCCAGACGGAGAACGGTAAAAAGGTTCTGTTACCTAACCAATGTATGCCTTTGAATATATACGAAAACATATGGATTTATAGACAGCCAAAGGTATCCGCTTCTTTATCTTCGCTGTATAATTTTGCAAAAAACATACAAACTATATTTTGACATATCTATTGACCTTTTGGGTATAAATATGGTAGTATGGAGGTGGAAGGAGTGGATACCTGTATGCTGAAGGAATATCTGGAAAAAAACTATGGTTATAACGAACCAATCTTCATAAATGAGATCCGGCTGGATGGGCTTAATGATAATGCGTTGCGCCAGTATTTCAAACGGATGCTCAGGTCAGGCGATCTGGCGCGTTTTGATACCGGGATTTATTATCTTCCCAAAGCATCACGGCTGCTGAAAAAAAGTTATTTAGATCCCATGAAAGTCATTATGCGCAAATATGTGCAAAGTACAACAGAAACCTATGGATACTTCGCCGGAGCCACTTTTGCCAATCAGATTGGTCTAACAACCCAGATGCCGGCAACGCTTGAGATTGTAACGTCAAAAGAATCGACAAAGGGGCGTACCGTTACCGTAGGCTCCCAGGCCGTCCGGCTGAAACGGCCCGCCACAACTATAACATCGGAAAATGCAGGACTGCTCCAATTTTTGGATGCCGTTTCCCAGGCAGAAAAATATTCCGAGCTTTCTGATTCTGATACTGGGATTCTTCTGAAAAACTATGCAAAGCAGCAAAATTACAGCAAGGAGCTTCTTTCCGGCGTGCTGCTTGGCATTACGGGTCCTACTGCAAAAAAACTGATTGAATGGGGAATTATTTATGAATTTACATCATGACCACGAAGCATTTAGTGAGCTTATCATCGCTGCTTCTAACGAACTGCATATACCTCCCGGAATCATTGAAAAAGATTATTATGTTACACTTGCGCTCCGGGAGCTGGCCTCCAGGGTAAAGGGAATGGTTTTTAAGGGCGGGACATCCCTGACAAAATGCTATCAGATATTGGAACGCTTTTCGGAAGATATTGATATTTCCTATGCAGCATCGGAAGGTGTTCCTGGCGAAAGCCGCAAGCGGCAGCTAAAAAAGGCGGTTGTTTCTTCCATAGAGTCTATGGGGTTCTCTGTTGCAAACATCGAAGAAACCCGCAGCCGGCGTAGTTATAACTGTTACAGAGCCAGTTATTCCAGCATCTATTCCTCGTTATTGGAATTAAAGCCGGAATTAGTCATTGAGACCTATATCGCCCTGTTGCCCTTTCCGACAGTAAGCCGTATGGCCGATAACTATATTTACCGTTTCCTGAAAATGACGGAGCAGGGGGAAATGGCAGAAGAATTTGGACTTATGCCTTTTGAGATCACAACACAGGCGATTGAACGGACTCTTATTGATAAGGTTTTTGCCCTCTGTGATTATTATCTGTCAGATAAGGTTGACCGACATTCACGGCATTTATATGATATTTACAAGATTATGGAATACACGAAGCCGGATGCATCTTTGTCAGGACTTGTACAGGAAGTTCGGAGCCTGCGGGAACCTCTTCTGGTCTGTCCGTCTGCTAAAACAGGGGTATGTATCAATGACGTTCTGGCAGAGATTGTAAATAAGGAAGTATATCGGAATGATTACGAAACAATTACTGGTAAACTTTTATTTACATATGTTCCTTATGAAACAGTCATTGGTGGGATAAAGGAGATTATCAGCAGAGAATATTTCAGAAACCTTTAATGAAGTCAATAAAATCTTTCCTTTTTTGAAACTGTGTTTCCAGTGGGAAATCACTTATGAATATACATTGTAAATGGCAGATAAAGATTTTATTATAAAATATATAAATTGGGATTAGCTGTAGATGTGGCGGGTGAACATTGGATACCGCTGATACAGGAATTGTAAAATATAGGGAGGAACCCATTTGGATACAACTGAGAAAAAGAAATCACGTGATTTTAATATTTACTACCTGAATTTTAGTAAGGTATATGAAATCGCAATGATGATCAACAATGTTATCCTTACTAAAATTGAAACCGACAAATCAAGTAGCTTTGAAGAGCAGTATGGCTTCACATCGTCTATCTCTGCACAAGGAACAAAACAGTTCCTTGATGGAATTAAGGCATCTATTTCAGCAGACGCAAGGGAAACTTCTACATCATCGTCAAAAGTAGTGGAAAGTTTAGACGTAAAAACAACTAAATCTATCCTTTTGCGTAGGATTATTGAGCAGTGTGCCTCTGTGACTTTATTGGACAACTCGGCAGAGGGCGATCTTGTAAAAGTAGATCGCGTTAAATTAGGACTGCTGAACGAGGAAAGTCTGCGGCAATTCCTTATTTTACGCCGTGATGCATTAAAGGGTATGCAGGTAGAAGGTATGGAAGTAAATAATCTGGTCAGTTCGATGTTGCAAGACTATGCCTACATTTTGAAGGGACTTGTATATGATGAAAGTATGAAAGAGCCAGTGTCTGAAATTATCATTAAGATTCCTATGGAGATTCAATCGGAATTTGAAAACAAGTACAATATCAACGATTTGCTTATTGGTCATGTATCTATCGTTGGCATTTATAAAGGTATTGTAGGCGAAGAATTTATTACTTCAAATACATTTACTTATTTCCAAGAAACAGGTGCTCGCAAGGAAAAGCAGGAGGAAACTGCCAGCAAAATAATCAAAAGCAACACGCAGTCTGTATCACATAACACAAAAACAAAAAAGAGTGATGATGATTATCACTTTGTTGACACCTTGGCGATAATTCAAGATGTGGCATTCAAGCTGGAAGAAATCCCCGCTCCAAAGCTTCACTGGTGGAATCGCATTGGTGTTTGGTTGAGTAAACTGTGGAGGAAATAACTATGGATTGTACATTGTTTACATACCGTAATCTTGAGGAATTGAGGAAAATCCAAGAAGAAAGAGAAGTATTTGCCTTTATATTCGGAGAGACGAAGGATATGCTTGATTCATGTTCTGACGTTTGCATTGACATATCTGCCTTAGTTTATTTTCTGTTAAGCAACAAAAACAATATAGAACTGACATATATAAATTTTACAAGTATGGCGGAGGATACAGTTGTAATTGCAGAAGCGGCTATTGTGGAAAATGCCATAGAATTACTGCCTCTTTTGTTTTCTGGTCATAAATGCTATTTTGAAGAAGATGATGAAAGGAATTCCAGCACTGAGGAAAAGCACGAATTTAAGCCATATCCCAGGCAAAAGATATATAAATACAATAATATGCAGGATTTGGACATAATTATTCGATACGCAGAAACGAATGACATTCCAATTTCAACTTTTTCTCAGGCAGGCGGTGAACTGCGAAAAGTATTTGAACAGTTCAATAACTCTTCCAAATTGGCTATATTGGATTTGACTTCAGTTTCATATGCAATTGAGGACAACAAAGCTCTGATTTATGCACTTGAACAATTTCTTAGCATTATGCCAAATATCAGGGTTATTGCACAAACTGTTCAGATTGATGTGCTGCTAAAATATTTTCCACTGTTTTTGGATGGACAGGAACCTGTCTGTAAATTGCTTCCTGATTTATCCAGTTTAGGAGAAAAAGAACCTGAAGATAATAAACTTACAAAAGTTACAGACTTAAGTGCCGGGGCTTTTGACACATTCATCGATACATTCAATCATAATTTGATTGGACATAAATATTTTAAAGATAGACTGCGGTATGCTCTAAAGAATTTTATTTTTCTAAACAAAGCAAAGGAACAGAAAATTCTTTCGATTTTCCTGTTTGGTCCATCTGGTATCGGAAAAACTGAGGTTGCAAGACTTATTGCGAGCGGGCTTCAAAATGATTGTTATTTAGCCAAAATCAATTTCCAGAATTATAGTAGTCAAGATGCATTAAATAGTTTGATTGGGAGTCCGGCAGGTTATGTTGGCTGTAATCATGGGGAATTAAGTGAGAAAATCAAAAAGAGCAAAGTAGGTGTACTGCTTTGCGATGAATTTGAAAAGACTACTCGCCCGGTTTTATCTTTCTTTCTGGAGTTGCTGGAAGAGGGTCGTTTCACAGATTCCATGACAAGAGAGTATGACATGAATGGATATGTTATTATCTTTACTTCGAATCTTCTCAGCGAAGCAGAATATAAGAAAGCTATTCTTCCTGAGCTTCAGACACGTATTGATTTAGTATGCGAATTTGAAGAGCCTACAATGGCAGAGAAGACAGCCTTTTTGGATTTGCTACTGGAGAAAGCAAAAATTAAGTATTCTGAGCAATTTACAGAGATCGAAATGACTGAAGATGAGAAAAAGCAGTTATATGCCTTTGAGTATTCGTCTATTTCGGCATTGAGGGATATCAAGCGAGTGTTTAACAACCGCCTCATGGATTACTTTACAGAAAAAGGTGTTTTGCGATAATAAGTATTGATAGTTCACATACGATTCAATGTCTCTTGACATTAAAAACACTACCATTTCGAAATGGGAGAAAAATATTCTGCAGCTACGAGGAGACTTGTAGCTGTTATTTGATTTAATTTAGGCATATTCTTATTCTTTTACTATATATAGCTTCTTTTCGTTGACTGATTCCATATCTTGTGCTACACTTCCCATGTAATTGATTTTTGTGCGAATCCTTTTTAGGGAGATACAGTCAGAAACGCCTGTATGCGGTATCGGTTCCGCATTGCACACGCTGTTAAGTTTGTATGAATGTGCCAGCAGTATCACTACGCCCTGTAAGTGATATACCGCTGGTTTTTATTTTGGAAAATTTATAATCTCTATTCAGAGCAGGAATGACGCTGGTTCACAGGAAACTGTGGACGCCGGAAATATCAGTGAGGTCATTCCTGTTTTTTTGCTGTCCGGAAGCCGGAGGGCTTATAAGGATAGAAAATATTGACAAGGAAGAAAGGAAGGTGGAGAACGATTGCAGAAAGTAAGATGGCTGGATCAGGACTGCAACAAATGCGGCAGGCAGTTAAACAGCTGGGATGCTCGGTTATCAAAGACTCTGGCATATAAATATCCCTGCTGTGAATCCTGTATCGCCGGGGAATATGATATGTCAGCGGAGAGGCTGCGGGACCGTATGGAAGACTATTTCGGGATGCGCCCCTGCCAGGGGCTGTAGGGAGGAATTAAGATGAAAGAAGATTATAAGGAATATAACCTGTTGACAAAACGGCTGCTGGAAGAAGGATACTCGGCGGAGCATCATCCGGATCATGTGCGGGTTGACGTTCCCATGTGGCAGGAGAAAACCCTTGATAATTATGATGGAGGGTTTACCTATGAACGCTGGTGGATCTTTGAACAGACTTTCAAGACCCCCTGCGGCCTGCAGTGCAAAGGGCTCCAGTGCCACAGCAACATGAGTTACATGGGAATCGAGTGGACTTTTGAAAATGATATGGCTACCATCCGCTGTCCTTATGAAAAGAAAGAGTGTAAGCTGAAACATGAATATCTTCAGGAGAACAAGGTACTCAGATATGAGTGTGAGGTTCATATGGCCGAAGAAGAATATTTCTATGAAGGAAGTGTAGAGCATATCTTAAAACTGCATGATGATGAGATACGGAGACAGGAGATCAGTTTTGGACTGCAGAGGAAGGGGCGCGTCTGCCGGGAGCATATGAGGTTCAACCGGGATACACTGGAATGGGAGATGAATTATGACCCGTATTACTGCGGATTAAGCAGATGTGCAGGGATGTGTCCGGTTCTGGGGCATGAACTGGATAAGAAAAGAGGGAATGTATTTTATCCATATCTGCAGCATCCATATCTGCAAATCGGCTCTTTGGATGTAATGGGGGAACTGGCAATCAATCTGATTTCGATCAGCTGCCGTATTTGCCACGCCCCCCGGCAGGCCCTGCACGAACAGGGCGGGGCTGTTACAGGCTGCGGATAGCGTCGCCGCATCATAGCCCCGCATACGCCGCCGCTTTGCCAGAGCAGCGCACGCTGCAGGAACTCTCCCCAAGTCTTTAGGGAGCCGTGAAGAAGTACCATTATGATCTGCGCCATCGTCGCGTCCGGCCTGCCACAGCCGGTTTCGTGGGTTGCGTTTACCGCTCGGACATCCTGGATTCATCACCTCCTTAGGCCGCCTGTCACCGCGCCGCCCCATCTGCCGCTCGGAACACAGAATGAAGTACCTGTACGAAATGTTCGCAAATCCCCGCAGCAGCTTATCCATGCCATCCCACAGACTGTCCAGACGGGTGCGAAGGTCGTCCACGTCGGCAGCGTAAATACTCCCGGTCGCATGGTTTTTCAGTCTGACCTCGCCCCGTTCCTGGCTGTCTAAAAATTTCTGGTAGCCGGCATCCGTAAGGAACAGGCGCATCTTGTCGCCTTTATCCCCGACAGGGGCATTACCTGAAAGCACGTCAAAGACAATCATGTGCTTTACTTCCGGGTCAAAGCGTTCCAGGGCCATGATGTCATGCCCCTTCAATTTCTCCGCACCGGATTTCTGCCTGGCCTCTGCCAGTAGTTCCCCCATCGTCTTAGGTCCTGCCGGAATCCGGTAGTTTTTCCGAATATCCTGAATGAGCGCCAGACAGTCTTTTTCCGGCATGGCGTCCAGCTTTCGCATAAGCTCCGCCGCCGTTTTCCTCTTTACCGGGTCCGGTATATAGGGGAGGCACATGCGCAGCTCATAAGTGACACCTGATTTCCCATAGCCTTCCGTCTGGAAGATCAGGCGCTTTTCCATTTCGTTCAGTTCCATGTGAATCTCCTTTCTCCTGAAAATGGATATGAAAAAAGGGCGTCCACCTATAAAAGTGAAACGCCCACAGCAATCAGCGGCCAGGCAATACACCGGACCGCTGGCGTTATTACTCGCTGACAGGCTGGGACACGAAAAGGTATCCACAACACTGAATACCTACTCGCATCTGTTTCCACACAAACAGAAGGAGCTTGTCAGCAATCTGGAACAGCTTGCGGCAACCGTTGGTGTTACACCGACACCGGAGCCGCCAACGAGTAACCCTTTACTTGAAACTATGGGAATTTCCTATGATGATGGCACGTTTGACAGTTTAGCTACTTCAGATACAGTATGCGCCAATACAGGACTTCCATACGGACCGGCGCCACTGCCAAAGGAAGCAGCACTGGGAAAAGTTATCCCTATGCCCCAAAGAAAAGTTATTTGATTTTCCAAATACTGTTTGGAAAGTACAAGCTACAATAAAATGGTGCGGAACAGAGTAGTTGCGTTTAGTAGCAAAATAGTAGCAGCGCAAAAAGAAAAGCCCGGGAACGCCCTGTTTATAAGGTTTCCCAGACTTGTAGCGACTATTCGAACTCGACTTTTCCTAACTAACTTTGTTTAGAAATTATTCTCTGTCGAGTATGTATATCTTTTGATTATTTGATATATCCATATTATCTTGCCTATAAGAGCTAATGTTATCATTTTGTTATCGGTGTTGATAACACTGGCTCTGTAACTGCGGATAATAGCTATATGTTGCAACACAAATTATAAACGAATTTGCTTGAATAATCAATAGGCATTCCGTAATTCAAAACCAACATTTTAGAGATATTACAGGTACTACAGATGATTAACACCATTAGTTAACATTCATCTTTCTCAAATAATCCCCTATCATCGGCTGGATATACTATTCCTGAAATCGTTGATTTTTCATTATCTTGACCAAATTGTACTTGTTTCTTATGTGCCATGAAAAATACATATCCATTTTCTAATTGTATTTTATACAACCATCCCCTCCCCCAAAAAGAAAAATAGTTATTTTTGTGAGAAAAAATCACTTCTTGTAGTGGCGAGCCATACAATCCGTCATCCGAAAGTAATTCATCTTTGCTAATTTCATTTACCATCCCCCAAAATCCATAAAAAATTCCTTTTTTAACGGCTTCCATTATAAGAAACATTTTTTCATATAATACTTTTTCTTCCTTTGATACATTTTTTGCCTCTGACATCATCTTAAAAGCTTTTTGAGAAAATGGCAGTAACTTTTTTTCTTCTCTTTCAGTTAGATATTTTTGTGTTGCAGCATTATTCAGTAAATCAGGATGCTTCTGATAAAATACAGCAATTGTTCTGATTAATAATGTTCTTTCAACCGCTATTTGAATATCCGAAATAGCATTCTTGACTTTGTATTTCCAAGACTCCGGTATTATAGTTTCATATTCACCGCCCGAAATAATAACTGCTACAATCTTTTCAAACATATTGCCAAAGGCGACTGCAGTTGATGCTAATGTTTTTATTCCTTCATCGGCAGATATTAACTCTGCAGTTGGTATAAAAAAATCTCTATGTTCTATCGAATCATCTGTAAGCACATTTATAAATGTTTCATATGCCATGTCCCAAGAATAAAAATAATATTGCGATGTATTTCTTTCCGCAAACTGCTCATACTGGCAAAACGCATCATTATTTTTATATTTTTCCTCAATACCTGTTTCTAATTGAAGCAATCTCCTCCCTTCATCAGTCTTACGAAGAAGTTTTCCCAATCTAATAGAATAATCTAATACATTCATCGTTCAATCACTCTTTTCCTAATTCACTCATAATTTTGTACATTAAAATCCGAGATGTAATTCCACAAAGTTTCTTTATCTCTAGCGTAGAAATACTAGCCATATTCAAGCCATGAATTAATTCATTTCTTATTTTTCTAGCTTTATTCAAAAGTTCTTTTTCATCTTTAAATACTGGTATATTTAACCTATTGATAAGATTATCTAGCTTTGATTTAAAACTCACCTCCGTCAACTTACTTCGTATCATATTCTTGATACTCTCATTAAGCTCCATAACATTGCTTTCTGAAAAGCCATCTATTTCTTTTAACTCTATTTTTTCAATTAGAATCTCAATAAGAGCCTTTCTTTCTGATTTTGTAAAATTAGTTCTTTTAGCTTTACTTGCATATTCATCAAATATATTGCTTCCTTTTTCACCATTCACAATAAACTCCAGAGCCATTGAACAATATATCACTCTATCATATGAATCTTCTGCATCCCATGCTTGTACAATCCATTTTAACGCATATTGTAAGCGAAGTATTCTTTTGTTTTCAGTTTGCACTTTATAAAAAAAATTTTCAATCCAATTGTACTCGAACAAGTATTCCGCATTCTCATCTAACTTTATTGCTGCTGGCATTCTCATATTTTCATCTGTAAGGGTTATAGATTCTCCTAGTATGCAATTCTCTATATAGAATACTGATTCAAGACTAATTTGGGGATAATGACTCCGTACATCCCAAACATTATTATTAAGTTCAACAGCTCCAAACCAGTCTGCATACATATCATTTTTTATCATAAATGTCAAAAACTCTGCTGCTACAATTAATAATTTCTTTCCCAAAGAAAACGCATTATATAATGAATCAGATTTTACACTTACCCAAGCAATAGTGGTACATTCTTCTTCTAAATAAGAAATCGAATCCCTAAATGTTTTTGATACATCAATTTGGTTTCCAATTCTAACATTTCCAATAACACAATCCTCGATGTTGATATCTATATTTTTTAACACTCCCACAACAATATAATTATGTATTGGTTTTTCGTCAGAATTAGGATAAATAACCCCTTTCACATCACTATCCGCATGATTTACAATGAAATCCATCATAGAAAACGGATTTCTTATATTTTCAAAAGATGTTTTTTTACTTTGGGTAGACTGCATAATCTCCATTGGATATGGATGGATATATAACAAATACTCTATACCTAATTTCTCGATTCTGACAATGTTTCCCTGATATTTTAAATCATATTCTGGCAATGAGATTGTTAACTCGGTATCATTATATAGAGCTTGCATTGACAACTGCTCCATCTCTCCTTCTGAAATGGAAACTATTAGCGCATCACCTTGCTTATTGCACAAAAAACTGTACCATGTGATAATATAGCAGTTGCTATTCATAGATATTTTTGATGGCACACGCTTTACATTACTCTGTAAAGCTATTTTTTGAATAATGCCTTCATAATCATCTATAGTATAATCAGCTTTATAAGCAAAAATTTTTGAATTATCACTTTCAATCAGTCTTATTTTATGTTTCTTCAAAATTTTATGATACAATTCTCTTTGTTCAGATGATACTGGTAAGATTGTATTTGTCTCAATATCTACACCACAAACGATATTTTCACCATCCTTACCAGAAAATCTAAGCACTGTATACAATATCTCAGATGTTCCCCCAATCATAACTTCATCCAATGTATACTGCTTCTTGTTAAAAACTGCGCCACTGCCCAAATGAAAAATATCATGTATCATTTTATCCAAAATAGTAGAACCTCCATTCACATTCCTCTTTAGAACTTTTAATTCGGTAAAAAGAATATAAATTTACACTAACGATATTGTCACCAACAATCTTTTTCTGTCTTACCTTATACCATATTACAAATGGCATACCATTATATACTCTTCTTCATTTTCTTTTACCACTGCAAAACCTACTTTCCGATACATATTAACGGCATAATTCGCTTTCTGAACGGATAAAGATATCTGCTTATATCCCTTATCTTTTAGAAATTGCAACATTTCTCTCATAAGTGCTGTGCCTAGCCCTAAATGCCTGTATTCTTCATACAGCGATATGGCAAGCGAAAGCGTTTCATCATCAATATGTCCGTAATCATTCATAATACGCACCCATACAGCGCCCACAATCTTTTCTTTTGCTTCCGCAACTAAGCACCAGTCATCTGCTTTTCCAAAATCAGCGATATATACTTGAAACTCTGGCTGTTCAATAATAGATTTTGGCGGTTTTTCCATCCCTTTTGGAATAAAAATCGCTTCATACAGAAAGTCAGACAATACGGAATACTCACTTTCTTTGATTTCTCGTATTTTATAGTCCATATTTTTTCTCCATTCAACCACTACGCAAAATATTTTTCATTTGCATGGGCGTAATATATGACTTTCGGATGGTAACTCATTACAAGTTTCCAATCATTCTGCAAAGCGACATTTTCCTCATAAGCGACAAGATATTCCATTGGCTCTAAATCGCCCACCATACATTCCCCACTATCCAGAATAACAGATATACTGTCCTCACTATGGCTTGCGGTTTGAATGATTTCTCCTGCAATCCCTAAATCAGCAAGAAAATCTCTGCTTTCATCACAGCCAATTATAGTAGTATTTTTTTCGCCAATAGGCTCATATTGCAAGTGTTTTTCCTTCTTAAATATAGCGTCAGCAAAATGCACATAGTTACATTGGGTATCTATGAGCAACAATTTTATTCCCATTTTCTGCAGCTCACTAATAAGTCCGATATGGTCTGGATGATAATGCGTTGCCAAAATATAAGTAATATCGGTTATTGATATACCACTTTTCTTTAAGGCCATATAAAAAGCCTGCATAGTTCCAGCATAATCTGTATCAATCAGCAAACCGCCATTTATACCATGCACGAAATAAGTGTTTGTGTTTCCATACTTTAATTTAGTTATCATTTCATTCCTCTTTTAACAAAGAGTACATTTTCATATCAATCACTCTACTATTCTTCACAGCATTGCTTCTCAATGTACCCTCATACTGAAACCCTGCTTTTTCAAGCACCCTGCAAGACGCTATATTATAAGCAAACGGCTCTGCGTAGATACGGATAATATCGCTGTTACCAAAAACATATTCGCAAATTTGCTTAACCGCTTCGGTCATAATGCCTTTGCCCCAATATTCTTCGGCAATATAATATCCTAACTCGGCGGTTTGCCTATGAATATTGCCCTGCCGAAAAATGCCAATACTGCCAATCACCATATCATCTACGGTAATTGAAAAAGCAAAGGTTTCGTTTTCATCTGCAGAAAGCATCGCAGAAATAAACTCTTTTCCATCTTGCTCGGTGTAAGGATAGGGCAAACCATCACGAAGATTATCTTGTACTTTATTATTTGAAAGCGCAGCCGCCAAATCTTTTGCGTCTGATAGTTCCCATTTTCTTATTCTGCATTTCATTTTTCAAGCCCTCTCAATCCACATTTTCAATTATCCTTCCATTTTTCTCCATAATTTCATAAACCAGCTTCGCATCATTTTCCAATTCGCATATCCCATGCCCCACCGTTTTATAGCCTCTATGCTCATATAAACACACTGCTGGAAACGAAGCGTCCAAGATAACCGTATCATATGTTTTGGAAATTTCCTTTTCCAAACAATTCATAATATACGAGCCGCAGCCTTGATTTTGATAAGCGGGCAACACATGTACTCCTGTAATATGATTATCATCAAAACAACCCGTTCCGACAATCATATCGTTATACATCAACACTCCCATATTTCCCGATGCTATTCCGTTTAGAATGTGTTCTTTACTAGGGTGTCTGCAAAAGAAATCCACTACTTCCTTCGGGTAATAATACGGATATATGGTTTCAATAGCCGTATGTAAAACATTTTGAATATCATCCGCCATATCAAAAGTTGCACTCGTATAATTCATATCGTTCCTCCGACAAGCTACCTCTTATTCTGACTTTTCTTATCAATTATACACGAAAGCATAGGCTTTTTCAATTCCCCAAACTACTTTTGTTTAGGATTCTGCGGCACTCCCATATACCATAGAAGTGCCGCCCCACCGCCTATAAATAAATTATCTCATGCTCCACAACCTCCCTCACACAAGCCCGAATATTATTCATTTTTTTAACCCATAAAAGCTGATTTTCCTCTTTTAACCTTTCCGTCACTCTCTGCCTGTCGGCATATTCCTCTACCAGCCGAGAAAACATATCCTCTGCCTGTTCATCCACACTTGCCAAATATTCATTCAGCCTGCCGATTGTCAGCAGATTGAGATAAATGAACTGCTTATGCTCTTTGAGATACTGCAAATGCCTTTGCCCCCAAAAACCTATCGGCTTTTCTTTTTCGGGAGGTAATGCAAGCTCTGGGAGGTAATAGTCGCCTTGCTTTGCATAGCAGAGACCGTTGTTTTCGTCATAAATCCTATTTTCCATAATGTTTCCTACCTTTCCTCTTTGTTGTTTTTAAAGTGCTTTCCACGCTGTTTTGATTGCTGTATCACTTTTGCCTGCTCTAAAAAATTGTCTATCTGCTTACTTCCAAATGCCTTGCGGAGCAGCTTATAATCTTTGTTTTCCGCACGGAGGTTTTCATTTTCCCCTGCCAGTTTCTCATTGGTTCTCCTTAATCCGTCATTCTCACGGTGGAGATTGCTGTTTGTGACGTTAAGCCGATAGTAGCTGTCCCACGCTTCAAAACACCTTATAAGAGCTGTTTTAACAAGCGATTTCAGCTTTTGCACCAAAGGCTCTGCCACTTTATTTCGATATGACTTCGCCGACATGAACCCCTGCGGCTCTGGCAACTGGTACTCTGGAGAAGTTTCAAGCGCCTGTTCCAAAGTTTTTAGGTTTTCCATGCCTTTGTCGTAATTCTCCACCCTGTCCGACAATACTTGAAATTCCTCTTTTTTCTCTGAAATCTGCCCCTCAAGCTGGATGACCTCTTTTTCCCGCTCCTGCTTTTTATAATCAAGGACAGATAAATGCTTCTCATGCGTGCCTTTATGCTCCCATTCAATGCCATGCCGCCCCATCACAGCGGCAAGGTTTTCTTTTTCGGACTGTACCCACTGGCTCCACTCCGTATCGCCACGGGAGCCGCCTTTGAATCCCTGCGCCGCCAACGCCTGTTTCAGAGATACCCTCGTATCAAGCCCACGCTTACTGCCAGTCGTGAACGGAACAAAGTCAATGTGCAGATGCGGTGTTGCCTCATCCATATGGATATGAGCTGAAAAAACATAAAGGTTCGTGTTTCGCTCTTGAAACCCATGATAATATTCATCTAAAATTTGCCTTGCAAGCTGTCCGTTTTCACTTCCTGCACCCATGTTCTCCTTATCGCCAATCTGTAAAATCAGTTCATGGAACGGCTTTTCCTGCTTTGAGTTTCGTATCTTCTCGTAATAATCCGCAATGCGGCGGTCTGCCCTTGTCTGTTTCTCGTTATATCTCCGTAATGCTTCATCAAATAGCTTATGATACACTTTCTTGATGCTCTCGTTGCAATAGTCTACATTAAGGTGTGAACGCTCTCCATCTACATTTTCAGCCTTAAACTTGCGGCTGTTATGGTTGACCGAGCCTTTCCCCACCATTGCGCTAATCGTCCGTCTTATAAAATCACGCCCTTTCTTTTCGGCTGGTAGGCTTTGTTACTTTCCCGAAAGTAACGCAAAAGCACTTTTGTCGGCTATGCCAACAAAAATGCAACCTGCAAGCAGGTTTTGCGCTCTCCGAGGGGTGAGCGTGTGCCAGCGGCACACAAGCTGCGAACCGACCGAGCCGGTAGGCGAGACAGGGCGGCTTTTTGAAAAAAGCCCCCTGCACCCCGCAAAAACTTTATCCGTGACGGTTTGCGTCGATGTGACGGTTATTCCAGCACCGCGCTCCGCTCCTAAAAATACCGTCACACCGTCACATACCGTCACGCTCCCCACGGTACAGTTTTATCATACGCCCCTCATGACACCGCTCCCGCTTATAGAAAATGCCGTATTCGTTGAGTAAACGCCCCGACAGAACATTCAGTTTCCGTGCAAGGCTGTTCGGCTGTAACTCCGTTTTCAGCCAAGCCGCAAGCTCCGTCGCCGTCCCCTGCCACAAGGGGCAGTCGGCAGTAATCCTTTTATCTATTTCCTCAAGCAAAGGCTCTGGCGGCTCTTTCCAGAGTTCTGTTTCTGCCTTTTGAAAATCCCATAACAATGTTTCTGGATTGCGGAGAAGATAAAGTTTCTGCTCTTGCTGGTCTCTGCCCGACACTTCAAGCGCGGCGGCGTTGCCGATGCGTTTTTCTTTCTGCAACAGGAACGCACCGTCAGCCGCACCGAGCAAGCCAGTAGTCCCCGAAATCATGTCAAACTTATCATCAGAACCCTGCTTTCTGGTATGATGAACAAGCAGGAGACAGATACCATAGCTGTCTGCAAACTGTTTCAGCCTTGTAATGATTTCATAGTCGTTTGCGTAACTGTAATTGTCCCCGCCGACTTCCCGCACCTTTTGGAGCGTGTCAATAATTATCAACCTTGTATCGGTATGCTGTTTCATAAATTCCTGCAACTGCTCATCCAATCCGTTTCCGAGATTACCCGCCGAAACAGAAAAGAATAAACTGTCTGCCCCGTCCGTCCCAAACATACGATACAGCCTTTCCTGCAAGCGGCGGTAATCATCTTCAAGGGCAAGGTACAAGACCGTTCCTTTTCGGGCGGGATATTCCCACAGTGGCACTCCCATACTGATATGGTAGGCAATCTGCGCCATAAGGAAGCTCTTTCCAAGCTTCGGCGCACCTGCGAATAGATAAGTCCCAGGGTAGAGCAGGCCGTCAATCAAGGGCGGCTTGCTCGGATATACAGAATCATACAATTCTGCCATAGATACAGTTTCAAGGACTTTGCTATTGTTTTTCGGCGGGTAATTGGTTATACTGTTA
Organism: Lachnospiraceae bacterium; assembly: GCA_910576335.1. Classification (GTDB taxonomy): domain Bacteria; phylum Bacillota; class Clostridia; order Lachnospirales; family Lachnospiraceae; genus CAPEBR01. The sequence goes on from CAJTIU010000001.1 coordinate 16,919, forward strand.
TTGTTTACATTAGGCGGTTGCCCCGTATCTGCGCCAACAGATACATTCGGGGCAGCCGTTTCTTTTTTATTCGCCATCTTCGCATTCTCCTTTCAGACCGCCGAGGATAACCGCAATCAGTTCGATTGTGTCAATCAGTTCTTCATTTACGCCCTCACCCGCTTCAATCCTCTGCAATTCTGCAAGGACAGCGGCAAGCTCATTGCGGAGAGCCTTATACACCCTCGGATTGCCCTGCACCACCACGTCTTGGCATAAGAGCCGCCTTGTGATATAGTTCTGCTTGGTAAGCCCCGAAAGCCGCACCGCTTTGTCAATCCGCTCACTTTCTTCGGGAGATACCCGAAAGGCGACGGTCTTGTTCCTCCAACGGTTGCAGTTGTCCAAATTCTTTGCCGACATATCAAAAATCCCCCTTTCCCAAATCATCAAGCCTGTCTGCCATTTCTGCCTGCTTTGACGGAAACAAGTGTGCATAACGGTAAGTGATTTCAATGCTCTCATGCCCCACACGGTCGGCAATCGCCACCGCCGAGAACCCCATGTCAATCAACAGACTGATGTGGCTATGCCGCAAATCGTGAATCCGTATGCGTTTCACCCCTGCGGCTTTTGCACCCCTGTCCATCTCGTGGTGAAGATAACTCTTTGTTACCGCGAAAATGCGGTCTTTCTTCTTTAATCCATACAGCATACCGATATATTCCTGCATTTCCTCACAGAGAAACTTCGGCATCTTGATTGTGCGGTTGCTCTTTTTCGTTTTCGGAGATGTAATCACATCCTCTCCATGCAGGCGTTGGTAGGATTTGTTAATCGTGACCGTTTCCTTATCAAAATTGAAATCAGCGGCGGTTAAAGCTAATAATTCTCCCTCTCGGATTCCGCACCAGTAAAGCATCTGGAACGCATAATAGGAAACTGGCTTGTCCATCATTTCATCCGCAAACCTCTTATATTCCTCTTTCGTCCAGAACAGCATTTCTTTGTGTTCCTCGCTCCCCATATTGCCCGCCTTTGCCGCAGGATTGGAGCGGAGGTCATAATAGCGCACTGCATGGTTAAATATTGCTGAAAGCTGATTGTGAACTGTTTTTAGATACGTTTGCGAATAAGGATTGCGTTTTTCATCACGATAGGCAAGCAGTTCATTCTGCCATGCGATGATTTCCTTTGTGCCAATCTCGCTAATCTTCATCTTCCCGAAGTATGGAAGAATCTTCGTCCGAATGATATGCTCCTTTGTCAGCCAAGTGTTTTCTTTCAAACGATTTTTTACATCATTTTTATAAAGCTCTGTAAAGGCTTCAAAGTCCATGTCAAGGTCAGCGGAATTTTGTAACTGGAACTTCCGCTCCCACTCCTGCGCTTCACGCTTTGTTGCAAACCCACGCTTGCACTTCTGTTTCCGCTCCCCTTTCCAGTTCACATACCGAGCCATCACATACCATGTGCCGTTGCCCTCATTCTTAAATACTGGCATTTACTCCATCTCCTTTCCCTGTTTTTCTCCTGCCCCGTAAAACCTTTCTTGGAAATACTGGCGGTTGACTCTCCCTGCAATCGTGATAAATCCCTGCTCCTTCAGCTCGTCATTCAACTTTTTAATGAGCTTGTAGGCGTAAGGCTTCGATATGGAAAGCTCTTGCGCCACCTCGTCCACACGGATAAATTTGTTGTCCATACAACCTCTCCTTTCTCTTTCTAAGCGTTTTTGCTTAATTCATAATACTAAACATTTTTGCTACTGTCAATAGGTTTGCAAGAAAATATTAAACTTTTTTGTTTCGCTTATTCTTGACTTTTTCTAAGCATATATGCTATACTCCTTATAAACATACGAACAAGGAGTGAAACATTATGGCGATTGGCGAAAGAATACATTTTTTCCGCATCATGCGGGGCATGACACAGAAATACCTTGGTATGCTTGTCGGTTTTCCCGAACGGAGCGCAGACGTGCGTCTGGCACAGTATGAAACTGGCTCACGCAAGCCAAAGGCAGACTTGACGGCTGCACTGGCGCAGGCTCTTGACGTTGCGCCGCAGGCTCTGGACATACCCGACATTGACAGTTACATCGGGCTTATGCACACCTTATTTACCCTTGAGGACATTTACGGTCTTACCGTCAGTGAATCAGACGGTGAAATCTGCTTAAAAGTCAGCAAAGACAAAAGCAAGAACGCCGACGAGCTGCTGAAAATGCTCTGCGCTTGGAAAGAGCAGGCGGACAAGCTCTCTGCCGAGGAAATCAGCAGGGAAAATTACGACCAGTGGCGGTACAATTATCCGAAGTTTGACACCACGCAGCATTGGGCGAAAGTCTCCTCTAAGGAATTGAGCGATACCTTAGCCAAAGCGTTCAAGGACAAACTGAAAACCGATTGACAAGCACGACAAAAAACGCCCTTAGCCATGAGTTCCTACCCACAGCTAAGGGCGTTTCTAATATGGATTTATGCCAGCCGTCCAAACCTCTTGCAAATCATTCCCCCACCAACAAACCACTTGACAGTAAGAATAATCGCACTCAAACGACTGTTATCAATTTGTTATCAAAAGACCTTTTGAAATGCCGCAAACCCGCATAAACACTGGGCTTACTAAGCATTTTTGTCTATTCGAACTCTATCGTCGCCGGTGGTTTACTTGTCAGATCATAAAGTACTCTGTTGACTCCCTTTACCTCATTGATAATCCTGCTCATCACCTTATTAAGCACAGCATACGGAATTTCCGCTGCCTCCGCAGTCATAAAGTCAACAGTATTTACTGCCCTAATAACCACTGCATATTCATAAGTTCGCTCATCACCCATGACACCAACGCTCTGCATATTGGTAAGAGCCGCAAAATACTGTCCGACATCTCGTGCGGCATCAGCCCTTTCAATCTCCTCTCGGCAAATAGCATCAGCATCCTGCACGATCCTTACCTTTTCAGCATTCACCTCGCCAATAATACGGACACCAAGTCCTGGCCCAGGGAAGGGTTGACGGAAGACAAGATACTTTGGAATTCCAAGTTCCAGACCGGCCTTTCGGACTTCATCCTTAAATAAATCACGAAGGGGCTCTATGATTTCTTTAAAATCTACATAATCCGGCAGACCTCCCACATTATGGTGAGACTTAATCACCGCAGATTCGCCGCCCAACCCGCTTTCCACAATGTCAGGATAAATGGTTCCCTGGACAAGAAAATCCACAGTCCCGATTTTTTTCGCTTCTTCCTCAAATACCCGGATAAACTCCTCACCGATAATCTTTCGCTTCTTTTCAGGTTCTGACACGCCAGCCAGCTTGTCATAAAACCGCTGTTGTGCATTTACCCGGATAAAGTTAAGATCATAGGAGCCTTTGGACCCGAAAACTGCTTCTACTTCATCCCCCTCATTTTTACGGAGCAGGCCGTGGTCAACAAATACGCAGGTTAGCTGAGAGCCAATTGCCCTGGACATTAAAACCGCCGCCACTGAGGAGTCTACCCCGCCAGATAAAGCACAGAGCACTCTGCCGTCTCCAACCTTTTCACGGATCCTCTTGATGGATTCCTCCACAAAGGAGTCCATCCTCCAGTTGCCGTCACATCTGCATATACCGAGAACAAAGTTAGAAAGCATCTTTAAGCCTTCTTCTGTATGCAGCACTTCCGGATGAAACTGTATTGCATAGAGGCCCGCAGCTTCATTTTCTGCAGCAGCAACTGGACAGTCTGCCGTGTGGGCAGTAATTTCAAACCCGGGGGCTACATCAATAATAGAATCAAAATGGCTCATCCAGCAGATTGTCCTGGGTGATATGCCGTCAAATATTTTAGATGATAGTTTATCTACCAGTACCTCCGTTTTTCCATATTCACGGACATTCGCACGGGCAACATTTCCGCCCAGTACGAGCATCATAAGCTGGGCACCATAACAGAGCCCAAGGACTGGTATACCAAGTTCAAAAAGTTCTTTTGGGTATGTCGGGGCATCAGCACCGTAGCAACTATTAGGACCACCGGTCAGAATAATTCCCTTTGGACCCATTTCCTTGATTTTTTCAATGTCTGTTTTATAAGAATAGATTTCACAATATACATTGCATTCACGGACTCGTCTTGCCACAAGCTGGTTATACTGCCCGCCAAAATCTAAAACAATAACTAGCTCTCTCTTCATGCGTACTCCTCCCTTGTATTTTAATAACTTCTCGGAATCTTCAGCCCTTATTTTCTAAGGGTTTCAGATACCATCATACTTTATTTCAATCGACTGGAGGCGATTTCTTTGTTACCTGCTAATCCTGGCGGTCACTCCGCCTGGATACTTTCGTATCCGATTTCCTTAAGTTTTATCCTTATCCCTTTGTACTCCCTAACCTGGATAAACCAGAATAGCACCGCACAAAATTTTGCGATTTTACGCAAGAAATTGTTTTTAAGTGCCTAAAAGCACTTGGGATTATATTATGCAGTTCTGATATCTCGATCTTTCACCAGCAGATTCCATTCTGAAGGACTGCTACTCTGTTTTTGGCCCTGGACCCATGCTTCCTTCCTGTATGCTGCGATCCTACCTGATTGCCCTGAAATTGAAAGTCACTTCCATCACTGTCTGATGCCATATGCTTAAGGAAACTCCTCTTTATGCCATCCTCAGCGGTTTCTCTTTCGGCGATACCCCTGGTGTCGGGACTTTTCATGATTTTTTTCTCCCGTATTTGGATGGATGATTCTAACAGCCTCTCCCCTAAAGACCTGTTTCCTAAAATGAAACCTCCCAAGGGGAAAAAGAAAGGCGAAAAGACTCTCTATGACTCTTCCAACAAGGCTTCCAGGCTTCTCCTCTTTTAGAGCGGGTCTCCCGGCATGATATGCTTTCCTTTCTCCATTCCTTTTTCACCATGAAAGCATATCTTCCGAAATTCCGCATTGAAAAGCTCCTTCCAGATTCTGTCCACGACGCTTACGCCGTCTATGAATATTGCAGACAGGAAAACATCACTCCTTTTATCGACCTGAATCCCGGACATACCGGTCATTTCACTTATAAAGACGATTTCACCGTTGATGATGACGGCGTCCCGGTCTGTAAGCTGGGCTTACGTATGCATAAAGATGGATACGAGACTGCCAAACACCGGGCGAAATACCAGTGCCCGAAATCAAACCGGAAACACGGCTGTTTCTGCGAGCATCCCTGTTCACCGGCAAAATACGGCAGGACCGTACATATTTTTACGGATGATAATCCAAGGTTATTTAACATACCGCCAAGGGACAGTAAAGCATGGGAAAAGGAATATGACAGAAGGACTTCTGTGGAACGCTCCAACAAGCGGGAGAAAGAGGACTATAAATTAGAAGACGGCAGACACCGCTCTACAAAGATGTGGTACTGCCGCCTCTACGGCATCATGATGCTGCAACATCTTGATGCCCGGGAAATGGCCTCTGTTGAGGCATTTCAAAAACCATTATCAGGTTTTTTCGCCGCCTAATAATGATATCTTAAACGACTCCATAAGATTTTTCAAGGCATAGTACCCGCTATGTCCAATGTTTATGTCAATTTTTCTCTAATTTCTTTTCCTTCACGATATTCAGTTGTCAATTTTTAGTTGGCATCTCATTTATTGAGATTCTGAGAAGTTATTTTATAATGCCTTAAATTTTATTATAAATTAATCTCCCCATATTTACAATGCTTCTCTATAAAAATTTGGGATGCCTAAAATTCAAGAGTTACTGTTCACGGGTCAGGAATGCACCGAACTGCGCATTCCGTAAGAACGTGATTCAAGAGTGAGGGGTGATTTTTGCGTAGCAAAACTTTAAATATGGCTCCGAATCGTTGCTATGAACGGCCTCCCAGTCCGTGAATAGTAACTGGGAATTGTTACCATTCATGGCCTAGCCGAATAAGCTTTATCAAATAATATATTTACCTTCTAATGATGATGAAGGAATCGTTGACGAAAAGAAAGTCCTGGTGTCTGATAAAAGATATGACGGGATTCCGAAAAAGGCAAAGGAAGAATACGAATATGAGCCGACGAGCGAATATTTCAAAGAAGGATTCAATTGTTATAAGCGTATGGAGTCAGGCAAACAGGACTATGTCCTATTCCTGCTGGATCCGACAGTGGCCTCAACGAACAACGAAGCGGAGAGGGACGGAAGGAATTTTAAAAGGAAGGCCTCTCAGGTCATGGGATTTTGCAGCGCAGAAGGTTTTGTCTGTTTCTGGGAAGGCTTGTCCGTGATGCAGACATGGAAAGCAAAGGGCATAGATCTTTATAAAGCGGTGGTTTTCAATAGCCCACAGAAAAGAGAGGCAATGGAATAATTCCCATCGCCTCTCCCATTAGAGTGTGTCAGAAATGAAAAACTCAATATGCTAACTTTATTAATCGGCCAGGCCATGAATAGTAACTAAAAATGCCCCGTCCCCGACTGCGCCTGTCTCATGTTTTTGACGTATTCTGCTACGTATGGCACACATTCTTCACTATGCTCTTCAATGATTTTAACGATTGCGCTTCCCACGATTGCACCGTCTGAAATTTCTGTCATTTCGCGCGCCTGCCGGGGCGTGGAGATACCGAACCCTACCGCGCACGGGGTATCTGTCACCTTACGCACCTGTTTTATCATCTCGGCAATATCGGTTCTGATCTCGCTGCGCACCCCCGTTACACCAAGGGAGGATACGCAGTAGATGTACCCTTTTGCTTCTTTCGCGATCATGGCGATTCTATCCTTTGAGGTAGGGGCGATCAGGCGTATCAGATCTACTCCGCATTCGTCGCACACTGGTATTAATTCTTCTCTCTCCTCATAGGGAAGATCCGGCACGATAATGCCGTCGATTCCGCATTCTGCGCAGCGTTTCATGAAGCGCTCTTTTCCGTAGGTATATATGGGGTTCAGGTAGGTCAGGTATACTACCGGAACCGTAACGGTCTCTCTTGCCTCTCTGATTGTGTCAAAAAGCCTGTCAGTGGTGCAGCCTGCTGACAGGGCACGCACATTTGCTTTTTGGATCACCGGACCTTCTGCTATAGGGTCGGAGAAGGGAATGCCGATTTCAATCAGATCCGCACCGGCCTCCTGCATGGCTGTCATTAATTTTTTTGTCACATCCAGTGACGGGTCTCCTCCTGTAATAAAGGGTATAAATGCCTTTTTATTCTGAAATGCTTCTTTTATTCTACTCATGAATATCTACTCCTCTGTATCTTGCAATGGCGGCCACATCTTTATCTCCGCGTCCGGATAAGTTGACTACAATAATTTCTTCTTTTTTCATTCCTGGCGCAAGCTTTTTTGCATATGCAACAGCATGGGCGCTCTCGATTGCGGGAATAATCCCCTCTGCCCTTGACAGATACTCAAAGGCTTCCACTGCCTCCTCATCTGTGACCGGAACGTACCGGGCTCTTCCTTCCTCCGCAAGCCGGGCATGCTCTGGTCCAATTCCCGGATAATCCAGACCTGCGGAAATGGAATATACTGGTGCAATCTGTCCGTATTCGTCCTGACAGAAAAGAGATTTCATTCCATGGAAAATCCCTACGCTTCCTCTGGCAACCGTGGCGGCATGCTGATCAGTGTCTATTCCATGTCCTGCCGCCTCACATCCGATCAGCCTTACGCGGGGATGCCTGATAAATTCATAAAAAGCCCCCATTGCGTTGCTTCCGCCTCCCACGCAGGCGATCACGGCATCCGGAAGCCTTCCTTCCCGTGCAAGAAGCTGTTCCTTTATCTCCTGGCCGATAATCTTCTGAAAGTCTCTTACAATCATGGGAAATGGATGGGGACCCATGACGGAGCCGAGCACATACAGTGTGTCATCCATCCGTCTCGTCCACTCCCTCATAGTCTCGTTCACTGCATCTTTCAGCGTCTGGGTTCCGGTTGTAACAGAATGAACCTTTGCTCCTAAAAGCTCCATTCTGTACACATTGAGCGCCTGACGGTCTGTGTCCTCCTTCCCCATGAAAATCTCACAATCCATTCCCATAAGCGCTGCTGCTGTAGCGGTCGCTACCCCGTGCTGCCCGGCGCCCGTCTCGGCGATTACCCTTGTCTTTCCCATTTTCTTAGCCAGAAGCATCTGCCCGAGCACATTATTAATCTTATGGGAGCCGGTATGATTCAGATCCTCGCGCTTCAGGTAAATCTTCGCACCGCCCAGCTCTTTTGTCATCTTCTCTGCATAGTACAGCATGGATGGACGGCCCGCGTAGTTTTTAAGAAGCAGATCAAGCTCCTTTATAAATTCCGGATCCTTCCTGTATCTTTCGTATGCCTCCTCCACCTCATGTACCGCACACATCAGTGTCTCTGGAATATACTGCCCTCCATATTCCCCGTAACGTCCTTTACGACTTTCTGTTTTTTCACACATATCATTCATCCTCATTTCTAATTTTTTAACCTACTCATTAATGACCAAAAACGGCTGCGTTAGCAGACATATGAATTCTCGCTCTCATACAATGAACTGTAATGAACCGCTTCCATAAATTGTCTTACCTTTTCTTCATCTTTTCTGCCGTCTGTCTCCACCGAACTGCTCACATCTACTGCCAGAGGCTTCAGGATCTTAAGCGCTGCCCTTACATTGAAACGGTCAAGTCCTCCTGCAAGAAAATAGGGCTTCGTAAGCTCCCCCGGAATCATTTCCCACGGAAATGTCTCTCCGGCTCCTCCATATTCTCCTTCCTGGCAGGCATCAAGCAGCAAGTATTCTGTTCCAAGCTCCTGAGCCCTCAGAATATCCTCACTGTTTCTTACCCTGACAGCTTTTATAAGCGGCTGTCCGGTAAGCTCCTTAAGGTGTCTGATATACCCCGCATCTTCGTCCCCGTGAAGCTGAATATAATCAAGTATTCCGCAGCGCGCAGCATCTGCCACACGCTCTGGCTCTTCATTTACGAATACTCCGACACTTGCAATCTCTGGCACAAGCTCCCGCTTCATCTCCTCCGCCTGCTCATATGTAATTCTTCTTTTTCTTCCGGCAAATACAAATCCTACATAGTCTGGCCTCAGACGGTTAACCATATGAATATCCTCTATGGTCTTCAGCCCACATATCTTAATCCTGGTCTGCAATTCATGCCCCTCCTTACCTGTATGCCTCAGCGTCATCTCTTCAGCTGTGCATTCTCACATCATCTTCACACTCCCGGCTGCCGCTACTGCTTTTCCTGCTGCTCAATCGCAACAGTTCAGACAAGCTGCCATCCTCTCTTAATAGCCGCGAAGAGTCTCAAGCGTTTTCTTTTTATCCGGGCTTCGCATCAGGGCTTCGCCAATCAGCACCGCCTGTACCCGTCCCGCACGCAGCTTTTCAACATCCTCCCCGGTGCGTATCCCGCTCTCTGCCACAAAGATCATCTCCTCTGGCACATGCTTCCTGAGCGCCAGGCTATTCTCCACATTCATGGTAAAATCCTTAAGGTTACGGTTATTTACCCCGATCACACGGGCTCCTGCCTTTACGGCGCGCTGTATCTCCCTCTCATCATGAGCCTCCACCAGTGCGGAAAGCCCCAGGCTGTCCGCAAGCTTACAGAAACCGGCAAGTTCCTCGTCGTTAAGCAGAGAGCAGATCAGAAGAACCGCATCCGCGCCCAACACCTTCGCCTCATAAATCTGATAAGCATCCACCGTAAAATCCTTCCGGAGCACAGGAATTCTTACCTCCCGCGCGATCTCCCTCAGATACTGATCGGAACCCTGAAAATACTCAGGCTCTGTCAGGCAGGAGACCGCAGCGGCGCCCGCCGCCTCATATTCTTTCGCAATCTCCAGATATGGAAAATGCTCTGCAATCACACCCCTGGACGGCGAAGCCCTTTTCACCTCACAGATAAAGGAAATATCCCTGCCTCTCAACGCTTCTTCAAATGGAAAACCCGTCTCTTCCCCCAGCTCCTCTGCCCTTTCCACAACCTCTGGAAGAGGCAGCTCACTCTTTTTCTTTTCTACTCTTACCCTTGCCGCTTCTGCGATCTCGTCTAATATCTTCATCTGCTCATCATACACCTTTCATTATAGAATAAAGAATCGTAACCTCTCAGCACCTTCGCAGTTACATTCCCGCGCCGGCCAGGGAACAAAGTTTGACCTTTTGCAGCCAGTATCATATCATAAAAAGTCCCTGTCTCACTGGAAATTACTTTCCAATGGGACAGGGACTTAAAAACTCTTATTCATCACCTGCGGTACCACCCATATTGCCCTCTTGTCTTTCTCTTCGCAGCTCTCCAAAAAAAAGACAAAATCTGCCGGACCACTCTTTCATGTACTATCATACATCCCCGCTGATAACGGACAGGGTACCCGTCAGTTCCTACTCTCCCACTCCTGGATTTCAGGCTGCCCTCGCAAGTCCATTCACTAAAAACTCTTGCTGCCGCAATTCCACCGCCTGCGGCTCTCTGTAAACAAATATCTTTAACTACTTCTCTTGCTCATCGGTTTGTTCCATTAATTCGAATTTGTTTATAAGTATATGCCCGGGGAATTCAAATGTCAAGATTTTTGTTTACTTTCGCATATTTTGTATTACTGCTTGTCCATTTCAGCTTCTTGTTGGCATTTTTCGTTGCGGTGACTTTTGCTTTCAGCTGAAGCTTCTTGCCTGCCTTGACCGATTTCTTTCCTGAAATGACGATCTTCTTTACAACATCCTTCATGATTTTGATCTTATAGGATGCCTTTTTACTACTGCCGTCTACTGCTGTTGCTGTAATGGTAACGGACCTGCCGCCTGTTTTGGACTTGATCTTTACAAGGCCCTTGCTAGTTACGGTTGCAACCTTTGGATTGCTAGATTTCCAGATTACGTTCTTATTTGCTGCATTGGAAGGTGAAATAACTTTAAGCTGAATCCTCTTTCCTGCTGCAATTTTTTTTGAAATTCCGGATATCTTAATCTTGGATACCTTTATTACAGTCTGTGCAGTGTTCGCAGCGGTCTTCTTAAGGGCTTTCATTGCATCGTCCAGTGCCTGGATCTGGGCATGGACTTCTTCCTGGGTTGCGTTCTCTTTATCCAGGACTGCTTTTGCTGCTTCCAGCGCCTTCGTAAGAGCTGCATAGCTCTCTGCTGTATAGCCGTCTGGTTTAATGGCTTTCGCTTCGTTATATTTGGCCCTTAATACGTCTTTATTCGCTGCTTTCCTTTCCAATTTCTTGAGTGCCTCGCTAAGCCGGGTGCTTGCAGCGTTAATCTGCTGTTGTGTGGCATTGGGGTTCGCGGACACTTCCTTTACTGCATTCAGTGCTTCCTGCATCGCTGCCCAGCTTTCTGCTGTGTAGTCCTCTTCGTTCACTTCATCCGCATAGCTGATGATTGTGTTGAGACCAGTCTTATTTGCGCCTTCCAGTGCAATAATTGCGTCTCTGAGCGCTTTTGTTGCGGCATCCACTTCTTCCTGTGTTACTTTTTCTCCGGCCAGTACCTTGCCAGCGTCTTCAAGTGCTTTCTCCAGTGCTGTCCATGACTTTTCTGTATAAGCGTTCTTGTCCAGTACCTTTGTACGCCCAATCGCAGTCTTTAATTCCTCTTTATCAATGGTTGTCTTTGCTTCCAGCTGCCGGATCGATTCACTGAGCTGATAGGTTGCTGCATCCACATCTGTCTGTACAGCCTCCGGGTCAGCCGCTATCTTTTCGGCTGCCTTAAGCTCATCTGTCATGATCTTCCACTTGTCTGCTAGTTCCTGCCTCTTCTGCTTTCTCCGCCTCACTATTCGGATGATCCTTCAGATACTCTGTCATAAATACCTGAAAATTCAAAACATTAGCTGCATTTTTATCTGGTTTTCCTGTTTCTATCGGATCATTTATAATAGCAAGATAAGGTTTCCCAGCCTGATCTTCTGGACCGCCATTAATCATAACATAGCAATATGGAAGCTGATCTGACAATCTAAAAGTGACAGAATGCTTATCTTCACTCACCTGAATACTTTCCTGGGGATAATAACGTTCTGGATATATCTTTACCGTTTGAATCTCTTCGGTCACATGTACGGTATATTCCGGAGTTTTAGCATCAGATGCGAATCTGGCAACATCAAAGTGATTCCCCTTTGCCTCGTACTTTATTACAGGAATGTTTGTCCCATCCGCAGTTAATGTATATTTCGCCGACGCTGCATCTCCTGGCGTTTCGGCATAGGTATGTATCTCCCCGGCCTCTGCCGTCCTCTCCTCTGCCCTCACCGGCAACGCCGATACCGGCACCATGGTTACTGCAATAAAGGCGCTCATTGCCAATGCTGCTGTTCGTTTTAACCAACCAGTTTTCATATTTTTCCTCCTTTACCAACTATTTCCAGGCACTCCCTTTTCGTCTCTTAGAATGCCTCATTCCGCCGCCTACCAGCCCTTCAGGACGGACACCTTATAATTCCGCAGATTATTCTCACTCTGTCCCTCCATCTTCTTCCACTGCAGCGGTGAATATCCTGTCAGTTTTTTAAAACTCCGGATGAACGGTCCTGCCGTATGAAAACCCGTCTTCAAGGCAATCTCCTCCACCCTGTCTTCCGTCGTCTTAAGCAGTTCACAGGCTTTCTCAATCCTCACCAGATTGACATACTCTGCAGGAGCAGTGTGCATACAGCTGCGAAACTTTCTACGAAAATTCGAGGGGCTCATATGAGACAATCCCGCCAGCTCTTTTATCGTAAAGTCCTCCATATAGTGCTCTTCGATATAATTCAGCGCATCCAGAATCGCCCGGTCCAGAATCTCACTGCAAAGACCTGTTTCTGCAAATTCCTCCTCAAACTGTCCCTCATTTTCCATATGCCTTGCAATCTTCATCAAAAAAGACCACAGAAAGCCTTCCATACAGTATCTGTAAAGCCTCTCCTTTCTCCGCATCTCCTCAAACATCAGCCGGAGCAGCATATCCAGTTCAGGCTCCTGCTTCCCCGAAATACAAAAGGAGTGTCCATTCAGTCTCCTAAGCAGCGTACTGATATGATTTGCTGTATCTCCAAATGCCATACCTGCATAATTCGGAAATACTTTCCTCAAAAACCGCCCCGTATCTACAAACAGATACTCCCACCGGTTCGGCTCCTCATCAGTCTGCATCGTATGGTGCGGAAAATTTTTAGGGACGATCGTAATACTTCCAGGTCCGTAGCTCTCCGCTCTCTGCCCGAAATACACTTTTCCCTGTCCGTAATAGCAGTAACCGATCTCAAGACAGTTATGGAAGTGCATAGGGTCATTCCCATATTCCCGGATCCATTCTTCGCCCTGCAGTGCAATCAATGGCATGTCAGCGGGTATTTCATAATATCGAAACTCCACACTTTCCTTTTCCATGGCTTCCTCCTGTCCCTGGAACTGCACCCGTTTCAGTGCCTTCCCGGCAGGCTGAAATCGTTTGCTTTTCCTGTTCTTTTGCAATTAACTGACATAATTATTATATCAAACAACATGCACAAAGAATTTACAGAAATGCCACAAAAATTAACACTTTCGACCTAAAATATAAATTGGGGACGGGGCATTTTTAAAAATGTCCCGTCCCCAATTGAGGTGCTGAGTTCCATCCTTTTAATACTTCTACTTTAAACTCTATCAGAAGATCATCTTTATTTCTTGCCATCGCCCTCCATTCTCTGGGCGTATACCCTGTAATACTTTTAAAGTTCCTCAGAAAGGTTGCATGAACCGGAAATCCAGCCTTCTCTCCAACCTCCTCCAGCCGGCCATTTCCCTTTCTGATCAGTTCACATGCCTTCTCCACCCGCACAAGGCTCAGATACTTAACCGGAGATGTATGCATATATTCTTCAAACACACGCCTGAAATAAGTTTCGCTCATATTAGACAGTTCTGCCATATCACTGATTTTTAAGTCTGACGCGTAATTCTGGCTGATATAATTCAGAACTCTCACGATACCCTCGTAATTTTCCTCACTTTTTTCCGGATGCTCCACTTTGTCCCTTATATGCTCATTGAGCGTGATAATTTTCAGCAGTAATGCCAGCAGCATATGCTTTACCATCTCCTTATGGAGGCTTTTTTTCTGTTCTATACCACGGAAAATCATATCTATAGCTGCTAACATGTCTGGCTGGTCCTGTGCATGAGCCAGAAACATCCGGGCATTCAGCCTTTTGATTAGCTGCTCTGCATGCCTGGTTTTATCTGTATATGCTTCTCTTATCATCCTTTCTGCATCAACGAAGAGATATTCCCACTTCTGTGCCTGGTTCTCCGGCTCCACCTTTGTACGGTGAGGCTGATTCCTGGGGATAACGGTAATGGTTCCGTCCCGGTAGGGAATCTCTTCTTTTCCCAACTGCATTATACCCTTCCCGTAACGGCAGATTCCGATTTCCAGGAAATTGTGGAAATGCATGGGATCCGTTCCATATATGCCCTCCCACTTCTCCCCTGTAAGTGCAATTACCGGGAAGTCCTGCGGCACCTCATAGTAGCGGTATTCAATCTTTTCCTTCTGCGTCTGTTTCATTCCCAGGAATCACCTGCCCTTTTCGCTTTTTTTAATCACGCCTGCCAACAGCTTTGCTGCCAGCTTTGACCCTTCCTTATTCGGGTGGCGCTTATCGTCACAATAGAGATTCTTCTTTTTGGATAATTTATAAAAGGCCTTTCCAACGTCTGCAACCGGGACATGGTTCCTCCTTCCTATCTGATGATAGGTCCGGGATACAATCCGGGACATCTGCTTATAGGTGACCCCCATCTTCTTCAGCTTTTTATGGCCTTTTTTATATGCCCATGTAGCATACAACACCGGCGATGCCCCGTTTGCACGAACCCTGTCACATAGTCTGGAGGCATCTTCCATAAAGGTCTTTCTTGCCTGCACCGGCCCATGGCTCATCCCCTGGAGGATCACATAATCCCATTTTTCATCCTCTAGAGCCTTGCATGTAACCCTGCCCATCCTTGTATCCGGATCAAGATGAGCCTCCAACCCTGTATTGCCCTGTGTATGTGCCACAACCTCCGCTCCTGTAAGCTTTGCCAGTGTCTTTGGCATCTTATTGTAATAAGTGAGGCTGTTACCAAGCATCAGTATCCTCATGCCGCGTCTCCTGTTATAAACACCCATCATATCCAAAATCTTCTCTGCCGCCAGCTTCCGCCCCTTTCCTACGGAAACCATTACCGTTCCCTGTCTTTCATTTCTCCCGTAATTCATATACCAGGCAAAGCGTTCCCCTTCTACCCGGTATTCCTCATAGGAGTCCGGCATCCGTAATCTGGCTGTTTTTATCCGCTCCTTCGTCTTGTCACTGTCATCCCTGTTATAGAGAGAAAGCACCTTCAAATTACAGTCTGACAAATCTCTGTCCGAATATGAGGACAGAAGAATGAGGCCTTCGAATTTTTCACTGTTTTCCGCCGCATAATCCGCTGCCAGGACTCCTCCCCGGAAGTTGCCGCCAAGATACCAGTGCTTATGGGGATACTCCTTCATTACCTGCTCTGCCTTGCTGTATCCGGATGCCGCAGACCCGGATGAAAATTTTACCAGGAAGCAGTCTGCTCCTCCCTCAGCCACTTTCTTCAAAAGAGAGGATGCTTTCCTCTTCCCTGACCTGGAATAAAAGATCAGCGCCTTGTCCTTTCCTGGTCCGTCATAAAAATAGCCGGTATCCGTCTTCGTCACCTTAACTGCCGCTTTCTTCCCGGTTCTTTCTGTTCCCTTCCGTTCCGCAGCACAACACCCTCTTACATCCCCGGCCACCAGACTAATGACAATTAGAATAACAGCCATGCATTTTTTATACATTCTCATCCTGTCACACCTCTCAATTAATTTAAGTTAAAACGTCTGTATCATATTATCACACTTCCAATCCTGCAACAAGCATCATTCGGGGAAGAAATAAAAAAGACCCCTTAAAGAGTCTTTTTAAAGCATTTTGCGTTATTATTCATCTACATACCCGGTTACTGCGTCTGTGCACCTGAGAATATTGCACCGTAATCATACATCTTAAGTGCCAGATGCCTTCCCACGTCAAGAAGTTCACCAATGATGCTTTCCACATCCTTGTCCTCATCTACTCCAAGACGTTCGCATAAGCGCCGGTTCGCGTTGTATATCCTTTCATACGCCTCGTCACAAAAGCTGCCTTTGGAAAATTCATTCTCTACATACTTACTTTCTGCAACAGGATAATTCTTTAAATCTAGTGAATCGTTCATCAAATCAAAAATTAACTCTTTAAACTCTCTCACATCTTTCTGCATAATATTTTCCTTTCTTTTGTTATTTTCTTATAGCAACGAGTCAATCGGTACTTGGTATTTTCGTTCTGTTAAAATTATATCGCGCTTTTCCCATAGAATCAAGACCATATGCAAAAATCTGACACAAGCGTTTTACATATTCTGACACCCTTCGCAGTTTTCGACAAATATCTTTTCAAAACTGGCCTGGTCTAATCCCTCTTAATTGGATCTTTCCAAGATTCCAGTCCTGTTATACAATGTACCTGCATGCATGTGAAGTTAGAGCGTGGCATGACAATGAAAGCAAAAAAGAAAAGAGGTTATGATTATGAATTCAAATCTGAAAAAAATTGTTATGACTGCATTATTTGCGGCGCTTGCCTGTGTGGCAACTATGTCTATAAAGATACCCACTCCAGGCACCGGCGGATACATCCATCCTGGCGACGCGGTCGTAATTCTTTCCGGCATCATCCTTGGTCCGGTATGGGGACTTTTTGCCGCTGGAACTGGTTCTGCCATGGCAGATCTTCTAGGCGGATATTTTGTCTATGTTCCGATTACATTTGTAATCAAAGGCATCGTCGCATTTGCTGCCGGAATTCTATATCAGAAGATTGGAAAAAGCTCCAAAGGCAGATCTGCCGCAGTGATACTTGGGGGCATCGCCGATATCCTGTTTGTAGCCGCCGGCTATTTTCTCTGTGAGATTCCGCTCTATGGCGTCTCCGCGGCGGCAGCGAGCATTCCGGCGAATCTGATCCAGGGTATCAGCGGTCTGATTCTTGCCTTTGTATTATATCCGGTTCTTCTGGCAGTGCCGGATATACGTACTCTCACCTATAAATCGAAGGCTTGATCTTAAGTATTTAATAAGAGTCCAGACGAGGCCTCAGGATCTGTCTGGACTTTTACCTTTTTTCTCACCGCATGGAACCCATATCGGAAATCACAATCCCCTGATCATCTACAAGTGCCGCATCCTCTGCCTTCTGACCCTCTTCTGTGGAAGGGACAGTCCCATTAAGCTGTCCGCTGACACTCTGGGCTCTAAGGAGGCAGAAGCTTTTTAATGTACTGATTCCTTTCTGGAATTCCTCACTGGTGCAGAATTTACTCGGATCTTTGTCCACATATGGGGCGATCATTTCGGATACCGAATCCACCATCTCCGTAAAATATCCGCTGTCAAAGTACGATTGGATCAGCTCTTCCAGGCAGGAATGGTACAGCTCCGTATATTCGTCATTTTCAAAAATCCATGCAATCATGGGCCGGGATGAGGTCTCGCCGCCTGATACCGGATCATCTATGGGATAATTAATCAGCCCCTTTGCATCTGCTCCAGCCTCAAACGCTCCGAACGCAAGGTTATAATCCCATGGAATCATGGACAGCTTCCCATCTTTTTCATACAGATAATAATTATGAATCATGGAGCCTGTATAGCTGTCAAAATTGCAGACAAAGTTGTGCACAGCAAAGTACCGTATTACTTGATAAGTCTCCACGATCCCGTCAAGATCCTCCTGATCACCAAGCTTTTTCAGTGAGGAAATAAGCCGGTCTCTGTCAGTGTCCGTTATATCTGTTTTCGCATTGTCAAAGATATTTTTATAGCTTTCATAGCTGTCATCTGTATACAGAAGCGAGACATCGTCACTGTCAGGTATAGCGCCTCCCTTCGGCGTCCCTCCCGGCAGGTTTCCGCCATTCTGCGGCGGTGCACCTCCCCCGGAAAAATCTGCGTCATCATTTTGCGGCGGTGTGCCTCTCTGGGGCATCCCCTCAGGCTGATCCCCGCTATTGTCCCATGGCATCCTCCCTTCAGAGGGAGCACTCGTGTCTCCCGGCAGTGCCGTACTCCCCCCAGACTGATCCCCGCTGTTGTCCCATGGCATCTTCCCTTCAGGGGATGCATTCATATCGCCCTGCGGCGGCGTACTTCCCCCAGGCTGATCCCTGCCGTCCCCGGGAGCCGGGACAGCACTGTCATTTTCCTGCTTATTCTTAAACTCCTCTTCATGGAATGCGCCGCCGTTTCCGCGTCCGCCTCCCATATCCATGCTGTCCGGCTTATAGAGATTACCATAATTCTTCCCGTAATTCCTGGTTAAGAAACTCTCCTCCACAGCCTCCACGGCAAGATAAAGCCCCCAGTCCTCGCCATTCACCATAATATATGCATAGCTGCACAGAGGAGAGGCCACGCCAGAATCCCGCATCATCTGATAGCAGAGATAGTCCTTCATGTAAGTGTTGTCCTGGATAATATTATTCAGGCTGATCTTATCCAGTCCGTGATAGGTTCTTGTATCATCATAGCAGTCAAATTCGATCTTAAAGCTATATCTGTCATTTCCATAGCGGGCAACGGAACTGAGAGAGGTATTCCCCTTAGCCCGTATTCCTGTATTCTTAAAGGTTTCACCGTCAATGACAACTGAGCATTCGCTGTATTCCTCATTTTCACAGGTATCTATAAAACTATCCCAGTCCTCCATCTCGATTTCAATGGTATGTACCTTCGAGGTATCAAACAGCCTTGACTCATAGCCAATTTCGGCTGAAACCGGCTGAACCCCCAGAGACTGTGCATTTACAAGCACAAGCGTAAGAAGCAGGACAATACACAATGCAGCACAGCAGATCTTGTCAATATGCTTATGGGTTGACATACACTGCCCCCTTTCCTTATCCCATGTATTCTCCATTGTAGCTAACCAGAACAGCGCTTTCCACACCCTCCATGTCTGCCAGCACATTCACAAAATCCGTGTCCGCATCCTTCAGCCGTATCTCCATATTAAGTTCTACGGCTCCTTTTCTTGCCGATTTACTCTTTATTGTAAGACGCTTTACCCTGTCATGGAGAAATTGCATGACTGCCTGCTCATTTTCGTGACTTTTACAGCTTACAACAACAATATAGGGGTTCAGATGAGATTTGGTATTTACAAATATGAGCAGTACGACTCCGATGAATACACTTCCCACGACCGCCAACAGAATAAATCCTGCCGCAAGTACGATTCCTACTGCAATTGACCAGAATAAAAACGCAATATCAAGAGGCTCCTTAATGGCTGTCCGAAACCGGACAATGGACAGCGCACCGACCATACCAAGAGAAAGCACTACATTCGAGGTCACGGCAAGGATCACCACAGTTGTGATCATTGTCAGCACAACCAGAGTTACTCCAAAGCTCGAGGAATACATCACCCCCGTATAGGTTCTTTTATATACCAGAAAAATAAACATCCCCAGCCCAAACGCACACAGCAGCGCGATTATCGTGTCAAATACACTGATACTCGTAATATTCTCCAAGAATCCTGATTTAAAAATATCATTAAAAGTCATACTCTTCTGTTTTTCCTTTCATTTTTGTCATTTATAACTGTTCGTGTAATGAGTGATCGCATTAGCCGTAACTCCGGCATGCAGCATACTTTGAAAAGGCACAGGCGCGCCGTCCCGGGAGCCATATCGCGTCGCGGATGATATCCGGAAGGAATTCATCCCACTTTACTTCCAGAATAACCGGCGAAAAGGCTGCCTCAATTGTTACGGATTCCATATTCAGAAAGTCTCTGCAGCAGATCCCGGTACGGATCTGGTAATCCAGCGTAATACGCACATTTCCCGGTGCGAAGACAAACGGCATACGCATATATTCTACGATTGTCTTCGGCAGAAGTCCTTTAGAGAGCATCTTCGAGTACAGTTCAGCCTCCAGCTCCTGCCCTGATTCCAGTAGAGCCCCGTTGTCTCCTTTCAGGATCCTCCTTACTGTTTCCTCTGAAACAGTTACCGCTTCTTTGCTGCAAAGTCCATTATATTTACTCTTCTTTTCTAGCTGAATATGAGAAATATCATCATTATAATACCGGATGCGGAATTTTTCTCTCCGGTTCACACCATCAATTTTTTCTCTCAATGCCTGATCACTCAGATTATCAAAGTAAAGGCTCCGGACAAGGTAGCTTCCGTCCGGCTGCGCATGGACATCCGGCTTCGCCACTGCACGAAGCCTCTGTCTCAGTACAAGAAAATCCGAGTAATTAATCTCATGCTTCCATTCATGTCGGAATTTCATTCTTCTCTTCCCTCCTTTTTCCATCTACCATACAGAAAAATTTTGTCAAAAATGTGGTAAAGCTGTGTCCTTTGTGTGATACTGCAAATGAAACAAGGAATTTTTCTCCAAAATAGATAATGAAATTTCTCAGAAAAAGGGATATACTGAAAATAGATTCAGATTGTAAAGGAGATGTTTTAAAATGAATGAAGTATTAAATAGTATTTACACTAGAAGAAGTATCCGCAAATTCACGGATGAAGCTGTTTCAAAGGAATTCATTGACGAGGTTGTAAAAGCCGGGACACATGCACCGAGCGGAAAGAACATGCAGACTTTCCGGTTCTTCATTATGCAGAATGCGGATTCTATCCTGGCACTTCAGGAGGTGGTAGGAAAGGGTATGGAAAATCCGTCTTATACTTTCTACGGGGCAAAGGCAATGATTATTGTTACCTGCAATAAGGAGGATGTGAATGGTGTAGAGGATGGTTCCTGCGCACTGGAGAATATGATGCTTGCCGCACATTCCCTCGGCCTCGGAAGCTGTTGGATCAACCAGTTAAAATACTGCGGGGACAAGCCAGAGGTTGCTGCTTATCTTGATCAGATCGGGCTGCCCGAGGGACGCCGTGTAGTGGGTATGCTGGCTCTTGGACATGCCGCTGAGGAAGGCACTGCACATCCAAGAAAAGAAGGACTTGTAACTTACCTTGATTAATACTGCACTGCATGCAGAGTTATGCCGCTTTGCGGCTGACGAGATACTCATGGCAGATTTCATCTGCCATGAGTATCTCTGTGTGCGGCTCTTATATAATCAAATACCTTTCTGAAAACAACAGGCGCCCTGGTATCTGTACATTCTCCTTATGGATTTATCACCTCTTTGAAATCAATCACAAGCTCCCCGTCGAAGACCCTTACCGGAATCTAATCTGAAATCCCATAAATCACCGGGATAATATCTTCCCCTCCCTCTCTGATTTTAAGAACTGCAAAAAAAGAACCCGGATTCACCGAGTTCTCTTCTACGTGGGCGAGAGGATTCGAACCCCCGACCTTCTGGTCCGTAGCCAGACGCTCTATCCAGCTGAGCTACGCCCACACAACATATGAAATATATGTCCCTTACAACAAAAAGTATTATAAGACATTTTTTTCTCCTTGTCAACTGTAAAATCCAAATATTCTTAATTTCTCGTTACTATTCACGGCCAAGGAGACCGCTCATAGTAACGATTCAGGGCGGCATTCCAAGTTTTGCTACGCAAAAACCGCCCCTCACTCCTGCATCATGTTCTTACGGAATGCGCAGTTCAGCGCATTCCTGACCTGTGAATACTATAATTTTTCCATACTAGTATAACGGAAGACATGATCAAAACAGCCGCAATCATCCATACCCATGCCGGGATATCGTGAATGTTGCAGCACCGGACATTGATCCACATCTGATTAATGGCCTGGTTCTGCTCTTCATCGAAGCATACCATCAGCGCTGATCTTGCGATTGCCTCCTCTGAGGGATACTGCGCAAAGAGCTGCCGGTATACCTGGTCAGAGGGCGCCGTTATGACATAATCCTTTGTCTCATCCCCGTCCTCTGCGAAAAAATATCCCAGATCATAGTCTGTCACATCCTTGTCTCCGTCCTCTGCCCCGTAGCACCAGTTTGCATATTCAAAGATACGTCTGTCATCTCCGCCGGAAATCACAGAGGTATAGCCGATATAATACATATTCCGGATCACATTATCCGCCCTGGAATTAAAGTTAATAAATGCCTCTGCCGCATGCTGTTTTGCCGGATCTTCCCTGATCCCGTCCTTCATCAGCACCCATCCGTCAAAATATATATTCGTGGACTCCCTTGGCACGGCAAATTCCAGTGTAAAACCATCCTCATCCGCCTGGTCCATTGTGTAAACGCCGTCACCGGACCACTGATAATTGGCAGCTACTTTTCCGGTAACCATATCTGCCTTTCCCGAATCACTTTCAAAGGAGTATGCATTATCCTTGACATCCTGAAGATAATCCTGTACCCTGGAAATCGTTTCCTTTGATGTATCATTCATCTCTTCTTCCAGTCTCTTCTGGTAATCTGGTGCATGAACAAACTGCTCATCCGTAAGCAGCTCTGATTTGATCGCACCTATTGCAGCAAAATAGGAATCCCTCACATTATCCTTTATTGTAATCTGTCTGTGGTATGCCGGGTCGCTTAAAATCTTCCAGCTTGACGCCGCCTCCTCGCTTACCAGCTCTGGATTATACACAATCCCTGTAATTCCCCACATGTAACCTGCCGCATAATCGCTCCAGGGTTTCCCGTCAATCTCATTGTTCTCGAACACAGAACGGATATAAGGAGACACCCCGTTTATATAGTAGTTATTTTTATCAGAGGAATCAAAGAATTCCTCTGTAAGCGGCATCAGACGGTCCTCTGTAAGAAGCTTCATGATCATATATTCTGAAGGGCATACGAGATCATAGGTATCTCCCAGGGTGATCATATTATAGAGATCCTCATTCGTACCAAATGTGGAGTATTCCACATGAACCCGGATCCCGTAGGTATCATAATACCATTTCTCGAAATCCTCCAGCATAGAATTTTCGCCGATCACATCACCGCTGTCCAGATCAATGGTTTCTTCCTCATCCCAGTCTCCCAGATCAATATATTCCTCCCAGTTACAGACACGTAAAGTAACTTCCTTCTCTTCCCTTCTGTCAGCTGCTGATACCTCCCCGGGAAGAGCCGGCGGCTCCTTTATAAGATCTGCTGCCCATGGTTGAAGAAAAGTTAAAAGCAGAGAAAACACGATCCCGGATAACAGTCGTATGATTACATTTTTCCTTAATCCTCTCACTGCCCTGCACCATTCCTTTCCTGCACATTTTTTCCGGCGCGGATATTCATGACAATTGTAAATAAAACAACCAGTAGAAAAATGACTGTTGACAGCGCCCACAGTGCAGTCTTAATCGTTGTCTGTGCGCCTTTCGTTGCATTTACCACATAGGTACTGATGGTATCGAAGGTTGCCGGTTTTGTGTAGGTGGCGACAAAATAATCATCCAGAGACAGTGTGACCGCCAAAGCGAATCCAGAGACAATTCCAGGAAAAATCTGTGGAATCACAATCTTAACCAGAGCCGTTCCGGGTGTTGCCCCAAGGTCCAGCGCTGCCTCATAGATACTGGAATCCATCTGCTTAAGCTTTGGTATAACCGACAGAAAGACAAAGGGAGCACACAGCGTCACATGCCCTGCCACCAATGGAATAAAAGTATCCTTGCTGACTCCCAGCACTACCACAAGAAGGATGCAGATGGAAAACCCGGTTACAACATCTGCATTCACCACAGGCACCTGATTCATAGTATGAATGGCAGATGCCATTCCCTTTTTGGAATAAAATGCCCCAATCGCCCCCATGGTGCCAAGAATCGAAGCCAGGAATGCCGAACCGAGCGCCAGAACCACTGTGCCAAGAATCATCTTCACAAGCTCCGGCGTTGTAAAAAGCGTCACGTAATTATGAAAGGAAAATCCCCGTATCGCCCCGATATTGGCCGCATCCGTAAAGCTGTATACAGACAGGATTAAAATAGGCAGATACAAGAACAGCAGCACTAGAACAATCACCATGCTTCTCCATATCTTCTTTGTCACAGCAGCACTCCCCCTCTCGCGGTTTCCTCCTCATCTCCTCTGGTCAGCAGTGTAAACAGGCAGACAATTCCCAGAAGGATCAGCGCAATCATAGATCCTCCATGCCAGTTGTAAGACGCAAAGTAGCTTCCGATCAGGCTTCCCATAATATAAGTACTATTATAAAGCATATCAAGTACCACATAATTGGTCATGGCAGGCAGAAATACCATAGAAACCCCGCTGATGATTCCCGGGAGCGACAAAGGCAGTGTTACCTTTAAAAATGCCTGAAGCTCCCCTGCCCCGAGATCCCTTGCCGCCTCCAGAAGCGCCCCGTCAAGCTTTGAGATGGTGGTATAGATCGGAAGGATCATAAACGGAAGGAAATCATAGGTCATGCCAATGACCGTATTCAGGAAAGGATGGTATGCCAGATTCCCCTCAAGCCATGTAAGAAGCTCTTTTAATGCCGTAATCCTAAGGGAAAAATTAATCCACATAGGCATAATAAAAAGCAACAGGATAACTGACTTCTCTTTCAAATGGCTAGTTGCCAGAACATATGCCACAGGATATGCAAGAAGCAGGCATACAGCTGTTGTAACCGCCGCAATGCCAAAGCTGTAGCACAGGGTTCCCAGCGTATTGGGATCAGAAAAGAAACCGGTCAGATTCTGAATCGTAATCTCTCCCTGCCCGTTGGTAAATGCATAATAGATCAGCACAAACAGGGGCGCCATCACAAAAAGCGCCAAAAAAATCATATAAGGAATCCCCAGACTTTTTCTGGACAATATCTTTTTCTGCATGAGCCCCTCCTATTTCTTAACTGTAAATACCATCTTATCTACAGGCATTAGAAGACCCACCTGATCCTCCATATTCCACAGATACTCATCATTTACCACGAAATCCTGCTCCAGGTCTGTATGAATCACATAGCTGTAATGATCGCCCTTGTAGATCAGATTACTGATATACCCCTGTACCAGGCCTTCCTCCTGCTCATCCGTCAGCTCAATGTCTGTAGGCTTGATGGAAATCTTGATTCTAAGCTTGTTCCTGTCAAGCTCAAGCCCATTTCCGTCAAGGAGCGTTCCGTCCTCTGTCAGCCTGCTGCCCTTTATAAGATCTGTGAGCTGCACATCAAGAACTTTCCCGTTATATTCCAGCTCGTAGTTTCTATTAATCTCCGCAGCAAAGATGTTCGTATGATCCTCTGCCAGCATAATATGGATATTGTCAGGCTCCACGTATATTCCAACCCGGTCTCCTGCTGCCGCAGAGTTTACAGACTGGGCGATTATCTCATTCTTGCCGGACTCAATGGTAATCTCATAGTGCATTCCCTTGAAGATCACAGAGGTTACAATTCCTCTGATCTTCCCCTGCCCCGGCTCTGTCAGCAGGACATCCTCCGGGCGCACTACTGCCGTAATATGAGTCCCCTCCTCAAAATCATCCACACAGGCAAATTCCCCTCCGCAGAAGCGGGCCTTAAGCTTCCCAGTCATAATTCCATTGAAAATATTACTGTCCCCGATAAAGTCTGCCACAAAGGCATTGGCCGGCTCGTTATAGATATCCTCCGGCGTGCCGATCTGCTGCATCTTTCCTTCTGCCATGACCACGATCTTGTCTGACATAGTAAGTGCCTCTTCCTGGTCATGGGTAACATAAATAAAGGTGATGCCAAGCTCTCTGTGCATCTCCTTAAGCTCCAGCTGCATCTCCTTACGCATCTTCAGGTCCAGAGCCCCCAGAGGCTCATCCAGAAGAAGGATCTGCGGTTCATTTACCACAGCCCTTGCAATAGCAACTCTCTGCTGCTGGCCTCCGGACAGGGTATCAATGCTTCTCTTCTCAAAGCCTTCAAGATCTACCAGCTCCAGGACTTTTTTTATCTTTTTGACAATAATATTCTCCGGCATCTTTTTCTGCCGCAGGCCGAAGGCAATGTTTTCATAAATATTCATATGCGGAAATAAAGCATACCGCTGGAAGACTGTGTTAATGGGACGCTCATTCGGCGGAAGCTCTGTAATGGATGTTCCGTTCAGAAGAATATCTCCTTCTGTCGGAACGTCAAATCCGGCGATCATCCGCAGAGTCGTGGTCTTCCCGCATCCGGAGGGCCCGAGGAATGTAATGAATTCTCCCTTTTTTACCTCCAGGCTGAGATCTGAGACTGCGCTGAAGCCGTCCTTATAGGTCTTCGTGATATGCTTCAATTCAATAATATTTGTCTTCTGTTCCATGATTTCCCCCAATGATCATAGTAAAAATGGCTACTTTTCGGTGTTTTTCGCGTCCCAAAGTCATGCTTTTTCATGCAAGCATGAAACGCATGACCTTTTGACGCTTGTATCATCTCATGCTTTGGCATCCTCTTAAAATGTAGGCGGCGTACTGACCCAGATGAATTTAGCCGGTCTTGCTCCAGGATTCTCAATCTGGTGTCTGCGCTTCGCCGGGTAGTAAAAGCTCTCTCCTGCCTTAATACGATAAGTCTTATCTCCAAGATGAAGGAGGAGCCTTCCGGATATCAGATAACCGAATTCTTCTCCGTCATGCGGTTTATCCTCTTCTAAAGTCTGGTGAGGCTGTACGACTACCAGAAGCGGCTCCATCTGATACTTCTGTGCCGTGGGGACGATCCACTGGATGCTGTTTCCCGCATCGTCTAACTTCTCAAAGAAGCCCTGCTCTGAGTATACCACATGCTCTTCTTCGGTCTCTTTGAAAAAATCAGAAGCAGTTGTCCCCAGGCATTCGATCAGGTCTAACAGTGTCACGATGGACGGGGACACCTGCCCCCTCTCAAGCTGGGAGATGAATCCCTTCGTAAGCTCTGTGCGGTCTGCCAGCTCCTGCTGGGTCAGGCCGTTTCTGTTCCTTAGATCCTTAATCTTATTCCCGATGTGTTCATTCACATATTCAAGCTCCATGAGATCATCTTCTCCTAAACCAAAAATCATTTTTTACTAAACTTATGCACTAAGCTTATTATACTCTTAATAAACTCTTTGTCAAGTGATATGTTACTTGGCGGGCGTAAAAATGTAAAAAAAAATAACAGTTCAGATACCTTCACTGTTACATGAAAAAATACAATCCTTATAGTTCATTTTGCTATAAGAATTGTATTCGTTTTATTTGATGCTTTTTAAATATATATCTTTGCAGAAGATCACTACCCGAAGACTGGTACTGAGGATTTTTCACTGTTGGAATGTCTGCTAAAAAATAATGCGAACTGTTTTATCCGCAACAAGCTGTTCAAACAATTCATTGTCTACTAATTCTGTAACTAATATGATTGAATGATCATCCTGCTCTTTACTATATGTAATCTTTCGCATATCTTTTCTATAATCATCAATATCCTCTATACTCATTTTCCCGTCTTTTACAAGCTGACATAATATAGCATCATTACTCTTGCATGAAACAGGTACTGGTATTCTTGATGCAAATACATCCCTTAGATCCGCCTCAGCCTTTCTCTGAAACTCATATGTATCACGGTCCTGAGAATACACTGTCAATGTCTTGGTTTCCGGATAATACCATGATACAATCTCAGCCAGAATTGTGATTGACACCTCACCAGCATTTTTCTTTTTGTCCTTCCAGTTGATAGCATCTCTTCTGAAATTGGCCATTCATTATACAACTTTTCTATCCAATCCTTGTATGCATCCATATCAAGAGGATCCGTTTTTTCAACAAACCGGCGCAAATATCCTCTGACTCTTGCTAATTGGCGTGTGGATGCAAGAACTATCTTATAAAGATTTCCCTCTTCATTATTAGTCAAATCTGAATAACTTCCTTCTTCGATACAATATATTGGATACCCTTGCTCAATTAATTTCTGTACATAACCTGCTCTTCCTGGAGCATCATCTATTTCAGTTAATACCCATTGTGGAATCAAAATTAAGTCATAATATTCTTCAAATACTCTTCATTATCCTTGTGGTAATGAAGTTCTGGATTTGCAGCCTTTACCCTCTTTATTCTCTCTTGTAAAGAAGATGTATTAATGACATAAGAAGGAGTTACTAAACTATCATCTAATCCCAACATTCTAAATCTATCTGGCAAATCCTCAAACTGCAGATCGAATACTTCCTTGATTCTGCTACAAAGCTTCTCGTTTTCACTTTTAATAGCATACTCATAAAGTGAAACCAGTACTGCTTTATACGGTGCTTGAAATGCTGACATACAATAAAAGATTTTAGAAACAAAATCCATTTCTGGAAGTTCTGTAAATCTATCTACACCATTTAACAACATACATGCTGCAAAGCATTCAGCCTTTCTTTCTTCCAATGTATTGTCAGCTTCAATAAAATGATCAAACGATACTTTGTCAAATATCAAATGATATATTTCATGCCATGCTGTAAAATATTGATTTGCTCTTGGCAGAGAAGTATTTACAACTGGAATAATCTTTCCATCTTTAACATATATTGCCCCACTCCAGAATTTCCACCGGACATCATGCGCCCCTTAATAGTAAATTGCACACAGGTCAATAACATCCAGAAGTAAATTATATTGTTTCTTCGCCGTATCACTCATTTCATGATCCATTGGTGCGTTTTGTGAAAACACAGTTGCTGTGACATTTCTAGTTGGAGCTAAATGATACAGCATCAATTCTTCTACTGTCATATCGAGAAGTTTCAATATTTTTTGTAAATGACGATCAAATGAACTCTTATTATCTATGCTTCCACTCAATAACTTATCAAGTTTTGGCCGTGAAATATCTGCTTTTGCCGCAAAGGAAACCTTTGTGTAGCCCAGATCTCTAATACAATCTTTTAACTTTGAAGCCACCAGACTTCTCTGTTCAAACATTTCATCAAACTTCATTATGATGACCTCCTTCTCTTTCTTCATTCTTATTATATGAAGAAAAAAAGAATTATCAATAGGAATGTAAAATATTTTTTTACATTTTAACATTAGTATGGTAATGATGTGTGAAGAAAAAAATACAATCCTTATAGTTCATTTTGCTATAAGGATTGTATTCGTTTTATTTGTTGATTGTCAAATCACTTGTAATAATGCAAAAGGATTCTAATTTTGCTTTCACTGCACTGATCTGGTTGTCAATCTCCTTTTTTGTGTCATCTGCTATGTCAATTCGCTGGAGATTGATATACACATCACTGTCCCCAATGTCACGTTTTTTAACAGCTCACTGTTTGCACATATATATTCTCCAATCTCCGAGACGCTGTCCGGTATTGCAATCGATGTCAGCAAATCACAATTCTCAAATGAATACTTTCCTATTGTTGTTATATTTTTGCCAAGATCCACACTTTTTAGACTTGCACAGTTGCGGAAAGCCGAATTTATGATACTTGCTGCAGCATCCTTTATTATAAGTTCTTCCAGTCCGGAGCCCGCAAAGGCCCACTTTCCGATTTCCGTCACCTCCAAAGGAATTTCCATCTTTTTAACACCGCTGTTTTGGAATGCAGAGGTTCCTACTCTGTTGACGGTTTCAGGAAGTTCAAGTGTTGTCAAAGCAGAACAATCTTTGAACGTTTTATCCGGAATCTCTGGAAGTTCCTTTGGCAGACAGATGTCTGTCAGTGAACTATCTCCATTAAATACATCATTTCCAAATGATTTTACGGAATCTGACATTTCAATTTTTTTTAGATTCGTACATTGTAAGAAAGCCTCGTTTTCCAGTGTTTCTATTGTCTCAGGAAGCGTAATGCTCTCCAATCCTGGACAATATGCAAATAACCCGTTTGCCACTTTTGTTGTCCCTTTTTCAAATGTAACCGTCTTTAATCCGTCACATCCGTAAAACGGCCCGCTTCCAGCGGTGTAGCCGGGACCGCCTTCAAAATAATAATAGGCATTCTTTGTCTCCTCAAGATTTTTCGGTATTTCTATCTCCGCCAGCCTGTCACAATAATAAAATGCAAATGCCCCTATGCCCTTCAATGATTTTGACAACTTCACCCGGCTCAGTCCTTCACACTCCCCAAATACTCCTGAACCCATCTTTGTAACACTATCCGGTATCGTTATTTCCGTCAGTTTCTTATCTCTTCTAAATGCATCATTTTCGATTTTCGTAACACTGTTTCCAATCTCCACACTCCGGAGATTCGCACTTTCAGCAAAGGCTTCCTCACCGATCGTAACCACTGTATCCGGTATTACAACAACCTGAAGTATACAATTCTTAAAGGCTCCCTTCCCAATACCAGCGACCTTATGTCCATCCAGTGTATCCGGTATGATCAGCACACCTACATTTCCTTTATAGCTTGTGATGGTTGCATTCCCATCTTCGTCAAGGTCATATGTATAGATTGTATATGGTTTCCATTCTTCGTCGAATCCTGTACTGCTTCCGTCTCCAAAACAGCTGGAACCATAGCGGGACAGACTGTTTGTAAAATACGAATAATCCTTTCCCCGCGTACAGGACATAACCAACCTCCGGTCTTCAAAATGCCAGGACATGCCGGATTCAAGATAGGCACTCCCCTTTACAATCAAAAGATCGATTCCCGCAGAGGCCTTCAAACCGATCGAAGCTTCTGCCTCTACCGTCGATGTAAAGCTCTTTTTCTTAAAGGACGTGAGCAGACGGAAATCGCCGCCCGATGACTGGAAACCTGCCCCGAATCCGCCTGAGTATGTCACGATGATTCTTCCCTCTGCTGAAAAGTGTAACGTAACCTCAATCACTCCAACGCCGGCAATCCGTATCTGCCAAATCTTCACATCTTTTGATACACCGCCCATTTCTATCAGATCTGCAGACAGCGTACCGGTCACTGCCACATTCCCCTTCAGCTCTACATAATAGTATCCATTCATTGAGTCGATCTTATGCGGAATTTTCAAGTCAGACAGATTTACGGCCACTTTTACAGAAAGACCATTTCCAAGAGGGATCTTAGTGTCTGCAATGATGGAGTCTTTCGTCACCTGGATTCCATAGGTGCTGGAAGCAGCCCTCGCCTGTTTTTTCGTTTCCACATAGGTTGCTTCCATGTTCTCAGCACTCTCGAACTGGCTCAAATCAGCATCTGCAATCCCTTCCGACTGAACCGACTTGATCGCAGTATCCTCATCGGCCTCTTCTGTTGTAATAACCACGGTATCTTGCGACTTCTCCACAGTCACTGCCTTATACAGACAGGGAAAATCTGCGGGATACACGACAAATGTCTCGCCTTCTTTAACATCCGCGCCAGCTGTTCCGTTGATTGTGACAATGTCATTTTCATCAATGGAGACATCTGTCCCCTCCGGAATCACTCTGACATCATCGGCAAAGGTATAGTTGCCTGCCGCACCTGCATCAACCTCTGACTCCTTAAGCACACTGGCGGCATCCGCAAGCATCTGCTCTGCTTCCGCTGCTGTGATATCCTGTCCTGGCATAAACTTTCCGTCCACAAGGGTGAACCATCCCCGGTTGACAGCAATCTGCGCATCATCCTGATACTGGGACTGGCAGTCCGCAATATCCGAAAAGGTATACCCGCCGTCACCCTCCAACTTATATCCCAGGCAATAGTTCAGCGTATGCGCAGCGAACTCCCGTGTCACTTTCTTCTCAGGTTCCGCTTTCTGTCCGGCTTCAATATCAACAACACCAAACTCCGCTGCAACCATAATATCTCTGTAATACTGCGAATCCGGCCCTATGTCGCAAAATAATCATCCGGATAATTGTCTTCCTCAACAGTCATCTCAAAGGTCTGGGCCAGCTTCTACAGCCAGGCTGCCCTTGTAATACCCTCATCGGCGGCTCTTACGTCAGTTGCTGTGAAGCTGCATACAAACAGCAAAACAAGCAGAATACCTAACAGAATACCTGCCTTATTTTTTCTCTTTTTCATGTTTTTCTCACTCCTGTTTATTATTCTTTGATCTGCCCGGCAAATGGAACGGATACCTAACATCCTGTAATGATCTGACAGCAGACCGGCCAGTTCAATAGTTAAGCTTCATTATACCCCCTACTTTTTGTCAATATTGGCGGAATCAGAATTCACGGTAAACGCATTTCTCCCTTTTGTAAAATTCTAAACCGCACCGCAGACAGCATCGTCCTATTCATTAATGACGATTGTTTTTTATTATCCTCCAAATGAATCATGATCTTGACACAGGCATAAAATCGCGCCATACTACATAATATACGATTTTGGCCACAGCCAACCATGCTGCACTGTAATAATCACAATAATGTCATCTGTCATAATAACAGACCACTAAGGAGGAGACACAACATGACCAAAAAAATCGCAGTAATCAACGATCTGTCCGGCTTCGGACGCTGTTCGCTCACCGCCGCCATTTCCGTCATCTCGGCAATGGGCATACAGCCATGCCCTTTGCCTACAGCCATACTGACCGCACAGACAGGATATCCCAGCTATTATTTAGATGATTATACAGATAAAATGGAACATTTCCGCAGAGAATGGAAAAAGATGGGACAGACCTTTGACGGGATCTACACCGGATTCGTTGCAGGCGAAGAACAGATCCGGCAGATCTTTCGTTTTATAGATACGTTTGACACTCCAGAAACCTTTCTTCTGGTGGATCCCGTCATGGGAGATGACGGAGTAAAATACGATATGTTTACACCGGAGCTTCTGCGTCAGATGAAAAAGCTCGTACAAAAAGCAGACATCATCACACCCAACCTGACCGAGCTCTGCCTTCTCGCTGACGCAGACTTCCACAGCATAAAAAGAATCACTGACACTGGAAAACTGCTTAAGACCATCCACAGCCTTGCACACTCTCTGGCCGAAGACGGGCCTGCCCACATTATCGTTACCGGCATACACTTTACGGATGAAACCGGGACAACGCAGATGGGAAACTACTATCTCTCAGGAGAACAGACAGCCCTGCGCGCATTCCCCTACATCGGACAGAGCTACTCCGGAACAGGCGACCTCTTCGCGTCCTGCCTCGCCGCAGGCATTGCCGCCGGAAAAGACATACCCTCCATAATTGAGACAGCCGGCAGATTCCTGGAAGCCTCCATAGCAGACTCCGTAAAAGAAGGCGTACCGCGCAATGACGGGGTAAACTTCGAAAAACACCTCCACCTGCTTCAATCGGGGACACCCTGTTTTTAATTTGGGACGGGGCATTTCTCAAAATGCCCCGTCCCAAATTAGCCAAGTTAACCTTTTATGGCTCCGCTCATGAGGCCGTTTTCTATCTTGTCCTGGAAGAGTACGTATGCGATGATGACAGGTATGGTTGTGAGGCAGATTCCTGCCATGGATGCGCTGTAGTCTGTGCTGTATTCTCCGAAGAAGGCCAGAAGGCCCATGGAGATGGTTCCTTTTTCTTTGTCGGTGATGAAGATGAGGGGGAACAGCAGGTTGTTCCATACCTGGATGAAGTTGAAGATGGAGACGCTTATGATTCCTGGCATGGACAGTGGGATGACCATCTGGAAGAATACCTGCCAGATGCCTGCTCCGTCTATGATCATTGCTTCTTCTAGTTCTGTGGGGATGCTGTTCATGAATCCTGTCATTATGAGTACGGTCATGGGGAAGCAGAAGGCGGAGTAGAGTAAGAGCAGCATTCCGTAGTTGTTCATAATTCCCAGTTTTCCGAATACGTAGGACAGCGGAATCAGGACTGCCTGGATGGGGATCATCATGCCGGAGATGAAGAACAGATAGATGCCGGACTTTATTTTGAAGCGGAATCTTGACAGGATGTAGGATGCCATGGTTCCGAACAGGCCTGAGATCAGGAGTGTCCCGGCTGCAAGCAGGATTGTATTCAGGAAGTATCGTCCGATGTTTCCTACTTTCCATGCAGTTATGTAGTTTTCGAACCGGAGCTGTTCTGGCAGGGAGATGAAGGAGGAAAAGATCTCCAGGTTTCCTTTTAATGAGCAGAATATGGAAAATATTAATGGGTAGACGTTGATTACTGCTATGGCAAGGAATATGAGAAATCCGATCTTATGTCCCAGTGTGTGTACTCTTTTTTCAGCTTTTTTCAAATTATCCCTTCTTTCTATACAGATTTATATTGATAGAGATTTGTCTGTTTTTATAGCATGCTATATATTTCATTCGCTTATTATGATTATTTTCAGCACTCTGTATTTTTCTTAATTCTCTATGCTTTTCTTAATTTTCTGTGCTTTTCTAATCCTCTGTATTTTTCTTAATACTCAATGCTTTCTCGTTTGTTCATGAGGCGCAGGCTTATGACGGATACCAGGGCACTTAATATGAAGATAATTGTGGCAATTGCGCTTCCTGTTCCGTAATGGCCATAACGGTAGGATTCATTGTACATCAGCAGTGCAGGTACGATCGTGGAATTGTCTGTACCACCGGAGGGAGTCAGTATGTAAACCGTATCAAAGATCTTCAATACGCCTGTTATGACCATGATCACGGACATTTTGACGGAATCCCAGAGCATAGGGATGTACAGATACCAGACCTTCCGGATTCCTGTGGCTCCGTCCATCTCGCCTGCCTCGATTACGGAATCCGGGATCGCGGTGAGACCGGCCAGGCAGATGATCATGTAATAACCTACACTGGTCCAGGTGCTGACGATGATCAGGGCCGGCAGGGATGTTTCCGGGTCTACAAGCCACTGTCTGGCCAGATCCGGCAGTCCGGCATGGATCAGCAGGGTATTGAGGATTCCCTTATCTGTGGGAAAATAGATGAAGTTCCACAGAAGAGCCACTGCGGTCACGGACAGTATCATGGGGATAAAAAAGGAGGCCTTGAAAAACCGTTTAAAATGTGTAAATTTATGTACCAGCAGTCCCAGTGCGAAACCTAAGGGAACCTGGAGTATGACACTGGCGATTACATATAGAAACACATTTTTCAGGGATTTTAAAAATATTTCGTTGCGGAACAGGTTCACAAAGTTATCCAGCCCCACGAATTCCAGGGGGACGGACTGGATTCCCGGCCATTCATGGAAGGAAAAGTAGATGGTCATGAGAACCGGAATCACTTCAAAACACAGATATATAAAGAATGCCGGAAATAAAAAGATGCATATGATTTTTTTATTTTTTCTGATTTTCTCCAAGAGAAATTACTCCTTTCATTTTACTGATACAGATACCGTGCAATCTAGTATAACCCGCACTAATTAACCGTACGTTTCACTTGTCTAAATTTCCATCTGCCGCGTTGTCGTCAATCGGCGCAGCCACCGCTACGCCTCGTCCCTCCGCCTTGCAGGCTGAAAATTTATCCTGCGTGAAACGTATCGGTAATTAGTGTGGGTTATACTAGCGCACGGTATCTGTGAAATCCATCTGGTATGATCTGCAAACAGGCTGATTTACTTTGGACGGTTGGCGTCTATGTCTGCCTGGATTGCTTTTGCTGTTTCTTCCGGGGAATTGGAAAGCATCATATTCAGAATTCCGTTCCGGGACACGTCCACCAGTGTTGCGCATTTATCATAGTCAAAATACTCCCCTACAGAATTGGTAATGGTGTCAGTGTAGGAAACCATGTCCTTGAAGATCTGCGGTGCATTCTCTGGCGCTGTGATATTTTTATAAGGCGCAACTCTCATAGCCGCGTCCATTCTCTCCTGGATTGCCTCGGGCGTTGTCATGTATTTTACTAGCTTTAATGTTGCATCTTTTTCTGCGTCATCCATTGTGCCGGAAAGCATCCATCCGGAGGTGTATACGACTCTCGTATCCTTGTATTCCGGCTTGTCCTCAAAGTATGGAAAGGGGAAGAAGGAGATATCGTCCAGGATCTCGGAATCTGTGTTGTACATTTCCGGGATAATGGGGCTGCTGTGGGAGATCATGGCCACCTCTCCTGTCAGAAACTGGCTCATCTGCGTATTCACATCAATTCCTTCAAACCCATCCATGAAAGCCTTCTTTTCCTTTAGATCCTTTGTAATCTGAAGACACTCTACCACATCATCATCTGTCCAGCTCTTATCTCCTACGCCAAGTGCGCGGATTCCTTCTGTACCGATTCGCTTTGCCAGAATATTATTGAAAATATGTCCCATAACCCAGGTATCCTTTCCGCCAACACCAATTGGGGTAATGCCTGCGTCATTGAGCTTTTTGACTGCCTCGTAAAAATCATCCATTGTCTCAGGAGTCTCTGTGATTCCTGCCTTTTTGAAGAGCTCTTTATTATAAAATACTCCGTCAACATTCAGCTCATTCGGAAGTGCATAGATGCCTTCCACTCCATAGCCGTCCAGGCGGTATGTGTCTAACGCACCGTCAAGAAAGGCATCCTTCCATGACGGGTCTTCTTCCAGCGCCTCGGTCAGATCAAGAAGCACGCCGCTCTGCGCCCACTCTGTAAGTCCGGCGATTGCAGGATAATAGAAGATATTCGGCGTCTCCCCGGTGGAAATGGCAACCTTAAGCTTATTGTTATAGGCTGCTTCCTCATAGACCGAATCATTCTGGACTTCAATATCCGGATTGTCCTTCATGAATGCTGCAATCTGATCCTCATATACCTTCGCCACGGGGGTATCGCCGCTGTCACGGCTCATAAATGTAATCTTTACCTTTGCTTTGCTGCTTTGTGCATCACTGCTGCTGTCTGAGGAAGAATTTCCGTTGCCACTTCCTCCGGAACAGCCTGCAAGGGAACCCACAAGCATCACTGTCAGTAAACCGCTTAATAATCTGTTTCTCATACTCATACTTTTTCATCCTCCTTTAATAAATGAACTCATTGGTGTCTATTTCAGAAAATCTATGACGCACATCTGGTGACCCTCTATCTCTGGAATGGTAAATTCCACTGTATTTTCCTCCTCCCTGAATGGTAATTCCTCCATAGATGGAGCGAGATAGATTCTCCTGACCCTCTTTTCCTTTCGTAAAATGATCTTTAAATTATATAATGGGACAACATCTTCAACAATATCCAGGAGTCTGCATTTTCTCTCTGGAATGTAATACAGAATATGTAAAATCTGCCGGCTCTTTTCCTTTTGCTCCATCAGATTTGTAATGACTCCTGACGGGCCGCTGTGGGAGACAAGCTGTATGGGCAGAAGCCGGCGCAGTTCATTCTGGAAGAGCACCTTGTACCAGTGGGGCGCTGTTTTCTGATAGGTGGAGAAAATGGGGTGGATAAAGTATGCTGTGCTCTTTGTCTCCACCACTGCGGGGTAGCACTCCTTTCTTGCTGACGGGGAATGAAGGTGTGAGCAGAAGGTATCCTTCTCCCTGTTAAATACCGGACGTACTGCCATCTGAACATATTCTGCATTTTCTTTAGCTTCCACCCATGTGCCGCAGTCGTACATTACATGCTCCGCATCTGCAAGTCCTTCTGCCAGGTGAGCCTGGGGTTTCATGAAGTCCGGGCTGTAGGGCGCCTTTCCTTTGTAACGGACAGCAAGCTCTTTCACCATAAACCGGGTCTTCTGGATGTCGAGCCCTGATTCCCCGGTGCAGATGACCTTGCCGCCCATGCTGATATAGGAGCCAAGCTTTGTCTTTAATTCTTCATCTACCGGTATGACGTCCGGCAGGATCAGCAGCCGGTATCTGCCGAAATCCGACTGGCTGTCTATAAAGTCAAATTGCTGGCTTAATTCCATAAGCATCCTGGCGGTTCCCTCAGAGGCGCCTGGGATCTCACCGGCTTTTCCTGTCCCAAAGAACTCCTCAGCCGTAAAGACACCGATCTCGGTCACCGGGACTGCTCCCTCGCACCAGGGCTCCTTGTCTTTTACTGACCCATATACCTCTCCGATCTGACGGTACATGTCTTGATTCAGAACACCCCAGTAATCCATCTGGTCTCCTATGGTACATTTACAGCCATTTGCCAGCATGGAAAAGACCTCATATTCCATTGCCGCCTGATTACGGAAGGCGTGGAAGTCTCCCCATTCCGTATGAAATCTGCTGGTAAGTCCCAGGCACTCTTTCCCAAAGTTCCGCATATATTTTGCGGACACGGGGAAATCAAGATATCCCCACTCCACTCCCGGAAGAGATTCGAAGGAAAAATAGCTGTAATCCTTTGCCGCCGGTTTATCCAGATAACCTACATGCCCTTTGTTATAGCAGACATAAAAGTCCGGATTATATGACTTTGCAAAAGCTGTCAGGTCC
This sequence comes from Lachnospiraceae bacterium, assembly GCA_910576335.1. Classification (GTDB taxonomy): domain Bacteria; phylum Bacillota; class Clostridia; order Lachnospirales; family Lachnospiraceae; genus CAPEBR01. Next base: position 55,094 of record CAJTIU010000001.1, read on the forward strand.
TCCACCATCTCATAATAGGTCATCTGTGCGAAGCGCCTCCTGTCCCTGGCTATCCGGGGATCCATTCCATTTTCCCTCATTCTCCTCTGACACTCGGGGCAGCAGCATTCATTCATAAATGCCGCATCATACCATACTCCTTCTGCCGGTATCGTCTCCAGTACCTCGCCAAACTGCTCCTTTAGAAAATCCCGGTATGCTGTATTGACACAGAGATTTTTATAAAAGCCCGGCTCAAAATACCCAAGTCCTTTATAATCCTGCAGGGCGCCATGTTCATCAATGCAGATCCACTCGGGATGCATGTCCGCCGCCCGTTTATTCCAGCGGATCGTTGTATACAGATTCACCTTGATCCCATGCCTGTGGCAGGCCTCTGTCTGTTCTCTTAAAAGATCCCTGTGCACCAGATGCGGGTGTACCATTTGGGGAAATTTCTTCGAGTCATAATAGAGCATCCCGTGGTGGCAGCAGCTGAATAATGTGACGGAATTCACATGGGCTGCCTCCAGTGTGGAAGCAAATTCCTCTGCGTCAAAGTCTGCACATACGCCTTCAATCTTCTCACTTGTGTGGAAATCCAGATGAATCTGTCTGGATGGAACACCTTGTCTATTTTCATTTTGGTTCTCCTTATTCCCCACTTCTTATCCCTCCCTCCTTTGCTTTTGTGATGAAACCATTATATAAATTCCTTCCCTTTTCGTGAATGAAAAATTTTTAGAGCGCCTGTAATATTTTTGGTTAAATAAACAAAAGAGTCTCGCACATTTTCACATGCGAAACTCTTTTACCTTATATGTTTTCCTTCTTGATTTTGCGTTCTTCCAGATATTTTGAAGGGGTGATTCCATACTGGCTTTTGAAAGACTTACTGAAATAATATGCGTCTGAATATCCCACCAGCTCTGCGACCTCCATCACTGTAATATCCGGGGTTTCTTCCATCATCTTCCTCCCCTGCTCCATGCGCACGCGGATCAGATAACGGCTTAAGGAGCAGCCGTATTCCTTCTTAAATATATTGCTCAGGTAGCTTGGGTTCACACCGATCTTCTCCGCGATCTGGTTCAGCCCGGTCTCGGTCTGCCAGTAATTTTCTTCAATGTACCTTTTTGCCTCAGATACCTTTTTCCTTCCCGATGGGACAAGCCTCTGCTCCAGGGGGGCAACTGTCTCTTCCAGAATTGCCAGAAGGCGCTCCTTAACCTCCTGGGCAGGAGCCGTGCAGGCAAGCGGATTCATCTGCGCCATTTCCTCTGACATTTTTTCGGAAATCTCCACGCCAAGCTCGGAGAGATACCCGGTAAAGTTCACAAGAATATCCATCGTCACATAGGACACTGTCTGCCTGGACATCTGCCTCTCTTCAAATAGAACAAAGCTCCGGTCAATCACTGCATATGCTTCCTCATACTTTCTTCCCCTGAGCAGAGTAAGAAACTCCTGGGCACTGTAGGGCAGATCTCCCATTACCACCCGGATACTCTGCTGTTCAAGGCTGATGCTGCTGTCGATTTTCCGGGCTGCATTCTCAAGCTCCTTTTCCAGCTCTGCAGGATCAAGGGGCTTTAAAAGAAAACTGACTGCACCAAACTGGATGGCCTCCCTTGCATACTCGAATTCTCCATACGCTGTCAGTATCAGAATCTGTGTATCCGGAAGGATTTCCTTCACACGGCGGGATACCTCAAGTCCGTTCATGAACGGGATATTGATATCCATAATAATAATATCCGGCCTGAGCTTCCCGGCCTTTTCCACAGCCTCCCGGCCATCCTCTGCCTCACCTGCAATGGACAGGCCCAGCCTGTCCCACTCCACAGAACACTTCACATACTCCCGGAGAAGATATTCATCATCTACGATCAGTACCTTTTTCATATCTCTCCTCTCCTTTGGAACCAGTCCCAGGGGGAACGGCCATGGGTGTATACTCGAATGGTATTCTTACCGTAACCACAGTTCCATTACCGGGGCTTCCGGAAACAGAAATCCCGTATTCCTCGCCAAAATAAAGCTTCAGTCTCTGCTGTATATTATATAGTCCGAAGCCGAAGGGCTGTTCCTCCTTTCCCCGGTCAGAGGAAAGAGCCTCCTGAGCCTTATTCGTGTCTATACCGATTCCATTATCCTCCACTTCAATCAGTACCATCTCCCCCTGCCGGTATCCGCGAATCCGGATATATCCTTTATGGGGAACATTTTTCACGCCATGATAGATTGCATTTTCCACAATGGGCTGAAGCGTAAGCTTTACAATTACTGTTTCCAGAATCTCTCCAGGAAATTCAATCTGATACGTAATCTTATCTCCGTACCGCATAGACTGAATCTGAAGGTAACTCTCAATATTCTTTATTTCTTCGCTAAGGGGAATCAGATTCTTCCCATTACTTAAGGCTGTACGGTAAAATTGTCCGATGGAGCGGATCATCTGGAATGCATCCTCTGACTTCTGCATCTTTATCAGTGCGCTGACACTGCTTAACGTATTATAGAGGAAGTGGGGGTTAATCTGTGCCTGCAGAACGGCAAGCTCGTATTTGCGCTTGTCACGCTGTTCCTTATATACCTGGTCCACCAGGTTCTTAATCTGACCTGTCATCTTGTTAAATTCCATCGAGAGCATGCCAATCTCATCTTCAGCGTGCACCGGAACACTGACATTTAAGTGTCCCTGTCCCAGGCTTTTCATGGTATGCGCAAGCTCAGAAAGTGGTCTTGTCACACTGTGCGCCAGGCAGAAAGTGAGCACAGAACTGATCACCACAGCAAATATCCCCAGCACATAGACCAGAGAGGTCATGGCCTTTCCCGGCTCCATAAGCGTGCTGACCGGAGTGATTCCGATCATAATCCAGTTCAATGTGTCAATCCTTGCAGCCGTAATAAAATATTTCTCGCCGCCTATGTTAAAGGTATTCCCGTCCCGGTCTCCTTCTGTCGCCCACTGGAAAAACTCCTCCTTCCCAACATTCTGCCCTGCTCTCTCATCCTTCTTTTCCTCTGTCTTCGTATCCATTTTCCTGTCTGACCTGTCTGAAAAAAGCTTGACATCTCCCTCCATATCCACAACCATATACTGGCCGTCCTCCTCATAACGAAGAGGCGTGAAGTTCTTACTCAGGAGCTCGGACTTATACTCTATAATAATATAACCCTTAATCTGTCCTGACGGGTAATCCCGGTAGGGCCTCAGATAAGCAATCCCTCCGTCCTGATATCCGTCCTCACGCTTTTCGTACAGGTCAATCCATCCAGGCTTCGCCTTTTCCCCCTGTATGTCCTCAAATAACTGCTGGTAAAGCCCTGCCCTTGAGCGGATTCCATTGGAATTCACCATCTCCCCGTCTGCCGCATAGATCGAAATACTGCTGAACTGCTGCTTCGGATACAGGGCCTCCAGATAATCTAGGTGGCTCTCCACCCGGATCCGCTGCTTTAAGCGCTGCCCATAGTCTGAATCTTTACTGTCAAGAAACCATGCCTCCACGTCCTCATTCGTAAACAGAATCTTCGTGATACGTTCCGCATCTGACAAGATCTCCGTGCAATTATCCGACACAATCCGGAACTTCTGCACATATTCATTACCCACAATTCCCAGTACGGATTTTTCAAAGAAAAAATTAAGTAATATGATGAACGAAAGCATGATAAGAGAAATAAGCACAATATTAAGAAGGGAAAACTTCTTTGCCAGATTTGGGGACGGGGCATTTTTAAAAATGCCCCGTCCCAGATTGAAAATGACCTGTCCCCATTTGCGCATCCTTTCAAGCTCCTATGAGGATGTGGGGATATATGGCCTGATCGCACCTGCCACGTTACTGATCGGCATGGTCTGAAGCCACACATGTCCCGGACCGCTGATGACGGTATTGAAGATTCCTTCCCCGCCGAACAGCATGTTCTTTACCCCCGGCACGCTCTGAATATCCATACTGCAGGTTCCACTCATGGCTGCAAGATATCCAGTATCAATTACGATCTGCTGACCGGCCTGAAGCTCATACTCAACCACATGTCCGTCAAATTCTGCAAACATGGTTCCGTGGCCGCTTACTTTCTGCATGATGAAGCCCTCGCCTCCGAACAGTCCAGATCCCAGCTTCTTGCGAAAATGCACAGAAAGCTGCACTCCTGCCTCTGATGCGAGAAATGCGCTTTTCTGGAAAATCATGTCCTGTCCCGGCGCAATCTGGAATGCCTTAATCGAACCCGGAAAGCTGGATGCGAATGCAATCATTCCAGGTCCGCCCTGTGCGGTATAGACATTTTGGAACATCTTTTCTCCGGAAAATGCTCTTCCGAATGCTTTGCCTATTCCTCCGTTACTAGTAGTTTCCATCCGCATATTCGGCGACATCCAGGACATGGCTCCGCCCTCCGTAATCATCTTCTCTCCGCCTTCCAGCTCGCAGATCACGACTGGAAGTGTCTCTCCTTGTATCTGGTATCTCATCCTTCTACCTCCTAAAAATTATTTTTGTAAAAAGTCTCATTCCAGTATGTCCAACTGTTCTATATATGTCTCAATACGCTTTTTTTCCTCTTTCGTAACAGGTTTCCCTGAAAAATAATACTGGATTCTTCCGTTGCCTTCCTTTTCAAAAGGATCTTTCTCTTTTCTTATGCCAAGCTTTCTCATAAGCTGTCGTATTGTTCCCGCATTTCCATCCACGAGCTGTACTGTGTCTGGAAATATCCTTTTATAATATGCCTTAAAATAGTTAAAGTGCGTGCATCCAAGGACAAATGCCTTATAATTTTCCGGTGAGTAGTTTTTCAACTCGTTCCTAAGGTACTCTGTAATCTCCTCTGTATGGAAATCTCCTCTTTCTGCAAACCGTACAAGTCCAGGAAGCGCCACAAGATCCACCCTGTCTTCCCGGTCCACCTGCTCTAAGAGATGATGAAGCTTGTCCCCGGCAATCGTCACCGGAGTGGCCGCCACAAGAATCCTTCCCGGAAGATGTCCGTAGACCTCCACTGCCTGTTTCACTGCAGGCTCCATGCCAATAATCGGCACCGGGAAACGGCTTCTGTACTCCTTCGTGGCAACACTGGTCGCCGTATTGCAGGCAATCACGATTGCATCCACTTGTTTTTCCAGCATGAATCTAATGATCTCATCTATATAGCCTCTGATCTGCTCTCCTGTCTTTTCCCCGTATGGTACATGCTCCTCATCCGCATAATAGATGAACTCAGCTTCCGGAATCTCCCTGAGCGCCTGATGAAGAACCGATAAACCTCCTATCCCTGAATCAAATATTCCTACCCTCATTGCTCTTACTCCTGTGTACCTGAAATTTATATTCTTTAAACGGAATTCTCTTTGTTATACTCACAGCCGATGAAATCTGCCGCGAGTATCGCGCCAGTCGCAGCCGCAAAGGGGCATACTTCCTTATTCGGCTGTGCGCATCATGTTATGCTGCGCGGCAGATTTATCTGGCGCACAGTATACTTCAGACGTGGTTTTCTGTTTGCAGGCGTGCCTGTGACCATTCCCTTTACGTCTCTATAGTATTGTAACATATTTCTATTGACATGTCCGATTAATTTTAGTATCATTAATATCAATTTTAGAGTACGCTCTGTTTTTATAGAATCCGCAAATATTAATATAGAAAGGACAGATAACAGACATGATAAATACATCCCTGCTCTTCGCAATGGAACTAATCGGTACAATTGCCTTTGCCTGTTCAGGGGCTTTAGTCGGAATCCGCAAGAAACTGGATCTTCTCGGAGTCATAGTACTCGCCGTCATTATAGCCACCGGCGGCGGCATGTTCCGGGATATCCTCATCGGAAATGTCCCGCCAGCACTCTTTAGAAATCCTTTTTATGCCGGAGTCGCCGTACTGGCCGCTATCCTAATCTTTTTCACAATACAGTCAAAAAGGCTGCTTAAAACATTCATGCAGATTGAGCGCTATAACCAGGTCTTCAATTCCCTGGACGCCATCGGCCTTGGAGCCTTCACCGTAGTCGGCGTGGATACGGCAATCAGCTATAATGTTGATAGCTATTTTTTCCTCACACTCTTTGTGGGAGTTATCACTGGCGTGGGAGGCGGACTGATAAGGGATATCATGGTCTGCGAAATTCCTTCTATATTAAAGGAGCATATCTATGCCTGCGCCTCCCTCGCCGGAGCTCTCCTCTATGCCGGGACATGGCAGATATTCGATCCCGATATCGCCATGATAACAAGTGCATTGATCGTAATCGCAATCCGCATGCTAGCCAGACACTACGACTGGAATCTTCCTCACAGCAAACTATCCTGATTGCCAATTGGGGACGGGGCATTTTTGAAAATGCCCCGTCCCAGATTGAAAATGACCTGTCCCCAATTCGTTATTTCCACGCAACCTGGTTTTTTCCAGCCTTTTTTGCCTCCTGGAGCATTGTCTCTGCGGCTTTTACATAAGATTCATACTCGTCTCTGATCTGTGGGATTACCGTAGCTCCGCCGATGCTGACTGTCAGCCATTCCGAAGCCTCTGTTTTATTGGTGATATGAAGGTTTTCGACTTCCTGGCAGATTTTTCGTAAATGTCCGGATACATCGTCGGCTGTTCCGCCCAGGATAATGGCGATAAACCGGTCTCCTTCGTAGCGGGCAAAAAAGTCTGTGCTTCTCTTTAACTCCGGCATAATGAGTTTGGCTACTCTTGCCAGCGCTTTGTCTCCGGCCGGATACCCGTATGTATCGTTATAGGACCTGAACTCATCAAGATCAAACATACAGATAGAGATGGGAACCTGAAGACGGACCGCCTCCCTCCATTTAACAATGTTATGAAGCTCATAGCGACGTCTGCTTGACACGCCGGTCAGCTGATCTGTCATGGCCTGCTCCTGCTCCTCGTGAATTCTGTATTCATACAGCTTTATATATGTATGGATCCTTGATCTCACAAGCATTGGCTTAAACGGGCTTGTAATATAGTCAACAGCCCCCAGCATAATTCCACGCTCTTCCTCCCCGGCCTGGGCAGAATCTGCAATGACGAGAATCGGGAAATTCCGTGACACCACCTTTTCCTGTAGCTTTTTAAGCAGCAGGAAATCTGTCATCTCAGGTATGGTTTCTGACAGAAGAATTAAGGAATATCTTCCACTGTTTATTTCTTCAAGACCACCCTTTGCAGTATCTGAAATCTTAATTTCATAGTCTTCTTCCAAAATCTCTTTTAAGAGGTCTGCTTCTTCAAGATTTTTGTCAATAATTAGTATTTTTTTCATTTTTCGTTACACTCTCCTTACAAGCTGCTGTTTTCTGCAGCCTTTTCAAATTTCACTATTCAAAATTATAGCCCACCTACATAAAAAAGGCAAGTCGGGGACGGGGTATTTTTAAAAATACCCCGTCCCCGACTCACCCTACTTAATCTTAATTGTTACTGTTTTCTTTTTGCCGCTGCCGTCTGCTGCTTTTGCAGTAATTTTGACGCTTTTGCCCTTTCCTGCTTTGTATGTTTTTACTTTTCCGGCGGCGGATACTGATGCATATTTTTTATTGCTGCTTGTCCAGATGACTTTCTTATAAGCACCTTTTCGGGCTGTGACCTTTGCTTTTAGCTTTAGGCTTTTTCCGGCTTTCACTGCCTTTGCTCCGGATATCATTACCTTTTTTACAGGGTTTTTCATGGATGTAATGGTGTATTTTCCTAATACGCCGCTTCCATCTGCCGCTGCTGCAGTGATGGTCACTTTCCTGCCGCCGGTTTTCTTTTTCAGTGTTACTACGCCTTTGGCATTTACTGCAGCAATCTTAGTATTACTGGATTTCCATACAATCCTTTTATTAGCTGCATTTACTGGCTTGACGTCTGCAGTCAGCGTGATCTTCTTGCCGGCTGCAATTTTCTTTGAGCTCCCGGAAATTTTTATTTTTTGTACCTTAATGTCTTGTACGGCTGGCTGCTGCGGCTTCTGCGGGGGCTCTTCTGTCTTTTGCGGTTTTAGTGTGTAGGTCAGCTTTGTTCCGTTCTGGTAGTCTTTTCCATTGATTGTTGTAATGCTAAATATTAGTGAACTGGATCCTTTTGTAATGAACCAGTGTTCATCTGTCGTTGTATATCTTTGGTCTGCAAGCTTAACTGTTGTCCTTTTCCCATGATATGACCCATCAATATGGTACTCTAGAACTCCGTTCTCATCTGTCAGGACAGTTTCTGTTTTCGATTCTCCCTCGATAGATACCTGGAATAATACTTTTGGCAGAGGATTCTGGGACTCGTCTTTCACCATTGCTCTGAAGACCATGGGATAGCATTCATAATTTATCTCCGCTGGTTTTTTCACCAATGCATCAAGAGCTGACTGCAGCTTTTCCATTGCTTCGTCTATTTCAGATGATAATGCTTCTGTTTTATCATAAACTTCCTGGGCCTCTGTGATTGCGTTCTGGAGATTATCATATCCGCTAATATAATCATCTGCCTTAAGCGCCTTTGCTTCTTGAAGTTTATTTCCAAGTGCTTTTTTATCGCCTCTGAGCTGCAGCGCCCTCTCTGCTTTTACAAGCTTAGAAAGTGCTTCGTCCACCTGCTCCTGCGTAGAATTTGACTCTTCATAGACCTCTTTTGCAAACTGGTATGCTGCATCATATTTTTCCCATGTACTGGTGAGATAAAGCTCTGCAGTATATCCCACATAACGGTCCAGAGCTTTTTCCAGCGCAATGGTGTCTGCCTGACCTGCCAGTCCTTCCTCTGCTTCCTTAAGCAATGCTGCCGCTGCATTGTAATCCTCCTGGGAAGCTCCTTCTTTCTCTGCGGCTTCCTCTGCTTTTTGAATTGCTGTCTGCAAGTTGGTAAATGACATTTCTGTATAGCCATCTGCCGTGTATTGCTTTGCCGCCTCTAACCTTCGTTTCAAAACAGTGTTGTCTGGCGTTCTTTTCTCAATTCCTGGCGATGTACTGTCGTTTGCTTTTACTATGACCGTCTTTTCGAAATCTGGCCCTGCATTCTGTCCGTCCACTGTTTTAAAATATCTCTGCCCGTTATCTTTTACTCCTATGACTGTATCTGTCAATGTCACATCATAAGGCTCTTCATAACACGCATCAACTGTCCACTGCTTACCATCCGCCCATCCAGGAGATGCTTCCAGATAAACCACGCCGGTTTCTGCGTCTGATAATTTATTCCACGCCGCAGGATCTTTGCCCTCTTGTCCAGTTGTATAGATCTGAAATTTAAATGGTCTGGTAAATGGATTTCCATTAACGTCCTTTACAATTAATTTTAATGTTGTCAGGACATCTGCCTTCTGCAGTCCCTGCACCGCATTTTTCAAGTTCAACGCCGCTTCATTTATTGCATCCTGCGAAACATCCGCACTATCATAAACGGTCTGTGCTATACTTAATGCATCTGTGTAAGCTTTATAACTCTCTGCAGTATACTTATATTCTTCTCCAACCTCTTCTGCCTCTTCCAAAGCCTCCTTTAGCTGTGCCTTATCCACATATTCGTCTGCCGGTACAATCATAATCTGATGCTTTTCATATCCTGTAACACGTTTTCCATTTACAATATAGGTCTTACCGTCTTTTACCTCATATTCTATCTTTTCCGGTATTGCCACATAGCCTGCATCTTTCAGGGTAATCGAATGATCCCAGTTCGAATCATTCAATGTGTGCCTGATTTCAAGCATTCCGTTTTTGTCAGTTGTGATATCCTTTTCTCCTAAGCCCTTTTTACAGAACGTAATTCCTGGCACAGGCTTCCCGTTCTTATCCACAACGGTAATCTGGATACGGTCCAAAACAGGCTGAATCTCCCCATCCTCATCATATTCTTCATAATACTGTGCTTCAAAGCCTTCATCCACACGTTTTTTATTATCACGCGCCGCCGCTATCCTTCCTGGGTCAAAAAAGGCTTTCTGAGCATCGCTAAGAGCATCATAGGCATCCAGAGCCGCCCCGACGTTTTCAGAATCCGATGGCTGCATTTTACTAATATTAAACTTATTAAATAATTTGTTTACTTCAATTGCCGCGAAGAGGTTCTCTTTTTCTCCCTCAGCGCCAGAAGGAAGCAGTGTTTTCTCTTTTTCAAGATACAAAAGCCTTGCCAGAGGCTTTATATCTGTAATGGACGGGTTGTTCTGCAGGCTCAGTTCGTTTAACCCCCTCATGGCTGCGATCTTCTTCACATCCTCATTGGTAAGGTGATTTCCTGATGCTATAAAAGTACGCATATTTTTTAATTTACTCATATCCGGCAGAGATTCTATATTATTTTCCTGAATATCCAGATACTGCAGCTCCTGAAGTTCAGTCACTGCACTGATATCTGTAATCACATTATTTCCAAGCACAAGGATTTTTAGTTTTGGCATATTCGCAACTACAGATACATCACTGATTCCGTAGTTGCCAGACACGTCAAGCTCCTGAAGACCGGCCATGCCTGTCAACGGGCTGATATTATCAATATTATTCTGCTTTAAGATCAATTTCTGCAGCTGCGAAAGATTAGAAAGAGGGGATAAGTCCTTAATCTCATTTTCCCCTTTCCGCCCTTCATTTGAATAACAGATTTCAATCATTTTAGCTGATTTTGCGTATTGAAGGCCTTCCAGGCTCTTAATCCAGTACTGCTTCTTCCATCCTGCAAAATCTTCTGCATGTGCGCATAAAGCATAGGATATGTTCTTTACCTGTTTGCTGCCCACCAGTTCTGCCGTAAGTTTTGGCCTGTCCTTAATTGCATTAAGAGATGAGCGAACTGCCCAGTGGAGCGCCGGGTCTTTAATCACCTCGTCCTCACCAGGATCGTATATATCCTCTTCCTCCAATCCGCCGCAGCTGTCTGCCCTTACTGTATCTCCCATGGAAAAACTGCCTGTTGCCGTCAAAATTGCTGCGAGCGCCACAGCTGCTATTCTTTTTATTCGTCCTGCTTTCATACTTTCCCTTTCTTTAAAATCCGCTGCATATATCTGCCATACAGAAATATGCAGCGGTCTTCTGTGAATCTGTTATTTGATTTTAATCCTTACAGTACTCTTCTTGTTACTTCCATCTGTAGCCATAGCCGTAATCTTAACTGCCTTTCCCTTTCCAGCTTTCTTTGTCTTTACAACTCCACTGGAAGATACAGACGCATATCTAGAATTTGAGCTTGTCCATTTCAGCTTCTTATTCACTTTTTTGCCAGTTGTTTTAACTACAGTTTTTAACTTCAGCTTCCTGCCTGCCTTTACCGCCTTTGCACCCTTGATCTTTACGCTCTTTACAGCATTTTTCATAATCTTGATTCTATAGGATGCGCTTTTTCCACTGCCATCTGCTGCCGTTGCGGTAATAGTCACAGTCTTTCCTGCTCCTGCCTTTTTCACCGTCACCTTTCCAGACGCGCTTACTGCTGCATACTTTGTATTACTGCTCTTGTATATGACAGTCTTATTTACTGTATTTGCCGGTAAGACTGATGCTGTCATCTGAATCTTCCTGCCTGCAGCAATTTTCCCGGAAACAGCGCTAAGACTGATGCTGCCTACTTTTACCGGTTGCGGCGTCTGGGGCTTCCCAGGCGGCGTTGGGTCTTTATCGTCATCCTCCGGCCCCTTCTTTAGCACCGTAATATCCACTGGAGCTCCGGTATACGAATCTTTGCCCACCTCTCGTATTTCTCCAAAATAAGTTTTAATCTCAAATGGCGTCATCTCATAACCCAGCGTCTCTCCTCCTGTCAGAGAAATCTCGTATGTCGGGTCCGCATTCCCGTCTATATCCTCAAATACAAACTCTCCGGCCTTATCTCCGCATACCACCTTCCCGTCTGTTGCGAGGGGAAATGACTTATTCCTGCCTTCAAGACTTAAGCCTTCTTCCGTTATCAGCTTACCCGACTGGTCTACCAGTCTTATGGTTACTCCGCCAAGCTGATTTCCCTCTTGTACTGCTGCTGCTTTTTTCTCTTCATTCCCATCCGATGCACCTTTCGGCGTTACGACAAATTCAAGATCAAGCCCGTCTCTGTATGTATTTTTCCCAATCTCCACTGTGGCTCCATTCTCTGTCATGGTAACTGTTGGTCTTTTAGATCTAGAATCGGAATCAGACAATAATACTCCTTTTTTATATCTGTTTACCTTTACATCCAGATTACGCTGTGTCAGACCTGTTCCCTCTACAGCCAGTTCTATGGTTCCTCCACTGGCCGGAACTGATTCTGGCGACGCCTTTACTCCTGTAATAACTACAGGTTCATCCGAAGCCTGGGATGTCACTTGAAAGCTTACCGGACTGCCGTCATATGCATTTCCATCCACATCAGTTATTACGTAATAGGAAGAAGCTATTCTCACTGTATGCGGATCCATTTCATAACCCAGGTCGTTCTCCTTCATCTCAATTATGTAGTTTCCGGACTCATATTCTTCTGGCTCAAATATATATTCCCCGCTCTCAGAATCTAACCGTAATGGCTCTTCATATATGTCCCCATAATCTTTATAGTCTTCCGGGCACGAAACAAGTTCTAAACCTGACTGTGTCACTGGAGAACCATCCGCATCCACCAGCTTTACAGATAACAGCACTCTGCTGTTGCCTGACTGTGTGATCAGTTTTGTCTGCTGCGGTTCAATGTCTCCTCCCTTTTTCGCGCCTACAGTAATCTTAATATCCACATCATCTTTCGACATATTCGTATCAATCGTTACTTTTGCTTTTTGGGGTTCTGTTACCCGGTATGAAGAGGTCTCTCCTGCCCTCTTTCCCGCCGGCTCTGTTGTGCCCTTTTTATATTTCTCGACCTTTACGCCCCAGTTGCCTGATGTCAGATTCTCTCCGTCAACAGTAAGCTCGATCTCCGTTCCATCTGCACCAATTGTATCCGGAACTTCACTTGTAATACTTGAAATATTTGCCATCTGTGACGGATCTGTGCTCTCCCTGACCACAGTCATTTTTACTGGTTTCCCGTCATAGGGCATATCATTTACTGTCGTAATCTCGCACTGCTTATTTGTCTTAAATACAACCGGTGCGGCCGTGTACCCGGTTACTGATGAATGTAACTGGATCCTGAATGTCGCCGAAAAGTCATTCGTTTCGGTATTATATGTAAATACCCCATCTTCGAGTTTTTCCTCTTTTTCAAATGTTCCGAGACTCTCCTGAATCATCCCGAGAGAAATGCCAGAATCTGTTACCAGATTTCCCTCTTCATCTATCACCTGGATCGTAATTGATTTTTTATTGATAGACGGATCTTCTAAGCCTGCCTTCTTCAGTACCATATTCACCGGGGCCCCATCGTACTCCTTATCATTCACTGTAAGAATCTCCCCATTAGAGCTGACAGTAAGTTTCATCGGTTCTGCCGTATATTCTGTTACATCCGGATGCAGTGTAATGGTACATGTCGTTTCTGCAGGATCTGCCATCTTATAAGTATATTCTCCACTTTCCGGTTTTACAGTAGTCGTGGCAAAGGACGGCTGTGTTTCCTTTAATCCTTCATCTGTGATATTCAGATACACACTTTCATCCGTCACCAAAGCTCCTGCTTCATCTACCAGCCTGATTGTAACCGAGCTTTTATCTGACGTATCACTTTTCTCTGCCACTACAAACTCCATATTTTCTTCCCCGGTCCAGTCTTGTGAATTGATTGACAGGATTTCGCCCTGGTAATTGATCATATAGAGAATTCTGTCTGTTATAGCTTTGTACTCTGATGATGCAAGCACTAACTTGAATGTGCCTGAAGAAAGGGTATTTGTCTGGTATTCCCACATTCCATTTTCATCAGATGCCTTTTCTTCCTTCGTCTCATCGCCCGAATATGTCTGCAGCTTAAGAACTACCCCTTTCAAAGGATTTCCCTCTCTGTCAACAACCCTGACCTGTATTAAATATCTGTCTCCTGCTGCCCTCGCAGTCAATCCTGTTCCTGCAAAGCATCCCACAAGCAGCGCCAGAGTCAATATAAACGATAATGCCCGCTTTTTACAAATTTCCATATTTCCCTCCTCTATAGTGTAAAAGTAATACGCGTTTTTACTTTATTTTAATCTTTACTGTACTCTTCTTGTTGCTTCCGTCTGTAGCTGCTGCTGTAATTTTAACGCTCTTTCCTTTTCCGGCTTTTTTCGTCTTTACAACTCCGCCAGAAGTCACAGTTGCATACTTTGTATTAGAGCTTGTCCATTTCAGCTTCTTGTTCACCTTCTTGCCGGTTGTCTTAACCTGAGCTTTTAATTTCAGTTTCTTTCCTGCCTTTACAGCCTTTGCACCTTTAATTTTTACACTCTTTACAGAGTTTTTCATGATCTGGAGCTTACAGGATGCTTTCTTCCCACTGCCGTCTGCAGCGATTGCCATAATTGTAACTGACTTTCCTGCACCTGCCTTTTTCACTGTAACCTTACCGGATGAATTCACTGTTGCATATTTTGTGTTACTGCTCTTCCATGTAACAGCTTTATTTGATGCATTCGCCGGAGATACAGTTGCTGACAGCTGAACCTTCTTTCCTGCGGCAATCTTTTTTGAAGCTGCATTGATCTTGATGCCGCTTACTTTAATGCTCTGTGATACAACAGGCGGTTTTGGCTTTACAACTGGATCTGTATTTGTACTTTTGTAAATGTAACTATAAGTTCTTCCTTCTTCAACCCATTCATCAAGCGTCGGTTCTTCTACAAGCGTATAGCCATTGATCTGCTTCGGTTTAATACCAAAGCCTTCCGGCATGGAAATGCTATATCCTTTGTAGACATCCTTCTCTGCAATCTCTTTTCCTGATTCGTCCACATATTGCACTGTAACGTATTTGAAATTTTTGTCAGTACAGTCTCTGAACTCATACTCGCCTTTTATGTTTTCATTCAAAACCTTCAGTGTTACACATGGCTCTTCAATGAAATTCTCTCCGTCTATTGCAACCTGAATCTTATATGTCTTATTTGTTCCTGCATATCTCGGCGGCAGCAATTCAATAAGCTGACTGTTTCCGTCGCCAAATACACCATTTCTGTGTGGTCCTGCTATTGCAATAAATCTCCATGTGCCGTCACATTCGGAAATCTGGTAAACTGGCCATATAATTCCGTTTTCATCTACTGCCCGTACTTTTGTCAGAGCTGAATCCAGATTGGTGCCGTATACTCTGAGTTCTGTCTTAAGTTCTCCGACATTGGATGAAACCTGCACTTCAATATCCGTTGTATTATTCACCTCTGTCTTGTTATTTCCGGAAATTGTCACCATACTCAGCGTCCTGTCTTTCTCCGTCTTTCCTTCTGGAAGTACAGAGATTGTCGTCCTCTGTCCACGGCTGTCTGCGGCACTTTCATATACCGGAGTGCCGTCATACTTTACATTGAGCCAATAGCTGACTGTATTTTGTGTCGTATTTTTTGGAACGGCAAATGTAAGTGTTATTCTGCCGTCCGCATCCTTGTCTTTTGTAACAGCAATATCAGATGCTGATGTCTCACCCGGACGATATATGGATGCTTCGATCTTATCAAGTTCAATGTCTTCCACACGGTAACCATTCAGTGTCGCAGTTACTGTTCCGCCATTGCTGTCAAATAAATCCTTATCTACTTTAATTCCTGATACTCTGGCTGCTGTCTGGATTATCCACTTAATGTCTGCTACAACCTTCTCTGCTTCGCTTCCAGATTCCATGATTGTAGTCTTTAATGCACCTTCCTTAATATACAAGTAAGAAGTTGTACCAATATCCTTCAAGGATTCTGAGTACTCAACCGCCACTGTCTGATCATCTATAGTCACTTTTCCTGCATCTGTCAGATCATGCCGGTTATTTCCATCTGCGTCAGCTATGTAAACAAGTTTGTTTAAATCAGCTCCTTCTACTGCTGTGATAACAGACTTGAAAGTTGCAACTACTGTATGATCATCTGCCAGTACGACTGATTCTGGTGTAAGGCTTGTGGTCGTATAGCCTTTTCCTGCCTGCACTACTGTTACTTCTGCCTGTTTTGTAATCTCTTCCCCATTCTTTGGACCTGCGGAAATTACGAAATCAACGTCATTCTTCATTCCATTTGCAGAAATCTCCACTACAGCACTATTTTCTGTCATCTCTTTGACTGTAGCTTTTCCGGCCTTGTCGCTTGCAGGCTGGGTCTGATTAGTGCCGCTTATAAATGTCTTTATATCCAGTCCCCAGTTGTCTTTTGTCATCTCCGTTCCTGTAACAGAGAGCTGTACTGTACCGCCTGTAGCTGGAATTTCAGTCGGTGTGGCTGTTATCTTTGTAATATTAGCTGTTTTCTCTGGCTTTTTTACAAGATTTTTAAGCGCTGCCTGCAGCTCATCTAATGCTGTCTTAACCTCCTGTGCTGTTGCAGACTCTTTTGCATTTACTGTCTTTGCTGCATTTAACTTCTCCTGCATGGTGTTCCAGTTATTGTCTGTGACGTATTCTTCTGCATTTTTTGCTTCTGCTTCTTCAATGGCGGCTGCCAGGGCTGTTTTGTCAACCTTGTCGGATGAGGTTCCTGTACCGGAGACAGTGATTCTTTTTGCTTTTGTTTCTCTCATAACAGTTCCAGATGGCTGAATTATGGATACTCGAACTTGATAGGAAACATCTGCACTATCTGTATTGGCTTGTATCTCTACAGGAAATACAAAACTTGTAGAATTGCTTATAGGCATAGATTTTATTTCTGATTCCTCTCCATAAATTGGTGTTCCATCCATCTCATCAGTCTGTTTTCTCACCTGGTACCAAAAAGTACCTGCCATATTTTCTCCTGTTACTGTTACATTGACAGTTCCTCCTGAGCTAGTTAATGATTCTGGAGATACTGTTATTGCTTTTAATATCGCCTCTTCTGTTTCAGTATCCTTTTTAACAAGAGACTTAAGTGCATTTGACAAGTTCTGCGCTGCATTCTCTACCTCATCTTTTGTTGCTTCGCCGTTCGCAAATACCTCCCGTGCTTCTGCAAGTTTTTCCTGCATTGCAGTCCAATTACCATCTGCAACATAATCCTCTGCTTTTTTTGCTTCTGCTTCTTTAATTACTAAATCCAAGGCTGATTTGTCAACCTTGCCGGACGGACTTCCTGTTTCTGCAGAAACTTTAACAGTACACTCACTGGCGCCCTGCCAGTTCCATTTTAAGGAACCAAAAAAACTCTCCGTAGGCTCGGTTGCATTTACCTTAATCTGATAGGTTACTTCTTTATCTTCTTTATTTTCCGGAATGTCTATTACAAAGACTGATGCAGAACCACCGGCAATATCTGCCACGTTCTTTTCCTCACCAATCACCTCATATGATGCATCGTCCTGCTTTTTTCGTAGTAAATACCAAACCTTATTTGTCAAATCCTCTCCCGTAAGTGATACTTCTACTTTTCCTCCAGTACTTTTCAAAGACTCTGGTGATACCTCGATGTTAAATATCGCAGGCACCTTTTTTGACGATGCCAAGTCATCAAGA
The DNA here is from genome assembly GCA_910576335.1 of Lachnospiraceae bacterium. Taxonomy (GTDB): domain Bacteria; phylum Bacillota; class Clostridia; order Lachnospirales; family Lachnospiraceae; genus CAPEBR01. The sequence continues at coordinate 72,577 of CAJTIU010000001.1, forward strand.
GCTTTCTTTAATTCATCTGCCGCTTGATTAACCTGCTGAGCAGTTGCTGTATCATCCTCATTTACCCTTTTTGCTACAGCTAGCTTTTCTTGCATTACTGTCCACTTGCCAGCATCTTTATAGTCATTTTCATCTCTAGATTCGGCATCCTGGATTTTGGCTCTTAGCTCTGTCTTATCTACTATGCCACCTTTAGCTTCTACCGCAAATGTAGCCTCATTTGCCCCTGACCAATTCCATTTGAACGAACCTCCTGTCCAGTTTTCGGTCGGCTCTTGATCCTTTATTTTAAGTTTATAAGTTACTTCTCTTGCATCATCATTGGGAGCAATATTTATAACAAATTCTGACGATATCCCACCTGCAATACTTGCTATGTTCTTTTCTTCTCCCACTATTTCGTAAGTACCATCTTCTTTTTCTTTCTGTAACATGTACCATACTTTACCTTTTAAATCCTCACCTGTAAGTGATACTGTCACTCTTCCTCCATCACTACCTAAATACTCTGGATTCACACTGATATTTTTTATAAATGGTATTCTTTCTTCTAATGCGTTAATTGCCGCCTGTAATTCATCTGTTGCTGTTTTAACTTCTTGCGCAGTTGCAGCCTCATTTTCATTCACTTCCTTCGCAGCCTTCAGCTTCTCCTGCATTATTTCCCACTTACCATTATCCTTATAATCTTTTTCATCTCTAGATTCGGCATCCTGAATTTGAGCTGTTAGCTTCGTCTTATCTACTGTCCCGCCCTCTTTTCCGTCAACCGTAATTGTCTTAGTTAATGGCGTCCCCCAGCTATAACTAGTCTGCCAATCAAATTTTTGGGGTTCGCTCTCTTTTACTCTTATCTCATATACTACTTCTGAACCACTCTCGTTTGCTGGAATTTCCACCGTAAACCGAGCAGCATTACTTCCATCTGTTTGTGCTACTCGTACTTCATCTCCCACAACTTCCTTTCCACTCTCTGTTTGTCTACGAAGCCCCCACCATACATTCTCTCCCAAATCTGACCCATCAACAGATACAGTGATACTACCACCGTTACTATCCAATGACTCTTTGTCTACACTTATACTATTAATATAAGGGACTCCTGTAGCCTTCGCAGTCACCCCAGTTCCTGCAAAGCATCCTGCTATCAGCGCTAACGTTAATAAAAATGAAAGCGCACGTTTTCTACACATTCTCATATTTCTTTCCTCCTCAATGATTCTTTCTGAATGTATTTTCAAGTATTATTTAATTATACTCACACGCCACTATATTGTCCAATCGATATAGTCAATATATGCTATTATTTATCAATTTTGTCTATATATTTTTGTTTGTTTTGTACATTTTACATTTTTCTCTCATTAATCTAACAGGAATTTTACATATATATTGTAATTGGTATATAATCTCCTTTTATTTTACGTTTATTTGCCCTAAGGATTGCAAAACGGCAGGAATTTCATTCATCATCACGCTATGGAATGTGAGGAAACACCACTTGAGCGAACAATATGCTATTGCCTTAATACCGCACAGAACTTAACATTTTAGGTAAAATAAATGACGTGAGAATAAGCTTGGGGTGGTCTATTCCTCTGATCACATCTATTATTGGAAGAACAAAAAGAGGGGGAGTGACAACATCATATAGAAAAAGGGAGTATGTTTCCTATGTCGGTGCTGCGGGAGAGTTTGGCAGGCATCTGTAACGCTGTGCGGTTGAGAACGGTTACGGAAGTTATTAGGAAACAGTGCTTATCAGTGATGGGGCGGCATGGATTGCGAACATGGCGAAAGAGTTGTTCCCCGATGCACAGCACATTCTTGATCCATACCATCTGAAAGAGAACGTGCATACTTTTTCCAGAAGCAAGTTCGGGATGAGAAAAGACAAATACATTCCGTAGGCAGAAGAGATTTATCTGGGCATAAAAACCAACAAAAATTATCTGCACCCATTTCCAAAAAACAGTTGACACGCGCGGAGGCGTGTAATATAATAAATCAGTATGGCGAAAGCAGAAACAGTAAGGAACCAAAGCCCCGGAGCCTTGCTGATTTCGATAGAATTATTGTAATTATATAAGAATGATTTCACAGGAGGGAAACCAATGAAAACTTATATGGCTAATCCAGATAAGATTGAGAGAAAATGGTATGTAGTTGACGCTGCAGGATGCACGTTAGGACGTCTGTCATCCGAAGTAGCCAAGGTTTTAAGAGGAAAGAATAAGCCGGAATTTACACCGCACGTAGATACAGGCGATTACGTAATTATCGTAAATGCTGAGAAAGTAAAGGTAACAGGAAAGAAGATGTCCCAGAAGATTTACTACAATCACTCTGAGTATGTAGGCGGAATGAAAGAGACAACTTTGGCAGAGATGATGAGCAAGAAGCCAGAAAAGGTTATTGAGCTTGCAGTAAAAGGAATGCTTCCGAAGGGACCTTTAGGAAGATCAATGCTTAAGAAGCTTCATGTATATGCCGGACCAGACCATGCACAGCAGGCTCAGAAGCCGGTAGAGCTGAAATTTTAGGGAAAGAGTGAAAGGAGGATATTACAGTGGCTAAAGCAAGATTCTACGGAACAGGAAGAAGAAAAAAATCAGTAGCAAGAGTATATTTAGTACCAGGAACAGGTAACATTACGATAAATAAAAGAGATATTGACGACTATCTTGGACTTGAGACATTAAAAGTAGTAGTCCGTCAGCCGTTGGCAGCAACAGATACAGAAGGAAAGTTCGATGTAATCGTTAATGTAAAAGGCGGCGGTTACACGGGACAGGCAGGAGCAATCCGCCACGGTATCGCAAGAGCGCTTCTTGAGGCAGATCCGGATTACAGGCCAATACTTAAGAAAGCCGGCTACTTAACACGTGACCCACGTATGAAAGAACGTAAGAAGTACGGTCTTAAAGCAGCGAGAAGAGCACCACAGTTTAGTAAGAGATAGGCATACAGAATACAAGATTTCGAGAATATATACTCCGCGGGTTTTCCTGCGGAGTTTTTCTGATCTATTAACATTTCAGGTTATTTGGGTTATAATATATTTTGATAGCGGTTGTTAACGGTGTTGGGAAATCAACATTATATCAGTCTTTGCAAAGTTTACAAGATATGCCGAGAGTAAATACTAATGAAATACTGAGAGAGTTTGGTGATTGGAGAAATATAGCTGATATTATGACTGCAGGAAGAATTGCGGTAAAGAGAATGGCCGGGTATTTTGAGAAAATCCAACGTTGGATTTGACTTTGATTTTGACCGGGAAATTAATGACGATGACGAAAAATTATAGCGCACAGGAAATCCGGCAAATAATGAGACATGCAATAGATCATGCAGCTCCTAAATACGGTTACAACCCTTGCGAAGATTCCACAAAACTGTAATTATAATCACGCTAAACATTCACGTTCTATTTTTGCTGAATCCGTAAATGAGATGTATCAGAAGAAAAAGAAAAAATAACGGTGAAACTAATAAAAATAGCGTCCTCAAATTGGGAGGCGCTATAATCTTTTGTCTATGAAATCCTTATGGAAAATCCCTCATATATCCCTACTGGAACATCCTCACCAAAAGAATACTCTTGCATGTCATCCTGTTCAAAATTATAAACTGTGATCCGGTTCTTCTCTGAATCAACAATCCAGTATTCCCTTACACCGGCCGAACTGTATTTGAATAATTTCTTATAATAATCCATTGATCTGCTACCAGGTGACACAATCTCAATAATCCAGTCGGGAGCACCATGACAGCCTTTCTCGTCTAATTTAGATGGATCACATATCACAGATATATCCGGTTCCAGGTAATTATAATCATCCTTGTTGAGATATACAGCGAATGGAGCCGTAATCGTGATTGTCCACCATGGACAACCCTTCTTATTTTTGAAATCCACACTCCAAAATTTTAGAGGGAAAAAAGACCATTTATTTTATTGATATCAAGAGAGGTATGGGCGAGAGCCATACCTTGAGCCTTGCCATAGAGTTGAGATATTCAAAATCTGCAATCATACAGGCAGAACACATTTATATCCTATCAGAGTAAATCACCTGTCTTGACAAATTCCGAGTCATTTTAAATAATGTCAAAAAACTCATCCTTTCTTTGCAGCTAACTTCTTAATGTACTGCGGCATCTTCTGCTTGTCTGCATGGTCGCGCCTCTTCTGTTTGATTTCATCTATTGTCTCCTTTCCTGCTTTTTTCTATTGGTCACTTTGCTTCAAAAAGGTAATCAAAATATATGCAAATAAAAAAAATCGCCCAACCCTCGATTTTACTGGATTTAAAGCGATTTTTATTAGTGGACCTGGCGGGAGTTGAACCCGCGTCCGAAAGCCCATCCATCAGAGCTTCTCCCATCACAGTCATTATATTAACATTCCCTTGTCCAGTCACCTAATGACAGGTTACTGGCTTCAGTAGCTTCATAAATTCTTCCATCTCCTCAAAGCTTTGGAAACGAAGTGCTCCGCTCAGTTGAAGCCGGTTGCTTAAGCAGCGGATAACCTAAGGCCGACTGCCGCCAATACTAGGCAGCGTACGCTAATTCTCTATTGTCTGCGTTTATATTTAATTGGAACTTTTAACGTAGTGTCCCGCTACGGATGGCTTCTCCAACTTTCTGACCCCCGTCGAAACCAGTACAAGCCCTAATCTATACTGCTTATTCTCTGGTTCGCAGACATCTTCGTATTGCTGTCTTTTCTTTCTGTATTCTAATTATATGCATGGAATCTAGATTTGTCAAGGAAAGGTTTTTCAAAATTTTTAATTCCTACACGTTCTCCCAGTTTTACCCGGGTCTCTATGCCTTTGGCTGAATTCTCAAGGATGTCCTGATCCGGGCACACTCTGCCCTTACGCGTCATGAGAATAATCGTGGATCCCCCGAAAGCAAAACTGCCCTTTTCCTGTCCTCTCTTTACAGTGTCGCTAACCCGGTGGTTCTCAATCTGACCCACAAGCAGGGCACCCACCTCCATCTGGAGAATCTCGCCAAAGTTTTCGGATTTAAGCACAGAATATTCCCTGGTATTTTCTTTATAAATCGGAAATCTGTCTCCTGCCGCAGGGTTAACTGTGTGAAATACCCCTGGTATTACACGTCTTTTTGATTCCTTTCCGCAGTCAACGTAGATATACCGGTGACAGTCGTCTACACGAAGGCGGAAGATCCATACATATCCTCCCGCATACTGGTCTGCAAGCCACCAGTCGCGCAAAAGCGTTGACAACGTATAGCTGGTATGCTTTACCTTAAATGTACTCTCAGATCCGACCTTATAGACGCTAAGCCTGCTGTCACACGGGCTGACCAGAATCTCCGGTGCATTCTCAATCTGACGGGCTCCCGGCCGGAGCCTTCGCTTAAAAAAATCGTTATAAGAGACATACTCCTTTTGCTCATAGTCTGTCATATCAATGGAAAGACGGTGTACAAATGGGGCGACCAGAACTCTGGACATACGTAGATCCAGAAGCTTTCCTCCAAGCCTTGACACACCCGGCATAATAAGCGGTTTTAACAGGCATCTTCCCAGGAGATGTCCATACATCCATCTGAGGAGCTTATCCTGAAGAGAATTCTCTTCCTCAGTCTTTCCATTTCGGTCTGCAACTAAATACATATATCTTTCCTCCTGGTAAATCGTTAAAAGTGCAAAAGCCGCCACCAGCTCCGCCAGACAAATATAATAACCGCCACGGCCGCGGCAACAACCGCAACAAGCAGAAAAAGCTCCCTGGTTGACAATTTTCTTATTTTAAAGTCTGCCACGAACAGGATTCCGATTACTGTCACAAGAACATGAAGCAGCACTGTAAATGTCATATGATTCGGAAATAAAGGCGACACCACAACGAAGAGCGGCAGTGCAATTGCCATGGATGTAATTGGCAGTCCCTGATAATATTTCCGGTTTTCGTCCGTCTCTGCCTGCCTTTTTGTCTCCATTACATTAAAATATCCAAGGCGGATTACTCCTGCCAGTGCGTAAAAAATCAGGATTGCCATGCTGTAGATATGCCTCATGCCAAGCTTAAAACAGATCAGCACAGGCAGGATGCCAAAGCAGACGATATCGCACAAAGAATCAATCTGGATTCCGAAGTTCTTCTCATCCTCTGTCCGGTTCTTTTTTGTCCTGGCAATCTTTCCGTCAAACATGTCACAAAGTCCCGAAAAGGCAAGAAAAAAGACTGCCCATCTCAGATGTCTTGTAGATGCACAGAACATTCCGGTAATGCCCGATGCAAAACCAATATATGTAAGAACAACCGTATAATCATAAAAACCTATCATTTTGCAACCCCCTGCTGAAGCCCGGTTTCATTTTTCATCCGGCTTCTCCATGTATAATATAACTGCGCTGTTACCGTAAATACAGCACTGATTAATAGCTGGCTGTAGTAACCGATTCCCCGGGAAAGTACCATTGCCGGCAAAAGGAAGGTTCCGAAAACCGGACGAAAGATTTTTAGGAACAGGGATTCGCTGATCCCCATCCCGCCTGGAAGAGGAAGCATGTCAACGGAAACAGATATAACCGCCTGAAGGAGTACAACATCCGCGGCATCCACCCCTGACATTCTGAATGCCCGGTATACCGTCCAGGTAACGCCAAACAGGATCAACCGCTGTATAAATGTAATAAGCATTACTAGAACAAGCACTGTCCTGTGTTTTCTCAGATAGTCCGCAGTCTCCCTGTAGACCTGCATGGCCTTAAGCAGCTTCTCCCTGCGGGCTCTCCTCCTCTTCATAATCTTAAATCTTTCCATCCATCCCAGTCCTGAAACCAAAAATCTTTCGACAAGAACCGGGTGGAATAACAGTACAATCATAAATCCGACACAGGCTACATTCAGTGCAAGCCCTAGATAATAAACCGGCAAGATCTCTCCTAGATAATGACAGCAGAATTCTCTTCCGAGCATAAGAACTCCAAGACCTATTATAACAAGCACCAGCTTGTATGTAATCGTCACAACCATCAGAATAACTGTAGAAACCGGGATCGGAATCCGCTCCTTCCTCATATAGTAAATCTGCATGGGCTGCCCCCCGCTTGCTGACGGAGTGATGCAGCTGAAGAAAAATCCCACAGAGGAAAATAAAAAGCAGATTCTTTTCTTAAGAAAAATACCGAAAGAACGCATCATATACCATATAATAATAGATTCGCCCCAGATAAATAATACCACAAAGAGTACTCCAGGGACAAGCCACTTTACATCTGCCCCCTTAATTGCAGCAAACATTTTTTCCAAATCTTCTCCGTGAAAGACACCATACAGGGTAAGCAGGAATACAGACAGCAGAAAAATGCCATTTCCAATGATCTTTTTTTTGCTATGCATTCAGCTCCCCCTTCCTGCTCTTCGGGAAAAGAATCCTCTCATAGATGTGCCTCGGCCTCCTTCGCCTGCCAATATAGAAGCTCAGCTCTGCCAGGATCACACCCCCAAATACATCTATAATAACATGCTGTCTTGTAAAGAGCGTGGATGCACAGACCATAAGTGCCATCATGCAGGAGAACAGTTTGTACCACAGTGGGATTTCCCGCCTTCCTCTTATTCCGATAAAACAGAACCAGCTCACCATGCAGTGAATGGAGGGGAAGAGGTTATCTGCCGCATCCACTGAGAATACCCACAGCATAAGCTGATTCCATACTCCGTCCGGTTCTAGCGCAGGACGGATATTTGTTGTTGGAAACAATAGAAAAATCGCAAAGCAGATCACATGCGCTATAAAATCACTCCAAAAAAACTGACATACTGCTTTCTTGTCCTGTCTGGCGATCAGTATATAATTCACTGCCCAGAACAGATAGCATCCCAGATAAACGGTCACTGCAGGCGCCCAGAACGGAACCATCTTATCCAGGCTGCTTTCCATATTATAATGATGCCATTCGCCTGCAATCATCCTCGCTGCCACATAAACTCCGCTATCAAAAGAAAGAGCCAGAATGAGCGGAAACCAACTATATTCCGGGATCATTCCAGCCAGTATTTTTCGAAATCTGCCCATACTTATCTGCTCCTTACGTAACGTCCTTGTTCATCATGTAGTATGTGTAAGAGTATAGCAAGATATTCTTTGATTCACAACAACTTTCTGCTTTTCTTTAGAAAACTTCATAAAATATTAAGAAACCATCTAAAAATTCTCTAAAATAACAATAACTAAAATATATTATACTCACGGCCGATGAAATCTGCCGTGAGTATCACGCCAGCCGCAAAGCGGCATACTTCCTTATGCGGCTGTGCGCATCATTTTTTAACCTATTTTCCAAATAACTCTGCTGCCTTTTTCATGTTCAGGGCAATCTTTACCTGGAATGGGCATCTCTTTTCACATACACCGCATGCCGCACATTCTCCGGCAGTATGGGAAAGTACTGCATAATGCTCCCGTATCGTCTCCGGAATCCCGTCTTGTGCTACAGCCAGGTTCAGAAGCTTTGTAACCATAGCCACGTCAATACCCTTCGGACATGGCGCGCAGTGCCCACAGTACATACAGTGCCCTGCCCAGCTGATCTTAGGAAATGCCGCAAGTGCCGGCGCATAGTCCCTCTCTTCCTCTTTTGCAGACTCATACGCAATGTCACTTTTTAATTCCTGAAGAGATCTGGCGCCTGACAGTACAGTTGCCACTGCGGGACGCGTCAGGGCATAGCTCAGACACTGGAAAGCATTCAGCGCCTTTCCGGCAGGCGATAATTCTCCGTCTAACAGATCCCCACCGCCGAATGCCTTCATAACCGTAATGCCAATTCCGCGTCTCTGGCATTCCTCATAGAGCTCCTGTCTTGCCGGCTCCATATTAAGGAGCGGCTTCTCATAATTTTTCTCGTTCCAGAGCTCTTCTACATCCTCACTGGCAGGCATCAGGTCATAGCAGGGATTTATGCTGAACATCAGCACATCAATATTCCCGCCTCTTATGGCCTCAAGAGCAGCTTCTGGATTATGGCTGGAAAGTCCGATGCTCTTAATGACCCCTTCTTCCTTAAGCATACGCGCATATTGCATAACCGGCCCGTCCGCCACATTTCTCCACTCATCTACAGAATCCACGTAATGAATCATACCGATCTCTACATAATCTGTCCCAAGACGCTTTAACTGGTCTGCAAATCCTTCCTTTACTTCCTCAATATCCCTTGTCCTTTTATACTGCCCGTCCTTCCAGATCGTACACAGATGCGCCTGCAGGACAAATTTTTCTCTTCTTCCTGCCAGAGCCGCGCCGAGAGAACTCCTGAATACTGGATTCGGAGAATATAAATCAATACAATTTACCCCCTCCTGCTCCATCAGATCCACAAATTCCCTCACCTGGTCAGCAGTTTTATCTATAAAGCCCTCGCAGCCTATTCCAATTTCACTGACTTTAATCCTGGTATTACCAAGTTCCCGATAAATCATACTCCATTATCCCCCTTTATAATCGTACGGCATTCTCAGGCAAGCTTTGTTACAAAATCAGCCAGTACTTCTGAAATCTTAATCTGCTGCGGACAGACTGCCTCACAGCTTCTGCATCCTACACATGCCGAGGGCTGCTGTTCCTTCGGAACCGACATTAATGCCATGGGGGCAATGAATCCGCCGCCGGTAAATACATGCTCATTATACAGCCCAATCATGAATGGAATATTGATTTCCTGCGGGCAGTGGCTGGTACAGTAATGACATTTTGTACAGGGCACTCCATTTACCATCTTTCCCGCAATGCCAAGAAGCTCTGTCATCTCCTTGTCATTTAAAGGTTTCTCTGTCTCAAAGGTATGTATATTTGCCTTCACCTGTTCAAAATCTGACATTCCGGAAAGAATCATAGTCACACCCGGAAGACTCTGTAAAAACCGGAATGCCCATGCCGGCACTGCCTCGTCCGGGCGCAGTTCTTTAAGCTTCGCTGTATTTTCCTCAGAATGCTTTGCCAGCATACCTCCGCGCAGAGGCTCCATAACCCATACCGGAATGTGATGCTTCTCTAACAGCTCCATCTTCTCCTTTGCGTTCTGCAGAGTCCAGTCCACATAGTTGACCTGGAGCTGGCAGAATTCCATGTGCACTCCATATGCGTCAAGAAAACGCTTAATCACATCACAGGATCCATGGGCCGAAAATCCCAAATGCCGTATTCTTCCATTTTCCTTCTGCTTCATCAGATATTCAAATATACCATACTGCTGATCTAGATACTGTTCAATATTCATCTCACATACATTGTGGAACAGATAAAAGTCAAAATATTCCACCTTGCACTTTTCAAGCTGTTTTTCAAAAATCTCTTCTACCTTCGTCATATTAGCAAGATCATATCCCGGAAACTTTGTGGCCAGATAAAAGCTGTTCCGGGGATATTTACTGAGGAGATTACCCACAACTGTCTCGGAATTTCCGTTATGATATCCCCAGGCTGTATCATAATAATTAATGCCGCGGCTCATAGCGTACTCAACCATCTCTGCCGCTGCCGCCTCGTCAATACGTGCATCATCCCCGTCGATAACAGGAAGCCGCATGTTCCCCATGCCAAGTGCCGACAATTGTAAATCCTCAAACTTCTTATAAATCATATCTGTATCCTCCTTTTATTTTTCAGTGTCCTTCCGGATCACCTTTTACTAACACTCCTTATGCATTACTATTCACGGACTAACCGTCCGCTCATAGCAATGTATCCAGCTTTATTTATCCCAGCTTAATCTGCCGGTCTCCATCGCCTCATCGTACCGGGAGATCTTATAATCCAGACGTTCTTTTGCCGCGCGGATTGCCTCATACTGCTTCATCAGCTGCTTCCTCTGATCATTCAGCAAATCACGCCTTGCAGCAATGGTCTCATCCCCCTGCCTGGCAAGATTTACATATTGAATTAATGCCTCCATGGAAAGTCCGGCACTTCGCATACACTTTGCAAGCTCAATCCATCCCAGATCCTCCTCCGTGTAATCCCGTACTCCCCCTGCCTTGCGCTTCACCGGCGGAATCACGCCGATGCGTTCATAATAACGAAGAGTATCCTGTGAAAGCCCATACTTTTCACTCACCTCAGAAATCGTCATGCAGTCTGCTCCTTCTCTGAATTGTAATATAAGCAGTATAGCACCTGGAGTATACTCCAAGTCAAGAGGGCGGGCATTTTTCGCCTCAAAGGCTCCCCTAATACTGATTACAGCTGACCAGGGATTTCTTTCGTCAATCCCGCATGAAAAGCCCTTTTGAATCCCGTAAAACCGAGAGTTCATAAATTCTTTACAAAAAATTAGCACTCACCTCTTGACAGTGCTAACAGTATGTGTTATATAATATTTATAACAAATAAAACAATTCATATTTCAAATACCTTTTTGGAATACTATTTCCAGAAGGCAGAATTTTAAGGAGGAATCATTATGTTATTAGCAAACAGAAATTACAATTTATTTGACGACATGTTCAGGGATCCTTTTTTCTCACGTCCGTTTGAGAATGCTACTTCGCAGATTATGAAGACAGACATCCATGAAAAGGATGGAAACTATATGATTGAGATGGAACTTCCAGGGTATGCAAAGGAAGATATTAAGGCTGATCTGAAGGATGGCTATCTAACGATTTCTGCAGTCCGGAATGAGACAAAGGAAGAAAAGGATGCCAAGGGAAACTGTGTACGCAAAGAACGCTACACTGGAAGCTGCAACAGAAGCTTTTATGTAGGCGACAGAGTAACACAGGAAGATATCAAGGCTGCTTTCAAGGACGGTGTCCTGGCACTTCAGGTACCAAAGGACGTGCCGAAGGCAGTAGAACAGCCAAAGCTTATTACAATCGAATAGGGGTATAACATTAAAGAGGGGCGGTCACCATTTAAGCGGCCGCCCCGTATTCCTTTATTTTAGAATTTTAATCTTTCCAATAATCGGGAGTTCCTGTCTTGTCCCTTTGCATGCAGAGACGATTCCCATAACAAGCAGAATCAGACATACGAAATCTGCAAGATCTATAATCCAGGAAAACCAGTTCCCGCCAAAACTAAACCAGGAGTAAAATCCCCCGATCCATTTCCCGTCAAGAAAATCCACGATAGAAGACAGAATAAAAAATACAAGGCCCTGATTTGCATGATGCTTTACATAAGGAGAGCTCTTGTCTCCGGCCAGCAGCGGAATCAGTACCAGGATTCTCAAATAAGATAACACACCCATTACTTTATTACGTTTTACCTCCGAAGCCTCAAAATACCCTGTTTGGCTGCCATATGCCTGTTGCCCGTTGTAGTTCTGCTGACTGCCATATGTCTGCTGCCCGCTGTATGCCTGCTGCCCGTTGTAGTTGTACTGAGTGCCGTATGTCTGGCGTTCATTTGTTCCTTCTTGATAATATGTGTAACTTTGCGATTCTTCCGAACCTCCCGCTGTATATGTATTCTCTGCCCGATCCGCTGCTTTTTCCACAACTGGAATCTCTGCCCCGCAATATGGACAGAATCTTAAATCATCCTCAACTCTTGCTCCGCATTTTACGCAGTATGCCATTGCCCTTAATCCTCCAATCCAAGTATCTCTGCCAGAACCTCTATGATAATCTCATTGGTACAGGACTTCACATAGCCTAACATGTGAAGAGATATCTCATCCTGCTTCTGCGCCTCTGTAAGTGTATCATCATGCCTGGTCTGTTCAATTAATTGTATAAGCTGAGGGGTCAGCTCCTCATATGTTTCTATTGTAGTCTGACTTACCAGCTTGCGCAAGTCCTCTTTTTTTACAGGTATCATTTCTATTTCCTCTCCAGACTTCCGGTATCTGTCTCCGGAGTAAATACATGTATCACATGGAATGTCTTTTACGTCAACCCCATCATCTTTGCATCATATACTGCGCGGTAAAGGTGATATCTCTGTGTTACAGCAAGCATACGGTTCACCTTAAAGATTTCCTTCGCCCGGTATATGCCTTTCATAAGTGGAAAATCCGGCGTGATCCATAAAGATATGCTCTGCGGGAACTCCCTGCTCCACAGCATAATCCTTTCTTCCGTGATCTCCTCTCATAATCATACGATCCGTAAGACCTGCCTTATAAACCGCAATTCCTGTGTCCAGGCGCTCCTTAAGCATTACACTTGTATTTTGACGCTCATGATACACCGGATTTCTCCGCGCTTCGCGCTCCCGAAATCCTAAAACACCAGGGATCCGCTCATTTTTCTACGAAAAATGGCTGCTTTTCTGTGTTTTTCGCGTCCCGAAGTCATGCCTTTTCATGCAAGCATGAAACGAATGACCTTTTGACGCTTGTATCATATTATATTAGTATATGAGCAGTCTGTCAATAGATGCCCATGAACAGTAACGCCTTATACTGCATATATTGTTACTATTCACGGAGCCGTGCACTCCGCTGCACGGCATCCGAGCCGATAAAGTGGTGGTTTTCGGCATCCATGCAGGTAAAGTAGTGCTTTTGGGCAAATATATATGGTAAGGAAGGGATTGATATGGCAAGTCAGAAGATAGAAAATCTGCTGAATCTGGCATTGGACGCATCATCAGAAGAAAGAGAGAAATCATTGGAGCTTGATGTGGGCTATAACCCTGTTGAGCGGGAATGGGATCTCATTGTGAAATATTCCGGAAGTCTTGAAAGAGTACGGGAGCTTGCATCCAGGGTGACAGAACTTCAGAATGAATATGCGATTATTACAATCCGTGAGTCGCAGATTGAAGCTTTGTCACAGATACCGGAAATCGAATATATTGAGAAACCAAAGAGACTATTCTTCCAGGTTGCCAATGGAAGGCGGGTATCCTGCATTAATGCGGTACAGGATACCCGCTTTTCACTATATGGTCAGGGAGTCCTGGTAGGAATTATAGATTCAGGAATTGATTATACACTGCCGGATTTTCGTAATGCAGACGGAACAACAAGGATCATGGCCTTGTGGGATCAGTCACTGAGACCCCGCGAGGGGGAAAGTGCGCCGGAGGGCTATGAAACTGGGGTTGAATATACGGAAGAACAGCTGAACAAGGCATTGGAGGCACAGACTGCCAGAGAGCGAATGAGTCTTGTCCCATCCAGGGACACATCAGGCCATGGAACGGCAGTCGCAGGGATTGCTGCTGGAAATGGAAGAGGCGTTTCCCCGGGTAAAATATTAATTGGAAATACAGACGGCTACGGGCAGTATGCCGGGGTGGCTCCGGAGAGTAAGCTTCTTGTAGTGAAGCTCGGAAGTCCATCGAAGGAGGGCTTTCCCCGGACAACGGAGCTTATGACAGGACTGGATTACGTGATCCGCAAGGCATTGGAATACAGGATGCCGGCAGCAGTCAATATAAGCTTTGGGAATACCTACGGCTCCCATGACGGCACATCTCTTCTTGAACGGTATATTGATGACATTTCCAATATATGGAAGAGCTGCATCTGTATTGGAACCGGAAATGAAGCATCAGGAGCAGGGCATACTTCCGGGCGCTTCCGTGACGATCAGGAGGTAGTGATAGAGATTGCGGTACAGGACAGCCAGCCGTCTCTGAACGTGCAGATCTGGAAGGAGTATGTGGATGTCGTGGATATTTCACTGGTTTCCCCTTCCGGCATACGGATCGGACCTGTTCAGGAAATACTTGGACCTCAGAGATTTACGGCAGGGCAGACAGAAATTTTGCTATATTATGGGGAACCCAGCCCTTACAGTACTGCCCAGGAGATTTTTCTGGATTTCCTTCCAGGGGATTCCTATATCGGCGCAGGCACATGGCGTATCGTAATGACACCCAGGAAAATCGTGGATGGAAATTATGAGCTTTGGCTTCCGGCGGAGGCAGTCTTAAACAGGGGAACTGGGTTCCTCTTTCCCACAGATAATACAACTCTTACCATTCCATCGACTGCCTTACGTGCAGTTTCTGTAGGGGCATATGATGCGCTTACCTTTGCATATGCAGATTTTTCCGGACGTGGCCCCCTCAGGGGAGGATCGTTCATGTCAAAGCCAGATATCGTCGCGCCCGGGGTAAATATCACCACCGCAGCAGCCGGAGGAGGATATGCACAGTTTAGTGGGACATCATTTGCAGCACCGTTTGCTACAGGAGCGGCAGCACTTCTTATGGAGTGGGGGATCGTGAGGGGGAATGATCCGTATCTGTATGGTGAGAAGGTGAAGGCATATATGAGGAGAGGGGCGAGGGAGCTGCCGGGATTTGACGTGTATCCGAATCCGCAGGTGGGGTATGGAACGCTGTGTGTGAGGGATAGTCTGCCGATATAGGTTAGGAGCTCAAACTTCCCATACCATTTTGGTGTGTTGAACCTTGAAAAATCAATACTTTAACCCACAAGAAATCTCCCTAAGTGCGTGGGCGTGGAGCGTTTATGTGATGGCGCAAATTTTCAGATACATTTTAATGCTGATGAAATCAACATAATCTATCAGTTTGGGGAACGGAGCAAATCGGAAATGTGCGCCAGTCTGTCCGCTATTCTTCCGCAGATAAAAGACAACGATACAAAGCAGATAGTAAGCGACACCTTGAAGAAATTAAATGCCCTGTCAGAAAAAACGTGTGCGGAACTGACCGCCGCCACCAAAAGACGAAAACTGACCGAGCGTAACCATTCCATAAAGACAAGGTTAGCCAAAGCGAGGGAACAGGCAAAACAGCCGACAGTTGCCGAGGGAAAACAGCACAGAACCCACAGCAAAGGAAAGGGACATGTAATCTTTTGGGGCAGGACGAAGTATCTAAAACCTATTCCCTTCCGAAATCATATGTCAGCTACCGCAAGCCGAGGGCGGTCAGCACAGAGCAGAGGGAACGGGCAAGACAGATGATGATTGCTCAAAATAGGGCAAAGGAAGTTCTTGCCCATAATATTACCAATGATTTTATTTTCCATTATGAGATGTTCAAAGATTGATAAAAAATTAGTATTTGACAACAGCTTTGTTTTTGCAGTAATAATAAGTTTTATATTGGGACGAGTATTGATTTATTTGCACGAGTTTATTCATGCTATTTTCTATCCTAGAGAAGCAGAAAAGACAGTTTGGAAAAATGAAAAACATGGAGTGTGGGGCTTCACACTATCTGTAACCGCTTGCGTAAGGCAAAAGTGCTGAAACCGAGTTTCTATAAAAAGGAACTGTTTGAGCGTTTTATGGACGAGGGAAAAATGTATGACTGGGATACTGCCTATGTCAGTCAGATATTGCACAATCCCGTCTATGCAGGAAACCTTACTGTTGCGGACAAACTAACTAAGACCATGCGTTCCAGGAAAAGACCGTATATCCCGTATGCGGAGCGTGAATCATCTATGGCACGCATGAGCCGATTATCGAACAGAACCGTTGGAACAACGTGCAGAAGATTTTGCAGAGCAGAGCGCCCGTTATCGTGGAAAGCTCAAGCGGATATGACAACATCTTCCGAAGGGTTATCAAGTGCGCCGATTGCGGGAGTGCCATGCTTGCCAAAGTCGAGCAGAAAAGAAAGCGGAACAATGTATTAGACAAGACTTTCTACTGCTGTACCAAGTACCGTAAGTTTGGAAAAGACGGGTGTTCATCACACAACATTGAAGCGAGACGGTTCACGAAGTTGTACTTGCGGATATTCAGAAACACGCAGGAGCAGTTTGCGAAGCAGATAAGCGATTATGCAGGAATAACAAAACTCAATTTTAAGATAATCAATCAACTGATAGAAAAAATTCTTGTTTCTGAACCCGTAGAAGTTGACGGGCAGAAAATTCAACGACTTACTATCCATTATAAGTTCATAGGGGCATTGGAAACCCTTGAATAATGGATATTTTCCAAGTCACCCATTCCAACTATCCAACAGATGTAGGACGGATTTTGCGGACATTCAAAATAAAAAGAATGTGGAGGTAATAGACAATGGCAAAGACGATTTTTGAGGAACTGGGTGGCAAATACGAACGGCAAGGAGAGTATTTAATACCGTGTATAGCTTTACCCACCGAAGAAGAACAGCCGATAGGCAAATGGGGACAACGACATCTGAATTATCTGAAGCAGTACCGTAATGTTACATACACTAATCTTCTCACAAGCGGCAGGCTGAATACATACCTTGCCGACATCGACAGACAGGCACAGGAACGCTTTGAAAGGCTCATAGAGGGCATGAAACAAGCACAGGGTAATAACGGAACAGCTAAAAGCAGAAAACGCCTTAGAATGGGTAGGTAGGAAGAATGAATAATGTAAGGGCTTGTGCAATGGAGATTGTAAATGGAGAAATTGCTTACAACTGGATGTAAATATATGGTAATTCTTGAAGTGAATATATTCAGCTTTAGCTATCTCTATTTATGGGTAAATGCTGATTTCCTTGAATTTCGCTATTTGTGGGGTAGATTTTAGAAATAGAATTTTTATATAATGTTATGTATTAAACAAGGAGGTATTATGGATGGATGTTCAAAAAATTGGTGCGTTCTTAAAGGAACTCCGAAAGCAAAATAACATGACACAAGAGCAGTTAGGTGAAAAGGTAGGTGTAACAAATAAGACTGTTTCAAGATGGGAAACAGGAAAATATATGCCACCAATTGAATGTTTGAAGCTGTTGAGTGATATATACCAAATTAGTATTAATGAAATTCTAACAGGAGAAAAATTAAATGAAGAAGATTATAAAGGAGCAGCTGAAAATAACATTGTGAATACACTGGAAGAGATAGAAGCAAAGGAAAAGAAATTTGAAAATACTATGTTTATCATTATGGGGATAACTTCTTTGCTTGCGATTACCAGTATGTTTCTTTTGCCAGAGGGAAGTGGATTAACAGATGTTGAAAAAGCAAAGGAAATTCTTGTAGTTATATTTATATGGGTTATGGCTCTCATTTCTAATACCTTGAGCATTATTACTATTATATCTAAGAAAAACAAATAGTTTTGGAAATATTCAATTTCAACAAACAAGAAATTTAAGATTTAATTTATTGCTATCAATAATTTAATGCAATCGCCTGCCAAATAAAAAAACAGCGTTTTGGTGGGCGGTTATGCTATGCCCGAAAAGACTTAACAGACACTCTCCAGACCTGTTTTAGAGTTTGGAGGGATTTTTTTATGTCTTTTTTTCGGGCAGTTACCTATCTGCTCATGCAATGCAGAATTAATCTATACATAGCATATCGGGAATGGCCGGAAGCCAGTTAAAAAAATCCCTGCTTATGCAACGCTACTTCTCACCATGAAACAAGAAGTAGAATCTCCACTTATCAGAATACATATCTCCTATAACCGTAGAGGTCACAGTGCCTTTGCGGTTTTTCTTTTGTCGTTTTTTATCAGATTATGCCGCATGGTTGTTTCCGCTGTTGGCTGTCGTTCGCCGCCTTTCCAATCTGGATTTTTAGATTTTCAAGAGTTCAGATTGGAGGAAAATACGGTGAAGTATGCACCAAGAAAAGTATATATCAAAGAAAACAATGTTTATGTGGAACTGTCCTATAAGGATTTCTGCCGCCGCAGGCAAGCCGACCAGAGTTACATGGACAAGCTGTTTATCCCCGTGCAGGGCTGTCTGCTTGAGGTAGTGCGGGAACAGTACGCAGATTTTTACAAGGACAAAGAGCGGTGGCGTTATCTAAAAAACTGGACACGAACCATAAGCTGCTCTCATTGGAGGGATTTACAGACAGCGAGGGGAATATGCTTGATTTCATTGTTGATGGGGCGGTAGACGTTGCGGAAGCTGTTGTCCGTGCGGTGATGGTGGATAGGCTGAAAGCCGCCCTGCCTTTATTGCCGTGCAGTGAGCAGGCATTGATACAAGCAATCTTCTTTGAAGAACTTTCCGAGCGGGAAGTCGGGTTGCGGTTAGGTGTGACACAGAGCGTTGTGAACAAACGCAAAGCCAAAATCCTTATGAAGCTGAGGAAGATAATAGAAAACTAAATTTAAGGCGTTCAGCCCCCTTGTTTTTTCCTTTGGGAAAATGAGGGGGCTTTTGTCTGCCCTCTCAATCAATTCTGATTGGAGGAAATAAGGATGGCATACAACCACGGACGGGGGGACAGGAAATGGCGTATCTGGAAAGAAGCCGAGGAAAAGATTCTGCGTGAGTGCGGCATTGATGAAGCAACCATTGAGCAAATCCGCACAGACGACAGGCCAGATTTTAATTCCAACAGGCGGTTTTACCGATGGGCGAGCGACTTTGGCGAATACCTTAAGGGCATGGCAGACAGGGAGAAGCAGGCGGAGGTAAAGTCTGTTGCTGATTTACTGGACGAGATTGGGAGCGAAAATCTGTACCTTGCCTTAATCACGGTAGACAGACGCACATTACAAATCGTCCTGCTGAAAATGCAGGGATATTCCACAAAGGAGATTGCCGCATCCGTAAAGCTGTCCACAAAGTCTGTTTACAGACGGATGGAAAGGCTTCGGAGCAGATTGAAGCCATTTAAGCGTTAGAGGGGAAATCAGAGCTTTCCTATGGGCTATCTGGTGGGGAGAGAAAAACTCTCTCCTACTTTTTAGCAGGAGGAAAGGAAATGGCATTCGGGGCAAAGACATATACGCTTCGGGAGGAATCCACGGAAGGCGGCACAAGGTATTGTATCAGCTTTAAAGATGGGCAGGGGGAACACCACGAACTGGAAGTGTCCGAGCAATTATTCATTGAATTTCGGCAGATGGAACGCAGGAACAGAAACCTTCAGCAATGGAACCAGCGACACAGGGAGTTTAACGAGGTGTGGGACGAAACGCTTTACAAACGTGCGTTGCGTGTTCCTAAAACGCTTGATGAAAGCATGATTGAAAAAGAACGGAATGAACTGTTTTACAAAGCGGTTGCCCGACTGCCAGAGATACAGAGGCGGCGTTTCCTGCTCTATTACGAGTATGATTTCAATTTTTACCAAATCGGCGAAATGGAGCATTGCACCGCTTCCGCTGTCCAGAAGTCTGTTTCGGTTGCAAGGGAGAAAGTTAAGGCGGAAATGAGAAAGTATCTCCAATTTTAACGATTACTGCCCGAAAAAGAAATTCATTTTTTATCGGCGTGGGGATGGCGGCATTACATACTCCCACTTCTTTTTGTGGAAGTAAATCTATTTAAGGAGGTCACGCCTATGTGCAACAAAACCAAAGACACCGCCCGAAAGGAGGAAAGCCATGCAGAAGCTTCAGACGGTCAACGCCGACACGCTCCTCTATGAGCCGCTTGAGAAACCGTCCTTTGTGGTGGACGGTCTGACACCCACGGGCTTAACCCTGTTCTGCGGCGCACAGAAAATTGGCAAGAGCTGGCTTATGTTAAAGCTCTGTCTTTGTGTGTCGCAGGGAATCCCCTTGTGGGATATGCCGACACAGGAGGGCGACGTGCTTTACCTCTGCCTTGAGGACACGTTCTGCCGCATTCAAGACAGACTGTTCCGTTTGACAGACGAAGCAAGCGGGCGGCTTCACTTTGCGGTGGCGAGCGACAAGCTGTCAGACGGTCTTATCGTGCAGTTGGAGGATTATTTAAAAGAATACCCCGACAGCAGGCTCAGCTCCGACGCTTAAATATTTTTTGTTTTGAAATCATACGTTATTTAAAGACATTAAGACGGTTTGGTAAAGAGGCGGGAAATTTTTTCTTCCCACTCAGGATAAAAGAGCCGCTAGATGGAACAAAAAGATGAGCCATGAAACACCAGGGGCTGTTGCATATGTTGCTCACTTAAAAAGCATCTGTTCCGGCAAGGGAGATCAAACATGGGACAAATCATTCATCTGGATAAAGGGAATCCCCATTTTCATTTAGGATAGCATTCGAAACAGGGGATATGGTCTGCTACTGTCATTGATTGTCAGACATTCCCAAATGATCTATGGAAAAGTTTCTTTACGGATCAGGCGTACTTTAAGTTTTAATGAGACATTTTATCCGTCTGACGCGGGATTCCGGAAAAAAGAAATCCGAATCGGGTGGTTTTCGCCCCCAATACCAGAGTGTTCTATGGGTATTGTGCATATTATATATCGAAGAAACGCAGAAATTATCTGATGACTTTGACTAAAATCACAAAAAGATAGGAAATCATAAAAAAACCTCCCATTTTATGGAAAAATGAGATATAATGTAATTAACCCAACAACATATCTTCACCCATAAAAGAAGGAGGTTTTTTACATGAAAAGAGAATAGCGGTTACGAGAAAAAAAAAACCGGGAAAACTTACAGAAACTCCGGCTTGCATGTGAACTGTCAAAACTAATCCGGCACTACTTCCCGGATCTGGTGCCACTGCTGAAAAAACTGCCGGATCCCAGAAACCAAAGCTATATTACCTATCCGTCTGCCGTGCTCCTAATGACCCGTATCATTACTATGTCCTGGAGGCAAAGTTGGTATTGCATCCCAAGATTGTGGTAAGTATTATGACCGAATTTGTGGAAAATGATGGGAAAGAGATGGAGAAGCAGGACTGCGAAAGGAAAGCGGGTGTGAGACTGATGGAAAAGCTGAAGAAGCAGTTTCCAAGATTAAATATCTGCCTATGTGCGGACAGCCTGTATGCATGTGAGCCATTTTTCCGGAAATGCGGGGAATACTGTTTCCTGGAATCCATAACACTAAGAAAAGGTTGTGGAAAATATAAAATTTTCATAGCCTGGAAGAATAAAAATAAATTTAAGCGTCAGAGCTGACTTAACAGTCATCCACTTGTGTGTAGTCTAAAAAACTGGTATAACAAAGTTGAATATTTTTAATCCAGGGGTGATTTTATGAAGGGAACCCATAAAAAAGTATGTCTGCTGCTGATAGTGGTGCTTATATGTTCTTTATCTGCATGCTCCTCTGAATCTTCCGATGACAACAAGGTAAGCAAGGAAGCTGAAAAGATCATTCAGGCGATGATGACCTGCCCGAACGAGAATCTGTATAGCTCTTCATCCGCGACTGTGATCGGCGAAGGAGTCGGGGATGAGGAAGTGAATGCCATGGAAAAGAAAGATGACGCAGACCGTATATCCGAAAACTGGAAAAAAGAAGTTGGAGACTGTTTTTCTGAGGGTGCAATAGATGACTTCCTGCAAAAGGGACTTGCTCAATCCTATTTCGCAGAGGCAGAGAAGGAAAATGTTGAAATCAAAGTAAAAGAGATCTCTTTAGCAGGAAAGGAAGAATATACGGAAACGGCAAATGTTACTTATTTAAAGGGGGAACAGGAAGAGAAGGCAACACTTCTATTTACACTTAATTCCGATGGCCTGGTTACGAATGTAGAACCGGCAGGATAATAAAAGGCGGGGATAATTCCCGCCTTTTATTATTAGGGACACCCTGTTTTTAATCTGGGACGGGGTATTTTTAAAAATACCCCGTCCCCAATTAGGCAGGCCGCGGCGGCGAACAGCCATATTTTTTCGGTATAACTCCCCGTAGACATGGAGAAGGGGTACAGGACTCCCATATATTTTTCGCCTCCCCCGGCTGCGATGATGTAGTATATGATGGGCGCCATATAGCCGATTATGAGGTTGTCGGACAGTCTGTAAAATATGATTCCCAGTCCTCCGAGGAAGAGCATCTCTGCGAATGTTCCGAGGTAATATTTTATTACCGGGAACTGGCAGTTGTTGTGTTTTAGCATACCAATGTAGATTCCCAGTAATGCGGCGAGCAGGCACAGATTTCCTGCGAGGCGCACCAGGTAGACAGCGGAGCTTTTTGTGTATTTGGAATTGACCAGTTCTCGGATGTTTTTGTCTTGTTCTGGCAGGAATATGGGGGTGATCAGGATGATTCCGGTCAGGGCCACGTAGCGCTCCAGTACTTTTGCTGTGTCTTCTGCCGGGAGATTTGACACGCCAAGGAGCAGGGGTGAGATTCCGAGAATTAGTATACATACCAGTACGTGCAGGGGAACGTGGTATTTTAAGTTTACTTTTTCGATCTGCCAATATTTTTCCATGATAGCTGATACCTTCCTTTCCTTTTCTGTCCGTAAATGATGACGGTTAGTGCTGCGAGGATGACTGCCAGTGATGTGTACAGGATCCGGTTGGATGCAAGTCTGGCGAAGCCTTCCTGATATCCTTCCCAGTTCAGTTCTGTGTTATGCCGAGGCATCAGGTTCCATCCGTACATGCCGCCTGTCAGGGTGGCGGTGCCGCCAAACAGGGATACAAACCACCAGGCTCCCTGGACGAGGACAGCCAAAGCAGTGTCTGTAAGCTCTGTAAGGAAGATTCCTACAGAGAGTGCTATCATAATCGTAGGCATCTGCCATCCGAGTATATATTTTGCAAATGCAAATGGATCTGCGGAGATTCCTTCTGTCAGGGCGTGCTTCATACACTGTGTCAGGGGAACCATGGACAGGGCGAATACGGGGATCAGGATCATCACAAGCATGGAGAGATAGCGGCTGGCGATGATGACTGCAGAAGGGCATCTCCTTACATAAATGAGCTCGTTCATACTGGCTCTTTTGTCCCGCAGGCTTCTTGTGACAGCCAGAAAGACTGGCACAAGCCCCAGGAAAATGACCATATAATCGGAAAACAGCCTTGCGTAGCCTCCGGTCAGTCTGTCCTTTTCTATGAGCTCATGATATTCTGTCATTGCGTCCTCATAGGTCTTCGGAACCCGTGCATTCTTCTTCCGATAGTCTTCTGCATAGTTGGAACCTCCGCCCAGAATGTCGTCGGCCTGGTCCATCAGTTCCTCGAATCTCTCGTAAGTAAGTCCTTCTGCCGGTTTCACGACTAGATTCTGCATCATGGCTGGCTCCATTCCTTCTGCTGCTTCTCCTGGTTCCTGTCCCGACTGAAGCTGCATCTTTTCCTCCTGGGCAGTATACCATTCTTCCCAAAGCTTTTCCAGATTGTCCCTCCCTTTTATTCCTGTTGCTTCGTTAATAATCTTTCCGATTTTGGCATCTTCTTTTTTATCTAAGGTGACACTTTTATAAAATCCGATGGGATACGTAGTATAGCTTTCCCGAAGATATTCCTCTGTCAGCCCGCCCAGGGCGGTCTCCATTATGACATCTTTGTCATCACTCATTTTCATGCCATAGTTCTCCTGACCTTTTTTTGGCTCTCTGGCTATATCCATTTCCCCAAGCTGTGTCACAAAATCAAAGATCAGTACAAGGACAATGAGCCAGTAGATGAGACTTCTTGCTGTCTGGCGGCATTCCTTTATAAAGAGCTGTCCAAACATTCTGCCTCACCTCCTCTGCTGCTCATAAGATACATGTATGCATCCTCTACTCCTGCCTCACAAGGCTTTGCGGAGGCGAAAGGCTTCGAATCTGAGAGGAAACGCACCATCACATTATTGCCTAATGTCAGCATACTGGTGACAATACAGCGTTTTTTCAAAAGCTCCAGCTCCTTTTTGCTGATCTCTGCCTGGTATACGCTGCCTTCTGCCATATCAATCAGTTCTGCTACCGTCCCCTTAAATATAATCTCACCCGCATCAAGCACTGCAATATTTTCACAGGTTGCCTCAATATCTCCCACAATATGTGTAGAAAGGATTACGATCCGGTCCTCTGCGATTTCACACAGCAGATTCCGGAACCGTACGCGCTCCTCGGGATCCAGCCCTGCTGTCGGCTCGTCTACAATCAGTATCTTAGGGTCATGTAAGATCGCCTGCGCAATCCCGAGTCTTCTCTTCATACCTCCGGACAGCGCCTTCACCTTTTTTCTCCTGTCATCCTGCAGATTCACCCGCCTTAAAAGCTCCGGGATTCTCTGCTTTCTCTGTGCTTTATTAAGGCCCGACAGCACTCCCAGGTAATCCATCGCCTCATAGACTGACATATTGGGATACATGGAAAAATCCTGTGGAAGATATCCTGTAATTCTCCTTACTTCCTGTGCCTTTGACACACTCCTTCCGCACACGGATACATGGCCCTCTGTCTTGGGAAGCAGGGTTGCAAGCACTTTCATAAGCGTGGTTTTCCCGGCCCCGTTTCTCCCCAGAAGCCCGAACATACCTGTCTCAATTGTAAGATTCACGTTCTTTAGCGCCTGCTTTTTTCCATAATACTGATTCAGATCTCTGATTTTTATTTTCGCTGACATAAACACCTTCCTTTCTGGCAACAACCGATGAATGTTGTTGCCAACTTTTATCTGTAAAATAGAATAAAATACAAATCTCTATATTCTCTCTACAAAAAATTAAGAATCTATAAGGAAGTGTTAAAGATTTTTTATTAGAATTCCAGTGTTTCCATTCCAACGGTGATCGATACAGTTACTATTCACGGGGCCGTGCACCCTGCTGCACGGCATCCGGCCGATAAAGCGGCGGCTACCAGCAGCCAGACTTTTCTATCCTGCAAAAAAATGAAGCCGTCACAACTGCCCCTCCCTGTATACTATTTGCCACACTTAAGGTTCCGCCATGTTTTTTGCATAATTCCCTGCATATATGAAGCCCGATCCCAAAGTGTTCGTCCGCTTCAGGCGCTTCTGGTTCCTTATAATAAGGTTTCAGCGCCTTTTCAAGCTGCTCCTCCGTAAATCCCGGTCCGTCATCCTGAACTGTCAGAAGGAACTCTCCCCTCTGCCTATTATAATCAGATGCAACTTCTATCTTTCCCCTCGCATAGCGGATCGCATTAGAGAGCATATTCCCCAGAACTTCCATAATCATGCTGTCATCTGCCTTAAGCACCATATTGTCATCCGCCTTCTGGCAGATTATCTCTATTCCCTCTGCCTGATTGAGAGCAAACACTACCTCTTCCACTCTCCTTATAATACGCTGGTATTTGTTGTGTAAATAACCGTAAGAAATGCCACTAAAAATTCTTTTAAAAAACTTTCAAAAAAGGCTTGACGTACCGTCTTTTCAGAGTTACCATACACACACCTTAAGGGAACGGAAACAAAAAAACGGAAACAAGAAAGGCGGTAAAAATAAATGTTGGCATATGGTTACGAAGTAGTAGGAAGCCCGGAAGCTCTGGCGGATGTATCTGAAAATCTGAAAGACAAAAGAAGCCGTATAAACTGGCATAACTTCAATACTGGCGATCTGTACTGGGACGGAAACGGTAACGGCTATAAGGTAGAAATAAATCACGAAGCGAAGCGGGTAACGCTTAATGAATGGTAAGAAAGGGGATTCAATTATGAAGCTGAATAAAGAAAAATTCTTAAAAACAGAAGTAGGGGCGGAGCTTAAGTGCTGTATTATATCCTGGGACAAGGCTCTGGACTCCTGCCGGGTAAATGAATATTATACCGAAGAATACAAGCGCGAGCGTAAGGTTGCGGACTGGTGCCAGGCTCAATGGGAAGTATATAAAATGGTTCTCCTTCAGTTCTTCGGTATCGAATACAACTTTACCCGGACGGATGAATACTTCGGGCTTGTAACCGAAGACGAGGAAAACTGGTTATTTAAAATTGAACGGGCGGCGGCGTAGCTGCTGCCCTGGCACTAAACCACCGACGGCCGGTCCAAAGCCCGGCGGGTAGAAGTAAAGCAAGCTCCCCAGCTTGTGGGATGGGTGCTATGTATAAATCAAGGCTTCCCGGCCTGAGTGTCGTTCAACAAGTTTTACTGATTTTTAATGGGAAAATCTTAAAACCGTCCGGGGAAACGGTGCAACTCGTAAACCTCCGCAGGATCTGCGCCTGGCGCGTGGAAGAAAGGTTAATAGGTGATGTGAAGCCGAGCTATGCAAGCTCTACCCGTCGGGCTATACCGAAGGGCGGCCGGGAAGCCTCTTTTATATAAAATTCGTTGTGACGTCGCAAAAGGAAGTGTAGGAAATGAAGAAAACAACAGAAGGAATTGAAACAAGGGAACTTAACTTAATCGCCAATAAGGGCGGCTCTGGTTCCGTTGGTTTCAAGCTCTCAATACCGAAGCCCTGGGCGGCTGCCCTGGGTGTGGATCTGAATAATAGAAGCGTCGTAGCCTCTTTCGATGGCGACAAAATAATCATATCTGGAATTAAAAAATAAGCCCCAACTGCCAAAACGGCAGCGGGGCTTTTCTCGCTTTTCGGGGCTGGGGTTTTACCCCCTTATACCCCCCTCTGGCGCACAATTATACGCCTGTTTCCCGATTTCATCTATTCACTGAAATAGACAAAATACCGGGCTTTCCTTTGTGAAAATGTGACTACTTCCGGCAAAGCCTGTTTACTTCCGCCTGGACGGCGTTGTAATCGTAGCCGGCCGCCTCCAGGGCTTTCTTCCTGGCCGGGTTATTGCCCCACTTGCCTGCCAGTACCTCCTGGGCTACTGCAGAAACGCTTTTCTTTGCGGAAGCTCCGCTTTTCGCTTTCTGGTTTACTGCTGCCTGGACGGCTTCGTAGTTGTAGCCGGCCGCTTCCAGCTTCTGCTTGCGCTCCGGGTTGTTCCCCCATCTTCCTGCCAGGACTTCCGTGGCGATCTCGTCTATGCTTTTCTCCGGAGCTTTCTCCGTCGCCTTGCTGGCGTAGTTCGGGCAAATAAAGCCCCGGATATATCTGCCGTTGACCTGCAGGTTCCTGCGTCCTACAACTCCGCCGCTCATGTTGCCCTCCATAACTTTTATCGTGTTTCCGCTTACTGCCTCAACCATGCCGACGTGTTCCGGCGTTCCGGTGCAATCCGTGGTAGCAAAGTTCGCCCCGTCGTCCCAGTCGTAAAGAACTTCGTCGCCCGGTGCTGGGATGTATGCGTCGTTTTCCTGCCAAATGCCCATAGCCTTGGCTTTCTCAATCAAATAATAGCAGGAACACTCTACCGGGATAATATCCGTATAGCCTGCCTTGATCGCCGCTGCGCTGGTCGTGGTGGCGCAGTATGCGTCGGTGTAAGTAACCTTGTACCCCCTGGGCAGCGGCTTATTGCCGTTATATGCGTCAATGATCGGGGCGTGGCTTTTGTCGGAACGCTTAAGCCCGATCCAGCCCTGCATAATACCTACGACCTTCTGTCTTGCCTGTGCCTCTGTCATACCTTCGTTCCCTCCTTCTTTCTGGTAAAGAGCTTCGTACTCCTGGCCATAGCCCGCCCGCTTCTTCTGGACGGCTTCGCTCTGATCCCCCGGTTTCTCAAACTGTAGCAGTACGGCATCGGAAGCCTCCCGGATGCTGGCGGCTGTCTTAAGAACTTTAAGGACTGCCGGGAAGCTCTCGGAAAGCTCCTTGTAAATAAATTCCGCCTGCGTCAAGGTGTCGCCAATGGATACGCCCTTTGCCTGGTGGAAAGCAAGCATAGCCTGTTTCCGGCTCCAAAATGTGCATTGATGTAAGCCGTAGCCTGCACCGTCGTGTACGAAGTCCTTATAGCTTCCATTGTCAACTGCTGCCGTGTAGCTCTCGTCTGTAAAGCCGAGTTTCTTTTCAAAGCTGTTCTGCAGGTTCTTCGGGTTCATCCTGCTCTCTGCGTAAAGGTTGCCGAACAGCCCGAAAATGCCATTGTTACAAAGTCCCTTGCTACTGTAAAAGGCGTAAAGCTCACGCTCTACGCCTCCCCAAATAATGCCCATGGTCTGCCTCCTATTCCTCGGTATCCTCCTGGACCTCGATCCCGACCTCGCCCTCAATGTTTGCCGCATCCGTCAATCCTTCCCCGATAATGTAGGCAATAACGGAAGCACCGGCCATAATAAGTGCCGTTACCTGCGTCGCCGTGTTCTCGGCTCCGCCCGTTGCCAGGATCATCATGGAAACGAAGGAAGCGACCGCCGTCCAAAGTTTCCGGCTTGTAAGTTTCTTTACCCAGTTAATCTGTTTCATGGTGTTGTCCTCCTTTAAGGTTTATTTTTTTTGCGCCGGGGTTTCCCAACCTTCCGGCGCGGTTGCCCTGTTACATCCCGATCTGCTTGAAAACAAAGCCGATAACAATGCCGACAATGGCGGTTGCTATGTAGCCTACAATCTTCCGCCACATCTCGCCGTCCTTTGCTTCAAGCTCCCGGAGCTGCTTTCCCTGCTGCTCCTGCTCCTTCGCCATGCTCTCAATGCTTACGGCCAGCTTTTCAACGGAAGCGGTAAGCGTTCCAATCTGGCGCACGGTTTCCTCCAGCTCGTCGATCCGCTTGTTCTGCCGCTTGTTTTCCTCGTCCTGCCGTTTTGCAAATTCCTGATGCTCTGCCCTGGTGATGGGTGTGTCCATGCTTTTGCCCTCCCTTCTTGCAATAAAATAAGCCCCTTCCACGGCGCGTCCTGCGCCGTTTCCTGGGCCTTTTGCCTTTTAGTGTAGAAATATTAGTCTAAGCCGATTCCAGCCCGGATTTCCGCCGCCTGGTTAATCCTGGCAATACACGGAAGGCCGTCCGCTTCTTCTGCGCTTATGTGTTGCATAAGAAGCAAGAAAAGCTCGTCAATAACGCCGCTCTGGATTCTTATAATGGCGTTCTGCTGCTCTACTATCTCCAGCGGGCCGCTGCTCCTATTCTCCATATTCCTCCCCCGTGATCTCCTGGTAATCGGCTTCGGTGATGGTTCCCTTCTCTACCCGTTCCCCGATCTGTTCCCTGGTGACTCTGCCTGCTGCATAAAGCCTCTTAAGGCTGTTTACTAAAATCGAAGCCATTATAAAAGCCCTCCTTCCATAAGCTGCATCGTGTACTCGTCAATAGCTGCGCTCACTGCCTCGTCCGTCCGGATTTCCTCTATGCTCTTAAGCATCTCGTACTCTCCGACGCTGATCTCCCGGCTCTCGCATACGAAGTCCGTATAGGCTGCCGCCTGCTCCGTGGCTTCGTGTTCCTCCTGCTGAATGTTCCGGCGCTGGATGAAAGTATCAGGCGCCACAAGCTGCAATTCTGCCGGCCGGCTTGCGCTTCGTTCCTGTGTCCACTGCTTCATTTCTGTTTGCCCTCCTTGTCAATTTTGAAATAATTTTCTTAAGCTGTCTTACTTTTATGTAAGGCTTTATATAGTCCTGGTATGCGTCGTAAGTGTCCGTACAACTGAACCAGCCCATATAGCTTAACATTGCCTCTAAGTGTTTCTTAAAATATCCCCTCCCGCCTTCCTTCGCTGCGTGTAGCTTGCTGGCCAGCCTGGTAGCTGAAAGCATGATAGCTTTCCTCATCGTTGTCCGGTTGCGGAAGAAAAGGAAGCCCATAAAATCAATAACGCGCCCTACGACCTTCCCGTTCTTCTTCTGGTAGTTAAACTTAAAGACCTGGTAGTTCCGCTTCAGCTTCAGCCGGAACCTCCGCCCTATGAATTTCTTAATTTCTACTATTGCCTGGTGCAACTTCTTTTTGTTGTCGTGTCCTAAAACAATATCATCCATATAGCGGATAAGGTTCGGTATTCCTAGCTTGTCCGTTATGAAGTGATCCAGCGGCTCCAATAAATAATTTGCCAGCCACTGGGAAATGTAGAAGCCCAGCGGTATTCCCTTCTTAAAGCCTTGTAAGCAAAGCTCCACAATGTATAGAAAAAGCTCGTCTTTTATTCTTATGCGAAGCTCCCGCATAAGAATGTCCAGCCGTATGCTGTCGTAAAAATGGCGGATGTCAATCTTCGCAAAATTCCGGATATTCTTTCCGCCCTGGATAATTTTTAAAAGCCGTTTCTTGCCGTAATGTGCGCCCCGCTTCGGGAAGCTGCCGCAGGAATATGGGTAAGCCGTGGCTGTTATAATCGGCTCCAAAATAAGGACGATTATATGGTGCAGCCATTGCTCGTGTATCTCCGGCATAAATATCTTCCGGGTTTTGCCCTTTTCCCTTATGATTTTCGGCTTGCGCTTTTTCGGCTTATATGCCAGCTCCAGGTGTTCCACCGGAACGTCTGGCGGCTTCGTATTCTCTATCATGCGCCGCATGGCGGCGACTTCGTTATCAAGATCGGCGTCTATCTTCTGTATCTCTATTCGCTTCGTTTTGCCCTTCCGCAGCTTCTTGTATGCTTTTCTTATTATGTTTTCGTCAAGCATACGGCGATACAAATATTTGTACTGTTTAACGCCTCTTTCCGTTACGGCTTTTTCTACTTTCTGCCACAGCTCCTTCTTCCGCATAAACAATACTCCTATAAGAATATTTTTTCTTCTATCCTCTACGCACGGCAGGTGCGACCGCTTTACCGTGCGCCCTGTATCAAGTTAATTTACCACTTACCCTTCCAATAATGGCGGTTAAGGCGTATTTCAACGCCCAGGGGTGTAGGAATAAGGGCGGCTTTAAGTTAATGAACCATATGAATAGAAAAAAGGCGGCGCCGATGTTCCAGTTCGCATTCGTGACACTGTTGTTCCAATTCCGCGCCCGTGGTCCGCAATTAAGCCCATTGTTGCAATTACCGAACCGTAGGCAGACGCCCCCAGGTGACGCCGCCCCTATCCCCTTATATTTTGTTGTTTATAATTTACGCTGCTTCAAAGCTCCGGTATCTCCTGGGGGAATTGCTTCGCACCCCCAGACCCCCTAAACGGCTACGCCGACAGGTGGTAAAAGAAGATCGGCGGCGCCGAGGGTCCAGAGCGCATCCGTGACACTGTAGTACCAAGACCGCGCCCGTGGTCCGCAAATAAGCCCATGGCTGCAATAACCGAACCGAAGGCAGACGCCCGTAAACGTCTGCTTCGGGTCTTTTCTCCAAAGCCCGTCACAGCCTCCGGTCGCGCTGCTCCCTCCGTCCATTCCTAAAGCCGGGATACTGCCGTATCCCGGTACGGTTCTGAAATGGGCCGGGTAGTCCAGGGCGTTGTGGTTCGTGTCCCAGGTCTTGTTATCCGGTACGGTGATCCCTGTATCCGTATACTTTGCCCCGGTCGGATCGTAGGTGTAATTTTTGCTTACCTTCACCCGCCCGTTTACAACTACTTCGTAAGGGTCGCGCATCCACTGCTGGTAGCTGCCCAGGACTATGCTGTGGAAAATCTTATTTAAGCTCAGCTTATCGTCGGTTCCGTAGAACTGCCCGCCGCCCACTACGGCGTTCCGCTTTACTCCGTAGGTCGGGGACTGGCTGGCGTCGTAGCCGCTGCAGTTTCCGTACCCATAGGCTTCCTGCAAGTTCGTTGTTTTTGCGAACATGATCAAAAGGTCGATAATGGTTTCCACAATCGGCCCACCCAGGAACGCCGCCCGGCTGCTGAAATTGGTAATAGCTGTCTTTTCCTTGTCCGTGGTGTTGTTATAGGTCGGCTGCAAGTTTGCAAGGCTTACCATCTTCGGGGTAGCTCCGTCCGCTCCCAAAATGGAACCGTAGAACATGGGCAGCCATACGCCCCCCAGCTCGTTATTGCTGGGGTCAATGAAGCCCACCGGCTCGTAGCCGTCGCGGGCGGTAAGGGAAAAGCGCACGATCCGGTCGTTGCCGACCATTTCCTCGTTCTTGTAAATCTTCATAAGCCAGGAAAAAGCGCCGCCGTTATAGCTGCTGTTTGCAACGTCGGAAGAGCCGCCGTCCTCCCTCTGGGTGTAGTCCGTTTCCTTGAGCCTGTAATCCGGTGTGCCGTCTGCCCGAACCATATAAGGCTTGTTTGCTTTAATGACCGGGAAGTCCGCCCAACTGTTCAGAACCATGCTGCCGTTTTCCTTATTCCTTGCAAGCGGGGAATAATTCTTATTAAGCCCGATGTACTCAATCCGGGCGGACGGGCTTAAGATGTCGTTATGCTCAATGAAGCCGTATACCGGATCGGATGCCAAAATGTTATAAACCTTGTCTAAGGTTTCTTTGTCTGCAATATAAATCTTTTCTCCTGCCATTACTCGTCTACCTCCTGTATATAAATCAATCCGTTATCAATCCCCAGCTTATACTTCTGCTTCGTGGCGTCGTCCCTTATCTTGTTCGCATCCTCCGCAAGCAGGGCGGCTCCGGTGCTGACGATTGTAACTTCTGCGCTGTTGTTTACGGTTGCAAAATAATCCTGGGTGATCTGCGCCGGGTTATATCCGTTATAGGGCGGCATAAAGTCGCCGTTGTCCCCGGCTGTGGTGGTGATGCTGTAAAGGATTTCCGTGCTGTCCGCTCCGTCCTTTACCTTGGCAAATAAGCCCATCTCGTTAATGTAATACCCGGCGTTTACGAGGGTCTGCCCGGTTACTGGGTCCTGGTTCGTAATAAGCGCCGTTACCTTCACGCTGTAATCGCTGAATACGTCAATATCCGAAAGGGTATAACTGTTCTTAAGCGATTTAAGGGCTGTCCGCTTCTGCAGCGCATCCAGCGTCTTTTCGGCTGCGGTATAATTGCCGTTGCCTACTGCGATCCGGGTAAACTCTATCTTGATTTCCCCGGCCTGCGCCCTGGTCAGAAGCCTCGCCCCTGCGTTGGTCATGACCGCGTTGTTAAATGGTTGTGGCATTCTTGGTTCCTCCTTCTTTTACGGTATTCTTGTATTTACTATTTGAAGCCGTGGCGGCTACAATAGCCTCTGTTACTGTTTCGCCCTGGACGATAAAACCTTCCCGGACTGCTGGCGGTTTCTGGTGCGCCTCCGCCCTCGCTGCGGATCCAGTGTAAGCATGGCCTTCTACTGGTGAGGCGGCTCCTTCCAATCCTTCCCGGATGGCTGCCTGCTTCTCTGTGGCCGCCATTTCACCCCCTATAAACGTCTGGCCTATGACTTCCTTACCCTCGAAGCTAAAACCGTCCACAATGGCCGCCTGGTGCGTCCTGGTGGCTCCTGCTGCCCCTGCAAATACTCCGGCGGTAATTTCTCCGCCCTCAGTCTTAAAGCCGTCCCAAATCGGCGCAGGGCGGCTCTGCTGGGATGCCAATGCCCCGGCGTGTATGGTCTGCCTTGCTTCCCGGTCTACGGCGTAACCATCAATTACTGCAGGCGGCTTATAGTTTGGGAAAACTGCCGCCCCAGAGAAAAGCTCGTGATTTACAATCCGGTGTATATCAATCGCCCGAAGGTGTGACCGGGTATTCTTTACCCGCCGGATCATAATTGAAAAAAAATCGTTCATTTCAAGTGTAAGTATTGCGTTGGTAACAATCTTAAAATAATAGGGCTTGTCGCCGTACTCGTACCACTCTTTTACTTCGCCCTCCCCAAATACTACACCCACGAGTTCCTCTACTGCCTGGGGCGTTCCTGCGCTCATATACCAAATAAGCGTATTTTTTACAAGCCGCCGCTTCGTGTCAATGTCCAGCGTACTCCGGTAATACTGGGTACGAAGTTCCGAAGCCAGAAGGTCTATAACTTCCTCCGGCTGCTCGTCCAAATTGGAATAAATATAGAGCCTCCGGCTGTATCGGTAAAGAAGACGGCAGGCTTGCTGCAAGGCGTAGCTTAACGCCTTTACTTCCGGCTTTTTGGTTATGTTTCCGGGCATGATGTCTGTTAGTTGCCCGTCGTAATAACTAATCATTTTCAAGCCCTCCGTATATAATATTTACTCCTGTACACTGGGCTTTCGCCGTTTCCCCTATAACGCGGAACGCTGGCACCCGGACTTCCGCCCTTTTTGCCCCTGCGTCGTTCAGCCTTGCTATAAGCTCATCCGGGTTTATGTCCCGGCCTACCTTGGAAGCCTGCCACAGCTTATAATCCTCTACGGCGGTTTCTGCCTGTGCCTGGATAGCCGTTGCCGCGTTGCTGTCGCTGGTGTTTATGTAATAGGTCACGTCTATCTCGTATTCTTCAATTTCTGGGCGCTTTACTTGTACCTGGTCCGTAAGCGGACGCTTTCCTCTCTGGTTTACCGCCGCCGTTACTGCTGCTATGGTGGTATCGTCCGGGACGGTTCCGTCTGTCATAACAAAGCGGATATCAACTAAGCCCGGTGTAGGGCTGGTTATTTTAACATCCCCTATAAAGGGGTTGCTGTCCTTCACCCAATACTCGTAAGCGTCGTCCGGGCCGGCTGTAGAATAACTGGAAGGAGCCAGGTAAATTCTTTCTGCCATGTTCTGGTCTGACTCTACCTCCGTCCCTCCGGTGCTTTTCTGCGTGTTCTCAACCTTGGAAATAAAGCCTATCGGATCCACCAGGGTGGTAAGCTCCCCGGCAGCGAAGTCGTTCCCTATCGTCCCAGCCTCTGTGCATTCCGCCATGACCGTGACTTCCGTTTCCCCCGGCGGTATCTCTGCGTATTCAATCGTAGCAAAGTAAACCTCGTAGGCAGCCGTTACCCTGGTTCCCTGGGGGATACTGGTTGCCGCCTCCCTTTTCCCGGAAAGCGTGAACTTGACCGGAACCTGGGCGAACTTTGCCGGGTTCCTCGTAACCTTCTTAAGCGCCCCCATATTCTCTAAATAATCGTCGTAAGCGTACTTAAGAAAATTCATCTTTCCGCCCTTGTCTATGTTCTGCAAGCCCTGGTATATAAGCTGGGCGCAACCTAACATAATAATGCGGTTTGGGTCCGACTTGGAAAGCTGTATTTTCTTCCCGGTGATCTCCTGGTACTTCGCCACGAAGTCGCTTAACATCTGGCTCTGGATGTTCTCCAGCGTCAATCCGTCTATGAAAGAAATATCCGGTAAATTATCTATCGTGTTCAGAATATCCGACAATCCTTGCCACCTCCTTTATTCCTCCGATTCTTCCGTGTCTGCATCCTCTGTGTCCTCTGGGTCTTTCGGCCCGATTATGATTTTCGGGGTCAGGTTCCCGTCCTCTGCCTGCGTGTACTCAATGTTTAATATTTCCGCCTTATCCTCGTAAATCTCCGTTTTTTCTATGACCTCCAGCGCAAATAAATTTCTCGCCACGTTGGTCGGGCAGCTCTCAAAGGTCTGCTCTAATCCGAAGTTACGATCACCGGGGCAAGTGCCGGCCCTGGTGCTGTAAAGCAGGTCAAGGTTGCGCTGCATTTCTTCCAGCTCCGTTGCGTTAAGGTAGTCGAAGCCGATTATAACTGTTTCCGGTGTGCCAAACATCCGCCCGCCTCCTTCCCCTTATAAATATTCCTCCAGGGTAATGTCGCAGGTAATCTTTACAACTTCGCCCCGGTTTAAAATCGTTTCCCAGCTCTCGCTGATCTCTGTTATGGCGTACTTATTGGAGCCTACCTTCTTACTTCCAATAACTACGGTCTGGGGCTTCCCCGTCCGGATCAGCTTCTCTATGTTCTCTACCGTTTTCCGCGGCTTCACGCCGTGTTCTGCGTTGAGGGTTATGGTAAATGTTAGCTGGTCGGCATCCGGCCCTAAAAACTGCTTTTTCGGCTTTTTGCCTACTCTGGAATGGGAAGCCCAGCGCCCCTTTACAGTCCGCTGCATCTTCTTGAAATTAAGGATTTTTGCGTCGCTGGTTTCAAATACGACGGTTTTCCCTATATGCCCTATGGCCATTCAACTACCCCCTTCCCTACCCCTACGACCTTCTCTAAATCTGCGATCCTTTTTTCGTGGTCATGGAGCTTCAGCAGAAGTTTCTCCGCCTCCGCGTCCTGGTGGGTTTCGCTGCCATCTAAGGAAGCTATGACGGTATGCTCCGCCGCTATGGTCAGTACGCCGTCCTTATAATTGATATAGGCTCCGCCGCCCAGATCCTTGTGGAAGGTTCCGGGGGTCCCCGCTGCGTTGTATTCGTTCCAATAGGTCCCTAAGATGATCCCCATCTCCCCGCCGTTGCTCAAATGAATAACGACTACTTTTGCCCCCAACTGCGGCAGCTTGTATTCTTCGTTAAAGGTGGCGTAGGGTAATAGCTCCGTGACCTCGCCGTCCCGGTCCTCAAATATTACGCTTACCATTCCCGTTTCCGGGTCTACGCTGCTTACGGTCCCGATCCTGTTTCCTCCGTCGCTCATCCTCTGCCTCCTATGCTTTCTTAAGGCTTTCTTTTCCGCACCAGCCGTACCGCGTCCCGCCCTTGCGCTTCGCCACTCCGTACTGGTACTTATAGCCGCTTCCTAAAATCTGCGTTATATACATTGTCATGTTGCTGCACTGGTTCGCCTTGCCTCCGTTGCCTCCCCAATAAGCCGGCCCGTTTACGATAACCTTGTCGCCTACTGCGAGGGCTTCTCCGGCTGCTGGCTGTGCGGTTGCGGTCTTGGAAGCGACCGCTTTCTTCTGTCCCTGGTATTCCTTCATGACGGTTGCCTTGTTTATGCGCTTCTGGCACTTGTGAAGCTCCAGCGCCATGGTGTAGGCTCCGTCCGGGCTTATGTTATGCGTTACTTTGTCCACAAAGTATTTCCCGGAAAGCTGGTAAAGCCCTTTTATATTTACCGTGCTTCCGGCTGCGATCCGGTTGTTCGCCATGATGGTTACGCTCATAGTTACCGCCTTTTCGTTCTCGGCGTTTACCTTGGCGCAGGCTTTTAGCTGGGCTTCCTGCAGGCTCTCGACCTTCTCGTTAATGTTAAGTATTCTTTTTCCGCTTCCGACTACGCACTTCATTTCCTTGTCGTCTTTACCGGAAGTATACTTTATCTGTGCGCCTGTGTACGTCCCGACCAGGGTGGTATTGTATGACCAGTCCTGCAAGTCTGCCTTTTTCAAGGTGGCCACTGGTTTCCTGGATTCAAACTGTCCCTTGTCGTAGATAACAATCTTTCCGCTGTAAATCTTGATAGCCATCCCGTAATCCTGGCATACTTTCGTTAAAAAGCTGCTGTCAGCCTCGTTGCTCTGCTCTATGGTTCCCAGCTTTATCGTCCCCCCGGTGTACTGCAGCTTAAGGTGGTACTTTTTGGCGACCTCCGCCGCCACCTCCTTAAGCGTTGCTTTCTTCCAGGTCTTACTCCGGGCCGTGCTTCTGAAAGCATTACCTTCCGGGACGGATACTCCGCCAATGGTGCAGGTAAGCTCCGGGCCGGTATAGCTCAAATCGTCAAGGCAGAATTTTCCGCAATAGAAAGTTTTCTTTTGCCCTGCCTTGTCCCAGCTCTTTTCAATGATTTTTGCTGTCAACTTATCGCCTTTTTTTGGCATCCACTTGTTTGCCCAGCGCAAGTCTATATTTGTTAAGGTTATGCTTACGGTGTCGCTTTCCCCGGATGCCGGGTCGGTGTAAGAAAAACCTTCGTTATATTCCGCCATGACGGCGGCGGGATGTTTGCTTGTCCCGCCGGCCTTCTTGGCTTTCTGGTAGGTCACGCTTACGCTTGCCTGCCTGGGTGTTTCTTTGTTCATTCGTCGTCCTCCGCTTCGTCCTCGCTGCTGTAATCGTCGTAAGGATCTTCGTCCTCATCTCCGTCGTCCTCCGCCCCGGTTCTCCATGGCGGCAGCTCGTCGCTTTCCTCGTACCATGGAATACCCGGCGTATTTAAGACGGTTCCTGCTGAAAAGACTAAAACGTCCAAAAAGGGGTAGTTATTCGCCATAAGGAAGGCGGCGTATTCCTCGCCGCCGTATACCTTATAGGCTATTTCGTCCCAGGTTTCCCCCTGTATCGTGGTATATGTTTTCGCCAACTTTACCACCTCCTATAGCTTCCGCCTCTGCTGATCCTTCTCGTATTGTTTCATCAGCTTGTTAAATTCTGCCTGGCTCATGCGGTCGGCCTCTGCGATTTCTTCCTTCCCGGCGCTTCCGTAAAGGTTATAGACCGGGCTGTACTGTATCGCAGGTCCTCCGGCTCCGGCAAGCTCCGGCTGTCCGCCGCCGCCCCCGGTTCCTATTCCCTTCAGCTTTTCAATAAAGGCGTCAATAAGGGAAGCTCCGCCGCTTGCGGCGATTGCCTCGTTTAAAATCTCCTTCATTTTCGCCCATAGCGTATCAAGGGGCAGAACTGCCTCCGGTCCCGCTTCCCCTACACCCTGCATTCCTGCTGGCGTGTTAAATATGGTCGGCTGGTCGAAAATGCCGCCCAGGGCGTTCCAACTCACTGAAAAGTTCGGAACGCTTACGCTTCCGCCGTCGCCGTATGATACGGAACTTGTGGAAACATTTATAACGGGGATCCTCGGTTTCGGGATCGTTATGGTCATATTTTCAAATGCTGCTTTTACCGCGCTCGCTGCGGAGCGGGCCGCGTCTGTGACGGTCGTTGCAAGGCGCTGCATCGCCGTCTGTGCGCTTGTGTTTGCTTTGTTCCATCCGCTGTCTAAAGCGGTGTTTATGTCGTTCCCCAGGGTCGTTGCCGCCTGGGATACTGCCTGGCTATTTCCGGTCATTCCCGTTCCTATGGCTGTCGCCCCGTCGGTTCCTGCCGTTGTAAGCGTTGCCGTAAGTCCAGAAGTATCTACCGCCAGCGCACTGGTGTTTATGGTGGTTCCAGAAAGCCCGGTATTAAGTCCGGTCGTAAATGCTGTCGCCCCCTGGGTTCCGGCTGCTGTCATGTTGGTACTGATCGCCCCCGCATCCAAAAGCCCGCTTGTGTCTACCGGGGTAGCAAGTCCGGCACTGAGGCTGGTGTTTAATGCCGTCGCCCCGGTCATTCCCATGTTGGTCATGTTGGTGCTGAAAGCCGCCGTATCAAGCCCGCCGGATGCCATGCTGTCGGTTAAGCCTGTAGAGAAGGCCGTCCCCGCCTGGGTTCCGGCTACCGTCGCCCCGCTGGTGTCCATTCCGCTGAAAGCGTTTGTTGCCATGCTGTTGGCTGCCGCCGTTACCATTCCGGCGTTACTGCTAATACCAGATGCGTAACTGTTCACAACTGCTGCGCTCTGGCTGGAAGTGTCCGGGATGTCAACTTCTCCGCCCGTGAATAGGCTCTTAATGGCGTTCCATAAGCTCTTTCCGGTGCTTAAAATTCCGTCAATCAAACCCTTTATGATCTGGATTCCAACGTCAAGCCAGTTTGTGCTTAAAATCGTATCAATTATCGCTCCTACAAGCTGTGGTATTGCCGCTATAAGCTGCGGTATTGCCTGGATTAAGCCCGTCGCCAGTGTTATAACGATCTGGACGGCTGCCTGCACAATGTTCCCCAAATTTGCTATAATTCCCTGGATAAGTGAAATAATTAGCTGTATTCCGCCCTGTATAATCATGGGCAGCATCTGGGTTATGCCGGAAACAAGGCTTATAATAATCTGTACGCCCATCTGTAAAATCTGGGGCAGGTTAGAAAGTATTCCCTGCGCCAAACTCAAAATAAGCTGTATTCCCATCTGCAGAAGCTGTGGAAGCATGGACGCTATGCCTAAAACCAAATTTCCTATAAGTTGGATAGCTGCGCTTATAAGCATGGGGGCGTTCTGTCCTATGCTGTTTACAAGTGTCTGAACCAGCGTAAGTGCTGTCGATATGACCTCCGGCAACCGCTGTATGATGCCGTTTACGAAGTTCACTATTGCCTGCGTTCCGGTACTTATAAGCTGCGGAAGTTGTGCGGTCATGCTCTGCACGAACTGGGTCAATATGTCGATTCCGGCAAGTATAACCTGCGGAACCAGGGTAAAAAGCCCCTCAACAAAAACGGTAATAACTTCCGACGCTGCCGTTGCCAATGCTCCGGAGTTGTCTGTTATCCCGCTTATGAAATTCTCCAAAAGGTCCACGCCCATGCTTACTACCTGCGGGGCGTAGTCCGCTATTGTGTTTACTACTTCGGCCATGCATCCGCCTACTGCTCCGACCATGCCCTCCATGCCGCCGCTCTTATACGCTTCGGAAAGCTCCCCGACCATGCTTGTGGCTAACTGGGTCGTTTCCCTCAAAGGTCCGTTAAGGTCTTTGTATATGCTGATTCCCAAATCGGAAAGACCGGACTTCAAAATGTCAATATCTCCGTTAAGGTTGTCAAGCTGGATAGCGTACATATTTTCGCAAGCTCCGGCGCTGTTCTCAACCGCTGCGGATAGCTCGTCGAAGCGGTCCGTACAATTTGCAAGCATGGCGTTTGCCGCTGTAAGGTCGGTCTTGTTGAACAGCGTAGAAAGCACGTTGTCTTTCTGTGCGTTGCTCATTCCGTCCATGGCTCCCTGCAAGTCCTTAAATACGTCGTTAAGGCCGCGCATATTTCCTTGGGCGTCGTATACGTCAACGCCCAGCCCCTTCAATGCGTCCGCCGCCTTGTCCGTCGGGTTCTGCAGGCTTAAAATAATATTTCTAAGGTGTGTACCTCCTTCCGCTCCTTTTAGTCCGTTATCTGCCAAAATTCCGAGGGCTGTGTTAAGCTCCGTCGTTCCCCCGGCGAGTCCTTTTGCCGTTCCTCCTACGGTCAGAATAGCCTCGCCCAACTGGGCGACATTCGTGTTCGCCTTGCTGGCTGTCTGGGCCAACTGATCAGAAAACTGCGTGAGGTCCGTCTTGGTTGCCTCTATCCCCAGGGCGCTCATGCTGTCCGTCACCATGTCGCTGGCGTGTCCCAGATCCATGGCTCCCGCCCCTGCAAGTTTTAAAACGGTCGGCAACGCTGCCGCCGCTTTTTCTGCATCATAACCTGCAAGGGCTAAATAGTTTAGACCTTCAGCCGCCTCCGAAGCTGAAAAGGCTGTACTTGCCCCGCACTCCCTGGCGGCGTTCTCCAGTGTTTCAAAGGCCTTTTGCCCCTCCGCCGTGGTCTTGTCGATCAGCATGGTGGCGGCAACCTGGCTCATGGATTTTTCAAACTCGGCTCCGGTATTTATGGCAGCTATACCCATAGCTCCTACGGCTGCGGCTGCCGCCGCCGTAGCGGAAGCGACCGTTTTCGTAATGGTTCCCAGTCCCTTGGTGGCCTGGCTTAAGGCGTTTTTAAACGAACTTTCAACTTTGCCCGCTATTTTTATAGCGATCTCCATTTCCTTACCGCCGCCCGCTGCCATAAATCTCCGTCACCTCCTTCGCTATTTCTATCAACTCAAAAACGGACAGGCTTTCCAATGCGTCTAAGCCTGTCCGCAGAATAATTGATAGGTGTATGGTTAATTTCCGAAGGCTGGAGCCGTCTGTTGGCTTTAGTCCTCGCCGTACAAAAAATTTGTTACCCGGTTCTTGATCTTAAGTGCCTCCTTCGGCGGAAGTGCATTAAAAAATTCCACGGGCTTGCCGGAAGCCCTGGCGGAAATAAGGCAGGCGTACTCCAGGGACATCTCCGGTAATACGTTTACCGTTCCGCCGCGCTCGATGGTCTTGTTTACTGCGATCATGTCCGCTGCTCTCAAAGATTCCAGCCCGCTCAAATCAACGCTTTCATAGCTTACGCCCTCGAAGGTAAAAGGCTTCTTAAAGAATACCAGGAAAGGGTTGTCCTCCATCTCCTGCTTTTTCCTTGCCTCAACTGCTGCCGCCTCTGCCTCTGCTGCCTGGTTTACCTGGGTTAAA
Source organism: Lachnospiraceae bacterium (assembly GCA_910576335.1). Classification (GTDB taxonomy): domain Bacteria; phylum Bacillota; class Clostridia; order Lachnospirales; family Lachnospiraceae; genus CAPEBR01. The sequence goes on from CAJTIU010000001.1 coordinate 114,722, forward strand.
TTCTTATCCATTAGCACATTTTCCTCACTTTCTCTAATAAGTCTTTACCGTGAACCTTGTAAATAAAGTTGAGCTTATCAAGCTCGATCTCGGTAACGCTGTCAATCTCAATCAAAATATAAAGAAGCTCCAGCTTAATGCTGCTTGCGGTTCCGGTTCCCTGCTTCGCCTTACCGCCCGTAAGCCCCTTATTTTTTCCACGGACTACAATCCGCATGGGCTTGAAAGCCGTTGCGCCGCTGTCGTTTACGGTGTACTGGATCGATCCCCTCAAAGTAACCGTAACGCTTGAAATATCGTCCGAAAGGATAAACAGGTCCTTGTCCATCTGCCGGAACGGGATTTCTATTTCCATGCTCTGGAAATGCCCCACGGTCGGATCGTCGATCTCGCCCAAAATGCCGGGGCCGCTTAATGTTTCCGTTAAGCTCTCAAAGTCCGGCAGGGTCACTTCGTCGGAAATGCCGACCAGCTTCGTGCCGTCCTTGTATACGTTGAAAGAATTGATTTTTGAAGGAATGTTATACAATCTTATTCACCTCCTAAAGCTGCTTCCAGCATGGTCGGGTCAAACTCCAATACGTTCAGAATATCCTCCGCCGGGGTGTACGGCGCCAGGTACTGGTGAAACTGGATTTTCCCGTTTAAAATGTCCGTGATCGGGTTCTCGTCCTCGCTGTAGGTAATCCGTGCGCCAGCGCACTTCCCCTGTGCGACGTAGGAATTGCCCCGGATGTTCTCTGCGTCGCAGATACTCTGGATAAGCCGGGGATCCGCCGGGTCGTCTACCTTCTGGAAGTAGCTTAAAATAAAGCTGTTTCCCCACCAACTGAAAAAGCGGCGGCAGCAGAACCAGCGGTCTTTCGGATCCGTCGTCATGGGGTAGGCCGCGCTGTTGTTCCCCCAGGAGCGGAAGCCGTTAAAATTGATCGCCGTGGAAACTCCGAAGCTGTTTACCAGGTTCGCCTGTTCCTGGTCTATTACGATCTCGCTGTCCTCGTCGTCGTCCAAACAAAGCCCGGTGATGGGGATTGCCTTATTGCTGGCTGAAAGGTTCGGCACGTCGTCGTTGCTGGCATCGACGTAGGCGATCAATGCTGAATAAAGGGCGCTGAAATAATAAACCTCGTCCCCGATCCTTACCTTGGGCCATACCACCGCCATATGCTCGCTTACAAAGCCGGATTTCTCCTTTACGGTCTTTACGTCCGTATACTTCGTCGCCCCCTCTGCGGTGCTGTCCAGGTCGGTGATGCATTCGCAGGTGAAAAGCCCGTTAATATTAAGGCACTTCGCCGCCATGACCGAAGCGACCGCCGGGTCCTTGGAATATCCCGGCGAAGTAAGAAGCCCCGGTGTCATTCCCAAAAGCGGGTAAACCTGGCGCACAAGCTCCAGGCCGCTCTCCTTCCCGGTGCTTACGTTGTAGCCGCCTATGATATCCTTACTTGTTACCTGGGACGGGTCGATCTTGTCTGCGGAAACGCTTAAGGTTGTCGCCTCTGCTCCGGCTCCGGATTCCAGAAGGGTAATAACTGCGTAGCCGTCGTCGTCAAAGCCTGTAATATAGTCCACGTCCGCCTGCAGCGTCGTTTCTCCGGCCTCTACGACAAGGGTATCCAGCAGTATTCCCTCAATGCCTACGGTTGCCTGTAATGCGTCTACCTGGCAGGTCGTTTTCGGGATCTCCGTCTTATGTTTCTTTGGGTCAAGTACGTTGATCAGCGCAATCGGCGCAACTGCGAACTTCTTAAATGTTGCGCTTATGCTCTGGTTCAAATTGTAATCTTTCAAATTGTTAGAATATCCTACCGCCGCGCTTGCCTCCGGGAAACTGTAGGCGATCTTCACTATGTTGGTAGCCTTATAGGGATCCTCTGCCAAATTGACCGGGGAAACGCCTACTACTACCTGGAAAGCCGCCGTACCAAGGATCGGGGCTGTAAGGCTTGTAGGGTTTTCTAAAATTCTTACACCATGGTTGTAAGCCATCTTTTATCTCTCCTTTTCTTCTTATTTTCCGCTGGCTCTCCGGTAAAGGATGCTTAATGCGCTTCCCTCCTTCGCCAGCTCTGCGCTTGCCTTTGCCAGCTTCTCAACCGGAACGACAAAGGAATTAAAAAACGGATGCTCCTTAATCTTTTCCTTAAGGGCATCCGGCAGTCCGGCGTTATATGTGGTATACTGCTTCGCTCCGGGAATATCCGGGCCAATATAGACCACGGTTTCCGCCTCCTGCGTGGCCGGTGTAGCTTTTGCTTTCCCGGTCGCTTTCTTTGCTTCGCTCATGAATATGGATCCTCCCTTCTTACTGCTGCAATCTCAAAAGCCAGGTTTACGCCCCCAAAATAAAAGGGGTAGGATTCTTCGTCCTGCAGGGTCCACAAAATGGGGTACTGTATCGTATATTTCCCGTTAAGTACCGGGAACTTTGCGAACCTCTCATAAATCTTGGCTATTATGTTTAAAATGTCCTTATGTCCCTGCTTGTCATAGTCCGGTTCGTAAATTCCCATAAGCAGGGTAAGGTTTACTTTCTGGGCGCTGTTCTCGTCCTCGATCTCCCCGTCTGCAATCCGTACCAAAATATAAGGGTATGGGTCAGGGGCGGTCTGTTCTTCCGCCAGCCCGTTCTCCAAAAGTTCCGGGGCTATTTCTCCCTGGTCCAATGGCTCCGGCATAGGCAGAAGCTGTTCAAAAATATTTATGCTGACTCTTTCCCCCTGGGGGTTCTTAAGCCGAAAATCCGAAAGAATTTTCTTAAGCTCGTCCGCCAGCTCGCTCTGCAGAAATGCTGCGACCATGCCTATCCTCCTAATATCTTCCTAACCTGTGCATTTACGTTCTGCTTAAGGTTGTCTTTAATATGCGGCTTTACTATGCCGTATACCCGCTTTTCGTTCCCCAACATAACCGGGATAGAGTTTGCGGAAAAGGACTTAATAGGCAGCCTTGCGGCTCCGCGCCTCTGGGCTACTGCTACATGGCCGCTGGAAAACTTGGTAACGAAAGCCTTAAGCCCTCCCATCTCCAGGGGCTTCATCCCGCCTGCCTTAAGCACCTTCGCTTTTACTACGTCCGGACGGTTCGCTCCGGTCCTCATGGTGGCCGGGCTTACTTTGTAATCCTTAAGCCCCATAACTCTGCCCGTTGCCTTTATGGTCGCTTCCAGCCTCGCTGGGGTGGCGTTCTTTATCTTCATGGCCTTATTGAAGCGCCCGGTTTTTACGGTATAGGTTTTCTGTGCCTCGTCCGTCAGTTCTTTCCGTGCCTGCTTGGCTGTCTGGTTGAGGGCGTTCTTAAGTGCTTTCGGGGCCTCGCTTTTCATCTTCCCCAGTTTCTTCTCAACCTGTGCCAGCATATTCCGGTCGTAGCTTATTTCGATCAACTCTTATTCGCCTCCAAATGCAAGGAATACACGCCGCCCTCGTTCAAGCTGTCGGTAACGATAAAGGTTGCGCCGTCTATCTTGACGGGCTTGCCTACTCCCGGAAGCGGGCCGAAGTCTAAGGCGCTGACATATACAAGCGTTTGCTTTTTGTATATGCCGTCCATGTTGCTTTTCATCCGCTTTTCCCTCTCCGTAAGCTCGTTATCGTCAATAATGATCAGCATTGTTTTTCCGTTGACCGTGTGTTCCTCTCCAAACTCTGCCGGGTTAAGAAATACCGTTTTTACGTCCTGCCTCAGAAGCTCCTTAAATGTCAGCGGCTTACGCACTGCTTTTCCTCCTTCCTTTGGTCGGTTCCGGCTGTGCGCCCCTCGTTTTCCTGGACGGCGGTTTTCCCACTAAATCCTGCTCCGCTCCGGCGGAAGGGTAAGCATCACCGGGAAGCCCTGCGGGGGCGGTTGTCTGCCTCGCTTTTGCGCTCCGCTTTTTGGGTTCCTCCGTGTCCTTCCATATCGCCGTTCCGTTTCCGATCCATACTTCTACAAGCCCGGCGTTATGTGTCGGCAGCTCGTCGCCCGGCTCATAGTTCTGGCTTTCAAAAAGTATGGGGAAAACGGCTATAAGCTGTTTCATCAGCCGCCCAACTTTACCAGGATAACGGTATCGCTTGCGGCTGCTGCCTGAGCCGCATACCCTACCAGCGGCGTGTCGTCGCCCTTGGTGTCGGTGATGCCGGTCCCGTCAAAATATACCTCCGTTCCCATCTCAATGGCTCCAGTTGCGGTCTTGTCGATCTCAAAAACGCCTGTAACTACAAGCGATCCCAGCTCGCCGGGGAGGATATCCGTCCCGGCGACGCCAATATGGGAACCGAAAGGAATGACCGTGTTTGCCTCGATCTTTGTGTCCGTATTGTTCTTATAGTCGAGGGTTTCCCCTCTCTGCCAATATGCGGCTTTACTCATGGCTTTTAATCCTCCTTATCTCTTATTCTGCTGCGATCTTTTCTCCAGGGTTCTTTGCAATTCCGCGGAAGTCCCTTACGGCGATTCCCCAGTCAAGGTAAATATCCCACTGGAAGCCCAAAACACCCGGCGTTTCCATCCTTCTTACGGTCGGGGTTTCCTGCCCGTTCAAGTAGTCCACCTGGATATGTTTTGCGCTGGCGGTGTTTGCAACCATAAACCACGGCACTTCCTTATCCCCTGCCAGGGCGTTAAGCACCGGGGTCTGAATAATATTGATCGGGTAGTTGTACAGCGGGTTGATATCGTTGTTATTGCTGCCTACTACCTGGGTGCTGTGAAGAATGACCGCCAGCTCAAACTCATAGCCAACAGGCACAATAATATGCTGCGGGGTAATGTAAATAGCTTCCCCGAACTGGTCGCGCTGGTGCTGCATCTGCAGGATAATAGCCTGGATCGAAGCCTGGGTAGGCTTGCCGCCCTTTGCGATCAGGTTCCCGTGGTTCTTATGGAAAAGGTTTACGCCGTCGAAAATCGGGGCATTATTGTAAAGCAAGCTATAGACCTGCTTATCAATGGTTTTCTTTGCCGCTGCTGCGTAAAGCCCCGGAACCTCCGTTAAAAAGCCGATATCGTCGTTGATGAACGCCTGGCGGGTCATGCTGAATGTCCGCCCGTAGGTGTCCAGCTTGCGGTTCGGCAGCAGCTCCGTCCTGGGCTTATCCGGCTTAAGCTCGCCGTTTTCGGGAACCAGAAGGAAGTCGCCCATACCTCCGATCACGTATTCGTGATCCGCTGTGGTCTTGAAGTCCTTCAAGCTGCCCTTTGTGGTCCATGCCTGGAAGGTCGTAGGCACTGCGTTGTAAAGCTGCACAATGCTCTTTCTGATCGTGTTGTCAAGGATCGCCGGAAAGGCTGCCGTAGGGTTGTAGAACTGGCGGCAAAGCTCGCCGTACATATCGTCGGGCTGCATCCTCAAAAGCTGCATAGTGTCCCGCCCGTCCCTGCTCAAACACTCAATAGCAAGGTCGCGGAGGCTCATGGATCTAAGCTCATTCGCTCCGTCTGCCGGGGTGGCTACGGGTACGCCTGCCCGAAGCATAAGCGCGTCGGTTGCCCTCTGTCTGAAAGTTTCGTTTTCGTCCCTGGTGACCTGTACGCCCACAGGGCTTCCGGTCTGCCTCATGCCGTCAAGGATGGAACTGCGTACCTGATCCAAACTGGAACCGTTGCGGATATGCTCCGCCGGATCCACATCGAAGTCCCGGCAAAGTGCCATAATTTCCGTTACCCGGTTACGCTCCGCCTCGGTTGCGCTCCGCTGTCCATCTGCAGGTACTGTCTGCGGTGCGGTTGCCGGGGGTGGTGTCGTCTGCTGGGGATTCGCCGCCGGGGGTGCTGCTGCCGCTCCGGTTCCTCCTGCCAGCCCTCTCTCCTGTGCGTCGATCTCTGCCTGGGCTTCGTCAATCTCCCTCTGGAGAGCGTTAAACTGTGCCTGTTCTTCCGCCGTCAGCGCACGGTTGCCGTCTGCCTTGGCGGCGTTCACAATGGCCTGCTGCTTCAGCATGGCGGCTTCTCGTCTTTGTTTCGGTGTCATCTCTGTACCTCCTATTTTCTGTTTTTATTTATTTGAAGTTGTGCTTCAAAACAAGTTAAAGTTTCCGGAGCCTGCGGATTCCCTTTAAGCTCCCGCCCTACTCCCACGGTAGCGTCTGCTGGGACGCTTACTACGCTTATCTCGTAGGGCATCCATTCCCTTGCGACGTCGCAAGGACCGTTAAAACGTCCGTCGGTGGATATCTTCCCCGGCATGACTTCCTCAATCACACCAATCTTATACCCAACGGAAACGCCCTTGAGCGTCCCGCTTTTTACCTTCTGAAAAATGACCTCGCTTTCCTCGTCGCTGTCAAATTCTACCTCAGCCATGCCCCGCTGGTTCTCAATCCATGCCCGGTTGATCCTGCCTATGACCTTATCCCGGTTATGGTTGAAGAGAAGGACTCCTATTGTGTTAAGCCGGGTAAGGTCAACCGCTGCCGGGTTATGGTCTAAAATCTCCTTGCCCCAGAAACGCTCGTAAGGTTCTTCCGAAGAAAACGAAAGAATGAACTTCCGTTCATTCCCTTCCCCTTCCATAGCCCGGATCGTTGCCGAACTAAACGCTCTTATCTGGTTTTCCTTCTGGCTGTCCGCCGCCGTCTGCGGCTGGCTGGTTCCCCTCCTGCTGCCCGTTCCCTGGCTGCTGCCCTGGGGGCTGGTTCCCTCCGCCCTGGTCTGCGGCCCCAGGTACTGCGCCCGGTTCCGGTTCCGGCTTATCTTCCGCAGGGGTAAGATCTGCTTCTGTCCTGTCAAATATAACACCTCCCATCTCAATACCTTGTTTCCTGGCGTATTCCAAAACGGCGACGGTTTCGTCTATCTGCTCTTTCCAGTCCTTGCCGTTTTCTGCTGCGACCTGTGGATAGGTCTTTTGTCCGGTCTGCAGTGCGATCTTTGTTGCGGTCGCCTCCTTCGCCGGGTCGATCCACGGCTTCGGTGCTGCCACCCACTCGTGCTTAAAATATTTCTGCTTATCCTCCCAAAAGCCGGGGATATGGAATAAGCCGGAAAGAACACCGGAAATTATGAAGGTTTCGTATACCTCGTCCATAACTACTTCCTTCAGCAGCTCTATGTCCTCTATGTAGGTCTGGCCGTCCTCAATGATTCCCTGCCTTGCGCTGCTGTAGTTGCTCTGGCTCATGTCCCGGCTGGTAGCCTCGTAGCTTAAGCCCTGCCCGGCTCCTATAAGCCGTTGCTGCAGCTTGATATAGCTGGCGGCATCCGTTGCCTGTCCGGTCGGGTTTACGACCTGGATCTCGTCCCCGGCGTTAAGCTCCTTTATCATGCCGGGGCTTATCCTTTTTCCGTCGTAGTCCTCGCGGGGCCTCCCGTCGCTTACTCCCACGCCCCTTGCAAAGTTCCCGGTTGTCGGTATGATCTTCTTTACGAAAACGGCAAGGCAGGCGGCTATGCGCTCCTTTACGCTTACCGCCGTCATAAACTCATTCGCGTCCCTTACCCTGGTAATGGTCGGGGCCAGGTCGCTCATCTCCCGAACCTGGGAAGGGCGGTCTTTCGTGAAATAGAAAATAATATCTTTTGCCGGAACATAGACGGGTTCAATCTGCCCGAAGCCGTCTACGTTATACTGGCGGATCCAGTAGCCCATGGGCTTGTTATAGGTGTTAAGCTCAATCCCTCCGACCACCCGGTGTTTCGGGTTGTGCGGCGCTGCCCGTCCGGTGTCCAGCTCGTCAACTTCCAACGCCTGCAACTTAAAGGGCAGCAGCCCTCCGCTGGTGTAGCACTTCTTAAAAAGGATTCCTCCGTCTACCTTCTTCCGGCGCTCCGCCATTCTAAGCATCTGGTTAAAGCTCTGCGTTTCGGTTACGTCGCAATTTTTACGCTTGCACCACTCTATCCAGGCTTCCTGTATCTGCTTATTAAGCGTTTCATTGCTGGTTCTTGCCCGAAGCGTGTAGCCGTGGCCTACTACATTCCGGCGGTATGCCCCGATCACGCTGTTTGCCATATCGCTGTTTCGCTCTAAGTCCCTGGCCCTGGCTCTTATGGTGTCCCGGCTGTAGCGGTCCGTTTGCTCTGCGCTCTGGTTATAGGCCACCCACCCGGCGTTAAGGCGGTCATAGCCCCCGGCGTCATAATGGCGCTGCTCGTCCAGGTACTGCCTCCATGCTTCCCTTCTGGCTCCGGCTGCCGGGGAAATGAAGCCGATTATATTGTCTAATACGTTTCCCACTTCTTTCCCTCCTATCTTCGGTCAAATACTGCGACGTAGCAATCGTCCAAAAAGCCCGGTGTACTTCCTGCGACCTGTGCCATAAGGTCGTTCTTAATCTTGTATAATGTGTTAAGGTCTGCCCGGTTAAGCTGCCGGGAGCCTATCTTGTAACTTTGCCCGCCTACGCATATAGCGTAAATAGCGTTATTTACTTCGGTAAGCATTTCCTGCGCTGTCATCTGTTCTTCCACCCGGTTCCCTCCTTCCTGCTATAGCCAGCTTTCGTTTTGGCTTATCCATTCTTCCTCCGGCGTGTACTGCTCTTTCTTCGGCTCCTGCGGTTCCTCCTGTATGTTCTGCAAGTGAAGCATACGGACGCCCAGGGTATCTGCTGCCGCCATGGCGTAGACTTCCGCGTCTAAATAATGGTTGTCCGCATGGCTGTGCTTTGGCACCCATTCAAGCCGCGGCTTGCTGTTTCCGTTTTTAACGAGGATTTTATGCTCTGCCGTTACCTGCTCGGCGTATTCCTCGTCGCAGCCCTTGTATACCATCCAGCTTCCGTTGCCGTTCTTCCGGTGCATCCTGCTGGCGATCATGTCCTTATACTTGCCGCCGTCAACGATAACAAGGTCCATACCGTAAGCCTTGGAAGCGTCCTTATTGACGGTACTCAGCTTAAAATGGCTCTGCATGGGGTTGCTGGATCCTTTGGCCGGTTTCGCCCATTCTGCGTTCAAGGCGCAAAAATCGTATACGGAGTCTGCTTCGTAGCCGGAGTCTATGAGGCATAGGTTTACTATTGCAACGGCTCCGGACTCTGTCTTATATTCAAGGTTCATAATCTGCTCAACCTCTTTAAAACTGTAAGCCTGGCCGTGTGCTACGTTCTGGCTTGTCAAGAAGTCGCCCCAGGCTCTTATTGTCCAGTAAACGCTGTTTTCCTGTACGTCTACGCCTGCGGTAAGCAGCTTCGTCCAATCCGGCACGGTAAACTCTGCAAGCTCCGTCTGCCGCTCCATAACAAGGTCCTTGCTGGTCTTTAGCTTGGTATCTTCCCATGGTTCTGCAAGCCAGGAATTTACGAAGTTTTGTAGTTTCTCCGGGTCCGCCTTGCTGTCCATAAATTCCTTCGCAATTTCGGAAAACCGGACGAAGGGGCTATAAAGCGTATTTATCCAGAAACAAACCTTTTTTACAAAGCGGGTTGTTTGTCTTACGACCTCCCAGTGTCCCTTCTTTACTGCCTGCTGCTTCTGGGCATCCGTGATTACGCATCCGCACTCCTGGCAAACGTAAAAAGCAAACTCCGCCCGGTCTGCGTCGCTCAAACCCTCCGAGTCGTCTATCGGCTCAAAGTTCCCCAGCTTCTCCTTTATGGCATCCTCTCCGTATGCGTCCACAAGATCCTTATCTTTTCCGGGCCACTTAAGGTTGTCAAAGTGAAGCTCTATAAACTCCCCACAATGCGGGCAAGGTATGAAGTAATGCTTTTCTGCGTCGGCTCCTTCCTTGGCTTTCCAGATGTGGTTCGTCCTTATGGTCGGTGTGCTGGTCATATAGACTTTGCTGTTTCGGAAAGTCTTTGTACGCTCTTTTGCCAGGCTGATCGGATCCGCCTCTTTCTTGCTGGCTCCTGGGTACTTGTCCACCTCGTCAAGAAAAAGGTATTTCATGGCGAAAGAAGCAAGCCCGGAAGGGCTGTTACTCCAAACAAGTTTTATAAACATATCATCAAAGTCAAGCTCTAAGTTGCTGCTGTTCTTATCAAATTTTTTATAAAGGGTCGGGGCTGCTTCTATCATGGGCCTGATCCGCTTTTCTGAAACGCTGCCAGCCATGGTTTCCGTAGGGTATACAACTTCCACGGGGGACGGGTCCTGCTGGATAATGTAGCCCAGCATATTAAGCTCCGCCTCGGTTCCGCCGCACTGGGTAGGCTTGCAAAAGTCTATTTCTTCCGTTTCTGGGTTTAGAAACTCATCCATGATGCCTACCAGATACGGAGTCCGGTCGTTGCTCCATGGCCCCGGTTCTGCGCTGGTCAAACTGGAAAGCACCCTGTATTGTTCCGCCCACTCGGATACTGCCATATCTTCCGGGGGATTCAAGTATTCAAGCGCGGATTTCTGGTATGCCTTGCATTCGTATTTCCGGAGGCGTAGCTGTTTAGGTTTTTGCACGGCGCTTCCCTGGCTTTTCTTCCCCCAGCTCCGGTGTATATCCGGCTACGACAAAAGCCCGAAGCATACGCTTTACTTCTGCGCTCATTTCCTTCTCCGCCTTGCGGGCTTCCAATGGCTCCAGCTTATCGCTTACTATGCTTACAAGCCGGGACGGTATGCCCATAGCGAACCGTTTGAAGGAAACGAAAAACTTTTGATAATCTAAGGCTACTTCCTCAACATCTATATATTTCCCGGCGGCGATCTCCGCCCTCATGCGGTGCATCTCGCCCTGGCTTTCCTTTAGGGCGATTTCTGCCTCCAGCTTCTGCTGCCTTAACTCCGTTTCCTTTTCGGACTTGCCCTTGCCGTATGCCTTGTCGGACAAATACTGAATATATGTTTTAATGGTCGGTACAAGCTCGTAACGCCTGCCCTCTCCGGGGACTTCGTCCGTCTTTATGATTCCCTCCTGGGTAAGTTGCTGCACCCTGCGGACGGAAACTCCGAAAATCTGGGCTATGATTTCAACCTTTACGAACTGCCCGCCGCTTGCTTTTTCCTCTGCCATTATGCTCCGCCCTCCCTCACTCTTACGGCCTTCTGGCCGGTGTATTCTTCCCAACGGTCTATAATAATATCGCAGTACTTTTCGTTAAGCTCCATAAGGTATGCGCTGCGGTTAAGCTGTTCGCAAGCGATCAGCGTCGTGCCGCTCCCTCCGAAAAAGTCAGCGACCGTGTCGCCGTACTTGCTGCTATTGGTAATAAGCCGGCCGAAAAGCGCCACGGGCTTCATGGTCGGGTGCATATCGCTCCGGGCTGGCTTCTTTTCGTACAAGACCGACGTGTTCTCCTGCAGGCGTTCCCGGATGCCCTCAATGTAGGCGACAAGCTCCGCTTTCTTCATGGCTGAAAAGTCTATATCATCTTCTATGAAAACGGTATCTTGTCCGCGCCCTCCGCCGAAGTAATGACCGCCGCCCTCCTTCCAACCATATAAGATCGGCTCGTGGCGCCAGTGGTAATCCTGGCGGCCTATGACAAACTGGTTTTTCTCCCAGATCAGCGTCTGCGCCTGGTAAAAGCCTGCCTCCTTCATGGCGGTTCGGAAGTTTATACCCTCGCTGTCGGCGTGGAATATATAAACCGAACAGCCGGGGCGGGCTGCTTCGTTGAAATTAGAAAACGCCTTATACAAGAAACTGTAAAAGGCGTCGTTGCTCATCCGGTCGTTCTGGATCTCGTTATTTGTCCGGGTGCGGTTCCGCTTATAGGAACGCTCCAGGCTCTTATCTTTGGTTTCGTAATCTACGTTATAAGGTGGGTCGGTGATGATAAGGTCGGCCGTTGCTCCTTCCATCAGCCGCTCAATGTCTGAAATGTCTGTAGCGTCCCCGCACATGAGGCGGTGGCTCCCCATCTGCCAAATATCGCCGGGGCGCGTCCGAACCTCCTTAAGCTCCTTCAGCTTCTCGTCCGGGTCATAGCCGTCGTCGTTTGCCTCCTGGGTAAGTTCAACGGCTGCAAATAGCTTTTCGATCTCGTCGCCTCCGAAGCCTGTAAGCCCCACGTTATAGTCTGCCTTATCCAAATCTATCAATAAATCCTTTAAGGCCGCCTCGTCCCATTCTCCGGTTATTTTGTTCAAGGCAATATTGAGAGCCTTTTCCCTGGTCTTGTCCATCTCAACCAGAATACAGTCCGCCTCTGTGTAGCCCAAATCAAGCATGACCGTGCGCCGCTGGTGGCCGCCTATGATGGTATTGTCTGCGTTGATAATAATCGGGTCAACGTAGCCAAATTCTTCTATACTGGCGGCTATGCGCTGGTACTCCGGGTCGCCCGGCTTTAATGCTTTTCGCGGATTATATTCCGCTGGTTTAAGGTCTGCAAGCTGTCTTTTTACCAGCTCCATAGTCCGTTTCCTCCTTCCGGTTCTGCCCTTGCGTAACGAAAGGCAAAATTTTTTTTCGATTTTATCGCCAAAAATACCGCGCCTTCCTCGCCCCGCAGGCCGGATATGGCTTGGTAAGTACCTACTGCGAGTTGTGCGGGTGGGCTTGCTGAACAGCGCAGCCAGGGGCTTGCCCTGTCGCCCTCTCTCTTTGCTTGCGTTGCTTCGGTGTGGTGCTGTATGCCTTGCCCTCTCTGCTTCAATGCTTGCTTGTGCTGTGCCTGCCTCGCGCTATGCTGTGCCATGGTACTATGTGCGCCTATGCCCTGGGCTGTGGTGCTTGCCCTTGTGTGCTTGCGCTGTGGCGTGGTGCTGTGCTTGTATGTATGCAATATAATAAGCCTATATTATGCCCTGCTATATGGGGGTATAGCTTTAAAAATTGGGCTTATTATAGGCTTATTATATGGGGGTATGCTTTTTTATTCCGTGTCCATGCTACTATATTAGCACACTTAATAGTCCAAAAGAGTCCGAAGTTTAAAAAACTTGCGAAGCCTTGTAAATGCTGGGCTTGTGGGCTGTATGGGGTTATGTTTCTATGTACGCTTTTCTCTGTGCTGTGCCAAATGAAGGGGTATAAAATACCCTCGTAAAATTCGCCTTGTAAAAATGGGGCGAAAATACGGGGGTATTATATGGGGGTATCATAGGGGGCTATATTTCAAACCTCTTTTTTATACTCCCTTAAAATCTGGCGTACTTTCTTATAGGTCAATAGCTTATCCAGCCCTTTGTCCTGGTAGGAAAAAAGTGAGCTTCGGCTTAAGTGCATCTCCTTCTCAATGGCCGCCCAGCCTTTGCAATCAATAAAGCGAAGCTCCAATACCATCCGCTCCGTGCTGTTTTCCTCCAAAAAGTCCATAATATCCATGACTTTCAAAAGTGCTTTTTCTACCCGGCTTTTTTGGTCCTCTATCCGGGTTTCAATCTCGCTCATGCGGTAAACGAAGGAAGCGGCGCCGGATCCGACTTTGTTTGTGCCTCCGTAATTTACCGGGGAATATCCGTAGCCGCCTATAGGGGCATCCATTTCCGCCCGGATATTTTTAAGCCGTCTTTCAAGCTGTGACCGCTTAATGCGTCCGGTGTAATACTGGTTTAAATACTCCTTAAGCGTTTCCTTGTCCTCGCTCTGTCCGTTTTTCCGCTGCTTGCTTTTCTGATCCATCGGCTTCGTTCTCCTTATTCGTTTTTTGCTCGGATCTGTCTAACTCAGCCGCTAAAAAGTAAACCTTGCCGCCGAAAACCTTAAGCCTGTATAGCTCCCGCTTTTTCTGGTCCCAGTCTGAAATGGGTATACCTCTTTTCTGCAGAATATCAAGGCTATTGTTAATTCCGGCCACCAATGTGGCAATAGGTAAATTTTCAAGCATTGCCTGCGCCTGCCTGGGGTCGTTTAAGTTCGGTCCCTTCGCTTTCCCCCGCATGGCTGCCCTCGCCTGTTTTCTGTTCACGCTTTTCCTCCTTCCTTCGCCGCTTCTCCTGTCGCCTCACGCTGGCGATTGCTGCTCCGGCGGTCGGATCCTTATATCCTTCGCTATTTCTCACTTGGCGGATCGCCTCCCTTGCGCTGAAAGTATACGCCGCCCCTGCAGGACTTCCACTCTCCGCTTTTGTCTGCAATCTTAACAAAGTTCTTAATTTCCAGCCCCTTTACGGTTACGCCGTCGGCTACATAATACCCTTCAAAATATCCGTGCTTGTCAATGCGTGTTATAACGACTTCCTGGTGGTAGCCGTTATCTGTTACAACGTCCCCAGCCTCGATCCGGCTCATCCGGACTTCTTTTTCAACAAGCGCCGCCTGTATGATCCGCAGGTCGCTGTCGGGAAGCTCCAAACCGTAAAGGCCGCCCGCTTTCTTGATATGTTTGTCAATCTCTTTTATAAGCTCCGCTTCTCTGCTCATGGTGTCCCTCCGATCTCTTTCTGTAATATTCTTGTTACCTCGTCCGGATATGTAACAACGTAGGCTTTCCCGCCTGCCGCCCTTATCTGCAGTATGGTGCGCTCCTGTATCTTGGAAAGAACGCCTATAAATGGCCGCTTTACCTCAAAGCCATAATACCGGCCGTTTACTACGGCGCAAATATCCGGGATCCCCTGGCGGCTGTATGGTCCGGCCGCCGCTTTCCAAACGAAGGAAGAGGGTATAAGTTCCCTTATGTGCTTTATGATCTTATCCTGGTAATAACTTTCTTTTGGCAAGTGCGCCCGCAGGTACTTCTCCGCCTGTGCGGTCGTCTGGCAGGATATATCCTTCGTAGCCTTAAGGTACTTAATGACCTCCGCCTTGGTTTTAAACTGTTCAAAATCAATCATCAAAGCCTCTACTTTCTTGCGACGTCGCAACTGTTACCGTTGTACTTGTCGTAAATGGGTTCCAACTTCTCCAACATCTCCATGGTGGCGTTGGCTATAACCATCTTTTCCTGCATCTCCAGCTTGCCCTTGTTTACCTTCTTAAGCCAGGCGTTAATCTGCTTCATTTTCTGCTCCGTCACGGCCCTCACCTCCTATCTTCTCAAACTCCGCCTCGTAGGCTTTCTTTTTCTTCTCCAAATAATCAAGAATAACGGCGATTAGCTCCGGCTCTGCGTCTATCTCTATTCCCCGTGCAAATTCGTAATGAGGCATTACAATAACCTTTTCTTTTTCAAGCCTCAACTGAAAGAAGCGGAGAAGCTGCCACCCTGCGTTATGGTCGCCGCCGTCTTTCTTCAGCTTCCCTTTTGCTATGGAGTCCCCTACTTTTTTCGTAGAAAGCCCCTGCTTAATCCTTGCGATCAGGTCCCCGTATTTCTGTATTTCCTTGTTAATCTCCGTCGCCTTGTCATATTGCTCTTTAGTCACTGTTTACCTCCTATCCCAGTACAATGTGAAGCCGCCCGCCCCTGGTTCCGGCCGTGGCCGGTTCCCTGCAAACATAGCCTCAAACAAAGAACTTGTAAGCCGGATCGCTTCCTCCGAGTTCCCGGTAAGCTGCAGCATCCGGTTGTATGCCGTAAAGTATTGAAGCGCCAGGGTGTTGGCTCCGTCTATAATATCCTTATCACTCATTATCTCCGTCCTTTGCAAATACCGCCTCTATGCTGGCCCTTATGTCTGCCAGCTTTTTGGCTCCGATCCCCTTGGTATTTTCAATCGCTTTCATAATTGCCGTAATGTCAACGCCTGGGACGCTCTCTCTGCCGTCCTGGTAGCCGCTCTTATATATGTCTGTGCAGAATTGTTCCATCTGCTGGTGGTCGAAAGCCTTTATAGATTTATATCTCGCCCTCGTAATCAAGTATTTATTGCCTTTTCTATTTCTGTTCATGATCTGCCTCCCCACTCTGAAACAAAACGATTTACAATAGCTTCCTTCAAGGTTTCGTTGTCGCTCCTGGCGATTCTCAATTCCTCCTTAATCTGCGCCGCTTCCTTCTGGGCCTCCTTTGCCTGGTTGCCTAAAAAGCAATTTTCCGCCGCCAGCTTCTGTAGCTCTTTCTTCTGGTTTTCTATGATCTGCTCTTTAGTCAATCCTTCCATTTTCCCTTCCATGCGCTGCCTCCTTTATGTATAATTCGCCGTTGCGGATCTGGACGTTTTCTCCGAAGTTCCATAAGCCCTGCTTTCCGGATACTGGTATCGGTGTTTTGAATAGCTGCGGCTTCTCAAACCTCCAGGCATACCGACCGACCGTGAAGTCGCCGTATGCATATTCTTCCGGGCAAAGCTCTTTTATAAAGTCGTGGTATTCCTGATCTATCAGCTTGCAATCCGTCAAAATTGCGGAACCGATTATAGCTCCGGTCTGCAGTTTATCAATACGGCTTGTTATGCCTGCCTCTTGAAAATATTTAAGCTCATTCATTGGAATGTGTAATAAAATTCCGCTGTGATCGGACTTTGCTGCGTGGATTAATATCTCGCCCCGGTAATTCGTCCGCCAGCTTCTCGTTTCGTCGTGCTTCTTACCCTCCGCCAAAAGCTGCGCCCAGGGCTGCCAAACGGTTATAGCTTTCAATTTTCTACATCTCCTTACTCATAATCTTCCGGGGGTAATATTGCCGTTGCCTCTATGCTTTCGCACTGCCCCAACTCTACGCCATAGCTGTTGTATATAGTGACGTTGCTTCCAACTATCCGGATCCCAAAATATGGGCAGTGTCCTTCGTCGCAAATGCTCCAGCTATGCCCGTCTGGCCTGCGGTCGTCCCTATGGCATACCATTTCCATGCGTGTGTGGTCGTCCTGGTATGCGTAAGCTAAACCGCTGAAAGGGCATAACGGCTGGAATATATTAAACTCCATCCTACTCACCCGCCTCTCCTATCGCCTCAGCCTCCTGGAAGTCGCACCCTTCGTTCTGGCCTGCCTGGGTCTTGCCCTCATCCGTGAGCCATGCCCGGTTGTCCTTCTCGTCCTCCAAAAGTGTGCTTGCCTCCTGGTCCGCTTCGTGAAGGGCAAGTATAAGTGGGTATTTGCTCATAGCCTGGGTAAGCTGTAAATGCAGCTCCTTCGGCTCTGAAAATCCCATGTGCCAGCGGATGGCGAAGCGTTCCGGGCCGGTAAGCCTCATAAACTGCTCAATCATCATAACGCTCTTTTCTCCGTGTCCGTATGGCACCCGGTCGTCTACGGTGTAGCAGGGAACCGATTCCCAAATGAAAGCCCCGGCGTTATCTTTCTTTACCTGCCAACGCTCCGCCGCCTTTACCTTCTCCGGGTCATAGGTTTTCTGGTTCTTAAAATCGATCTTGTAAAAATGCGTTTTGCAAAGGTCGTGAAGCAAGGGGCAAATGATAAGGGCATCTTTCCCGGCTGCTGTCAAAATGTCGTGCCATACGGTGTCCGCCTGGGCTTTCCTCTGCAGGCACTCGTACACGTTGAGGCTGTGCTGCAGTAAGCCGCCCTCGGTGCTTAAGTGGAACCGGGTAGAAGCCGGAGCCGTGTAAAAGTCGCTCTTGTCCCGGATGTACTCCAGAAGCTGGGGCATCCCTTCCCGGTCTACCTGGCTTAAAAGTTCCTCAAATTTCTTTACGTTCTCCTGTCTGTTCATGCTTATCCTCCTTTTGCTCGGTTGTTTTATTCATCTTCCTGCCATTCTTTACTGCCTACTATAACGCCTTTTGTTATCGGGGCTTTATGTGGTGGGCATGGTATGTTGTGCGCCCAAAGCTCCGGCTCAAATTTTTGTAGCTTTTCCGCTTTATCCCTTATACCCTTTACGCTCTTAATGCAGTCCGCTATAATAGCCGCTATAAAAATAACGGTTATGCAGATAATCAATAATGCCCATGTTCTTTCCGTCACTCTTTCTTCCCTCCTTCCTTTTTTTCTGAAATGAAAATCAATATTGCCGCCCCTGGGGGCTTCTCTTTGCTTATCCACCCGCCCGCCGCCTCGTCGTAGAACTTATCCACAATATCGTTGTAAATAAGCGGCGGCTGTGGATTGTCCGGGTCCCAGGAAGGCCCGGCGGCGTAGAGGCAAGTGTGGCGGTCAAAGTATGCTTTATATATCCCCCCTACTTTCCGGCGGTGTTCTTCGGCAATCCGTTTTATTTTCTCTAAGTCAAATTCCCGGAAAGCTGCCCGCCCGACCTGCCTGCCGATCTGTGCCTCCTTAAATGCCTGGTTAATTTCAGCTATGACCTGCTGCCCCTCGTCGTCGTTTCGTACCTGCAAGCCGTCCAGAACGAAAAGCCTTAAATATTCCTCTAATTCCTCCTTAAGCTGCTGCTTCAATTTCTCAAACGACTTTTTATACTTCCCGGCCAATTCTTCCGGCGGTACAAGCGTTTTATTTTTTCGGTATTTTTCAAGCGTTGCCGCCGCTTTTTCAAGGGCTTTTTCTGCTTTTTCCGTGGCCGCCCACCTCCTTCCGCCTAAATTTCCTTACGCCTTTTTGTTTTTGCATGGCGTAATGTGATAAACTCTGAATTTATAAGGGGTTCTTTTGATTCCTTACGCCTTACGCCTATTTTTTGGAAATATACCGTTACTTTTAAAAAGCGCACGTTTTTTCTTTACCTTTTTACTTCTGCAATAAGCCTATATAATAGGCGTAATGTCGTAAGAATATATATAATAGGCTTAAAAAGCCGCTTGTTTTCGGGGTTTTCTTCCTTACGCCTAACCTTACGCCTAACCTTACGCCTATTTTTTAGGCGTAAGGAAATAAGTATAGTTAATATGGCAGTTCTGCTTCTTCCTCGTCGAAGGGCGACTTTGTGTCAAAGCCTAACTGTTGCCACTCGTCCGCTTTCGATTTTTCCTCAATGCCTGCGGCTTCTGCCGCCTCGTCCTCGTCTAATGGATCAACAGGTTTTGAAAATCTCCCTAAATCAAATTCAACAAAGCGGCTCGTTCTGTTATCAAACCATTTTCTTATGCAGTATTCCTTGCCGCCGTTTGCTTTTGGTGTGCTGGTTATTATGTTCTTATCCGCTAAATATTTCATAGTTTTCCGGGGGCTATATCCGGCCTTGGTTAATGCCTGGTTAAGAAGTGAAGGGAATATATAGGCCTTGCTCTGGTCGTGACTTATTGTCCCCAGGCACGTCCCGATTGCCTTGTCCCCGAACTGGGCGCGGTTGCTCAATATCCAATCTACTATAAACTGGGTGGCGTTTTCGTTTACGTCGCTTACGCCTGCGGCGAGCTGCTCCTGTATAATCGCCTTTGCCATCCGGACGGCTCTCTCCCAGGATTCGTTCCGTATTTCAAGCGGTTTTTTACGATTTCCGGCGTTTTGCTCCGGTAAATCGTCATTTTGTTCCGCTTCGTTCCGGTTTTCGTCCGTTTCGTTCCCAAATATCCAGGTATCTATAATCGCATCCGCAAGGGCGACCGCGCTTATCCCGGCTATATGTGCGCCGCTGGTACCGTTTGCCGCTGCGTAAATTTCTTCTACCATCTTTTCGTATTGATCCGTTATGGTCCGCTCGTCCGTCGCTAAAAGGCGGCTTATAAACTCCGGGCCGGCCCAGCCGCAATTTGTAGGCGCCTGCTGGTGCATAAGGCTGGCGGATTTCTCGTCGTCGAAAGGGCCGCCGTATATCTCCAGTACACGGGTACTGACTCCGGTCTGCGTGGTGTCGGTGCTTAAAGGTTCTTCGCCTGTGGCAAGGGCTACGGTGCGCCATGTGTTAAGCGTCTGCAGTCCGCCGCCCTTGCTTCCCCTGGCCCTTCCGGTTCCGCTGGCGATCATGTAAACAATCTTTTCCAGGTTCTCCTGCTTCTGTCCTGCAAGCTGCCGCTCGTCAATGCCGAGTGGCAAGTCGTTATAAAAGCCCGCCATCCTCTCCAGGGCGACCTGGGTAGCGTTGAAATTTACCATAAGGCGTTCCGGGTCCCCCCAGGCGGAAAGTGCCGCCTTAAGGGCTGCGGTCTTTCCTCCCTTGGATCCGCCCCAGTTATATACAAAAAATATCCGCTGTTGAATGATTTTAAGAAGCGGGGCGGCGAAGCTGGCCGCCAATATAAAGCGGAACTTGTCCCGGCTCCGGTGCGGCTGCATGGTGGCGATCCATCCCTCGAAGGTTCCGGCGGTGTGGTAAGCCGCCGCCCAACCTCTTAAGGATGGCTCAATATCCAGCACTATGTCGTCCCCGTGTCCTGGAAGGAACCGGCCCCGCGTCTGCCAGCCGAAGGTGGATGTACTATCCGCCTTTTGTATAATGTCTATGTTCTCCGCCTCCAATGCGGCCAGGAAGCTCACGACCTGCTTGGCGTTCTCGCTGGTTACGGTGCATCCCAAATCTGCAAGCGCGGTTATATTCCGGGAAGTGAATATAGTAGAACGCGGGTATATAGCCCGGCTCCACTGCCCGTCCCGCTTAAATGCAATCTCTATTTTTTCCTCGCCCGTTTCCATGCTCTTAAGCCGCTGGGTTAATATGATCGGCGTTCTGCAGACCATGGTCGGTATCGCTTTCTTTTCGTCTATGTGGCTTATGCCCTTCTCTGAATAGATCCAGCCCTCCGGCTGGCGAAGGTTCGCGGGCGCCCCTTTTATGGCTTCCGGTATCGCCCCGGACAGGTCGTCAAGGTCTAACTTCTGGGCGTGTTTTATGGCTTTCTGTATCTTCTCGGATGCCTTTTCCGCTCCGTCCCTTAAGTAAAGCTCCGACGGGTCCTTGACTCCGAACTGCTTACAGCTCCATGTGTAAACCTCGCCTAAAAATTCTTCCTCCTTCAATATCCGGCAAACTTTAGCGAGGAACGTCTGGCCGCCCTGGTCTGGTTCCTGGTGTATATACAGCTTAAGGTCCTGCAACTTCGGAACCATCCGGGCGTTGAAGTTCGCCGCCCCTGGTGATCCGAGTGCCGGAACTTTTAAATACCATAAAGTCTGGGTATCGCTTTCCCCTTCTACAAGAGCCGCCCATCCGGTTTTCCGTATTTCCGGCAGCCTCCAGTCGCCGTATAAAATCAACTTCCCGGCGCTGCCCCAGCTCCATCTAAATTCCTTATCGCCGTAACGCTTCCGAAAGATCGGCGTTGTGTTTTCTTCGTTGAAGTAAGGCGTTTTAAGGTACTGCGTCCCGTCCTTATCCTTGGCGGTGCTGATGCCGCAGGTGTCCTTTAAAAAGTCCTCCGGCAAGTGCTTATTAAAGGTATACTCTGCGAGGGTGTAGCTTTTATTTTTTGGCTTGGCTGGCTTGTTTTTCTTCGGGTCCGGCTCGGTCAGCTTTCCGTACTTCTCTAAAATCTGCTTATAGGCTTCCTTGGTGTCTACGTTGTGAAGCTCCGCCCAGAAACTTACGAAGTTTCCCCCGCGGTCCTCTGAGAAGCAGTGCCACTGTCCGGTTTTTAGGTCTGCGCTGAAACTGTTCTTTTTGTCGTCGTGGAAGGGGCAGCGGCCGACTAAACTGCTTCCGCTGGGCTTCGCGCCTTTTATGACGCTTCTGTATTCCGCTTCGTAATTGACGAAGTCGTCTATATTAAGCTGTTCGGCGTTCATCCTATCACTTCCCTAATCTCTTTACGGGTCATATATACTACCCTTCCGCGCATTCCGTCCCTTGTGGCCTGGCGTATTTCCCGCCGCATCCCTTTGCTTATCCGCCCGCCTATAATAATCAAAAGAAACTCGTCAGCCTCCCGAAGTTCCTTAATCCCTATATCAAGCCCGATCTGCCGCTCCTTCTCCTGGCTCTCGTCCAGGAACTGGGTATAAAACAAATGCGGGGCGACCGGGATCTTCCCCTCTAAAACAACTTTTCTGCAGAAATACCTCGCCACCCTGCGGTTAAATTCCATCCCGCTTTCCGTGAACGCTCTATAACGTGAAATTATATATACCTTGTCCATGCGCTTATCCTCCAACCGTCTTTTTAGCTGGGGGGGGGTAAGCGCCCCGCCCCAGCCTATGCCTTTAATTAAAGGGCAGATCCTCGTCGCTCCCTTCCGGTACGTTCATAAAGCCCGCTTCGTCGGTTTTCGGTGCTGCCGGTCCATCCTGGGTGTTTCCTGTGGTTGCGTTGTAGTCTGCGCCCTCTACGTCAAGCTGGCGGTACTGCTGCTTAACGCAGTCCTTCATTGCTTCGGCTTCCTTCGCCTTTTCCGGGCTTAATTTCCCTACGAAGGTAAATACTGCCCGACTGTACGCAATCCCGGCGGCATTCTTTTCTTTCTTCAGCGTGATCTTGGTTACTGCCTGCCAGCAACGGAAACCCTTAAGGATCACCCGCTTGGCGATATAGTCCCGCATATATTTAAGGCTGGTCGGCGGCAAAGAAAGCACCAGGGGTACGGGGTTCCCTTCCCGAAGAATAAATACCCGATGTACGTTCTTACAAGCCTTCCCCTTGTCGTCGCTGCCGAACTGGTTATAAGGGCATAAGGCGCAGTCCTTAATTTCCCCGGTTTCCCTCTCCACTCCCTGCTTGCCGTCGTGGCTGGAGCAGTCCGGCTGTTCGTTGCCCCCGGCGAACTTCTCACGCCAGTATGCGTTGACCGGGTGGTGATCCAAAATAACGCCTACGATCTCCGTTGCGCTTTCCGGGTTCTCGTCGTCCTCGCCCGGAAGCTCAAACGCAAGCCCGCCGCCGGAAGGGATCTTGACGCGGTCAAAAGGAAGGGCGCCCAGCCCGTCCATTTCCTCCGCTATCGCCTGCGCCAAATCTCCGCTAATGGTCTGCAGGTCGAAGTTGTCTACTACTGCCAATTCGTTTTTTGCTTTAGCTTCTGCCATGGTGTTATATCCTCCTTTTATTTATGCGCCCGGCATCATAGTCGGTGCGGCTGCGCTCTGTGCTGCTGTGTCTGCTGCTTCCTTGCCCGTTCCATTAAGTTCCTGGGGCGGGATCTTCTCTACTTCCTTAATGCGGTAACAGGTTTCAATGCTTGCCTGGCGGTACTTGTTTTCGTGCTGTCCGTCCAGGGTTGTGGTAACAAAATAGCCGTTTGAAAGTCCGGCAAACCTGCAGACTACGTCCTCCGGGGTTCGTCTGCTTACCCGAAGCATAATAGCGTCGCCCTCTTTCAAGACCTGGCCGTCGCTGGCTTCCACCTCAACCTTTACAATCTCATTTACTTTTAAAGCCATCCCATGTCCTCCTTAATCTTCTCCCGGTTCTCCGTCCGGGTCGTACCCCTCGGCTTCCTCCTGCGGCTCACCGTCGCCGTTTTCCTCCCCGCCCTGGGATTCTTCGGCTTCCTCAAACTCCGCCCCTTCCTGGTCGTCCTGGGCTTTCATTTCGGCTATTGCCTGCTCTATCGGTGTCCGGCTGTCGTAGCCGTAATAAAGGTCGTTCAATATCCGGGTGGCGTCCGCCGCCATCCCTATGGCTTCCATGGCAAGCTCCAGCGCCTGGGCGTAAATGTCGCCGCAAATGCTCACGCCGTCCTCGCCCTTTACCTGCAATAATGCCAGGTAGTCCTTCATTCCCCGGTCAAGGGCTTTCATCTTCGCCCCGATCTTGCTGAAAGCCTCCGCCGCAATCCCATAGCCCTCATGCTTGCCCTTTACCTGCTTAAGCGGCCAGCCGCTTTCCTCGGCTTCCATCCGGCGCTTGTCGTAAAAGAACTTAATAACCTTCCCTACGTTGGTCTTAAGGTCCTTTTCTGACTCCAGCCTTACGTCAATTTCCATCTGCTCGTAATCTGCCATGAGCCTTATCCCTCCTTTTTCTGCTTGGCGTTCTTTGCCGCCTTATTGGTTTCTTTCCTCTTGCCTACGTCGTAATACTGGTAGGGCTTAATAAATTCCTCGAAGTCCTCCGGCAGCTTCCCGTCGTTTTCCTCAACAAGTCCCGCCATAGCTCCGTTCAAGGTCTGCGCGCTTACGGTACGCTTAATAATATCCCCCAGCCCATGTTCCTCCAATGTTTCAAAAAAGCCGTTCTCGTCGCAGCCGCCGATTTTGTTGTACTTGGTCTTATCCTGCAAGCTGTAAAGGAAGCCGCCCCGGCTTATCTTCGGGCTTTCCGCATCGATCATGGCCTGGGCCAGCTCCTTGCGCTTTTCTTCCAGGATCTTATTGTTTTTCGTGGTGGCGTCCTTAAGCCGGTCCTTCTCGTCCAGCAACTCCTTGTATTCGTCAATCAATAAAAAAATATCTGCCACTTTTAGTCCTCCTTTTGGTTATTAAGTGGGCACCACTTTGGCGCCGTCTTTGTCGGTATCTCGTTTTCACGGCTCCGGCTGATGATCCGGTGCGGCATGGTTTCTGTTTTTGCCTCTGGATGCATACAATAAAACTGGTTCCGACCGCATCTTACAATCTCCGGATCCATATACTGGCAAGTCTTACAAACTGCCTTTTCTCTGCTCGGTTTACTCATGGCTTTCCTCCTTCTTATGACCACGGATTCGTTTTGGGTTCCGGCTCCGCTTTCTTCTCTGTATACTTAAGCTCAATAGCTTTTACGTTGCCGCCATCGTCGGTATGGACCTTCATATCTGAAAGTTCCAACATCTCAATAACTTCCTTTAATGGCTTACTGTATACCTCGTTTAACTTCATTTCGATTCCTCCTTCCTTTTTGCTATAATGAAAACTTTTTCCCCTTTAATGTAAGCGAGTGATACGTTTACTTCTTGATCTGGTGCGAAGTCTGCCGCCTCCCTAAAGTTTCCTGGAAGAATTAAGCGGCCTTTTCCGTCAAGTTTTCGTGGTACTGTTATAACCTCAGTCAAAAATACTGCCTCCAATCGTCCACAATGGTTTTTGCAAGGTCCTCTTTCTTGGAAAGCGCCTTTAAGATAACCTCGTCTACGGTTTTCTCTACTACCAAATGAATATAGGTACATACGTTCCGCTGCCCTATCCTGTGGATCCTGGCCAGGCTCTGGCTGTAAGCTGCGTAGTTAAAATTTTCGCTGTAATATACGCAGGTATCTGCGGCGGTTAAGGTAATGCCCAGCCCAGCGGTGTCAATCTGGGCGAGGAATACTTTTATTTCCGGTATCTTCTGGAAGTCCGCCACAATCGGCCCCCGGTCGTCGATCTTGATGTCGCCGTATATGCTCCGGTACTGTATCTTTTTCTTTTCCATGAGCTTCTGTATCAAGTCAATTTCCGGGCGGAAACGGCAGAACACCACCAGTTTCTTTCCCTCGCCTATAACGTAATCCTCTAAAATATCCTCCAGGGCGTTTAGCTTGCCCTTAAAAACAAGCTCCGGCTTGACTCCCTCGTCTGCCTGGATAAAGCCGCCCGTGAACTGCTGCAGCCTCAGAAGTTTTGTAAGTACGGTCGGGGCTGTAATCATGCCGCCGTTCTCCAGCTCTGCGAAACTGTCTTTTTTGATCTTGTCGTAAAGCTGCTTTTCCTTGCCTGTAAGCTGAATGTACCGGGTTAAAAATGTCTGCTCTGGAAGGTCCAGGGCTTCGTCCTTCGTTACCCGGTAAGCTATGCTATGCTCCTTCTGGATAAGCTGGTCTAAATCCTTATAGCCTACGATCTGCTTTCGGTTAAAGCCGCCCATGATAGCGTAGCGATTGCGGAAAGCGTAATAATTCCAGCCGAAGATTGTAGGGTCTAAAAATCGGTACTGGCTGAAAAGGTCTATAGCGTCGTTTTGCACCGGGGTCCCGGAAAGAATAAGTTTATACTTCGCAACGTCCCCGATCTGGTGCATTGCCTTGCTCTGTTCGGCGTCGTGGGTCTTGATGCGTTGGCTCTCGTCCGCTATTACAAGATCGGGTTTCCAGTCTATCAATGCTTCAAAAAGCCCCTCACGCCAGGTACTTTCGTAGTTAATGACCGCAACCTTCAAAGCCTTAAAGGGGAAATTCTTAAGGGCTTCCAACTCCTGCAGGCGTTTCTTCTTGTCGCCCAGAAGTACGTTTACCTTGTATTTGAAGTCTGCGTAGTCGCTAAATTCCTTCGGCCAAACGCTGCAGACCGAAGTCGGCGCAACTACTAAAACCTTTTCTATTTCTCCCTTTTCGTAGGCGGCCCCGGCGATTGCAATCGCTGTTAATGTTTTTCCGCAGCCCATCTCGAATAAAAGCCCGAAGCCTTTACCCTGGGCGGCTTGCTGTGTCTTTGCCATCCTCTGCCTCCTGTTCTTTCAAAAATTCTATAATGCTTTTCCCTATCGCCTCCGCAAGCGGAACCGTCACGGCGTTGCCGAACTGCTTATAAGCCTGGCTATTACTTACTACCTGCCGCCATGTGTTCATGGGGAAGCCCTGGAGCCGTCCGTACTCCGTAGGGGTCAGCTTCCTTACCCGGAAACGGGAATAATCAAAAACTTTCACTTGCAAATTCCCCCCCCCACAACAGTTTACTGTCGGGGATATCCCCTCCGGGTCGTGTACTCTCCTTATGATGTCGTGGCCCGCAATATCTAATAGGCCTAATAGCTGTATTTCCGGTTGCCCTGTCATTTTGATCACCCATACTCTCTAAAATTAGTTTGGGATCCTTGTGGTCTGTCGCCGCAATCGCCCCTATTATCCCTTCTGTACTATGCACCCATCCCCTTTGCCCTCCGCTCCCTTTATGCGCTAATTTAATAATTTCAGGTCGTTCCACTGCTTCTCTCCTTCTTCTCTATGACAATATGCGGTCCTTTATAGTCCGTAGATAGAAGCGTCGGGGAAATTCCTATAAAGGTTCCCTTACCGTTCCTCTGTGCGTTGACCATGCCGTCCTCTATGGCTCTTTCAAGCTCTTGGGGGGGGGGTACTGCGTTCCTCAATCACTTTCGGGTGGTTTCCATGGTTCTCCGCCCGAAGGGTCGGGGCTACGCTGCTAACCTGCGGATCCTTTTCTGTAAAGCCCCTATCGTTTACGCAAACTTCCGTAATAGGCGACGGCACTTTCTCAACAAGGAAATTCCCGAAGCCGCCGCCCGCCGCCTTTATGCAGTGGCTGATTCCGTCCTGTCTGGTTTCCAGACCCCTTGTTCCCCTGGAATGTATGAGGGCGCTGGCGCAGGTGTCACCCGGCGGTACAAGGTCTTTTCCCTGTTGCTGGATCACTCCGTGCAAGCCCTGGGCTGTCAAGGTAAACATTTCTTCCTCGTCCTCCTTCGCCCTCCTGCCGTTCTGCCGCTTGACTTCCCGGTCGGGTGTAATGGTAGCGTGTACGTTGCCCATTTTTGCCAACCTCTGCAGCGCCTGGTCTATAATCTTCTGCGCCTTGTCGTCGTCAATGCAGAAACTTTCCGGCACGTCCTTCTCTAAAACGCTGGATAGCTTCGGGATCCACTCGTGCTGTTCGACCGGGTATCTGTAAGCCCCTTCCATGGTGTCCCGGATGCCGACCACTATGTATCGCTCCCGGTTCTGCGGAACACCCCACCACTTGCTGTTGAAAAGCTGGTAATAGCTCTTATAGCCCGCCCTCCCATATTCCGCCGCCAATACTGGCAAATAGGGGCCGAGCGCCTTTACGTTCTCAGCAATCAATATCTTCGGTAGCTTGTCTGGCTCCTTCTCGCCTGCCTCCTGCAGAAGCCTCATAATTTCAAAAAACATCCCGCTCCTAGTGGCGGCCCTATAGTTTCCTCCGCCGCACTTTGGGCAGGCGTTCTCCCCGGTATAATTCTTATAGCCAACCTCCCAAACCTCACCGCAGTCCGTACACTCCAGCTTAATTCCGGCTTGCTTTCCGGCGACGCTTAAGTCCTGGCAAGGGAAGCCAAACGCCCAGGCATCCGCTTTCGGGATGTCCTCTATGTGAAGCTCCTTTATGTCTGCCTGCTCGACGTGGTCGCCTATGTTCTCCCGGTAGGTCTGTACTGCGAACTTATCAAAGTCCCAGGCCTTTAAAATCTTAAAGCCTGCCTGCTGCAAGCCCAGCCCCAAACCTCCGCAGCCGCAGAAAAAGTCGTTTACCGTATACAAAAATCTTTCCTCCTATCTGGAAAGCACGGCCTTTAAAAATTCCTTTATGGCTTCCTGCAGCTCTGCCTCCTTCTGGTGGTCTGAGGCTCCGCCTGCCAGCTCTTTGCTCTCCGCCTCCAATATCCGGCTTACTTCGTGAAGGGTAAAGGCTGCCGCCATAGGTCTTTCTTTCTGCCGTGCCTTAATCAAGGAACCGACCAGGCTTCCCATGGTTACGGCGAAAAGCGGATCCGGGATGTCATGTCCTACAAAAGCCTCATTTGCATCAATGATTTTTGCTTTTCCGCTCAAAAACTCCGCCGCCTTAGATACTGTGAAACAAATAGCCGTATTTCCGGTAATTTCCTTCGTGGTTCCGTCGTGTGCTACAATAGTTACTTTCACTTCGCTCGTCATGTCTGTTTCTCCTTTTTGGTTTTTATTTATATCAAGGCTTAAAGCCTTAATAGCTTCGGTAAGGGCTTCCGTATCGCCCCACCAGATGCTTGCTGGGTCGTCCTTGTCGATCATGCTCTGGCAATGGTCCCGCAAGTCCTCCAATCGTTCAATAACAGCCCGCCTGTCCATGTATCAAATACCCCCCCGCAAGATTCCCTCCTTATTGCTGCGGTCGTCGCCGCCCTTATGGCTTTTCTATCTTTCCAAAATTCCGTAACGGCTACATGATCCTCTCTTGTGATCTCCCGGTGGTCTTTCCCCTCCAAAAGTTTTACAAGGTGGCTCCGTTGCCGCTCGGTAAGTGCTGGCATAATTTCCTTCAGTAGTTCCTCTACGTTCTGCCGCTCCTGGGCTTCCCGGAGTCTGTCGTGCGGATCCGGAAGCTGCGCCATGTACTCGTTGCCCTCTGCGTTTAAGTCGTTTAGACTGAAAGCTATGTAAGCATCCCGTACCCGGTCAGCGTGGTATTTCTTTATTTTGGCATCCCGCATCTTCTGAAAAGCAATCGTTGAAAACTCGTATTTTCCCCGAAGCTCCGGCTTACCGTTATACTCTTTTACCGCCCGAAGGTAAGCTATAGCCAGAAGGTCGTAGTATTCCGCTTCCGGCAGGTGGTAGTATCGAAGGAAAGCGTATATAAGCGCATGGTGTTCCTCTGCAAATTCGCGCTCTTTCTGGTTAAGTGCTTCCATGTTCCGCCTCCTTCCCCGGCGGCGGAACTATGCCGAAGGTAATAAGCGCCATGTTTGCCGCCCTGGTCTGGTGCTTGAAAAGCGGGAACTTGACCGGGTACTTATAAAGCGGCTCCGGGTCCGTTTTCATCCGCTCTGCGTCTACTGCCTGGGCGATCTGGTTCAACCTCTGCCGCTCCGCTTCAATGGGTCCGGGAAGCCGTACTATTCCGGCCAGCTTGTTTAAAAGCTCAATTTCCGCCGGTCCGTAAAACATCCGCTCCGCCCTGCTCCACTTCATCTTGCTCCAACTTTTAATAATCGTGAATTGTGTGTTATCGGCATCTTTTATAAGGATCTGCCCGTCCTTCATTGCCATCTTCAAGGGTCTTTCGCCTCCTTCTCTGTATAAAAAGTATGATTCCCGTGTATGAAAAGCCGTTCAAGGTTCCGGCTGTGCCAGGTGCTTTCCCCGTCCTCTGGTGTACGCTCAAAGTACAGCGCACCCTGGCTCTCATCCCAGCCCGTTTCCTGTATCAAGTCAAGGGCTGCCCAGCAGTCTATGTCTGGCTCCACCCGGTCGTATCTTCCGTTACTGTAGGAAGTAAAGGCGTTACGCTGGGAAATGACGCCCTTTACGGTGTCCGGGAATTTTCCGGATCTTGTCCGGTTGTAAATAACCAGAATAACAAGGGCTTTTCCTTCAGTGTCCTCGCCCTCCGCCTCTGCCATTGCCATCTGCGCCGCCATGTATTCCTCGCTTGCGCTCCACCCCAAATCTCGCCCACTCTGTGGCTCTGTGGTAGGCTCTGTCGTGGCTTTCGGGCTTGTGGTGGGGATTCCTTCGACCGTGCGTGTAAAAGGCGGCTCTGTGGCTTCCTGGCGGCTCGTGGCGGCGAGTATGGCAAGCGTAGCGGCGCCAACCGCGAAAAGAATAAGCCCGGCGGCGGAAAGCCTTTTTATCAGCCTGCGCCTCCTTCTCCGCCTCCGCCGTTCTCGTATCGTCAATCCTCCGCACCTCCCCGGTCAAGCTGTTCAAGTAAGAGGGCCAGGGCATCTGCAATAATCCTTTGTTTCTGGATTATAGGCGGCGGGCAGTCCTCTTTGCTGAACGCCTCGCGGTATGCTTTAAGGTCCCGGCGGTACTTGTCCAGAAGTAAATCAACGTCAAGCCGGCCGTATTCCTCCGGATCCGGTTCCGGCTCCTGGGTGATGGGTTCCTCCTGCCGCTCGTCCCTGGCTTCTGCCGCCTCCTGCGCCGGGTCGTCCTTCGGCTCGTCCTCGACTTCCCGAAAGTCCGCATCTATGATGTCCGGGTTCTCCGGCTCTGCTGCGGTCTGCCTCGCCGCTTCCCGCTCTGCTTTCTGCGCTGCCGCCTTTTCCTCCTTGCGCTGCTGCTCTTTCTCCTTAAGCGCATCCCGGAGCGATTTCTGTGCGGCTGCGTTGCGTTCCGCAAGGTCAGCCAGCCCCTTCTTTTTCTCCTGGACTTCCTTAAGGGCTTTCGCCACCTCTCCCCAGGTCATTTCCTTGCTTCGCTCGGTCTTTACTCCGCGGGGTGTGCAATTAAAGTAATCTCCGCCGTAGCCGCCGCCGTGGTATGACCTGCCGTGCTGTTCTTTCAGCCATGCTCCGGTGATCTTGTCCTCTGGCTTAATGCCCAGCCAACCATAAAGGCTTTCTATTTCCTTCTGGGTCATGTCCGGTTTTTTGCCCTCGGCTTCCTTCTGCCGTTTCTGCAGCTCCGCCTGCTCTTTCTTCCGCTCGTCCTCGTCCCTTTTCTTTGCGACGTCGCAACGGGAAAAGCAAGTTTTATTTTCGCAATCCTGGCAGCAGGGTGTCGGCTCCTTATCTCCTTCCCGTATCGGTGCAAGTTCCGGGTGCAGGTGCTGGCACTTCTCGCTGAAAAGCCCGGCTTCAATATCAAGCCTCTTTTCGTCGTCCATTTGAGTGCAAGGAAACGGGTTCCCCAGCGGTGCGTCCCTGCAGTACCGTTCTTCCTGCCGTATGCCGCAAGGGCGGGCGCAACTAAAACAAGTGTATTTCCCATCGCCGCACCCTTTTGTGGAAAGTAAGGAACCTTCCGGGTATACTGTTTTCGGAAGTCCGAAGAAAGACTTCGGTTCCTCCTGCTTCTTTTTCATTGCCCTTATTTCCCTTACGGTGGTTTCCTGTGTTACCTTCTCCAGTTCCTCGTCGGGAAGCCCCAGCATCTCCTGTAATTTGCTCACGCCCATCCCGATGTACTTCTCCGCCATGTGTTCGCCGCCGTCAATGGAAAAGCGGGCGTTGATTGCCATAAAGCGGCTTGCGCTGGAAGTGCTTAAGCCGTACTCCCCTTTTGCAAAGTCCCATATACTTTTATAGCCGTCCTCCGTGAAAAGTGCGTTTTCGCTGATCTGCCGAAGGAAGTAACCGACCATGAAGAAATCCTCGGCGGCATCGTTTAAATGGTTCCTTATGCCGCTTTTTAAGTCCTGGTATTCCATCTAATCCCTCCTTGTCTATCTGGTTTCTTTTTCCCTATGCCCGGCTTGCTTTCGGTTCTTCTGCCGTCCGGATGGGTCTGGAGCTTATAAGAAACTCCGCAATCAATCTATAAACGGCCTCGGTTTTTCCGGTCGGCGGTATCGTCCGCCCCTCTATGCTTTTAAGCTCCGTACCGTCTGCTAAAATATGCTTAATCAATTCACCCCGCCTCCCTTAATCCGCTCCCGCCAGTCTGAATAAATGCAGACGTAACGTCGGGCGGGCTTGTCTGCCTCGTAAACGGGGCAGGTATAATCAACCTTGCCACTGCCGATCTTGGTCGTCCGGATGGCTTCAAGCCCTGCCAGGTGCTTCCTTACGCAACGGGCGCTTAGTTTCTGTTTGTTGCAATACTCGTTAAAGTCGCTCGCCAGGATCCGGTACTCTCCGCTTACTGGCTCTTTCCCGGCGGTGATGCCTGCTATAAATTTCTCTGTATCAATGAGGAAAGCCTGCTTTGTGAGTGCCTTCCACTCTGCCATCTCGTCTATGCCTCCAATATCAAGCCCGGCCTGTTTGAAGATGTCCCATATAATGGGCATCCGTTCCTCTGGAACTGCTGCAACGATCTTTGCTATCTGGATCGCCGTTTTAATATCAATGCTTTCTTTGTCCATGTGTTACTCCTTTTTTGCTCGTAATGTTTATAGCTGCCGAAGCCGCCCCGCCCGCCAAAGCGTAAGCCGCCCGGTGTCCTCATACTGCTGCCCCTTCCATTTCCCTGGCAATCCGCGCCCCGGTTTCTACGCCGTCAATATAGGCGGTAGCGACTGCCGTAAAAAGCGGCTGCTTTTCTTCCGGTACTCCCATCAGAACGTCAATAAGGCGCTTTGCGCTGCTGATCTGTTCTTCCGTGTAGCCCTCAACTCTTTTAACTGCTGCCATGTCCTTACCTCCTTCTTAAGAAATCAATGCTTCAATAGTTACGCCCAACACCCGCGCCAACGGCTCCAAATGTTCCACCCTCAGTAGCCTCCTATTGCTCAGAATGTCTGTAAGCTGCTGATCCGTCAGTCCTGCCTGCTCTGCTACAAAAGTTTGCTTAAGGCCCTTTGTACGGATAAGGCGTCTAATGTTATCAATGGTTTTCTGCTGGTTTTTCGCGGCCATCCGTTTCCTCCTTCCTTGACTGTTAAGGGTTTTTATAATTACTTACTTGTCAATGGTTTTTTATTGGCAAGTAAGTAATTATGTTGTACCCTTCTGTAAGGAGGGTACGTTTTGTGGCTATAAAACTATTATATGTGGCTATAAGCCGTTTGTCAACACATTTTTTGTGGCTATAAAACAATTTTGTTGACATACCACAATTTAAGGCTTATACTTGTTTTTGAAAGGGGGTGCTATTTATGAATGTGCGCTTAAAACAAATAAGAAAGGCGCTCAACCTTACCCAGCAGGAATTTGCCGACCGCCTAAAAATAAAAAGAAATACCGTTGCAACGTATGAAACGGGAAAAAGTAATCCCAGCGACGCTGCGGTATCTCTTATTTGTAGGGAGTTTAATGTTCGGGAAGAATGGTTAAGGAGCGGAACCGGGGAAATGTTCAAGGCTGCGCCCAGCTCTGCGCTGGATGCCTTGTCCGAAGAGTACGGCTTATCTAACGCCGCCTATGTTATGGTTGAAAAGTTCGTAAACCTCAAACCGGAAGCCCAGGAAACAATCTTTAATTATGTTCAGGAAGTCGCAGCAGCTTTTCAATCTGGGGAAATTTCCCCGATGGCTCCTGCGGCTCCGCCTGCTGACTTTTCAGAATTATCTGTAGATGAAAAAGTCGAACTTTACCGCCAGGAACTTGAAAAAGAAGAAAAAGCGGCGGAAAAGTCCGAAGTATCTTAGTAAAACGTATAGAAAGGGGATTGCTTTTATGAAATACTTAAAATTTTTCAATAAGTGGAAACTTGCGCTTGCCGCCTTGTTTGCTATCAGCGCACCCTATAGTCTAATTACCCCCCCCCCCCGAACAAACGTTCTATGAGTCGGTAATCGTTGCTATAGTATGTCTTTTAATTGCTGCGGCTCTGCTTCTTTCGGATATCTTATATACTAAAGCTCCGGCGGAGAAACTCTGGAAACGCTGGGCGTTTGTTGAAGGTGAAAAAGCCCAGGCAAGAAAAGAAAGGGCGGCGTATGGTGAATTAACACCGACCTACATAGATACTGAATTAAAGTATGGTTTATTTGCTGGTGCTACTAATGGGAAATATCGGACAACGCTCCGCCGCTGCTCCTGTCCGGATTTTAAGAAAAGAAAAGTACCTTGCAAGCATATGTATTACCTTGCTTCAAAATGCGGCGTAGAAACTTTGAAATAAAAAGGAACCCCGCCCCCAGCCATTGGCGTGGCTTACGGGGACGGGGCGGCTTGTTGGCCATGTTATAAACATTCCGAGCAAATGTATTATAGCATGGTCCGGCCAAAAACACAAGTACAAGGTGGGGCTATTTTTGCGCCCGTTTTTAAGGAGGACTATGCTATGAAACAAAAAGAATTAAGCCCGGCTCCGGCGGCTTTCAATCTTGAAAACGTCGCTGATCTATATATCCGGGTATCTACAACGGAACAGGCGGAAGAAGGTTACAGCGTAGGGGAACAAGAGGCAAGGCTCCGCGCCTACTGCTCCGCTATGGGTTTTACTGTAAACGCCGTCCATATCGATCCGGGTTACTCCGGGGCTACGCTCGACCGCCCTGGTATCAATCAAGTTATAAAGGACGTGCGGGGCGGCTATGTGAAAAAGGTTATTGTCTGGAAACTGGACCGGCTTTCCCGGTCCCAAAAAGACACCCTCGTCCTGCTGGAAGATGTCTTTTTGCAAAATGGCTGTAACTTCGTTTCAATCATGGAAAGTTTTGATACGGCTACGCCGTTCGGACGGTGTATCGTTGGAATACTGGCGGCTTTCGCCCAAATGGAAAGGGAAAATATAAAGGCTCGTTTAGTAATGGGAAAACAAGCCGGGCTTAAGGAAGGTAACTACTACTCCGGCATAACTCCTATCGGTTACAAGTCCGAACTGCAGGAAAACGGAAAGCGGACGCTTGTCGTGGATCCGTTTTCCTCCCAGGCTGTGAAGGATATGTATAGGCTGTATAGCTCCGGGCGGAGCCTGGGGGAAATAGGCGTTTATGTACAGAAAAAGTACGGTATCAATACAAAATTCTGCCGGACGGATGCCGCCTCTGCCTGCTCCCGGATCCTCCGCAATCCGGTATATGCCGGCCGGGTAGTTATGGGCGACCTGGAATACTCCGGGAAGCACGAGGCGTTGGTGTCCCCGGAAGTCTGGCAAAAAGTAAACGACCGCTTATCTCAAAATAAGAAAGCCTTTAAGCGTACTTACTCCGGTTCGGACGGGCTGCTCTCCGGCTTGCTGTTCTGCGGGGACTGCGGCGCCCGGATGTCAATCCGTAACTGGGGCTGGAAACAAAAAGGAAAGCCCATAACAAAAAAATATATATGCTACTCTGTGAGCCGCTGCTCTAAGCGGATGATTAAGTCGGATTCCTGCTCCAACCGCAAGGAACACTTTACCGTGTCTGACTTGGATGCCCTGGTACTGGAAGAAATTAAGAAGCTCGCCCTTGATCCAGCTTCCCTGGATGCCCTGGCGGAAGAAAGCGCCGGGGAAACTCCGCCCGACTTGGGGGTGTTCCGGGAACGGCTGGGGAATGTGGAAAAGCAAATAACAAGGCTTCTTAATCTGTATCAAAACGGGGTTGTTGAACTGGAAGAAATACAAGACCGCCTATCCGCTCTTAAGGAAGAACGCAAGGCGGCGCAGAAGTGCCTGGAAGAAGCCGAAGCGGAAGACTCCGGGAAAATGTCTAAGGGGGAAGCGGCGGCGGCTCTGGCTTCTTTATCTGGTATTATTGAAGCCGGGGACGGTGATGGGCTTTATGCCCTGGTGCATAGCCTTATAGAAAAGGTCGTTGTACTCAATGGGGATATAACTATATACTGGGCTTTCTGCTAAATGAAGGGGCGGCTTTTGTTCTATACAACAAATAGCCGCTTACTCTTTCTGATTCCACTAAGGCTTATCTTTTCTGGTGAAAAAGGAACATCTTCAATACTGCGGATTCCTTTCATAGTACGGCTGTATTCCTCCAGCCTGGCCAAATGCTCTGCCATGAGTGTAAGAGTGCCGGTAAGCTTTTCCTGGCTCACTCTCCCCTCCGGCACATATCTTGCCAGAAAATCCGTGTAGCCCTTAAGTACGGTAAGAGGCGTACGGAGGTCATGGGCAAATGCGGCATTCAGCTCCTTCTGCCGCTCAACGAGCCTCCACATCTCTTCCTTTCCACGAATCAGCTCCAGGCGCATGTCCTCTACGGAATCACAGAGATTCCCCAACTCGTCCCGGCTGTCATAGGTTACCTGAAAGTCGAGATCATTTTCCCGTATCTTTTTCACACTCTCCTTAAGAACCTTAAGAGGCCCCAGAAGTCGTTTCTTATAAAAAATGAGAATTGTAATGATCATACCTGCAAATGCATAGAAAAAGGGACACCATGACCGGACAAAATCCAGAATAACGACACTCGCACTGTCTGTATTTTCTGGAAATGAAAATGCGTATCTCCATAAAATTCCATTCTCATAAAAAAATTCACTCTTCTTGTTCCTGAAATTGCCTCCAGTCAGAATCTTTAGCTCCAGCTGGCGGCAGAGAGTCATTGTGAACCAGGATAATCCCCATACTATCACTGCAAGCACAAGGATATAGGCAATCATCGCTTTGCGGAACGAAAGATTGCGGATATATGTTAACAGCTTTTCCAGTTTTTCCTCTAGCCAATCCATCTGTAACCAACTCCCCACACGGTCTCTATATATGGTTTATCCGTGAATCTCCCGATCTTCCCTCGGATTCTCCGGACATGCTCCATCACAATACTGCTGTCTGCGCTTCCATCAAAGCCCCGGACTCTCTCATATAGCTGATCTTTACTGAACACCTGCCCGGGATTCAGGGATAAGAGCTCTGTAATTCCAAATTCTGTCTTTGTAAGCGAAAGTGGATGCTCTCCGTAATAGACTGATTTTTCCTCGTAATGAATCGCCAGATGATCAAAAATCTTCACAGTGCCCTCTGTCTTTTTCCGCCTCTCACGCCTCAGATGTGCCTCCACCCTGGCTCCCAACTCATCAATGCTAAAAGGTTTCAAAATATAATCATCTCCCCCTGACATCAGTCCCCTGATCCGGTCTGCCTCCTCAATCTTCGCTGTCAGAAATAGAATCGGACAGGACACATGTGCCCGGATCCTCTCACATACCTCAAACCCGTCAAGAAGAGGCATATTCACATCCAGGAGAATCAGATCCGGACCCTGGGACAGCTTTTCAAGCGCCTCGATCCCATTCGCCGCCGAAATGACGCTGTAATCCTGCATCTCAAAATAGTCTCTTAACAGAAGAATAATCCCCGGCTCATCATCTGCAATCAAAATTCTCTTCTTTTCACTCATATTTTTACACATAAAAATACCGCCCTGCTTCTGGAAATTCACTGAAAATTATTATACACCTAAAATCCAGTATAACACAAAATTCTCTACAAATTCCCTATTCAGGACGGTATTAAAATTTTCCGCCTGTACATTGGCTGCTATTCACGGACTAACCGTCCGTGAATAGCAGCGATACAGTTGCGTTAGCAGACGCAGGAGTGGAGTATCCAGGGACCTCCCTGACCATACAGGCAGAAATTTTTATCTTTATTTCTTATCTGCATTGATGAACAGATACGGCATGCCTACAGAATAATACTGTACATCTACGATCTGCGGATTCGTCATCATTGCTACAGACTGGCTGTAAATCGGGAACAAAACGCAGTTGTCAGCCAGTTTCTTCTCACAGTCGATCAGTGCACTCCAGCGTGCATCCAGATCTAACGCCAGATCGCCCACCTTCGCGGACTTGATGGTCTCATCATATTCCTTATCAGAGAAGCGTGAATAGTTGGTGGAGCTTCCTGTTACCCACATATCCAGGTCTGTCATGGGATCTGCATAGTCTGGTCCCCATCTGGTAAGACCTACATCATATTCACCCTTCTGCATATACTCAAGACGTGCCTTCTTTGGCAGTACCTGGAGTTCTACCTTCAGACCTTCAAGGTTTGTCTGCCACTCGCTCTGCAGGAACTGGGCAACGGCCTGTGCGGAATCTGTGTCCTCGCACATCAGGGTAAGCTCTAAGGATGATAATCCCGCTTCCTTTAAGCCTGTCTTCCACAGCTCCTTCGCCTTCTCCACATCATAGGTCCAGCTGTCATACGCATCTCCTGCATCTGCACGGAAATCCGTTCCCTTTGTATTTGCCGCCAGGCCCACTGGTACGAAGTAATCCATCGGTGTGGAACCATCTTTCAGAATCCTTGTTGTTACAGCCTCTTTATCGTAGGACTTTGCAAGCGCCATACGGATATTCAGATTGTCAAGTCCCTTTTTCTCCATATTCGGGCACAGATACCAGTTATATCCGTCACCCCTTGTACTGAACCGCTCGTCATCCTCATACTGCTCAACCAGGTTGCCGCTCAGGGTAACAATATCCAGCTCTCCGTTTTCGAAGGAAAGGGCTGCTGTCTGGCTGTCTGTAATTACCTGGAATTCTACCCCGTCAAGCTTAACCTTGGAAGCATCAAAGAATTTATCATTCTTCACTTCCTCGATCGTCATTGTTGACGGCTCATAAGCTGAAATCTTAAATGGTCCGTTACAAAGGATTGTCTCTGGCGACGTTGCAAATTTGTCGCCGCATCCCTCCACGAAATCCTGTGAAAGTGGAAGGAAGCAGGTGGATGTCATCAGATAATCGAAGATCGAGCATGGGGAGCTTAATTTTACTTCCAGCGTCTTGTCATCCTTTGCTTCTACACCCAGATCCTCTACCGGCTTTTCTCCAGCTACTACTTCATCTGCATTTACAATACATGCCGTCTGAATAAAGAACTGATAATCACTTGCCATCTTCGGATCCGCAACTCTGCGCCATGCATATACAAAGTCATGGGCTGTCACAGGATCGCCGTTTGCCCATACAGCATCCTCACGGATATGGAAGGTTAAGGTCAATCCATCCTCTGATTTCTCCTCGCTCTCTGCCATTCCCGGCGCAGGCGCCCCGTTTTCGTCCTTTGTGAAGAGCCCCATCATACACTGGGACAATACTCCACAGGATGTATAATCATTAGAGAGGGCCGGATCCATAGAATCCACGATGGTGCTTACCTGATAGCGGAGCACTTTGTCTCCTGCCGGCTGGGATTCCTCCTGGTTCCCGCTCTCCGTCTCAGCCTTCCCTGCTTTGTCCTCTTCTGTCCCGCCGCCGCAGCCTGCCAGCAAGCAGACACACATCGCTAATACAAGCAGACATGCCAGTAACTTGTTTTTGAGTTTCATAATATCTCCTCCTTTTTTGATAATTCCGGGAGAAATTCCTTCGTCTCTCCCCACTTTATTTTAAATGCCGCTCTTTCTGTCAGCAATTTAAAATCATTTACGGCTGTTCCGTATTAGAAACAGAAATCCGGCCATACTTACGGCTGACGGAATCTGCCGCCCGGTATGAAGCCGCCTTACTTCCAGGAATCATATTCTTGATCCGTACAGCGGACATAATGTGTCCCCTCTACCTGGTGCATAGTTCCTTCGCCGTAGTCAATTCCGCTTGTCTTGTAATCGTATTGAAGCGCCTTCCTTTTCCGTTCCGCCAGAGGATTGGGATGGGGGATTGCCGAGAGAAGGCTTTTGGTATACGGGTGTACCGGATGGGAAAAAATCTCGTCCGTTGTCCCGGTCTCCAGCAGATGCCCCAGGTGCAGCACTCCGATCCGGTCAGAAATATATTTTACCATTGACAGGTCATGGGCAATAAACAGATATGCCATTCCATTCTCCTGCTGCAGATCCTTCATCAGATTCACCACCTGTGCCTGGATTGACATATCCAGGGCGGAGATACACTCGTCTGCAATAATCAATTTTGGATTCATAATAAGAGCCCGGGCGATTCCCACACGCTGCCTCTGTCCGCCGGAAAACTGATGAGGATAGCGGTTTGCATGCTCCGGCGCAAGCCCTACTTTATGAAGAATGTCAGCCACCATCTCCTCCCGTTCCTTTGCAGAGTGATACCGGTGATGGATATCCAGTCCCTGGGCGATAATGTCTCCTACTTTTCTGCGTGGATTCAGGCATGCCATAGGATCCTGAAAGATCATCTGCATATTGACCCGTAGATTACGCTCTGTCTCACCCTTAAGCCTGCCGGAAATATTCATTCCGTCAAAAAGAATCTCCCCCGCAGTAGGCTCATACAGGTGAATAACCGAACGTCCGATGGTCGTCTTCCCTGAGCCGGACTCTCCCACCAGCCCATAGGTCTCACCCGGATTGATATAAAAACTTACATCTTCTACTGCCTTTACTGTAAACTTACGGCTTACCCGGAAATACTGCTTTAAGCCTTTCACCTCAAGGAGAGGGGCGGTCTTACTGTTTTCCTGTTTTGTCATAATGCTCTCCCTCCTTCATCATTCGGTCAATCCTGGCCTTAAGCTCCCCTGGAAGCTCCACCTTCGGAGCCTTCGGATGCAAAAGCCATGTGGCCGCATAATGGGTATCCGATACCTTGAACATGGGCGGCTCCACCCGGCTGTCAATCTTAAGGGCGTATTTGTTCCTCGGGGCAAAGGCGTCGCCTGTGATCCTGTGGAGCAGATTCGGCGGGCTTCCGGGAATGGTATAAAGCCTCTCATCCTCTGTCCCCAGGTCCGGCATCGCAGAAAGCAGCCCCCATGTATATGGATGCTTCGGGTCATAAAAGACCTCATTGACCGTACCGCTCTCTACAATCTTCCCGGCATACATAACATTGACATAATCCGCCACTTTTGCCACTACTCCCAGGTCATGTGTAATATAGATAACGGACAGTTTCTTTCTCTTCTGAATCTCCTGAATCAGCTCCAGAATCTTAGACTGGATCGTTACATCCAGCGCGGTTGTAGGCTCGTCACAGATCAGCAGATCTGGATCGCAGGAAAGCGCGATGGCAATCACCACCCTCTGGCGCATCCCCCCTGAAAGCTGGTGGGGGTAATTCTTCATACGCTTTTCGGCATCCGTAATTCCTACCAGCTTCAGAAGATCCAGTGCCTTCTGATAAGCCTCCTCCTTCGGTGTATGATAATGCCAGAGCATTCCCTCCATGACCTGCTTCCCGACTGGAATCAGGGGATTTAATGAAGTCATGGGATCCTGAAACACCATGGCGATTCTTTTTCCATTTACATGACGGCGGATTTCCTTTTTATCCATAGACAGGATATCCCTCGTCACCTTCTCCTCCTGCCTGTAATAGGACAGGGTGATATCACCGCTGTCAATGGTTCCGTTCTTTGCAAGGATTCCCATAATTGCCTTAGCTGAAACGGACTTCCCGGATCCTGATTCCCCTACAAGCGCTACAGTCTCCCCGCGGTATACGCTGAGATTGACACCTCTGACCGCATTCACCATGCCTGCAGTTGTCTCAAACGAAATGTTCAGGTTCTGAATCGACAATATTTTCTCTCTCATGTCCATCTCCTCCTACATATCCTTCATCTTCGGGTCAAGGGCATCCCTCAGGCCGTCTGCCAGCATGTTAAAGCAGAGCATCAGAAGTCCCATGACAAGCAGCGGAAATACGATCATGTACGGATGGGAGGTAAAGTTCTGGTATCCGCTGGAAATCAGTGATCCAAGAGATGCCAGAGGCTCCGGAACCCCCAGTCCGATAAATGCCAGGAACGCCTCTGTAAAAATCGCGTGAGGGATGGAAAACATGGTCTGTGTTATTAATGGTCCAAAGATATTAGGCAGAATCTCCTTAAATATAATCCAAAGGCTCTTCGCACCCAGCGTACGGGAGGCAAGAACATACTCCTGCTCTTTAAGCTTTAAGACCTCTGCCCTGGCAATCCGGCTCATCCCAAGCCACCCGGAAAACATAAGGGCAAAGGTAATGGACAGAAGTCCCGGCTTCATCACCAGCAGAAGAAGTGTTACTGTGACCAGATACGGAATACTGTTTAGCACCTCCACGATTCTCTGCATAACCATATCCGTCCTGCCTCCGAAGTACCCGGACACCATGCCATAGGTAAGCCCGAATGCAAGGTCAATGATTACTGCAAGGATCGCCACATAAAGGCTGATCCGCGTCCCCATCCATGTTCTTGTCCACAGATCCCTGCCAAAGGAATCTGAGCCAAACCAGTACCAGGTATCCTCCAGCTGATTGCTCTCATAGTAATTGATCTCTTTACTTCCTGTTGAGGTACGCATAGTCTCCGAGCCATCCAGGATTCCAAGCTTCTCCAGCCCCGGGATCCTGGGCGCCATATTCTGATTTACCGTAATCTGCTGGTCATAGGTATATTCATTCATACTGGGACCGACAAATGCCATCAGGGTTAAAAGCAGGATACAGATCAGGCTGAACATGGCTCCCTTGCTCTTTCTGAACCGCGCTAGAGCCTCCTTCCAGTAGCCCTGGCTGGCAAAGTTCGTATCTATATGTTCAAATCCGTCCTTGTGCTGAAATTCAAAATCATCCTCTCTGAAATCAATCTGGCTTAAATATTCTTCCACCGACAAAACTCTTGCTGTATTTCCTGCTGACTGTTCTTTCTTTTTCTTCATGCTCTCACCTCTCAGTCCGTTTTTCCTGCCAGGCGAATCCTGGGGTCAATAATTCCATACACAATGTCAACAATCAGCATCAGCACTATATACATGACACTGTAGATGAATGCCAGTGTAATCGTCACATTATAATCATTGGACTGAATGGCGGTTACCATCAGGCTCCCGATGCCTGGAATCGAAAAGATCTTCTCAATTACCAGTGAGCCGATCATCAGATCCACAACAAGGGGGGCAAGGACTGTAACAATAGGAATCAGGGCATTTCTCATGGCATGCCGCAGCATAAGTGTGGGACCGGTAATTCCCTTGCTCTCTGCCAGCAGCATATACTCACTGTCCAATACCTCCAGAAGAGAGGTCCTGGTAAATCTCGCCACCGTTGCTACCGTAAACATGGAGAGTGCAATCATGGGCAT
Organism: Lachnospiraceae bacterium; assembly: GCA_910576335.1. Taxonomy (GTDB): domain Bacteria; phylum Bacillota; class Clostridia; order Lachnospirales; family Lachnospiraceae; genus CAPEBR01. Next base: position 157,045 of record CAJTIU010000001.1, read on the forward strand.
CACGGAGGATGCGAAAAACTGCTTTCCGTCATACAAAAGCGGCAGCCACTGCGCCTTAAATCCCACAAAATACGCCAGCGCCAGTGCAAAGACATAGGAGGGCAGGCTGACTCCAATGACTGAAATAAATGTACATAAGGTATCCCACCAGCTGTTATGCTTAAGCGCCGCCAGTATTCCAAGAATCAGGCCGATCACTGCCCCGAATGCCACAGCCTCCCCGCCGATTCCGAAGCTGATGGGAACCCGGTTCTCAAGAAGCACGGAGATGGACGTGTCCTTGGAAATAACGTAAGATACGCCAAAATCTCCCTTGCACAGATTCTTCACATAACGGAAGAACTGTACGGTAACCGGCTGGTCAAGGCCGTATTTTTCTGACATCACGGCAATCTGCTCCTGTGACAGCCTTTCATCATTAAAAGGCGAACCGGGCATAAGTTGTAATAATAAGAATAAGACAAATATTACAATCAACAGTGTAACCAAAGATATGGCAAGGCGCTTCCCGATATATTTTTTCATGCTCTCACTCTCCTTCCACCTTCTGATACACGGATTGTTCCGTGCTAACGCACTCCCACAATCCCAAAACACCTCAAATCCGCTCATTTTTTCTACGAAAATGGCTACTTTTCGGGTTTGACGCTTGTATCATGTTATGCTTCCTCCATCCACACCCTCATATGCGTCAGACCTCTGTTGGACCATGCATAATATGGGATTGCTTTAAGTGTGACCGGTTTTTCCAGACACGGCTGTCCCAGATAAAGAGACTCTGGTATCTCCTTCTGTAATGCCGGAATCTTAAGTGCCACGATGCCTCCCAAAAGTTCCGGGTCATAGGGGAGAATCTCTGCTTTCCCTTCTCTCGGGATCCGGAATGTCTGCAGAGCTTCTCCATTATCAATTCCCTCAAATGCATAGACAACCGGTCCTCTCATAAAAGCAACACACCCTGCGTCTGCACGTACCAGGGGATTTGCATATACTCTTCTTACCGGCATATCCATATGGCAGGCCACCTGATCCCCTGATTCCCAGCAGCGGGAAATCTTCCAGTAGCCGTCCTTTCCAAGGGCGGAATCCGGCGTCTCTTCCCCGTTCACTGAAATCTTCATCCCGGGACACCATCCCGGATAACGGACCGCAAGGGTGAATTCTGCTCCAGGGGCGTATGGTTCTACTGTGTAGACAACCTCGCCCTCCCACGGATAGCGCGACTCCAGTAATATCCTTACTCCGCCCTCCATATCAAAAAATACTTCCCCGCCAATAAATAGATGGGAATATATGACATCCTCCCCGGATGACCATACATAGGTTCCAAGAGAGGTCATCAGACGCGCCAGATTCGGCGGACAGCAGGCGCAGTCATACCATCCGATCCTCTCAGGCGTGTACTCCTCATCCCCGTATACCTCTGCCGACATCTCGGGATTTGCCTCTAACTGGTTTATATAGAAAAACTTTGTGCCATCAAGCTGCATGCCGCTTATGGTTCCATTATAAAAAGCCCGTTCCATGACGTCTGCATAGCGGGAGCAGGGCTCCGCCTCCAGCATCTGCCTTGCAAAAAAGCAGACTCCCACAGCCGCACAGGTTTCCGCATAGGCTGTGTCATTGGGCAGGTCGTAATCCTCTGTAAACGCCTCGCCCCTGGCAGTAGAGCCTATGCCTGCCGTTATATACATCCGCTTTTCCACCATATTATCCCAGAGCCTTCTGCAGGCTGCAAGAAGAACCTCATCATCTGTCACTGCTGCAAGATCTGCTGCTGCCGTCAGAAGATACATACAGCGGACAGCATGTCCTTCTACCTTGTCCTGTTCTCTTAAGGGCTTGTGATTCTGCATATAGGCCGGGGACAGTTTACTGACATAATCTGTCCGGCTCCATCCTCTGTTTTCTTCCTCTTTGAGGAAAAAATCCGGGTCCTTCCCCCGCTCGTCCACAAAATAGGAAGCAAGCTTCAGATACCGCTCCTCGCCGGTCACCCGGTAAAGGCGCATCAGCGCCAGCTCAATCTCCTCATGTCCCGGGATTCCCGTAATCTTCCCTGGCCCGAAGCGGTTATCAATATGGTCACACATTCGACAGCAGATCTTTAAAAACGTATCCTTTCCCGTAGCCTCATAATAGGCTACTGCCGCCTCTGTCATATGTCCCGCACAGTAGAGCTCATGACAGTCCGAAAGATTCTGCCAGCGGCGTTCAGGCGCTGCTGCGATAAAGTAAGAATTCAGATATCCATCCGGTCTCTGTGCCCTCCCAATAAGGTCAATAATCTCATCTGTCCGGCTTTCAAGCTCCGGATCCGGCTTTAAAATCAGGGAATACGCCACCGCCTCAATCCATTTTGCAAGATCACTGTCCTGGAAGATGCGCCCGTAATAATTACCCTCACTCTCACCTGCCGCAATCTTCATATTCTCAATCACATGGCTTTTTCTGACATCCGGGATCTCGTCATGAAGCGCCTTCTCCTGGTACGGAATCATCACGTCCACAACCGTTTTCTGGATTGGCGAAAAGAATGAATCCTTAACCGAAACCTGTTTCATAGAAATAAATTGATTCTTTTTTGACATGTTTTCCTCTCCTCATAGCTTTCGTACTCTCGAGCCTTTGCATCCGTACGTACATCTCAAGAAACACTTAATAGTAATCTGTAAATTTTATCCAAGAAAAATATTGACTTGTCTATTATTTTATATATTATTACTATAATTTCAAAAAATTCCGTTGTCATTAAACACATTCCACACAATATACGAAAAAACTATTATATTTTCATAGAACAAAATCAATATTTTTTCTCCATCCCTCTCATTTTTTACATAAAAAATAAATTTATCCGTAAATCATCTCCTTAATTTTCGGATTTTTATTGATATGCCTAAAATCTTCTGATATAATAAAATTGATATTTGTAAACTGTAACCCTATAAGGGAGAAATTGAATGAAATTTTTAAATATTCCCTGTCCGCCTCTTCCCTATTATATTGTCGGCGGAAAATGCATTTACCGTCCGGGGGACATTCATGAAAGGCGTGTTATCCATAATGCCTTTGATCTGATCTATGTACACACCGGGCATCTTTATCTGGAGCAGAATGACTGGGAGGTAGAATTAGGGGAAGGCCAGTTTTTTATTATTATTCCAGAGATATACCACAGAGGCAAACGCATCTGTACAGAAAAGACCATTACCTCCTGGGTCCACTTTTTTACAGACAGTGAGTACACCTTATCCGAAAACTTTTATCCTGACTGCATTACGAGACGGGCAACTCCGAAGTACTACTATTCGCCCCAGGAATTCGTACTCTCTCTTCCAAGAACGGGGACTGTCTCTGAAGCGGACCGTCCAAATTTTGAGCGCTGCCTGAAACGGCTGCTTCTCGTCTCTTTTAATCAGTACACAAAGAAAAAGGAGTTTCCGTCCCACATGCAGACTCCCCTTGACCTGCAGTCTGATATGATCCAGCTCCTTCAGGCTCTGTATACGCCTCTGTGCTCAGATTATGAAAAGCAGAGCATTGCCCGGACACTGAGGGATTATATTGATCTGCACTATATGGAGGATATCTCCCTGAATAATATGGCAAAATTCTTTTCCTACAGCTCCTCACATCTGATCCGCTGTTTTAACCAGGCCTATCAGGTCAGTCCGATGCAGTATCTGAAAAAGCTGCGCATAAAAAAAGCTGCCCAGCTTCTTCTGAACTCAGATGCCTCTATCCATGAGATCGGGGAGAAGGTGGGGCTCTCTACCTCTTCTTACTTTATACGGGAGTTTAAAAAAGAAACCGGAATGACGCCGGTTCAGTATCGTACTGCTTATATGGCGGAAGGGAATGCAGAGATAGATGCGGATGTCAGTATGGATGTGAATATAGAGATACATGCAGATGCGGATGACACATAGATACGCATCTGCGCTATATATAGTATAGTAGTATATACTGCAAGGCGGAAAAAGCTATTAAAAGCTTTTCCCGCCTTGCATACTCATCTTTCTATACAACTGCCTCAATTATCCGTTTGTCTCCAATCATCCGGTCAAACACTCCGGTTTCTTTTTTCTTATTAAAGTTGAAGCTCAGCAAATAACCTGTCTGCTTATGGTAAAAATCCAGATATTCTGCAAGCTGTGCTTCTCCTCGTTCATGGTATTCTTTCCCATGCCAGACCTTCATTTCAATTACGAATTGCTCTCCATGATAATCAATAATCACATCTGTACGCTTCTTATCCCGTGTCTGTGCCTCAATATAATAATTTCCTGCTCCATTAATAATCGGCCTGAGATATAAAAGGAAAAATCTTCTTCCATATTCTTCTACAAATTTTTTATCCTTCTCTCCATATAACTCTTGAAAATGCACCACAAACTTTTCAAGTATGTTCCTCATCTTCAGATGTCCATCCACTACAAAGCCATTCTTATCCTGGAAAGAAGCCTGGGTAATACTGCTTTCCTTCCATTCCTCTGAAGTCAGAAATCTGTTGTACAGGCGGGTTTCAAAAATCCGGTTTGCAATCACAACAACAGCGCCCTCACGTTTTGCAAAGCCAAACATAATCGCAATATCAATTTCTTCCAGGTCAGGATTATAGATCACCTTTTCTCCATTGAACAGTACTCTGCTGATAACCCGTTCCAGTTCCGGATACTCTTCCAGTTTATGGTTCAGTGAGTCAAATAACGTGTTCTTTTCTAAAATCAGGCTCCTGACCGCCGCAAGAAATCCTTCTTTACTCCACGCAGCGGAGCGGGTTCCAAAACCAGCCTGCCCCGGCAGTTCTTCGTCCATAATTTTACATAAACGGCATACAAGAAACGGATACCCAGATGTTTCATTGTAAATCAGTCCGGCCATCTCTTCCACATTCATCCCCGTATGCTCATCCGCTTCATATTCCCGCAGCATGCATGCGATCTCGTCCGCTGAAAAACTCATATCCATGTCGAAATTAACCGCAATATTCCATGGGCTGTTCATCTTATGTTCTTCATCTGCTCTCAGTTTCCTCTTCAGATTCTTCACATCATAAACACCTGCCAGAATAACCGAATGGAATGTCGCTGTTCCCTTTCTCTCCCTTCGGAGGTAATAGTTCCTCAGCTGCGACAGGAAATCCAGAAAAACCTGATTATTCTGTGCAGTGTCAATTTCGTCAATCATAAGAACAACCGGTCTCTCTGACCCTTCACACAGAGAAATCAGGCACCGGAAAAGATTCATCAGATAAAATGGCCTGCTTTGATCCTCCAGCATCTGTTTCAGTTCTTTTACGGACTCCTCCTCTGATAGATGCAGTGAAAAAAGCTCGTCCAAAAAGCAGGTTGTAAAGGCTCTTGAAAATAAATCCTCATTCTCATACATCTCATTCCCGATTGTCTGGAAATCCATAAAAACCGTGATATATTCATCCTTAAGGTATTCTGCCAGCGCTGCCAGAGTGGTTGTTTTCCCATATTGGCGGGCACGGCTTATTACAAAATAGTTTCCTTTATCAACCATCCTTTTCATTTGCTTCAGCCGGTTATTCAAATTCACCATATAGTGTTTCCGGGGTATACATAAACCTGTGATGTTGAATTCTTTACGCATCATGATCTTCCTTCTTCCTGCACCAGTCATGATCTTATTGTATCATTTTTATAATATTGCGTAAAGACATAATCACGGTTACTATGAGCGACCTCCCAGCCGTGAATAGTGACGAATGCGCTCTAACACTTACCCTCTTAATGCCTGCAAACGCATTTTGACATTCTCGTTAAATTCGTCATCGGAATATTTCGGATCTCTGGTCTTCATCCAGATGTCACAGGGTGCTTCGCTACATTCTCCGCAGCTCTTGAATCCTTTCTTATTCACCGTGCACTCATAAATTGCACATGCCCCGCCCTCCGGTGCATGGAATACCTTTCCGCTGCAGTCATTACAGCCTGTACACATTTTCCCATAGCAGTAACAGACACTGCAGTCCGTTCCGCACACACTTAGATTTTCCTTTGACTTGTCAGAAATTCCCATCGTACTTCCTCACTTTCTTACTGTATTCACAGAAGATATACAAAAGATGGCAAAAACCGTTACAGTCCAACACAGGACTTAGCCGAAGGCTGAACTGTAATAAGCTGTAACCAGGAGTCATCTTCTGCATACACTGTCTTTTTATTCTACCGTAATCTGCTGTGAGTGTATTGTATATTTCCGACATCCCCACAGGCGTATATCTTCGCACTCCTTATATCCATTGTGTGGTACCGCCTGAACTCCCGCATCAAGTGCGACTGGTCTGTGTATCTGTATTTATGGACTGCATCCTGGATATGGAATCCTGGATTACGCAGGATTTCATTCCACAGGCACTGATAGCGCACCAGACTGCAAAGCTTTTTGGGTGTAATACCAATGTATTCGCCGAACAAACGCTCCAACTGTCTGCTGTTGATAAAGCATTCTTTTGCAAGCTCAACCACAGTCAGTGTACCGCTTTGCGCGGTAATCTGTCCCACTGCGTGATTTATGATATCGTTCTGTCTGAGCCTGCACAACTTCCCTGTAAAAAATTCCTCTGCTATATGACTCCGCTCCCTCAGGGACTGTATCTCCAAAAGCCGGGGACGCAGCATCTGATCCAGACTGCGGAATCTGGACTGCACATCATCATATCCATTCAGAGTGCCCACAAGGGGGTCCTCAGAAAACCGATAGGCCCCCCATGCATAAAACCGAACCGCGAATGTTGAGATCAGATGTCCCGGCTTTGCTTCATCACGATACGTAAAGCTGGCATCGTTGATGCCGCAGAATCCACCTGCGACCGTGTGATCTGTATGGTCGATGTGGTAGATAATATCCGCGCAGGTATCGGGAATAATAAGCTCCGGCGGAGAATCTGCCTCTGCCTTCTGGTATGGTTTTTCACTCCCCCAGAAACAGCGGATATACCGGGCTGCCGCCAGACTGGCTGGCTGTATTTCCTTATGCACATTATTTTGCCTGAAAGGAGCCGCTGTTAACGGTGTATAAAAAATATGTTTCATTATGTGAATTCTCTCTTTACTACCGTCCTATTCCTTTGCGCCCATGCGGCAACGAATGATTTAACCTGCCCGGGTTAGATGCGTTGCTATGGGCGGACGGTTAGTCTGTGAATAGTAACCATTTGTTACTATTCATGGGTCAGGAATGCGCATAAACTGCGCATTCCGTAAGAACATGATTCAGGAGTGAGGGGCGGCTTTTGCGTAGCAAAACTCGGAATGCCGCCCCGAATCGTTACTATGAGCGGCCTCCCAGGCCGTGAATAGTAACAACCATTTACCGAGACATCTGTGAGATTTCAAAAAAATGTTGATTTTCAGATTCAGAAATGTTATATTATAGAAAAGGAGCAGCCGCCCATATCATGCCCTGTGGGTACAAAGTGGTTAGTCTCCGCGTATAGTTATATAAACCTACCTGCATCCGCTAAGATTACAAGGTAGGTTTATTTATTTTCGCTTGTTGTTCCTATTATCCAAATAGGCAAGCAATGCAATGAGGAACGTTCCGAAAAGGATTAACAATGTTAAAACTTCGTATGTACTCATATGCATCACCTCCCTTCTTCTGTGAAGTCAGGGAGGCTGTCCACCTTGTAATACGGCTACTCTAGAACAAATTATAGCATACCCCGTGCCATATAGCAATCTGCTTTTTCTGTCTTCAGCGCAACAATCCTTAAGCTAAAATCTCCGTCTCCCCCACTGATATTTTTTCATATCCACACGGCCATCCGTGAACCCGACTCCTTCGCCCCTTAGGAGTTCCGTCTGCCGCCTTCCGCCAGGGCTGTCTGCGCCGCCGAACACTTCTCCGTCTTTTTTCACAACCCGGTGCCAGGGGATACCGCTTCCCTCCGGCACGGCATGAAGGGCATATCCCACCACCCTCGCCCAGCGGCGGTTACCTGCAAGCTCTGCAATCTGCCCGTAGGAAGCCACTTTCCCCTCCGGTATCTGCCGGACCGTATCATAGATTAAGTCAAACGCACTCTTTTCCATTTTCTTCCTCCCAAAAACCTTACTGTAGGAAAATATACTCACGACCATTGAAATCTGCCGTGAGTATCGCGCCAGTCACAGCCGCAAAACGGCATACTTCCTTGTGCTGCTGACGCGCAGTATAACTTTTACAGTTCCTTACTACTGCAGAAACACCTCCCACATATTCTCCTGATACCCCGCCGCCTTTTCCTGCCTGATCTTAAGGACAGTCTCCCTCAGTCTCTCATCCGTTATCTTATCCAGTATTTTAAGCCGTTTCTCTGATATGGGCTCCTTTGACCTGCTCCGCTCATAATCTGCGGAGGACATATGCCAGTAATGAAACTCCCCTTTATAATACTGCCCTGTCTTCTGGGCAATCAGAAGGCCCTCCGGGTCAAGATCCCCGGCATAGTACACCTTTGTCCCTGTCTTCGCCAGCAAATCCAGAAGCAATACAGAACTAAGCCGGGGCTGGCCGTTCATGCACATACAAGCCCTTTTCCCCCGCCATTTTCCTGCAAAAACCGCATATACAGAAGGGTTCTCTACGATATACATGCACCCGTCCGGGCACCTGGCCCACTCCCATCCTGCGATCACGGACAAGGGTACCTGGACCATATCCCCCTCGGCGAGGAAACCTTCCATACCGGCATGGGAACTGCCATACTTTTTCCCGGCCCTGATTCCGGAAACCATGGCGTAATTCGACACATCATCTTTGAGGATTCCGGCCGCAAAGTACTGGCGCTGTTCCTTCAGCGCCGGGAAAATACCGGACTGCCCGGCCCTGGCGCTGCTCATCCCGGCGACGCGCTGCACAAGACGGTAAAGGAGCTGCCCCTCCTTCATTCCGCTGTCAAAGGCATGGGGATTTCCCGTGATCTCTGCCGCGAATACTGCAAGGTATTCGGCTCTTCCCTGATAGCAGGGCAGTCTTTCCAGTATTTCTGCGCCAAGCTTCAGAAGCCTCTCAAACTCCCTGGTATCCTCCCCTGCCTCCCGGTATTTTTTCAGCAGCCAGTCTCTGTCCCCGCTACCCTCCAGAATCTCGTCAAGCCAGGCGGATGCCCGGGAGCTTCCCTCGTATTCCCCACGCACCCCGGCTAACACCTGTGCCCTCGCCTGCTGTTTTTTCTGCTCCTGCTCCCGCTTCCCGGTCATCTCCTCCTGAAAGTAAAGCTCCAGGACCTCCTGGGGAGAAAAGATATGAAACCTGCTGTCTGCAAGCGCCTTTTCAAATTTCCCTGCTGAGACGGAAACGCTCTTTTTTCCATGACAGCTTTTCTGTAAAAAGCCCTCCAGCTCCTCAATGTCATCTCCTGTCAGATTCCTTAGAACCACGGTTCCGGAAAATGAGCCGTAGGAAGCATATTTCTCCCGGAAGCCTGCAAAAAGCTTCCGGAACACGGCCCGCTCCTTAAAGTATTTCCTGCACTCTGCTGCCAGCGCTTCCTGCTGCCTGCTCCATGTCTTTTTCATCCTCTAAAAGCTCCTTTGCTCTTCCGTTCCACAGATAGGGCATCACGGTCACGAACTTTGCATTCTCCGGGCGCAGAAGCTGGTAGATCGCCAGCGCGTCGAGCGTATCACAGTCTCCCCACAGTACCTGGGAGTTAATGATAAAGTCAAATTCGAATTCAGTCATAAGCCGGAACATGTCCCGGATATTCCTGTTATCCACCCCTGCAAAGGCCTCGTCCAGGGAAATCAGCCTCGGAGCATCCGCCCGTCCGCCCTGATACTTGGCAACGACCGCAGAGAACAGGGGCACATACATGGCCATGGCCTTCTCGCCGCCGCTGAAGGTTCCGAACACACTGTTGGTAAGCTCCTTTACGCGCTCGCCGCTCTTCTGTGAAAACAACTGGAATTCAAACCATTTCCGGTAGTCCAGTGTATCCTTCATCACCTGGTAAAAGGATACCATACCGCCGCTGTCCTTTGCATGCCGCCTCGCCTCTTCTACCTTTGAGCGGAAATGAAGGGACAGTTTCGCTGCTTCCTCCTCCCGCATCAGGCGGTAGTCTTTCTTCAGAAGGTCAACCAGCTCCTTTGTATCAAGCTGATCCTCTGTCTCTGCGGTTCTGCTCCTCCACCTGAGGCTCAGCCGCAGGCCGCTGGAGGTATTCATGGCATTCATAAGCTTATTCATCTTCTCCACCCATGAATTGGACCCGTTGATCTTTCCCCGGATCTTCCGGCTCACTGTGTTTGCCAGGATGTCCTCAAAGAGCTCCCTGTCCCCTGCCTTGATCAGATCCTGAAGCTCCTTTATATCTTCTTCCAGATGAAATAGCAGCTTATGGAAAGGCAAACGGACGCCCTTGTATCTCGCCGTAATGTCAAGCCTCCTGGCAGAGGGAAGACCCCGCCCTGCTTCCTGGTCGTAATCTGCAAAGAGCTCTGTCTGTGTAAGCTGGTAGTCATTGAGGAATCCCCTGTTTTCAAAGTAGACTCTGTTAAGCTCCTGAATGACGGTCTCTCTTTTCATTCCCCGGCAGTCTGTCCCCAGGTAATCCCGCACCTTTCCCGCACCCTTAATCTCCTCCGGAAGCTCCACATACAGAAGCCCTGCCTCTGCCTCATAGCATTTCTTCAGATATTCCTCTCTTTTCCCGTACTCCTTAAGGCTGGCCTGGTTCTGTACAATCTGTTCCTTTAAGATCTTGATCTGCTCCCGCTTTCCTGCCTGCTCTTCCACGCAGCGCCCCAGTCTTACAGGATATTCCTTAAGCCACCCAAGGCACAGGTCCAGGCGGTTTTTAATCTTCTCATAATCCGTAAGCTTTAGCTGTTCCCTGACAGAACTATGCTCTTCCCGGTCTTTCCTAAGCGCTCTTGCCGTGTTTCCGGCATCATAGCGGATCTGGTCCATATCCTCGTTAAGCTCCTCCATGCGGTCCTGAAGCTCTCCAAGATGTAAGGTGATCTGCAAATAAATCTCGTGGGCAGACCGCACGCGGTAAAAATGCTTCCCGTACATACGGGATGCCGCCTCTGCCCGCCGGAATACCTCCAGGCTGCAGGTCAGGTAAAGCTTTTCGGCAATCTGCACTGCTTCCTTTTTCATGGTCTTAAGCTTCTCTGTCATCTCCTGCAGTTCTTCTTCCAGTCTGTTTCCTTCTTCTTTCATGCGCTCCGCCGCCTGCTGCGCTCCTGCCAGCATACGGCAGGCTTCTCTTAAGTCCTCATCCCCTGGAAACGCCTCATACTCAGAGCGGAGCGTCTCCAGCCTGGACTTAAGCCCCTCTTCTTCTGATGCCGCGCTGTCCAACTCCTCGCGAAGTGCCGCCATTGCTTTGCGGCAGGCCTCCATTCTTGCCTGCCGGTTCTGCTCCCTCGCCCTTGTTCCGAGAAATCCTGCCTTATATTCTCCTGTCAGTGTTCCTGTGACAATGCCGATCTGATAGAAGCCCTCCGGAGAAACCGCCGTAGTTCCTTCCGGCCCATAGGCTATATTTTCCAATATTCCCGTAATTCTCTGATTGAAGAAAATGTCATTGACCGAATCATTCAGATCCAGAACCTCCAGGACACTTTTCTCTGCCCTGTGCTTCTGCACAAACAGATAACGGTCACAGCATCCGGGATCCGCCTTCAGAACCTGTTCCTTATAGCCTTCCTCTACAATGAGTGCATCCAGGATTCCCATATGGAAAAATGCTTCCTCCAGGCGGTCACAGTCTGCTCCCGATAGTTCCGTGCCGAACTCCAGTACCTTATAGAATTCCTGGTAAGGGATTCCTTTCTCCCTTAAGCGCTCCCTATTCCTTAGAACAGCTTCGCTCCTTGGCGGTTCGGGCTCCTTTTTGTTCTCCCACTCCTCTAATTCTTTTTTCCGTTCCCTGTAGTCCTCTTCCAGCTCCTGTTTTCTGTCCTTAATCTTCCCGAGGGCAGATTTTAACCTGCTCTGACCGGCAATCCACACATCCGCCACACTCTTTCTTACCTGGGCGAAATCCGACTGCTCATGATAAGTATCCGCAAATCTTGAAAGCTCCTTCAGCTGTTCCTCAGGAAGCTTCAGCTCCCTGTTTGAGGTATTCCATCTGTAGACAGACTCTTTCCATTCATTCTGCACCTGGTCAAGAACTGCTTCCAGTTCACCGACACGGCGCAGGGCGCTGTCTGTCTCCCGCTGATGCCTCTCCCTTTTCTGAAACAGCTCTTCTGTCTGCCTCTGCTGTATATCCGTCTCCCGCAGCAGGGCAAGCCCATTCTCGATTCCCTCCTGGGTCCTCTCAAACTGGCTCTGATGGGAGTCAAAATCATAGGGTGTCTTTCTGTTATCCTTTAATTCCGCGGCAAACAGGGCATGCTCCTCAAAGGCCATGTCTTCCGCTTCCTCCTGCATTTCCTCTAAAAGGGAAAATAGTTCCTGTTCCTTCTGATATTCCCTGTCCTTCTCTTCCTTTTCCTTCTGCTGCGTCTCCCGGAATACCTCCTGCTTTGCCGCAAGCTGCCGCTCTTTTTCTTCCAGAAGCTGCTCCTTCTCCCTGATCTGCCCGGAAAGCTCCAACTCTCTGTTTTTCAGCCCCACCGCGTCACTCTTACTTAAGGAATCCTTTTCCTTCTCCATGGACTCCTTCTTAAAGTCCAGCTCTGTCCGCTCGGTTTCAAGCTCTGAAACCTCCTCTTCAAGCGTCTGTATCCTGCGCGCTCTCTCCCTCTCATCCTTTTCCATGGACAGGAGCTTTTTTCGGTTTTCCTCATAGCCTTCCGCCTTCTCGTAGAGCATAAGACGGTTGTACCGGTCCAGCACCCGGTTAATCTTCTCAGCCGCCTGCTTTCCTTCCTTTCTGGCCTTCAGATTCATGTTCATGGCATCCATATTTTCGATTGCCTCAGACATGGGGCGCAGATCCTCATCCGACAGGGGCTGCAGGGAATCGCTTAAAATATCATTGACAACTGATGGTTTGAAATCCTTTGAAAGCTTCGGCGTGCGAAGCTGGATGAGAAGGTCAATCATTTCCTTATATTCTTCCACTGTATCAAAACCGAAAATCTGCCGGTTTACATATTCCATGTAGTCTGCCTGACGGTCAAAGACCTGTCCGCCCTCCCTGAGACGGTTTTCAAGCTCCTTTTTTGAGAGGGTCATTCTCTCCTCTGTCTGCTTATACAGGAAAAAGTCTTTTCCGATCCGCCTTCCGTCTGTCAGGCTGAAATACCATTTATCCAGAGGCTTCCCCCGCCTTGCCCGTATTCCCATCCCGACTGTCAGGTATGCCCCGCCCCCGGGACGGCAGAATTCCAGGTACAGGTATCCTGTACGCTCCTCGCGCTCATCGTCCTCCTCCAGGAGATAGCTGCTCATCTTTCTGTCCCTGGAGCCGAATGGGTCAAGCCGCTCCGGGCTCATATTCCCGTCTAACAGAAGGGGCACCACGCTCTGCATGGTCACGGATTTCCCCGAGCCGTTTGACCCCCGAAGCAGCATCCTCCCTTTCACAAACGGGAATTCCTGCTCATCATAATACCAGAAATTAATGAGGCCGATTTTATTTGCCTGCCATCTGCTGTTCATCTTTTCCTTCCTCCTGCCTGTTCTCATAATCCGCCGGATAATGCCCTGCCAGCTTTCCTGCCGACGGCAGGATCATGACCTGCCCCAGGTCAGATATCCGGATAAATGTCCAGCGCTCCATCTGCTCTGTAATCTCCCGTATGAATTCTCCTTCCGGCATTTCCCTGTAATTTTTCGTAAATCCTGACCCTGACTGTGCCTTTACTTCCCTGAGCATACGCTCAAATTCCAGTCTGTCTACCGAAACCGTCTCGTCCCTAAGGGCCTTCCACTCTCCGCCCAGAACCTTCTCCCTGATTCTGGCACAGCATAAAAGGAGGATGTCAGACATCGCATTATTGGCAGGAAACACCGCGCCCATCCGGCAGTCCTCCCCTGACATCAGATATGCGCTGCCCCTGTGGATGTGCACCTGGCAGTCAAATGTCTGCTCCAGATCTTCAGAGAGCCTTCTCCCATAATATTTCAAGTACTCAAAATCCTCATCCTGGCCTTCCCTTTTGTACATCCCCACGGAAAACAGCAGTCTCTTGTAAACCCTGTGCCGCCTTGCAATTCCCCGGTCCTCATCCATCTCGAACCATTCACTCTCCCGGAAATCCTCCGGCTTCTGATATTCCATAATGTCCCTGGAAAAATTCCGCATAAAATACCGGGAGGCGCCTGTATTTTCATACAGCACCTCACCGGACTGTGCATCCATAAACACATCGTCATTTCCGTCCGTCACCCGGAGAATCCCCTGGGACACCGCATACCTGAGCACCTTAACCAGCCGCCTGCGGTTCGTATACAGGGTCCAGTCTGCCTGATGCTCCGGCATATTTACCTCTATATATTCCGTAAGCTGGGACAGGATAAACTGCTCCTGGGGTTCCTTGTCCTCCAGAAACATCAGCAGAATACAGAGAAATGCGTATTCCTCCTTAGAGGAAAACTCTGTGATTCCCATATACTCCTCCGGCAGTGCCGGTATTTTCTCCATCTTGACCAGCAGGGAATTCTCAATGATCTGACATCCCATCTTCTCTGTGGCATATCTGCGTATCTCTCCGATGGAATCCCTGATTTTATAATACAGCTCCTTTTCTTCGGATTTTAAAACCCACCTTCTGAAAAGTAAAAGCTCCAGTTCCTTCAACCTCTATCTCTCCTCCTGAAATACGATGCTAAGCTTTGGCATCGTAAAATTTCCGTCCTCACAGTGAACGACGCATGTTTCGTCCGCATGTTCCATGTCCAGTGTGTACAGCCGCCCGTCATCGGTCCTTGCTGTATAGTCCCCATCTTCCAGTGCATCTGACAGCCACTTTAAAAGTATCTCCCGGACGCCTGTATCCAAAACAGGAAGCGCGGAAAAATCAATCCGTCCCTCCTTCTCCAATGCGGCAAGCTTCTTCCGGTCTTCCTTAAGGCTCTTAAGCATCTGCTGTCTTGCCGCTGCCTTTTCCTGTCCTTTCTCAGCGATGGAACTGCGCTTTGATTTTTCCCTGTAGGTACGGATCCTTGGTTTCAGGGTAAACTGGATGGGTTCTTCTTCGAACACACCCTTGTTCATACTGTCCGTCTCCCGCGCATCCCCGGCCTTCAGATGAAAGGGGCGCTCCAGCCCGAAGACCACTGCCGACAGTCTGTGGGCTTCCTGCATATCTTTACATTTCATAAAAATAGAGGCAAGCTTCCGGTACTCTTCCCGGCGGTTTGCCCCCAGGGCATTTCTCTCGCTCATCTGCGCCGCATAACGGGTAATCCTGCGGATGATCTCGTTCGTGGCATCAAAGAGCTTGCCCGCTTCATTCTCCTCTCCGTCTCCTGAGACGAACCATCTGTAAATGTTCTGATAGCGTCCCCTGGCCTTCTCTGCAAAAAGCTCCTCCGCAGTTCCTGCGTCCATCCTTGGGATAGACATCTCATAGGCACTGACCTTGTCAAGCACCTGGCCTAACAGTTCTTCATTGATTGCCCGCAGATGCTCTTCAATCACGCCTACATTTCTCTGAAGCCCCCGGATGAAGTTCCGGAGATATTCCACCAGCTTGTCTTTAAATAGAAGGAACTCCTTTGTCCGCATCATCTCTTCTGCTTTCACGCTGTTCAGATCCCGGATGTAGTCCTGGTAGTTCTGGTTCAGCCTGATGAAGTCATGGTTCAGGTCATTCCACCAGGTGTAGACTGTCTCCTCATCCTTTGACGCCATCTCGGGGAACTGCTCCACACAGCGCCTGATTCTCTCTAAAAGGGTCGGTTCCAGGGAAGCCCCCTCTACGAGAAGATTTTCAAGGCGCAGTACAAGACGCTCAATCTCTACACTGTACTCTGACATCTGATAGCGGAATTTCTTATTTTTAAATTCCTCAATGGATGAGACCTTCCTTGTGTCCTGCATGGTGCTAAGATTCTTCCATTCCACCAGCGCCGACAGATCCTGTTGGCACTGTTCCAGCCTGTAATCTGAAAAATAAGGCTCCTGCACCATCTCTGCGTATACCTCTTCCTGATACATCCAGTATTTTAATTTTTCATAATTCTCATAAAAAATGCGCATAATGGCCCTGTAACGGTCTACATTATCCGCATTCAAATATTTTGCTTCTGTCAAAGGCCTGGTGAGCTTTTCTGATACACGCATGCTTTCTGTCCTCTTTTTCTAAAGATCGGCTGCAAAAACGTTACTATTCACGGGGATACCTTCACTGTTACTGTCAAGAGTCCATTTTTCTGCTCTTACGCCTTCCCAGACAGAACCATCTGTCTTCCAAGCAGATATACACCGGAGGTCTCCGACATCTTCATGATCTGCTCCATAAAGAAACTCTGCTGCAGATTCTGATTCATCTTAAGCTTCTCCACAATAGATGCAAGAAAGTTCTCTTTACTGGAGGTGTCCGCACCGGAAAAGGTATCGTCTATCTTTGTCTTCTGAAGCTTCTCATACTGCTCGTCCTTCCGTCTCTGATAATCCGGCCTGTTTGCCGCGATCAGGTTCAGGTTCTTCATTGCCCAGTGCAGCGCAAAGAACGCTGCTTCTTCTGCACCGGTCTTTGGAGTCTTCTTAAGCTTCAGATAAGTTTTATACTCCTCAGGCGCTTCCCTCTCCATGGTATAAAGATACTCCTCCATGTTGTCGTCATGGACGTGGTTATTTCCGTCCAGGCAGATGGCATGTTTCACATTGTACTCCATCTTACATGCACTGACGCGCCTGCCTTCCATGCCAATCCGGGCAACAGAACGGATTGCCTCCATAAAGGAGCTCTTTGTCCTGTCATCCATAAACTGGTCTGCAAGGTATTCTGCTTTCTGAACCCCGAGGGAAATCAGTGCCGTCCGGTCATCCTCCGTAAGGCCGTGTACATTATGTCGGAGCAGGTCATTCCACATAATATCGTATACATTATCCTTTAATTCCTGGCTCTTTCCGTACAGGGCGTCTGTAATTGCATTATCAATCCGCGCGTAGCCTGTATAATACGGGGTTACATGGCGCAGAACACTGATCGCAGCCTTGCGGTCGGACGGGGCGGCTTCTTCTGTCCCGGCGGCCAAGGAATCCTTTATCGTAGAATCCTTCTTAATTGCAAGAGGCTCATCGTTCATGGATTTTGCTGAAGCAAAATTCTTCTTTATATTTTCCATCTGCGCCTCGGAAATCTTTTCCGTCCATGGCTGGATCCTCTGGCAGACGGGAGCGTTGTAACAGGTGCATTGATCCATAGCAGTTCCTCCCTTAGTCCTGGTATAGCCCACTTCAAATACTTTTCTATCTTTCTATTATTATATCGGATAAAGTGCAGATAAAATAAGCATAAAAAAAGAAAACCCTTTTCCATGCACGGTTTCCTGCTTTGGGGACGGGGTATTTTTAAAAATACCCCGTCCCCAGTCACTTTTTTATTTCTTTATTTTGATTTCCTTCACCAAGGTAACAGCATCCCTTATGCGGCAATATCTTTTGTATCAGAACACCTTAAACTCATATTCTTCATCCACAAATATCAGCTTATCCCCGTTCTTAAGCTCCATGTTCTCATTCGGTGCTGTCTGTGCATGTTCTCTGAAAAGCCTGTATGGCGGTCTTGTAAAATAAAATGGGTTAGTTTATAATTGGGAAAAGATGAGGACAATTTGGAGGAGTTCAGATGGATGCTAAAAACTCACACCGGAGAAGAAAGAGAGGAAATTTATTATGATTGATTTTAAGAACGGAAGCATCTTTAAGTTAAAGAAAGCAGATGGAGCCGGACGGGAAGTTGAGCAGCTTCTTATACCTGGCGAGACCATAATCGGAAGTTACAAAGGAGTCCGGGATTCTGTGACGTTTACAAACAAACGTGTAATTGCCGTGAATGTACAGGGAGTGACCGGAAAGAAGAAGGACTATACTTCCCTTCCGTATTCCAAAATACAGGCGTTTTCTGTCGAAACATCCGGTGTACTGGATATGGATAGTGAACTGGAACTGTGGTTCAGCAGTATAGGACTGGTAATATTTGAATTTACCGGAAATAGTGATATTGTAAGGATTGGACAGGCGATTGGCAGTTTTATTTTATGAAAAAACAGATCGCCGCAAAAAGAGGCAGTACAAATATGTGCTGTCTCTTTTTGAATCAGTGCTGCCGCATTTCGTTTGTTTCTGTGCCAGTTTCTTTTGTTTGTATGCCAGTTTTTGAGTTTTCTGTGCCAGTTTTTTTATTTGTATGCCAGTATTTATGTTCCCAAAAGACTAATTGAAGATTTACACAAAAAGGATTGACTATTTTCAGAAATATGGTATTATACGATTAGTGGTGAGTCCTACCACAAAGTGGACTGCTAAAAGCGTTAGCAACTCTAATGGAGTTACTACACAAATGGCTATGTGGAAACGCATAGCCATTTTTTACAAGGAGAAATATCAGACTGAACCTCCCTTTACAGGAACTACCACAATTCCAAAGAATCTTCCGCATCCACCCACATGTACATATTTCCCTCAAGGTAGAGGCGAGCATATTCAAACGGCTCATCTATTGCTAAGGCATCTAAGGCGCATTGAGAGCAGGGAGTAGTCTTTAATCCATCTTCAGCCTTGTTGCAGTCAATCCGCAGCCCGTGAATAGTAGCCTGAAGTTACTGTTCACACAGGACTTTGCATTTACTGCAAAGTCCGTAAGAAAATGATTCAGGTGTGAGCAAATCCCATTCGCGAAGCGAATTTAAATGGATTTGCGAATGTTACTGTGAACGGAGTGAACAGTAACAACCTGAAAATGGCCTCCTGTATGTGAGCATTCGATGATCCTTGTAAATCAGAAAAATTTAGTTTATAATATTGGAAAAGACGAGGACAATTTGGAGGAGTTCACATGGATACCCGGATAGATTCATACATTTCCCATAATGGAAATAATCTATGGAATTTTGAAGTTCTTTCCAACCTACAATACGAAAATGTAAATCATATTCATCCGCTTAAACAAAAGGATGTTTTCAACCTGATAAAGGCTGTTAAAAAAGACATTTACATTACAGGGATGATCATCTTCGGCAGCGCTGTACGCTTTGACTGCTGGTCAGGGAGTGACCTGGATATATTGATCATACGGGACGATTCACAATTACGGATTGATGCTCCCTTATCAAATGTGAAAAGTGAAACAGACATTATATTCAGTTCCAGGTTAGGAGATCGGTTAAAAAAAGAGATTGGGAATACTGGCGTAATCGTATTTAGGAGGTGAATCTATGTGTGATATCCGTTTTTTCAAATCTGCCCGCCATTGTTATGATGTTGCCGCAAAGCTCATAAAGTATTATGAACAGGATAAACTGTACCTAAATGATGTTGCGTATAATCTGCATCAATGTGTTGAAAAGACCTTAAAAGCATTTTTAGAATGCAAAGGAGTCACGATCCCGCAAACTCATAGTATCCATAAACTAATAGCCATGTCGAAAAATAATGGCTCTGTTGCAGTCATAACTAACTGGATCGAACAAAACCAGTATGAAATCGAAACATGGGAATCTGACACCAGATATAATTTCGATATGAGCCTTGAATTCGAACGGATTCAAGTTGGACTGCAGGAAGTAAAAACCTTTTTGGACAAGAATCATTTAAGTTATATTTTGAATCCGGAATTGACTGATAAGGTGAAGGACAAGTTGCGTACAAGACTTCCCGGAGATCTGATTATACGTGATGATTTAGAATGGAACTGTTATTATAGTATATTCAAAAAGCAGCTGGAATAAGGGATGTCAGAGGAGGTCAGCGCAGTAAGTGCGCTGACCTCTTGAATAGACTACTCTTATTTCTTTGTACGTATTGTTTTTGATTTGGACCAGTCAGAATACAGGGTTTTCTTTTTTCCGTTCACCTTTGCTGTCTTGTATGTCCGAATCCTAACATAATATTTCTTTTTCCCTTTTAATCTGGAAATATTTTTTGCGGTCTCTTTTTTACCTGCTGCTGCAATCTTTGCCGCTTTCCCTTTAAAGCTCCTGTTTGTGCTGTATTGAATCTGATAACCGTCTGTCTGTGAGGTCTGTTTCTTCCATGTTACCCGGAGCCCCCTGGATCTTGCAGTGACCTTCTTAAGACTTGTTTTCTGTGGTCTTATCGTAAAAGTTTTCGCCACTTTTCCGCTGTAGTTTCCGCAGAATTCAAGCGTTGCTGTATAGACGCCCGGATTTTTTCTTCCTTTGGAATAAACAAGTCGGTAGTCAGTGCCAGCCGTCAGCTTTTTGCCTGTTATGTCCTCGATCACTACAGAAGGTGCCTTAGCCTTACCATCATAAGTGAAATCTGTTTTACTCCATTTGATTTTTCCTGGTCTTTCAATCACCGCTATATCACTGGCTTCTGCACATACACTACATACTCTCTGCACTTTGCCATTGCTTATTGTGGTCGCCGGAATACGCTTCTCCACATACTTGTGACCAAGCGCAGCTGTCTTTTCTGTGTACTCCTCACCGCAGCTGCATGTGTATGTCTTAATTCCCTCTTCCGTACAGGTCGGCTCTTTCGTTGCTGTCACCTCGTACTTGTGCTCGTGCTCATCCGGCTTTCCCGTTGCGGGGATGATCTGCTGCTCTTTTAGCACCTCTCCGCACACGCTGCAGTGGCTTCCTTCGGTTTTCCCGTCCTCGGTTTCTGTTGGTTCCACTGCCGGGTCTGTTACCTCCTTGTGACCTAGCGCGGCTATCTTCTCCGTATACTCCTCACCGCAGCTGCATGTATAGGTCTTAATCCCTTCCTCCGTACAGGTTGGCTCTTTCGTTACTGTCGCCTCGTACTTGTGTTCATGCTCCGGCTTTCCCGTTGCGGGGATGATCTGCTGCTCTTTTAGCACCTCTCCGCACACGCTGCAGTGGCTTCCTTCGGTTTTCCCGTCCTCGGTTTCTGTTGGTTCCACTGCCGGGTCTGTTACCTCCTTGTGACCTAGCGCGGCTATCTGCTCTGTATACTCCTCACCGCAGCTGCATGCATATGTCTTAATTCCCTCTTCCGTACAGGTCGGCTCTTTCGTTACTGTCACCTCATACTTGTGCTCGTGCTCATCCGGCTTTCCCGTTGCAGGGATGATCTGCTGCTCTTTTAGCACCTCTCCGCATACGCTGCAGTGGCTCCCTTCGGTTTTCCCGTCCTCGGTTTCTGTTGGTTCCACTGCCGGGTCTGTTACCTCCTTGTGACCAAGCGCGGCTATCTGCTCTGTATACTCCTCACCGCAGCTGCATGCATATGTCTTAATTCCCTCTTCCGTACAGGTTGGCTCTTTTGTTACCCTGGCCTCGTATGTGTGTCTGTGGTCCGGTTCTTCCGGTATATCGGTATCCTCGTTATAGAAAATCACGCGGCTTTCTGCTTTCACCACATCTTTTAATGCCTTCACATCTGCCACTGTCACCAGATCCCCCTCAAATGGCTCAGCAAGAAACAAAAAGGTAAAGTCACCTGGTACCGCCTGTGTATATGCCTGAAGATAATATCTGCCCGGATTCTCTTCGGACGCCATAAGATAAACATCCTGGAACCAGTCTGTCTT
This sequence comes from Lachnospiraceae bacterium, assembly GCA_910576335.1. GTDB lineage: Bacteria > Bacillota > Clostridia > Lachnospirales > Lachnospiraceae > CAPEBR01. The sequence goes on from CAJTIU010000001.1 coordinate 178,668, forward strand.
ATCCATGACTTCCTCAGAATCATTCTCCCAGTAATCTGTCCGGATCCGTACTACGTAATCCGCCTCGTAAAACCAAAGTGAGTCTATCACATCACTATCACTATATGGATTCCCATTCTCATCGTACCATATAACTTCAAAGTATGCGTTTTCATCAGGAATAGAGTCATCCCCTTTGTCCGCAATTTTTCTCAGGTCAATACTCTTTGGCGCGCTGCGAAGCTCTATACGTCCAACTTTCTGCAAATCTGCCGCCGCTCCCTCAACAGTCCATCCGCTTACGTCATATTTCAGCTTATATCCACGATCTATATAAGACTGATCCAGCACAAAGCCTGATTCTGTGGCATTTGCAGCATCAGCAATAATATACGTCTTATCTGGCAGAAGTGTTCCCGGAAACATCCGGTTGGATGTCTGGAACTGCGTTGTTCCGGTAACAGTTCCATGAATAATCAATGTCCCCTCCGAATTAAGCACAAGCATTCCCCGCTCTTCGCCCTCATTACTTACACCTGTAAAATTGCCAGTTATCTCCGCTGCATCCTTCAGAGCGTTAAAATCCAGGCAGGCACCGCTCTGAAGCGTGATATTGTTCAGACTTCCTGTTTTAGGGAACAGGCATGCCTGATCACGAAGGACAATATTTCCTACTGTATTAACTACTGCATTTTCCATGATGGCGCGGCTTAATGTCAGAGTCGTGTTTTCATTTCCGTAAAACTCCTTTGCATTCGCAAGATCCTGATAGCCGTCCTTACCTGTTATATTGATTTCCGCCCGGCTATTGCAGTCTGTATGAATCCCTTCCCGGACAATGGTATCTGCATCCAGGTTCAATACAGCACTGCCTTTGTATGCTGTGTTATTGTCGCTTCCTCCTTCATGTCCCATGTAAATTGCCTTGAACATGGTCCCGCTATCAGAGTTCTTCATATTGGCATTCCTCACTGTCAGGGATGCATGATCCCCAACAGCAGTTCCGGTATAACCACCCGCATATACAGTCGGAAGCAGTTCTTTTTCCGAGCCTAGAAGTCCTCCAGGTTCAGAGCCTGCCCCCTCAAGGTATGTATTTACATTGTCAAGTGTAAGATTGTATCCCCCAAGGAAAATTTCCCGGTGAGGGACGCTTCCTAGCGCATCGCTTGATTCAAAAACCAACTTAAGATCCTGAAAAACGACTCCGTCACCCTCCATCTGAATGGGACATCTTGAACACAATTCTACATTTTCCGTGCCCCTGATTAACGTATTGGCCGGGATTATTACAGGCTTCATTCTGCCTGATTCCTCTGCCTGATTCCCGAACGTAATATTCCCGCCAATCGTAATCGGACTTTTCTTCTGACTTAGGGCGCTCATAAACTCTTGCGCCGTAGCAACCGTAATCCCTTCTTCCCCAGACAATCCCACCGTTTCTGTCTGTTTCCCGCTTTCCTGCATCTCTGCCAGCGCCGGTATCTGCATTCCACCCAGTAGTACTGCAGCGGCTGTAATGACACACAGGCTTCTCTTCATCTTTCCTTTCATGTTCTCCTCCTTAATGACATATCACCAAAATTTCAGTTATACTCCTGGCAGATGAAATCTGCCGTGAGTATGGCGCCAGCCGCAGCCGCACAGCGACATAACTCCTCATAAGGCTGTGTGCATTCCTTTATACTAGCGGCAGATTTATCTGGCGCTCAGTATATCCAGGTTTTTTGCTCCGTGCAAAGCTATACTGGCTATTGAATTTGATTATAACAAATATTAAAGAAAAAATCCACAATTTTCTGTCTGTACGGCTCCAATCTGATTTACCAATTTGTTACAATTAATTGCAATGAAATTGGCAAGCCGGATTAACAGCCTACTCACTAATGAGAAAACGGGGCTTTTTAGCAGACACAGGGAGTGCAAAAGAATCATTACAATGCGCATCTGACAGAAAGCACTTTTCAAACACAATCCAGGTCTACGATTTTTGTAGCCGCCTTTTTCAGAAACTCTTCATCGTGCTCCACGAAGATCATGGTGGGCCTGTACGTAAGAAGAAGCTTTTCAATCTGTATCCTGGACAGGACGTCTATATAGTTGAGGGGTTCGTCCCATATATACAGATGCGCCTGTTCACACAAGCTTTTTGCCAGCAAAACCTTCTTTTTCTGCCCGGCACTATACTCTTCCATGTTCTTATCAAACTGTGTCCTCTCCATCCCCATTTTACGGAGAATGGTTTTAAACAGGCTTTCCTGAATCCCGCATTCTGCGGCAAGATCATCAAGTCTTCCCTTAATGCCTGAGGTATCCTGAGGAACATAGGATATCCTCATACCAGAGCCTATATGGCAGAGTCCCTGGTACTGGATGTCTTCTCCTGACAGCAGCTTCAGTATGCTTGATTTGCCGCTTCCGTTTCTTCCCTTTAGGCACACCCTGTCTCCCTGACAGATTTCAAATCCCACCCCTCTTACTATCTCCACGGAACCGGATTTTCCTGCATGCCCAGGATCTTCGCCCCTGGGCAAGTCTCTTCCTGCTGCCTGAGGATAATAGATGCTCAGGTCTCGAATCTCTGCAAGCCGCCCGGAATGATATACGGCAGGCGAAAGCTTAAGCTCCTCCGTGTCGTCAATATTTTTAAGAAGCCCGGCTTTCTCTTTTGCTGCCTCAGTCTTCCGCCTTTCAATTACCTTTGCACGCTTCATCATCTTTGCGGATTTATGGCCGATATGCCCCCTGTCCGGCCTAAGGCCAGAGATCCGCTGTCCCTTTTTACTCTTTTCTACCTTGTCCGACCATCCGCAGGCCTGTCTTGCCGACTGCCCCAGGCGCCTGACCTCTGATCTCAGTTTTTCATTCTGAAGCATCTCCCGTCTGTCTTCTGCCTCCTTTCCGGCATACCATGTGCTGAAATTTCCTTTCTGCACATCAATATTCCTTTTATTAATGGACAAGACGTGATTAATGCAGGAATCCAGGAAATGCCTGTCATGGGATACGAGAATAAATCCCTTTTTTCGGTTCAGGTATTCCGCTACGATCCGCCTCCCCTCCACGTCCAGGTGATTTGTGGGCTCGTCAATCAGAAGGAACCGGTTATCCCCGGTAAATAATGCTGCCAGCAGCACCTTTGTCCGCTCTCCGAAGCTTAATGTGGAAAATGGACGGTATAAAATCTCTGCATCTACGCCCAGCAGATTCAATTCGCGGAAAATCCGCCACTCCTCACTGTCAGATGTGAGTTCCTCTATAATCTCACTGGTCATTCTGTCCTGCCCGGATACCTCATACGGAAAATACTCAAAGTCCACATTAGAAATTATCCTTCCCTGAAATGGATACTGACCGCAAAGCAGTTTCAGAAAGGTCGTCTTTCCTCTTCCATTTCTTCCGATAAACCCAAGTTTCCAGTCCGTATCAATTTGAAACGACACATGGGAAAATACTTCATCATAGCTGCCCTCCCAGGCAAAGCTTAAATCAACAACATCAATCAATGACATATGCATCCCTCCTCATGAGCAGGAGCCCGAACTGGCTCCCGCATTTGCGCCGCCTGGCGGCACGCGCAAAAAACCGCAGGAAAAGTCCTCTCCCTGCGGTTCACATGCCAGATCTATACACTGAAAACGGATGAAAGACTTCCTGCTGTCGGCACAGCAAAACAAGCAGCCCACGTTACAGCATATATGAATATATGCTGCGGAGGCTTTCATGTCTGCTATGCAGTTACGTTCGTAATTAGCAAGAAGTATTCTTCATCCTTTCATCTCCCTTTTCAATTCTAGTATAACCCGATTTAAATACCTTTTTTGTTTCACTGAGGATGCTTTTTCGAGAGTGCATGTGTAAAAACGCAAGGCTGCGCTGAGGCTTTTACACATATGCTGTCGGGAAAGCAGACCAGTGAAACGTAAGATTATTTAAATTGGGTTATACTAGTTTACAACATCATATAATACAAGTGTCAAAAGGTATTTTAACCCTTCTCATTTAGAATATCACAGATGGTTCTTCCCTGCAAGCAAAAATGCGTTACTGTGGTTACTATTCACACAGGACTTTGCATTTACTGCAAAGTCCGTAAGAAAATGATTCAAGGGTGAGCAAATCCCATTCGCGAAGCGAATTTTAAATGGATTTGCGAATACTACTGTGAACGGAGTGAATAGTAACGTATTGATTTACTATTATTATTTTGATATACTCAGAAAGAAAAATAATGTGAAACACGGGGAACGATTTTATGAAGAGAAGAAGCAAAATCTATCTGTATATGACAGTAGGCTTAATACTTATTTATATTGGACTGGTAGCGCTTTTGTATCTTTCCGAATATGCTGACAGCAATGCTACCATCCGGACCTTGGGCGACGCATTCTGGTACTCACTTGTCACACTGACCACTGTGGGCTATGGCGACCTAACACCCGTAACACCCCTCGGGCATGCAGTAGGAATTGTTTTTCTTTTATTGTCAGCCGGTATTATCATGACCTTATTCGGCGCCGTTATATCTTTTGTGACCAGCGAAGGGCTTCCTTATATTATGCTTGGCTTTCAACGTAAGAAAAACTGGTATTACTTTGCAGACTATGGCCCGGAAGCCAATACGCTGGCTGCAAATATCTATAAGGAAGATCCGGATGCCGTGATCATTTATGGAGAGAAAAAGGAGGAGCAGATGGAGTTCCCCGACTACCCCTGCCTGTTTCTCAGCATCTCCCCGGCGCGGATTGTAGCGTGTAAGAAAAACAAGGGTACAAGATGCAAAATATTTCTTATGAAGGAAAATGATATCGGTGTAAACAGCCGGGCCGTTGACCTGCATAAATTACCGGTAGATGTCTATGCAAGAACCACGAACGGGCAGGATCACCTCTCCGGAAATATTAACTTTTTCCACAGCTATGACTGCTGCGCCAGGCAGTACTGGCGTTCCAGGCCGCTGTACAGCCACGAAAACACAATTGTAATCATAGGATTCGGACATTACGGACGCTGCATTCTGGAACGGGCAATACTTACGAATATCATTTCTGTAAACCAGCATGTTGCCTATCACATTTTTGGTAATGCAAAAGCATTCCTCGCCATGCACACACATCTGTCCGAGATGTTTTCAGTGGGAAAAGAATCTGAGACAACAGATTCCCTGATCTTTCACGATGAATTCTGGGAGGCGGACCATACCATTCTCAGCCGGGCAGACCGTATTATCATCTGCACGGATGACGAACCGGAAGGCTGGAATATCTTCTGGCGGTTAAATAAATACTATAAGCTGAGCGGACATATTGACCTCCACAGCAACCGGAAGGCGCCCGGCGTGTCCTATTTCGGAACAAATGAAGAGATCTACACCCCCAATCAGATTATGCGCACCTCGCTGAACAGAGCTGCCATTACGATCAATGAGCTCTTCCGCAAATCCGTCTCATACCCTACTCTTAGCTGGGAAGAGCTGGATGATTTCCACCGGGAATCAAAGATAGCCGCAGCGGATCACATTCTGATGAAAATCCGCATTCTTTTAAAGGATGAATCAATTACAGACTTTGATTCCGGCACAATTGAAAAAGCATACAAGGAATATTGCCGTACAAAAGCAACAGAAGATATACGGGATATGTACCGCAGACTTGACCATATGAGATGGCTCCGCTTTTATACCTTCTACAACTGGAGCTGCGGACCCGTAAGGAATGATGCCGCAAGACAGCATCCTATGCTGTGTCCCTATAACAGGCTGACACCGGAACAGAAAAAAGAGCGGGACGCCTCATGGGAGCTCCTGGGTCAATTGGGGACGGGGCATTTTTCGCCATAGCGCACCTCAAACGCTCCTGTGGAGCGTTTGAGGTGAAAAATGCCCCGTCCCAGATTCGACTACCGGGTTCCAAAGATACGGTCTCCGGCATCCCCAAGTCCTGGCACAATGTATTTGTGCTCATTCAGATGGTCATCTAGTGCGCCGATATATAGTGCCACGTCAGGGTGTTCTTTTTTCATCCGTTCTACCCCTTCGGGTGCGGCGATGATGCACAAAAACCGGATATTCTTTACTCCTTTATCTTTCAGCATCTGAATTGCCGCTACACTGGAACCTCCGGTTGCGAGCATTGGATCTACTACGAATACCTCTCTCTCGCTGCAGTCTGCCGGCAGCTTGCAGTAGTATTCTACCGGCTGGTATGTGTCTGGATCCCGGTATAAGCCTATATGCCCGACCTTTGCCGCCGGTATCATTCTGAGGATTCCGTCCACCATCCCCAGGCCTGCCCTTAAGATCGGCACAACTGCCATCTTCTTGCCGCATAGTTCCTTTCCTGTCATCTCACAGATTGGTGTCTTAATCGTCACATCCTGCAGTTTTAAATCCCGCGATGCTTCATAACACATGAGTGACGCAATCTCACTTACAATCTCGCGAAATTCCTTTGAACCAACTTCTTCTCTGCGGATATAATTGATCTTGTGCTGAATCAGCGGGTGATCCATGATTTGTATCTTGGACATCTCTTCTCTGCCTCCTTCTCCCTGTTTCCAGGCATCTCTTTTTGACTGCGCTAATTAGTGTGGATTATACTAATACATCATACTATAATCCTTTCGCCAAGACAACCAGTACTTTATTATAGTGTGGCTTTCATTTGTCTGCAAAGGGTGTCCTGCTATTTTTAAAAAACAAAAATTTCATTCTTGACAATTGGAAAAAGCAGTTTACTTTAAATATCGCGAAAACTGAAAACTGTGATAATTCGGGCATTTGTTGGCATTTTTCAAGCATAACACTATTCACAAGCCGAATGGCTGTTTTGAACAGGAAACTGTTACAGGTATTTGATTGTGAAATAGTCCGGGATGGGATATAATATAGTAAATCAGATGGATTGCACAGCTCCGTGAATCGTACCGGATTAGTGTGGCAGGAAATAATCTTCCGGTCTTTTTAGATTCGAAGAGCGAATGAGTAAGAAAAAGGAGGAAATATACTATGTCAGCTAAAAATTTTAAAAAAGTACATCTTATGGAAAATCCACATGCCCGTCCTGAGAAAACTAGCCATTTTACGGCACGCATCTTGTTCTCTCTGCTCCTGCTGCTTTTGTGCCTTCTTATTACTGGGTATACCGGAGAAACAGTGCAGGCGGCAGGCAAAAGCAGCAGGGGCAAAACGGTTAAAATTACCATCAGCGCTGCCGGTGACTGTACATTAGGTGTCGATACAAGATATAACAATGCATTCAATGACTGTTATAAGGCAAAAGGTCCCACATATTTTCTTAAAAAGGTAAAGCCTGTTTTTTCAAAGGATGACATTACTGTTACGAATCTGGAAGGACCGCTCACCAGTTCCTGGCAGCGCGTCCCGGCCCAGTTTACCTTTAAAGGACCTGAACGGCATGCTTCTATTCTGACAAAAGGCTCTGTCGAAGTTGTAAATATTGCCAATAACCATACTATGGATTACGGAAAATCTGGCTTTGAGGATACAAAAAAGACTTTGAAAAAGAATAAGATCAGCTATTATGGCTATGATGCCATTGCCTACAAAAAGGTGAAGGGGGTCAAGGTTGCCTTCCTTGGTTTCAATCAGCTGAACGGCGTGACCCAAAAGCAGGTGAAGGACAGCATTAACAAGGCGAAAAAAGCGAAAGCGAAAATTATTATTGTAAGCTTTCACTGGGGAGTGGAAAGAACCTATGAACCCACCTCCCTTCAGACGTCCATGGGACGTTACGCAATCCAGTGCGGCGCCTCTCTCGTGCTCGGTCATCATCCCCATGTGCTACAGGGCATTGAGAAATATAAGGGCAGGTATATTGTATATAGCCTTGGCAACTTCTGTTACGGCGGTCATACGAATCCGGCTGATAAAGATACCATGATCTTTCAGCAGACATTTTGTATCAAAAATGGAAAGCTGAAAAAAGATGACAGCAGGGCGAAGGTTATTCCCTGTTCGATTTCGTCAAGCAGTCAGTATAATAATTTTCAGCCTACTGTTTTATCGGGCGGGAGGAAGCGCACGCTTATTAATAAAATAAACCGGATCAGTAAGGGAAAGCATGTTACGATTAAATCAAATGGACAATTGGGGACGGGGCATTTTTAAAAATGCCCCGTCCCAGATTGAAAAAAGGGTGTCCCCAATCTCAAAAAAACTTATAATTGAAAGGAGCTGAACCTATGACATCAGCATTAGCACCGGAAAAGAGCTGCACCATTGACGACATTTATTCCCTGCCAGACGGAAAGCGTGCAGAACTAATTGACAGCCAAATCTACTACATGACACCGCCGAGCCGGAAACACCAGGACATTACAGGGGAGCTTTTCGGAATCATACGTGAATACATCAAATTGAAAAACGGCTCATGCAGACCGTATGTTTCTCCGTTTGCTGTATTTTTAAATGAGGATGACAAAAATTATGTCGAACCTGATATCTCAGTTATATGTGATCACAATAAGCTTACTGATAAGGGATGTTCTGGCGCACCAGACTGGATCATCGAAATCGTATCACCTGGCAGCAGGCGGATGGATTATTTCACGAAACTTTTCAAATATCGCACTGCAGGCGTACGTGAATACTGGATTGTGGATCCTGACAAAAAAAGAATTACGGTATATGATTTTGAATACGAAGATACCAGGGACTATACTTTTTCTGATTCTGTAAAGGTTGGTATTTATGAGGATTTATATATCGACTTTTCGGATATTGCCCGGCAGCTAGATATTTAGTTTGATCACGTAGGAGACGGTGACTAACCGCCGTCCTCTCACAGCACCGTACGGTTCTCGTATACGGCGCTTTCAATAGTTGACGTGCACTGACTGATAAGCTGTGGCTAAATCGTAGAAGCCATTGTTTATCAGTCTTTCTTTTGTCATTGCCATATTTACGGCAACTGTATGTGTTGTAAACCATCCATGTTTGGTTTCCATCTGGGATTCGCACCTCCTATTGTCCCCCTTCCCCCGTGTCTTATGCCACAGGGTATTGTAATATGGGTCTGCTAACTTCTCACGATAAACCTTTTTTGGCCGTGGCTGTGAATGTTTTATCACCTCTCCACGTCTGTGAGACTTCCCCGGGTATTCACACGTTCTTTCACACTTATACCTGCCCCGTCCCCATCCAGTAATTTTCAGATATACAATCGTTTTCAATAAAATCTTCAGGCAAAACATAGCTTCAATAACTGATTCTATTACAGAAGCTTTTCAACCACTATCCAGTGCTACTGCACCAACGATTGCTTCAAATAAGTCCTCCTTTACGGACATCTCGTTCAAAACATTGTTTTTTTAATATCGCTATTACCCATGACAAGATGTTTTGCAAAACCCATTTCATCCATTCTTCTGGAAAGGTTTTTCTTTTCCACCATTCGGCTTTTTAATTTCGTAAGTTCGCCCTCTGAACATTCACAGGAAAATTCATTCGCACCATTGTAATTATTTAGCCCTTTTTGATGACACATTTCTTTTTCTCAGTTAGTAAGCTTTGTCCTCTCTATCAGTTCACCGTTTTCTATCTTCCCATATTTTTCAATAAGTAATTTAATAACCGCAAAAGTATCATAACTTTTGTATTTTGTCAAGTTGCTCCGATAGTCTTTCAGAATACACACTCCAAAAGGGGACACCCTGCTTTCAATCTGGGACGGGGCATTTTTTAAAATGCCCCGTCCCAGATTCTTAAAAATCAATCAGTTCTTTATACCTTTCCTTATTATCCCACAAAATCCATCTCTTAAATGCTGTAAATGCTGAATTATCTCTTACTTCCCTAAGAATAGCGCATTTCAAGTCTTCTTTGTCATATTCCTCAGCTTCTTCATATTCACGGATCAGGTTTTTAAAATTCGATAATTCTGTACGCAAAGCCTTTCTTATGTTCGTTGCTTCGATTTTCTTTTGCGGTGTAGTCCCGTAGTATGCGTCATGTAATAATGCCACAGTATTTCTGGTTTCTTCATTATTTTCTAAAGGAGTAAACACAAATTTTTCCTGTATTCCAAAGAATCCCTCTTTTCGAAATGCAATCTTTTTATCCACTTCGACCTGTGAACAATCTAAAATTGGTTCGTATCTTGCGTTTTTTATATTATTGCAGTGTGCACATGACCAAAACAAATTATTCCAGTCGTATTTTAATTCCAGGTTTCCCCGGTGCGGTATAAGATGTTCAATTTGATAAGACGAAATGCCGTCCTTGTTCTCGCAAATATAGCACTTCCCCCGAAACATCTCTATAAGCGCCTCATTTACCTCCCGCTTATTATATCCGCTGTCTCCTTCTCTAGCCGCTTGTAATATGCTGACTGCTTTCCGTGCTTTTTCTGTATCACTACGAGTAAATTTTATCATTCTTCTTCCTTCTGTCTTCTATCTCTTCAAATGCATTTTTGGCTTCTCTCGAAAGATCTCCCGATAATTGCCTGAATTCAGTAAATAGGACAGCCCTCTCCGCTCTTTCATCGTCTGTCGGTTTTTCGATATCCACCAGTTCCTGATATCGTTTCAGCTTTCTCAACAGGGTCTCGGAATATAAGTCCAGTTCAAAGTATCCCTCTACTACCCCCTCTGCAGAGTAATGGGACATATCCTCCATTCGAATCTTTTTTTCCAAATCATAAATCACACAATTCTCAATTGAATTTAAAATATATGGCGAATGTGTTGAAACAATAAATTGTATTTTGGGAAAGAAGCTTGTTAAAAAGGGCAGTATTGTTTTCTGCAGCCCGATATGCAGATGTGTTTCCAGTTCATCGATCATGACAATGCCCTCTGCATCATAGGAACTCAGTTCTCCTTTTTTTAACCAGTTTTGTTCCATTCTTAAAATCAGATCTGCAACAATCTGTATAGCGGCTGAATATCCATCAGATAGCTGGTCAAATCCAAACTCATTCCTTCCATTTTCAATAATCAGGAAATTGTAATTTTTATAATCATATTTCAGCTCAATACTCTGATTATCAAGAAGAACCCTTAAGGCTTCAGCGAATCGTTCAAACCATTTGTCCAACATATCCACAACTGGCATATCATTCTCGTTTCTTGCATATGCCTGCTGTGTTTTCAGGTGAACCAGATACTTCAACAGCAAATCCCCGGGACTGGAATCCAGAGAATAGCTTGTATCCAGTATAACATCCTCAGCGCTTCGCTGTCTTGCGATTCCGGTCTTACGGTCTGCACTATAATATGCCAAAATATATTTTCCCTGCTGAAACAGCCCTGTCAAACCGTCTTTGTCGTTAAATTCCACATGGATGCTTCCGTCACTATACTGCTTTAGCAGTTTTGTATAATACTGATAATCCTGCTGCGCATGAAATCTTTCATCTTCATTTTTTGCATTTTCCAGCCTTATTTTTGCATCATTCAGCCAATTGGGATAAGTAGTTTCCAAATCCTGCAGATTTCCGCTGACGACAGCAGAAAAATACTTTTTAAGCGCACGTAATACCGTGGTCTTTCCAGAGCCGTTTTTACCGGTTAAAAGCAGATTTGTCCGCACATCAGGCTTTAAAGATATAGACAGATCTGACAAATGCCGTAATTCTTCTATTTTAATTTCCGTAATATAATGGTTCATACATGACGATCCTTTCTTTTCGCGCAGGGAGGATGTTCGTAGCTATTAGCTAGTGGTGCTTTAAATCAATATCAACACATTGATTGACTAACACCTAAATTATTTCCAGTAGAATACTCTTACCAGTCCAATATATTTTTTAGGAGTCTTTCCAAAACTTGCCGGTGCCTCAATATAGTAGCTCCCCGGTTTCACTTTTTTAACCGTTCGGCATCCGCTATCATAGGTATGGGTTAATACCCTTTTTCCCTTCGCGTCAAAAATATGCGGAGATGTCCATGTAGTATTCATATACACAGTTATTTTCTGTTTTTTGGTAACCTTGATTTTATACCAGCGGTGGTTTTTCATACTGGAATCCTTTGTATAATAAACTAAAGGAGTCTTTTTATTTTTTTTAAGAGAAATAGCTTTCTTCCGTGCTGTTTTACTTATTTCAAATGCAGGCATGTTACTCTTCGCTTTAGTTGCATTCTTTACCTTGGGAGCTGATTTGAAAGTGTATTTTATACGGTAAGGGCTCATTCCAAAAAGAAGCGTTGACTGCAGATAATAAGTTCCCGGAGTTACTGCAAAATACGCGCCGTTATAATGGGAATCCACAGTATTTGAATCGTAAGAAACCGACTGTCTTTTGCTGTTACAGAGCCGGAGAGATACGCCATATTTTACTCCCTGTGGCTGATTCCCATTCACAATAATATATCCCTTTTTTCTAATGACAATTTTATGGTAAGGAGAAGCGGATGTGCTGTTATCCGTCACTGTAGACGCAACCGTCCATTTCCCTTCCTTCATCACCGTATCCTGCACATTATACTGGATGGCACAAACCAGAAAAGAAGCGTCATTTTCATATGAAGTCACCTTAAGATAATAGGTTCCCGCAGCCAAAAGCTCCCGCATATAATATTTTTTTCCTTCTCCCTCGGATGAACCCGACAGCTTACTGGTACACGCACTGTCTTTGTACAATTCGACCGACCGCGCGCTACCCTTAGATATTGTTACGCTCAAATTCAGAACACCTCTGACTTTGCATTTTAGTGGCACAATCGTTGTATATGGACACTGATAATTTTTCTTCGTTTGGTTCGACGGGCTTTCAAATGCAGTTGTCATAACGTTTACATCCAGCATAGTCTGTAGCCCGCCATTTTCTGACTGCAAAGACAGAACAGAAGAATCCGAAACTGCCTCTTTGGATATGTCCGCAGAGTCTTCTGCTCTGCTTTCCACACTAGCTGTGCATAAAAGTGCCCCCATAATAAAAACTGTAGAAACTATTTTGTAAAATATCTTATTTTTCATGATACAAACATCCTCCATTTTATTATTTTTCTTTAGGTATTGACAAATGGCTTTTTCACACGTGCCACTCGTGATGCATTCTTATATTATACATTAACATTTTCATGTAATCAATTCTTTTCCTGTCCGGATGCACGATAGACGCACGATTTTATAGGTTCACTTTTCCCCAAAAATATGTTACTATAGTTGCAAGATAGTAATGACAACTTCTTTTTATTTCTGTATAATCTTTCCATAAGCACTTAGTTTGGAAGGCTATTTATGGAACATTCTAAAAAACTTACATTTCTAGATTTTATGGGACGGATCACTGATCCCAGGAAGCCTTATAACCAGTTACATGCCTTTCTTGATATTGTTGCCATTGCCGTCCTTGCCACGCTTTGCGGCGCAGACACCTGGAATGAGATTGAACTTTGGGGAAATGGCTGTAAGGAATGGCTGGCTACTTTTCTTATATTAAAAAATGGGATCCCATCCCATGACACGTTTAACCGGGTATTCCAGATGATTGATCCAGAAGAATTTCACCGTATCTTTTTGGAATGGATACAGGAAATCGTTAAGGTAGTCAAAGGAGTGGTTTCCATTGATGGGAAAACGGTACGGCGCAGCCGTGACGGAAAAACGGGAAGAAGGCCATTCATGTCGTCAGCGCCTGGGCCGGGGAGCTTTCATTGGTTCTCGGTCAGGAAAAGGTGGAAGAAAAGTCAAATGAGATAAAGGCGATTCCGGAGCTGCTGAAGAAACTGGCGATCGAAGGCTGCACCGTAACCATTGATGCGATGGGGACGCAGAAAAAAATTGCCGAACAGATCCTTGACAAGAAGGCGGACTACATCCTTCCGGTAAAAGGGAACCAGGAAACACTGGAACGGGAAATCTCAGAGTATTTTGAAAAGGAAGTGTTTCCAAAGAAGAAAAAGGATCTTGAGGAAGCCGGCATGTATTATAAAGAAATATCCAATGACCATGGGCGCATAGAAACAAGGGAGTACTATATAGAAAAAGACATTCTGTGGATGGTCGATGCACGGAAGGGATGGAAGGGCTTAAGCGGAATCGGCGCATGCAGGTCAACGGTTGAGGAAAACGGCATTGTAACGACAAGCACGGGCCATGCCATATTCAGTGATCCCGGAATGACAGCGGAAACATATGGGCAGCGAAAAAGAAGCCATTGGCTGATTGAAAATTCCCTCCACTGGTGTCTGGACATTGCATTCAGCGAAGACCAGAGCCGGATGCGCAAAGGCTATGCTGCAGAGAACATGAGCATACTGCGGCATATGTGTTTAAACATGCTGAAGCAGGAAAACACCTGTAAAGTAGGGATAAAAGGCAAACGGAAGAAGTGCGGTTGGGATCATGAATACTTAATAAAAGTATTAGAAAACACGGTAGCCTAAAACAGACAGTTGCACATAAAGTTTGACAGGAACCACTTGGCAGATAACTGACCGGTTTATTTCTGTTACCCTATCCTAAATTTGTTGGCAGAAAGAAGAGTACTGCTTCAGGAAGTCCCCTGCAATTTAAAGCAGAGGACCTTTTTTCTTGGCAAAAATTGAAAAACAGTTTTCACTCCATAAAAATCATGCGTTTACCGTGATAGCTGCGGCCTGTTGAATGGGGACACCCTATTTTCAATTTGGGACGGGGCATTTTTAAAAATGCCCCGTCCCCAACTTGGTTATTTCAGCTTTATTGTCACTGTTTTTTTCTTTCCGCTTCCGTCTGCTGCCTTTGCTGTGATCTTAACTTTCTTTCCTTTGCCTGTGCGATAGGTTCTGACTTTTCCAGATGCTGTGACTTTTGCATATTTTGTGTTGCTGCTTGTCCAGATGACTTTCTTATATGCACCTTTTGATGCTGTGACTTTTGCCTTTAGCTTCAGGCTCTTGCCTGCTTTCAGACTTGTTTTGGAGCCTGTAATGGTGATCTTCTTTACAGTGCCTTTTACTGATGTGATCTTGTAGATTCCCTTTACACCGCTTCCGTCTTTTGCTATGGCTGTTATTGTCGCTTTTCTGCCGCCGGTATTCTTTTTGACTGTTACAACGCCTTTGCTGTTTACTGTAGCGACTTTTTTGTTGCTTGATTTCCATGTAACGCTTTTGTCTGATGCGTTTGACGGCGATACTGCTGCTTTCAGGGTGATCTTTTTGCCTGCGGCTATTTTGTGGGAGGTTCCGGTGATTTTGATATTTTTTACTTTTATCTTTGTTGTTTCACCTGAATTTTGTGCCGGGGGTTTTTGTTCGTCGAACACGATCTTGTATGTATCTGATGTGGGCCATTTTAAGTGGTCTTTGTTGGCTGTATGGCACACAACTATGTGATCGTTATTCGTTCCGCTGTTGTTTGCAAATGCATCGGGCGCCAGGTATTTCAGTGAGGATGGCAGCCGGACGCTTTCCAGATAGCCCTCTTTAAATGCTTTGGATCCTATGCTCTCGATTCCTTCCCCAAGTGTGAGCTTTTTGAGGGTGATTGCCTTAAAGGTTCCTTCAAAGGCCGATTCTCCGATTTCTTTTACATTTCCCGGAATGGTAAGTTCCTTGAGATGATGGAGATGGAAGGCTTTTCTTCCGATTTTTGTTACGGATTCTGGTATGGTAAGGCTTGTGAATCTTGCCCCGGCAAATGCCATGTCGTCAATCTCTGTCAGGGTGTCTGGAAGGTCTATCTGTTCCAGGCGGATATTCATGGAGAACACTCCTTTTTCCAGCTTTTTAAGGCTTTTTGGCAGGATGATCTCTTTCAGATTATTTTCGGAAAATGATCCGTTTCCAAGGGATGTCACGCTGTCTGGAAGGTCTGCCTTCTCCAGCTTATTGCCGTGGAATGCTGAGATTCCTATCGCCGTCAGGGTATCCGGCAGATCAACTGTTTTGAGATTGTTGTATTCGAATGCTTTTTCTCCGATCTGTGTTACTGTCCCGGGAATGATTACCTCTGTCATGCCATTTGGTGATTCTACACTGTCTTTGAGCTGCGTGATCTCATCATCTGGTATTTTAAATGCGCTGTCTCCAATCCTGGTAATTGCCTCTTTTGTATCAGGGTTGCGGTCTGGAATTTTCAGTTTCTTGTTCCCAAGTCTTGTCTGATTCCCTTTTTCGGACCAGCCGGTAACTGTTGTTCCTTCATAGGTAAAGTCATCCTCGTCCCAACCGCTTCCGAGCAGATACTTAAGGACTGCCTCGTGGTATTTTGATGAGTTGAACTTCTTTATATGTTCTTCACTGGATGTATACAGCTTAACCTTTCCGCCTTCTATACACCCCTGGAATGCATCATCCTGAATGTCCGTAATGGTGGATGGCAGCTCTAATTCTGTTACCCCTGCATACTGAAATGCACAGCTTCCGATTCTTTTAACACCTTCAGAGAGGATAATCTCAACTGGCAGATCCAGTCTCTCATTCTGTGCAAATGCATAGCTTCCAATCGTTTCTACGGTTGACGGAATTTCAATACGGCTCAGTCTGCCGCCTTTAAAGGCTTTATCCCCGATGGATGCGATTCCTTCCGGGATCACCAGTTCCAGAATGGTTCCATCCATGGTTCCGGAATTCTCTGCAAAGGATGCCGGAATCTCTGTCATAGCTTTTGATACCTTGATCTGTTTTGCGGCAGCATTTGACGCAAATGCCCCGGCTCCGGCTTCGGTTACATGGTCGGGCAGAAGAATCTGGGAGAGGTTATTCTGCCTGAATGCTCCTTCCCCAATCACTGTTAAGGTCTGTGGAAAATGTATTTTTTCCAACCCGCTGTTTTCAAATGCATAATTGCCGATACGTTCCAGCTGATCTGGGAATATGATGCCTGCCGGCTTTTCCTCTTCACTGCCAAATAGTCCGCATTTGCCTGCATCGGCATCTCCGATTGAGAGGATGACCGCTCCATCCGGTCCTTTAGCTGGAAGAATGATATTGGCATTCTCTGTCCTTTTTGCCCTGCCCTTATCAGAAAGGCCTGTGATCGTACTGCCATTTTCAGAGTAAGTAAAGTCCTCTGTTCCCCATGGCTTTAATTCATCCGGCATAGGACGATCCGTAACTAGTTTTTGTATAAAGGACTGCTGGTCTCCCGTACCTCCCAGATGGCCGATATAGACCCCTGCTTCCGTACCTGGGGCTGCATACATATATACAATGCCGCTGTCTTTCCATTCTCCCGGCGCAGAAGGATCCACTTCCTCCATACCGGTATTATCCTTAAAGGCATCCTGTTCCACTCTTTCTATCCGGCCTGGAAGCTGCACTGCCCGTATCTTATTTCCCGCAAAGGACTCTGCTCCTATGCTCATCCTGAAATCGGAATCCTGGGGCAGATCCACGGCAGTAATCTCATTGGATGCAAATGCCCTGCTGTCAATCCACCATACTGTCTTCGGTACTGCAACACTCACAAGCTGATTCCCTTCAAAAGCTTTCTCACCGATACGGATCACCCCTTCCGGCAGTTTCAGCATCGTCAGGCTGTTCCCGGCAAAAGCATTGCTGCAAATTACAAAATTGCCGCGCTCTGTTAGTTCATCTGTCCTTGCCTTCTGTGCTGCAGTATAAGGCGTCTTCACATTTTCCGGAAATGTGACTGACTCAATTCCATACTTCTTATCATTTGCGCTGTCGTCAAACGCTCCTGGTGCAATCCCGGTAACCATATTTCCATCTGGATCTGCTTCCGGAATTACCATGTCCTTATTCTTTTTTATTTTTTCCTGGCCAAATTTGGATAATCCGGTAATCAGATATGGAGAAAGCACCACTTTATTTTCCGTATCATTTACGGAATACATGGTAAGCTCCTCTTCCTTTACACCCGCATCCTTCCACGATGCATAAGTGAAGTCAAATTCATCCCACTGGGTATCCTCCGGATCTGACTTGATCTGATAGGTATGGTAATCCGAAGCTGGAAATTTCTCTTTATTCTTATATTGCGCCTTGCTTACATATACCGTTGTTACCTGTACTGGAGTCCCGTCTGAATATTGCTTTAAGAACACATCCTGTTTTAACTCCTCTACACTGGACGGCAACGTAACTTCTTTTATTACTTTATTACGAAATGCCTTGCTGCCAATGATGCGAAGGCCTTCCGGGAGTTCAAGCGTACATTCATCTTTCAGATAATTCTTTGTGGAAAATGCAAATTCTCCGATCTCTGTAACAGTAGATGGAATCTCAATTTTTTTGATGTTGTTCCCTGCAAATGCATTATTTCCAATCTTTGTGATCCCTTCTGGAATTACAAGCTGCGTCAGGTTTTCCATCCAGTGATTTTTATCACTGCAGCCAAAAGCTCCGGCTGCGATTTCAGTCAGACCCTTGGAGATCACAATGGTTCCAAGCTTCGGATTGGTGCTGAACGCTCCTTCTCCAAGTTTTACCACACTGTCTGGCAATGTAACATTGGTAAGACTGTTATTCTGAAATGCCGCCAGTCCGATTTCCTTTAAGGTAAGCGGGAACTTTACGTTGCCTGTCAATCCATTGTCCGCAAACGCTCTTTGCCCGATTCGTTCAATGGAGGACGGGAGTACCAGACTTTTGAATTTTTCTTCTTCTGACGCGAATAGTCCAGTTGAAGATGTGGTATCGGCAAGTGCTGTAATGTACTGTCCGGATGCATTTTTATCCGGCAGAACCAGGTCTTTATTCACTGTTCGCTTCTTGATTCCACTTTCTGACAGACCTGTAATGGTTGTTCCGTCAATTGTAAAATCATCAGCCGTCCATTCCCCATCTTCCGCCGGCCTGCTTCCAACAATCAGCTTCTGATGCCAGGAATGCTGGGATTCTGCGCTGCGTTCTATATGGTGAATACGCTCCATACTGGCAAGATTTTCATTGTCCGTATACATATAAACCACGCCGCCCAGTGTCTTTTCTTTGTCTGGAGCATTAGCAGGACATTCTTCTGCGCCTGGATTCAGTATAAACGCATTCTTATCCACTACCTCTGTATAATCAGGAAGCCTTACTGTCCTGATCTCATTTCTTGAAAATGCAAAGCCATGTATCTGTACCTGGAAGTCACAGGTCTTTGGAAATCCGACTGTTGTAAGCTTATTGTTGTCAAAGCTTGAATTCTCAATCCACCAGATTGTGTGCGGCAGGGATACCTTGCTTAGCTGGTTACTGCGAAATGCTGCGGACATGACAGCAATAACACCCTCTGGAAGGGTCACTGAGGTAAGATTGTTTTTTGCAAATGCCTCGGTATCAATAATGAAATTGCCGCGTCTTGTTACCACATGGGTCACAGTATCGTCATAGTCCACCATCATTCCTTCCGGAAACTCTACCGATTCAAGCCCCTTCTCACAAAATGCTTTCGCTGCAACGCCTACCAGCGTTTCTCCCTTGTCATTTTCAGAAGGAATGACAAGGTTCTTGTTTGTTTTTAGTTTTTCCTCTCCTGTTTCGGAAAATCCTGCAATTGCAGGGCCGGAGATTTGGAACTGTCTTGTGTAATCACAGCCGTTCAAGGTCTGTGTAAGCGTTGTGTAGGTGAAATCATCGGCAGTCCATATAGAGCTGTCTATGGCTTCTTTAAAATTCTCTATTTCTACTTCTTGTATATCTTCTTTAAAATTCTCTGTTTCTGCTTCTTGTATATTTTCTATGTCATCTGTCTGTGCTTCTTCACTATAGCTTTCCTCTGTCTCATAAAACTGAGACTGATCCATAGCAAATGCAGAAAATGACATTGATAATGCCAGAACCAGTGACATGATCAATGACAATAATTTTCTCTTTGTCTGCATCATACCCTCCCTGTTTGAAAAAGCTTCTGCAAATGTCTATTAATTAAATAGTCTGCAGAAGCTTTTTCTTCTTTTTTTGCTTTTTTGCGACTGTAAAATAATTTCACAGTTACATACAAAATCCATTAATATTGCCATCTGCAATGGGATTTTTGCGCTCCTAAATCATTTTCTTACGGTCAGCGCAACAAATGCGCTGACCTGTTGGAGTGTTACGTTTATGATTACTTTCCGCTTTTTCTACTCTTCATTCTGAATGAGTATTATCTCGGTTACCCCTGAATGAGCTGTAGTAATAATGCTTTCATCATACGTATAAACTTTTATGCTACAAAGGTCAAATGCCTTCTTATTTACAGATGTAACAGTTGAAGGAATCACAATCTCAGTTGCCGGAATATGGCGAAACGCATAGCTTCCTATTGTCTCCAAACCTTCGTGCAATATTACTTCTTCCATTTTTTTATTTGTCGGAACCTGTGCAAAAGCATAATTCCCAATTTTTTTTACGCTTTCAGGAATTTCTATCCTAGCAAAACTATTTCCAGCAAATGCATTGTTTCCAATTTCTGTAATTCCTTCTGGAATCTCAATCTCAGTAAATTTCTCTGCCGAAGTATCCCCACTGCAATTAATAAATGCCGCCGGTATAACTGTCATACTTTTCGAAATCACTACCTTTTTTATTTGGAAATTGCTAGAAAATGCACCACCACCAACCGTTTCTACACTATCTGGTAAAATAATTTCTGTAAGGTTATTCATCATAAAGGCAGATGTCCCGATCGTTTTTAATGTATTAGGGAAAGTGATACTCTCAAGACCGCACTGTCTAAATGCAAAATTCCCGATTGCCTCCAGTTTCTCAGGCAATACTACGCTATCTACTTGCGCATCTTTCCCAAATATTCCTCCAGCATCAGTTCCTGCATCAGCGATCGCCGTAATTGCTTTCCCTCCAGAGCTTTCATTTGGCATAACTACATCCATATTTAATTTAAGCTTATCCGCTCCGCTAGCTGAAAGTCCTGTAATAGTGGTTCCATCCTCAGTATACGTAAAGTCCGCTGCTGTCCATTTATCACTTTCTGTTACAAGCTCCGTCTTGTGCTTCTTTAATAAATCCAGTCCTCCGCCCGTTTGGATAAACAGCATGGACGGATCAATTCCTGCGTCTATCAATACGGATATGGCTCGCTTTGCTCCTCCTGCTCCTGAAAGACAAATAATAGCAATCGGTTTACTTTTTTTCTTCAGACTGGCAGCCTTCTTACGCAAAGCATCCTCCGCTGCTTTTTCATCAACCGGCCAGGAATTAACATGAATGGCTCCCTGAATATGCCCCACCGCATAGCCTGCATCTGGTATTTCCGTATCATTGGGCATGGAAATACTATCCGGACGGGTATCTAATACAATCAATGTACCCTCTCCTGCCTCTTTGATTACATCTGCGGATGATTTCTCCTGCCAGCTGATCGCATCATCTTTCCTGTCTGTTACAGTTACTTTGTAGCTTATCGCACTTCCATCCTCTGCCGTCGCGGTAATTGTTGCAGCACCATAACCTGCTGTTGTTACAGTACCATCTTCCGCAACTTCCGCCACGTCTTCATCTGAGGATGTATACGTAAACTTTGGTATTGTAGTAACTCGTGCCGGCATTGCCTTAATTTCATTTTTAGCTGCCGTAGCGCCTGATGATGTAAGCCTGTTTCCGTCAATATCCTTTGTAATCTCTTCCTCTGCAAAACTAAACACTGCATGGTTGACAGCTTCCTTTGGCGTAACCTTCTGAATCGGCCAGTCCGCTGGATCTTTTTCCCAGTTTTTCTGCCACAGCCACCATCCGGCATCATAAACGCTGATGTTCGTATATCCTTCCTGATAACAAATCAAGAATGGAATCGTTGCTCTCCATCCGGTTCCACAATAGAATGAAAAATGTTGACTCTTTTCATCAAGATTTCCGCCAAATTCTTTTAGAATTTCTTTTACTCTGTCAACGCCAACTACTTTTCCATTCTTGACATAAGAGCCATCATCCGTATCATGACCCCATACTGCCCCAAAAGGCTCGCCGGCATTTTTAATATATTGATATCCACTTACTTTTCCAAGGAATTCATCCTCTGAACGGATACTTACAAGATAAAATCCAGGATCACTTTTTAATCTTTCTTTTGTATCATCTATGGACAGAATATACTCCTGATGTGCCGGAATCTTTGTTCCGAAGTCAAAGTCTTCACCACCCGGCGTTGGTTCATTTATTTTAGTCTCAGTCTGGAATCCCGCACTCATCCATGCCTCCATACCGCCGTCAATGACTTTTACATCTTCAACACCGGCATAAAGCATTGCAAATGCTACTCTTGTAATACTGGAATCACTTGCATTCTTTCCGTAGAGGATAACTTTCGTATCCTTTTTGATTCCATTTCTCTTCATGAACTCGCCTAACTGTTCTGCATTTCGGATATTAAAGTTATCTTCTGTACTAACCGGTACCTTTCCATAGATTCCGCATTCATCAATTCCGTCAAGATCCACATCGTCATATTCCACTGCATCTGAGTTGATATGGTATGCACCCTTTATATGGCCTTCATTGTATGCCTTATCTGTTTCTATTGGTCCCCAGGCCACTTCTGAAATAAATAATTTATCATATTCATATCCTGCCTGCTTTCCATCCATGGCGCTCTTTACCCATTCAGGAGATACATATACCTGACGCTCTGTTACTGCTTCCGGCGCCTGTACCTTAACCGTATAGCTTGCAGTAAGGTTAGAGCCGTCCTTCGTTGCAGCCGTTATCGTAGCTTCCCCATATTCAACAGCCGTAACCTTTCCATTCTGGTCTACAGTTGCGATCTTCTCATCGGATGATTTGTACTCTACCGCTTTATTCGTAGCATAGGATGGCATTATTCTGAGCTTCACACTGCCTGCAGCCTCTTTTGCCCCGATCACCAGCTCGTCTTTTTCAAAGCTGATCCCTGTCACTGCAGTCTCTTTTGACCAGTAAGCCGCTGTGCCTGCTGATGCTGTATTTGACCATCTGTAAGCTGACTCTGCATAGTTATATGTATTCTGATATCCAACCATCTGCAGTACTAGCTGCATATAAGCCGAACGGATACCGCCTGTACAATAAGTTACAACCTTGTCAGTCTCATTCAGGCCTGCTGCCTTAAACATAGCCTTAAGCTCATCCGCACTTTTTAATGTTCCGTTATATCTGAACAGATCTGTAAAACGGATATGGAGCGCTCCCTTGATGTGTCCGCCGGACTTCTCTCCGTAAAGAACTTCGCCGTCAAATTCCGCATTTGCACGCACGTCAATTATCTTGTAATCTGCGAAATGATCAAGAAGATCTTTCGTTGTAATGTCATGATCTGTGTTAAGACCTGCTACTGTCACTGCCTTTGCAGCCGCTTTTGACGGTCCCTTCTGTACCGGGATCCCTGCTGTCTTCATAGCTGCAAGACCGCCGTTTACCATCTTTACATTTGTATAGCCGCACTGGAACAGCTGCCATGCAATACGTCCGTCATCTCCCCAGCCGCCAGATACATGACCGTCGCTGAACAGTATAATCTGGTCATTCAGTCCAAGACCAAGAGCGCCCAGCTTCTGCCCCATATCTGCTGCAGGCAGAGATCTTGCAAAGCCTTCATCTCCGGCAGCTCTCTTGTTATTTCCGGTCTGCTTGTCACTTAAGGAAATACCCTTCCAGTTGATTGTAATCGCGTTCTGTGCTGTCTCAGCAGCCGCTCCAATCCCGCGTGTGTCAACTAATATCATGGTCTCTTTTGCATCTATCTTTGTTTTCAGATCAGCCGCACTGATGACATAGTCTCCGCTGAATTCGCCTTCTGTTACAAGCTGCTCCTTATGATTCGCAAGCAGGTCTTTACCACCGCCCTTCTGAATATACATTCTGGACAGATCAATTCCTGCATCCGCCATAACGGAAATGGCTCTCTTTGCTCCTCCTGCTCCTGACTGGCAGATAAAGGCAATTTTCTTATCATTATCCTTTAGCTGTTCAAGAACATAGGAAGCTCTTAACAGATTCTCTTTGTCCGCACTGTTAACCGGCCATGCCGGAACCCATACGGAACCTTCGATATGTCCCTGCTCATATCCATTGTCCCCGATTGAGGAATTCAAAGCCTTTGTGGGGCGGAGATCTATAATAACATAATCTTCTTTATTTGCAATCAGGTCTGCACTTTCCACATACTGCCAGTCAATGTTTGCATTCATACGGTCTGCAACTGTCAGCTTATAGGAAGCCTTCTTTCCGCTTCCGTCTGCTGCAGATGCCGTAATCGCAGCACTTCCTGCTGCAACTGTCGTAACCTTGCCGCTTGCAGAATCCACGGCTGCAATTTTCGGATCACTTGAAGAATAAGTTACCTTCTTATTCGTTGCATTTGCCGGTGCAATGGTAAGCTTATTCGTATAGGTAGTTCCAAGACCAGTCAGTGTCTTTTCCTTATCTGCAAATGTAAGCGCGGATACCTTTATTTCCTTAGCTGTTACTGTTACTGTACATTTCTTAGTAAGGTACTTGCCCTTTTTATTTTTCTCTTTTGATTTTACAGTAATGACAGCGGTTCCCGGCGCCTTTGCAGTCACATTCCCTTTCTTGTCAACTGTGGCTACGGACTTGTTGCCTGATGACCATGAAAGGGGGCAGTAAACGCCTGCCGGTTTTACAGTCGCCTTTAAAGCCTTCTTATCCCCAGTCTTCATAGCCGCTTTGCTGCTCAGGCTGATCTGTGTGGGCTTTAACTGCTTTACTGTAATCTTAATTGTCTTTTTTACCTTCTTACTCTTCTTAGATGTTGCGGTAATCGTTACCTTCCCGGCCTTCTTCCCTGTTACCACGCCCTTTGATGATACGGTGGCAACCTTCTTGTTGCTGGACGTGTACTTAACCGCCTTGCTTGCACCCTTCGGCGATACGGACTTTACTGAAACCGTCGCTTTGCCTTTGATGTCTACTGTCTTGGAAGTAGTCTTCAAAGTAATCTTTTTCGGTGCTTTTGCCGCTGCTTCTACAGGAATGCTTGTTCCTGCAACCGCTATGACTGCCACAAGTGCAATCACAACTGCAGCCAGTTTCTTCATACCTCTCATATCTTTTCCTCCTTACTATGAGATTCCTGGTATAACCCACACCAGAGCTTGCAACGCTATACTAATGAAACGTATCAGAAATTAGTGTGGATTACACTCTTTGTTGCTATATCATGACCCAGGAATACGCACGGACTGCCCATTCCCGAAAGAACATGATCAGAATATGCGGGCGGCTTTTGCCCGGCAGAGCATCCCCATGTGCTGCCGCCCCGGATTCAGACCGGACTTTATTTCTCCACGTCTCCGGCCACTGCCCATCTCCAGTAGGACTGGTCATAGTTCCATGTATTCTCATAGCCTGCCATTTCAAATACAAGCTGTGAATAAGCGGAACGGATTCCCCCTGTGCAGTAGGTCACGATCTTGTCATCCTTTGAGATTCCGGCGTCTGTGAGCACCTTCTCAATATCGGCCTTTGATCTTAAGGTTCCGTCCTCCCGGAACATATCAGTATAACGGATATGGATTGCTCCCGGAAGGTGCCCTCCCTTCGCCTCGTTATATTTCACTGCTCCTTCGTATTCCTCGTCTGTTCGGACATCCACCACCTTATAGGAATCGTAATTCTCCATCAGCTCCTCTGTTTCCATGACATGGGTCATATCAATGGAATCAATGGAAACCTGCGTCTCTTCAGGCTCGGAGGCTCCTTTTTGTGTCGGCGCGCCTGCTTCTTTCAGCGCCGCATAACCACCATCTACCATCTTCACATTCGTGTAACCGGCAGCGGCGAGCTCCCACAAGACTCTCGCGTCATCTCCCCAACCGCCTAATGTCTCACCCAGCAGAATCAGTTCCTTGTCTTTTGACATGCCAAGTTTCCCCAGCCTCTCTGCAAGATCAGAAGGCTTTGGAATCTTACCCCAGCCTTCGTCTCCTTCTTTTCCATAACTGTCATCACAGGTTCCAAGAAGTTTCCAGTCCGTGGCAACCGCGCCTTCGATTGTTTCCTTATCTGACGCACCATTTCCCCGGCAGTCCACAAAAAGGACGCCGT
The DNA here is from genome assembly GCA_910576335.1 of Lachnospiraceae bacterium. Taxonomy (GTDB): domain Bacteria; phylum Bacillota; class Clostridia; order Lachnospirales; family Lachnospiraceae; genus CAPEBR01. The sequence continues at coordinate 204,531 of CAJTIU010000001.1, forward strand.
CCGCTCCCACCTTCTCCTTTGCGGCATCCGCCGTTATCAGCCAGGTGCCTTCAAATACATCCTTTGATACCAGCTCGTCATCGGATACTCCCTTTGCCTTGCCACCGCATCCGGTCACAATCATAGCCGCCAGCAGCCCGATGCCAAGCCCTCTTATATTCCTCTTCATACTTTTCTTCATGTCTGACTCCATTTCTAAAATAACCGGCCCGGCCAAGGAACTGTCAAAAATAGCTTACTAGGCTCCCCTGCCGGATCCGGCTGCTGTATACAAAACTCCGTCTGAACCTCCTATGCCGTACTTCCCCCGCAGCTTGAACCTTGCCCGGCGGTGCAGGCGTAGCAGTGCTTATCAAAACGTATCTTTCTCTTCTTATACGGCCTGTCCCGAAGATCCATGATCGTTTCCTTCGTCTCAACCGGCATGTCCACTGCCTGGTTAAAATCACAGTCGTACAATGAACCGTCCCACGCTACAGACAGCTGGCTTCTGCACATCATTCCAGGAAGCGCGCCCGGATTAAAGGCACCATAAAGCTTTGTCATATAGCTTTCCATATTTCCGGTCTTCATAAGGAACCCGCCGAATCTTCCAATCGGGTTGTTCGTTATTGTAAACAGATTATTAAATACAATTCCGTACTCCTGTCCCAGATGCTCCTTGTACTCTCTCTCAATGGCGCTCTGCTGCGGCGGGAAGAATGCCCCGCCCGGGTTAAATACCATGTTGAGCACAAGTTCCGGATCCTTTCCGTAGCCCGCCTCATTGAGCTTCTTTAACACCTCTATGGATTTGTCAAAGGTTCCTGAACCTCTCTGGCGCTCTGAATTCTTTGCCTTATAATGTGGGAGGGAGCAGATGATCTCCACCTTGTGGTCTGCATAGAACTCCGGCAGGTCTTCGTATCCTTCCTCCAGCATAATCGTCAGGTTGGTCCTTACCATAACATGGCTGCACACCTTTACAGCTTCCTCTACAAACCAGCGGAAATCGGGATTCATCTCCGGCGCTCCGCCAGTGATGTCGATTGTAGAAAATCCCCAATTCTTATACACATCAAGGCACGCTTCCATTACATCGCGCCCCATAACTTCTGTGCGGTTCGGCCCCGCCTCCATATGACAGTGCTTACACGCAAGATTGCAGAGCCTGCCTACATTAATCTGCAGCACAGACATTTTATCCGTCATAAGCAGATCCTTGTCCTCCACAGAATCCTCAAAGTCCGGAATCTGCGTAAGTTTTCCAAATTCTTCTCTTATATCCATTACTAAAGCTCCAGTTTCTTTACAATATTTTTCATCTGTACGCCGTGAACCAGCGTTGCGCCTCCCCTGATGGCTGCTGCAACGTGAACAGCCTCTGTCATCTGCTCCTCGTCAACACCCTTTGACAGGCAGTCCTGTGTGTAAGAATCAATGCAGTAGGGGCACTGTACCGCATGTGCCACTGCCAGGGCGATCAGTGATTTTTCCCTTGCCGTGAGCGCCCCCTCGGCAAATACTGCGCCGTAATACTGCATAAAGCTGTCCCACAGCTGGGGCGCCTCCTCGCCCATTGTGCCGAATTTTGCCAGATCCTCCGGATTATAATACGTGTTCATGTTAGTTATCCTCCTTTTTTTTCTGTTTCTCGTTATATATCTGCTTGAATAAAACGATCAGTGCTGATATTGCAAACAGCAGAAGCAGTCCTGTCACAAACAGCTTTGCCCCTCCTGTCAGCATGCTTCCCACATAAGAGTAAATGATGGTTGCAGGAAGCTGTCCGATTCCCGTGGCCACAAAGAAACTCCAGAAGGAAATGGATGTAAGACCCGCGGCATAGCTTACAATATCAAAGGAGATAAAAGGCAGCAGCCTGGCAATGAGAATGCTCATCCTTCCGTGTTTCTCGAAAAATTCATCAATCTGCTTTAATCCTCTCCTGCTGGTAAGCTTCTCTGCCACGTCTCTTCCGAGAATCCTTGCTATGTAAAAACAGACCGCCGCGCCTGCCATGGCGCTTGACCAGGAAAGGATTGCTCCCTTCCACCACCCAAAGAGGTTCGCGTTAGCGAAGGTCAGCAGGAATGCCGGAAGCGGCGCCGCAATGGACTGGAGAATCATCAGCATAAAAGAAACTGCCGCTGCATAGATGCCGTAGGATTCCACGAATTCCTTTACCACTTCAAAGTCGCCGCTGGCAAATGCCGCCAGGATCTTATTCATGGTCGCATGAACTGCCGGAATAAAATAATAAGCAAGAAAAGCCGCAGCTGCCAGTGCAATAACCACAATCTTTCCTGCCCATTTATTTGCTTTTTTTGTACTTTTTGTTTCCATAATCTCTTCATCCCCCAAATTATTATGTCACATTTTACTAAAATCAGATCGTACAGATAGTAATTGCATTATATCATTTCGCGATTTAGATGTATAATTGTTTATTTCAATATATTTATAGGTAATACCTATAAATATATTGAAATTGGGGACGGGGCATTTTTAAAAATGCCCCGTCCCCAACAATCTTCTGATTTTTTTCATTCTCTGATTCCAGGTCAGCAGAAAAGACAGCCTCCTGCGCACGCGCCGGAGTGTGTATTTAAGCTGATCCCTGTCCCAGCGTCTCTCATTTGCCTTATAGATCAAGAAGTCTCCCGCAGACAGCTCCTTCATAAGTTCCAGATCCCGGTACATCCACTCCTCCATAAGCTCTTCCCGGCGGCACTGATGAATCCCAAGGGCTTCAAATCCCTCCTCCTTAAGAAATTGATACAACTGCACATAAGCTTCAAAGGATGTCTGAATGTTCAGTGCCCGGAACATCCCCAGCACTGCCTTGTTGCGAAAGCTTTTCTGAAACATCGGAAAGTCTGGATCCTCCTTAAGCTTTCCAAGGGTACAGAGGTAGGACTCATAAGGGCAGAGAAACGTATCTGAAGCCCTTCCTGTCAGGCTTTCCGGGTTGTTCACCCGGTGGTATACAAGCATCTGCCGCACACAGGTGACTGCCTCTGCCCGGTACATGGACAACATGACAAATGCCGTATCGTTGGCCTGACGTATCTCCTGAAAGCTTATCCCGCTGCGGGCCAGAAATTCCCGGCGGAACATCTTGTTCCACAGCACATTGGATGCAAAATCAAATAAATGATCACCCAGATCATACTTTTGAAACACTTCTTTTCCCGGAAGAAGAGCTGTCTTTAAGTATCCGTCCGCCTCGTACACCTTTTCCTCGTCTGTAAATTCGCAGACGCCGCACACGCACACATCTGCCCTGGATGACTTTGCCTTCCGGTACAGAAGTTCAGCGGCTTTTTCCCGGAACCTGTCGTCCGCATCCCAGAACAGGACGTATTCCCCCCGCGCTTCGAGAAGACCCCGGTTTCTCGCTGCTCCGGCATTCAGGTTCTCCTGGGTAAGCAGGCTGATCCTGAAATCCTTTTTTCCAAGATTCCGGATGATATCTGCAGACCGGTCCGTGGAGCCGTCGTCGATACAGATAATCTCAATCTCCTTCAGCGACTGCCGCATGACGGATTCCAGCATCTGCTCCAGGTGCTTCTGTGCGTTATACACAGGTATAATGACTGACACAGCCGGTATTTTTTCCATTTTGTTTTCTTCTGTTTTTCCCATAATTTCCCCAAATATTGCAGTACTCTCCGAGTAAAATGCACCGGCCTTTTGCGCCAGTACTGCATTGTCGTCAGTCAACAATGCCACGGCTGCACTTCGATATAATCCGGGGCAGCCGCCCTCTCACAATCTCCCAGTATTGCCTGTATTCTTTCTTATTATAAAAATAATCTTCTCTTTTCCCTGCGATGCCAAGCTCACGAAACCAGTGTTTTTTCAGCATCCTGCGCAGTTCTTTTTTCTTCTCTCCCTGAAGCGTATCCAGATTCCACAGGGAAAAGTGGAGTGCATAGTTAATATAATCCTGCTCCAACTCCTGGTACCGCCCGAGCCTTATAAGATTCTCCCTGAGCGCCTTAAGCGCCTCATAAAAACACTGCCAGGACTTGTCACGGGTATTGGAAAGGGAGGATGAGGTGCCTCTTCTCTGGTGGGCGAGCACACGCTCCTCCGTCTCAATCCGCTCCGCCAGGACAATCGCCAGGAACACGAACAAAAGGTCATTAGACGTTCTCTGCTCCTGGAACCCGAGGCCGTGCTTTAAGACGAACTCCCGCTCAAACAGCTTGTCCCAGGCCCATCCCACGAATACCTTGAACACATTGTCCGTAAAAGTCCGGCAGTCCATGGGTCTGTACGGCGCAAGGGCATGGCTCCTAAGTGTCCAGGGCATGTCCCGGAAGACTCCCTCCTCTGTATGGTACTGGTCTGACCGGAATACAACGATCTGCGCATTCCCTGACACGGCTCTCTCATATGCGCACTCCAACATATCCGGCTCAAAGAAATCATCAGCATCCAGGAAGGACAGGTACTCTCCCGACGCCTCAGCAAGCCCTCTGTTCCTGGCCGCGCCTGCACCGATATTCTCCTGCATGATCACATGGAGCCTTGGATCACACCCCTTATATTCCTCCAGGATCTGTGCCGAGCCGTCTGTGGAGCCGTCATCCACGCAGAGAATCTCAATCTCCCTTAAGGTCTGCCCCATAATACTGTCCAGGCACTGCCTCAGATGGCTCTGCGCATTATAGACCGGAACGATCACGGAAACTTTTGGCCTGTCCATCATCTTTTCCTCCTGCGAAGCATGCGTTTAAGCCTCCCTGGCAGGAATAGAAGAATCTTTCCAAGCCGGAAGGTCTTAGATCTCCGTATAGAAGCAATCTCTTCCTTTAGCTTCCGGTTCTCTGTCTCCAATGCCTGCATCTGCTCAAACACCTTCTGATTCATCCCCGCAGGATAAACCCTTGTAAGGTAATATTTCTTGGGATCCTCCGTAATACTGCGGATGTTGTTCCAGGCATTACAGGAAAACGGCTCCCTGACCAGATCTCCCAGGGCGATTCCCCTTTTCAGTTCTTCGCTGAAGCGCATTAGGTATTCTTCTCTATACTTTTCATCAATCCTCCACAGAGTCCCCATATAATTATGATATTTTTTGAACCAGTACATATGGCGGAAGCGCTCCCACAGCGCCGGATCCTTAAGAAGAATCCCCCTAATGTAATCATATTCTGCGTTGATACAGTAGACCTTTTCCTTACTTTTTACGGAGGAATCTGGATTGTCCCGGCGGTTCCTGTAATAAGGCTGGTCCACAATCATCCCCCGCTTCCCGTAAATAAATGTCTGAAACCAGAAGCCATTGTCCTGAAAGGATGCCCCCGGCGTCTCATTATGCTGTATATGGTATTTCTCTAAAAAGCTTCTTTTATAGATGCCGCTCCATGTATTCATAATATACCGGAGTGTCTCCGGGTTCTCTCCCGGGTTGAAAACCTTATTGTAGTCTGACGGATCCGGCGACAAATGGTTGCAGGCCAGTTCCATGCTGCCGCTTTGCGCCCTCTTAAAACGATAAAAATCTGCTTTCACAAAATCCAGGTCATATTCCTTCGCCTTCTGATACAGTTCCTCGTACATATTAAGCGCTGCATAGTCATCTGCCTCCACGATGCCGATGTACTCTCCCGAAGCCCTGGCAATGCCTTCATTCATAGTGTATCCGTATCCCCGGTTCTCCCGCCAGATGAGCAGAATACGGCTGTCCTGCTCCTGGTATTTTTGCAGGATATCATAAGACCGGTCTGTGGAACCGTCGCTTATGCATATTATCTCTATGTCCTTCAATGTCTGTCCGGTAATGCTGTCCAGGCATTCCGCCAGATATCTCTCTGCATTATATACAGGTATAATTACTGATACTTTCGCCATATTCCTTTCCTAAACATCCTCCTGAATATCCGGACCGGCAGCCCGATCAGTCTTGCCAGCCGGTAGGTCTCGGAGCTTTTTACCTCCTCCAGTTCCTTTTTAAGCCGTTTGATCTCAAGTCCTCTGTCATATTTTTCCCCATAAGTAATCTGAAGCTTACGGTTAATCTCTGATTTTTCCCGGTAAGTCCTCTGAAGTGTCTCGTTTATCCCGCTCTTTGCCGCATATGCCCGGGCAAGCTTTTCCCTCATGGAGGCATCCTTTTCCACAAAAAAGCGGTAATAGATTCTCTCTGCCCCAGGAAGGCCCTCCGCAGCCCATCTTTCCTCTGCGGGAAGTGCATTGTAGATGTCCTTTGCAAGATCCAGCACTCCTTGCAGCGTCCCGAAAAGGATCTCTGTCATCTCTTCTGGATAAGAGTATTTCCCAAGAAAAGCCAGCATGTTGAGAAAACTTTTAAAGTATCCGTAGCTCTCCGGAAAACCGGCCCTTGCCGTCATAATGGAATCCTCCCTGATTCTCCTTATAAACCAGGCCTCCCCCGTATACCCTGCCCGTTCTGCAAGAAGCATGGCGCGGAAGGAGAAGTCATTGTCCTCATGGAGAATTCCCGGTGTAAACCAAAGCCCCTGTTCCAGGAGATACTGTCTCCTGAAAAAAGCAATTCCTACATTAGTCCGGTACTCCCCGGTACTGCGCATCTGCCGGAACATCTCTGCCCCTGCACAGGAAGCGGGATATTCCCCTGTCCGGATATAATAGCCGCAAAACTGTGGATACTGTTCCTTAAGCTTATCGCTGTCATAGAAGTCCCTGCCGTCAAAATACAGTACATCAAGCTCTGACATCCGGCTCCTTTCATACAGACCCTCCAGTCCGTCCCTGCGCAGCATGTCATCACTGTCCAGAAAATAGACATATTCTCCCGAGGCATGTCTGAGACTTCTGCTGCGCGCCTCAGATAGTCCCCTGTTTTTCTGCCGGTATACCGTAATCCGGCTGTCCGCCTCCGCATAGGACAGAAGCAGGTCTGAGGATCCGTCCTCCGACCCGTCGTCCATGCAGATGATTTCAATCTCCTTTAACGTCTGGCCAAGAATACTCTCCAGGCACTGCGCAAGATATTTTTTCGTATTATAGACCGGGATAATAACAGATACTTTTGGAGGGATATCCGCCACTCCCCGCCTCACAAGCGTCTCCGGCTCACCGTCCTTTCCTTTCTCCAGCTCCTCCCGCATCCTGACCGCATGGGGAAGACCCTTGATTCTGGCGTAATATTCCGGCATGTCATATCCTGCCGGGACGTTTTGGTATATTCCTTCCCGGGACGGGGCGTTTCCCTCCGTTACATGGTCCTCTTCCCCGGACATGTCAAGAATCCCCATCCGCAGGAACCGGCCGCTGCACAGGGCATGTATGATCGTCCACCTGGCGTTCTCGCTGCGGACCGTATTCAGATTAAATACACACCCAGACAACACCAGGTCTGCAAAGCCCTGCCGCACCTCGCCGTAGAGTCCCCGGCGATTCAGCTCCTCGTACGTATCCTCATAGGCTTTTAAAAAGCACAAGGGCTCCCTGTCTTTGCAATTCTGAACGCTGCCCTCCCGGTGCACCCTGTAGGAAAGCAGGTCCTCCCGCACAATGCTGATCCTCTCTGCAGCCGCCAGAGCCACAAGCACGAAGAATACATCATTGCTGTTAGGAAGATTCTGGAAGCTTATCTGCTGCTCCTGAATAAATTTCCTTCTGAAAAGCTTCGTCCATGGAGTGGTAACCGTAAGACCGAAAAGCCTTCCGTTCATGTCCTTCCTTGAGAATACCTCTTTTTCCGGAATCAGCTTCCTCCAGAGATACCGGGGCGCGTCCACTGTCTTTTTCGTCCGGTCATCGTACCTCTTTGCCCCGAACAAGACCACATCCGACTGTGTGCTCTTTCCCTTTTTCCACGTTTTTTCAAGAAGGGTCGGATCAAAGATATCATCCGAGTCTAAAAAGATGACGTATTCACCTCTGGCTTCCCCAAGCCCTGCATTTCTCGCTGCCCCGGCTCCCTCATGAGTCCGGCGGATTGCCCGGATCCGCCCGTCAGCCTTCGAATATTCTTCCAGAATCCCGAACGAATTGTCATCCGAGCCGTCATCCACACAGAGAATCTCAATGTTCCCAAGTGTCTGATTTCTTAAAAGGTCAAGTGTCTCCCTCAGACAGGCCCTGCTGTTATACACAGGCATGACCACAGAGACATCCGGTTTCTTACTGCTTTCCAAATCTCTGCTCCTCTTATTACTTTATCCTCTTCATCATTCTTCTAAAAAAACGAACCGGGAACCCCATCACCCTGGCGAGGCGGTAGCTGCGAGAGCCCTTTATGGAAGCCAGTTCTTTTTCAAGGCTTTTGATTCTTAAGCCCCTGTCGTATTTTTCACCGTAGGTTACCTGAAGCTTCCGGTTGATCTCCGATTTCTCGCCGTAGGTGATCTGAAGCTTCCGGTTGATCTCTGATTTTTCCCGATAGGTTCTGTGGAGCTTTCCGTGAAGCTCTGCCTTCTCCGCCCGGGTCTTATCAAGCTGCATCTTCGTATGATTCAGCTGTCCCTTCACCTTGTTAAGCTCCGCCTGAAGTCTTCTGGCCTCGTCCCTGTCTCTTCTGCCGGATTTCCTTTCTGACTGCACGCAAAGCTGAAACCGCTGTTTTGCGCTCCCCTTAAGATTACTGAAGGCCTGGCGTTCCTGCCATGTAAGCATCCTGTATTCCTTTCTCAGATTATACAGAATACCCTCCAGGAGATCGTAGATCATCTCCTGGGTCTGCTCCTCACATTCATATGATTCTCCAAAGGCCCACATACCGGTCAGTGCGCGGAAATACCCGTACACATGCCCCACTCCTCTTTTCCCTGTCATAATGGAAGCCTTGTGAATCCGCCTTTTGTAATAATTTTCCGCCAGATACCCGGTTCTTTCTGCCAGAAGCGCTGCCCGGAAGGAAAACTCATTATCCTCATGGAGAACGCCGGGGCAGAAAGAAAGTCCTGCCCTCTTAAGAAAATCCCTGTTAAAAAACTGCATCACGACGCTGCTTCTGTATTCCCCGGCCCTTCTCATTTTCACAAACATCTCTTCGCCTGTGCACAACCCCGGATAGTTTTTCTTCCTTATATAATAGTCCGCAAATCCGGGACTCTGCTCTTTATCCTCCGGACTGTCAAATACGGTCTCTCCGTTAAAGTACAGGATGTCAAGCCGCTCCTCCCTGCTTCTCTTATACAGACTCTTAAGGGCATGGGGATCTAGAAAATCATCGCTGTCCATAAAATAGATGTATTCTCCCTGTGCTGCCTCCATTCCTTTATTTCTCGTTATGGAAGGGCCGTTTCTCCTGAATACATCCCTCTTATTTTCTACAGCATACAGAGAAACCCTGCTGTCCTCTGACGCATATCTCTGCAGAATTGCAAGTGAGGCATCATCTGAGAGATCATCCGCACAGATTACCTCTATCTCCTTTAAGGTCTGGCTAAGTATGCTCTGAAGGCATGCATCCAGGTACTCCTGTGAATTGTAGACAGACACAATGACCGAAACCCTGGGGATCCCGGACTTTCTTTCTGGCTGCTTCTGCCGGGGAAGATTCTGCCGGGGGAGAAGGGGACTGTCAGATGGAACTGGCTGCTTCCCCGGTTTTCCCTCCGTCTCCCTCTGCCATCCGCAGTCCGGGGTGTATACTGTAAAGGAAATGTTCTCCATACGGATTCCGCTTTCCAGGCTTCTGACCAGCCAGGCACAGTCTTCCCTGTGCTTACGGATCTCATCTGCAAGCTCCTGGAGCCGCGCCGCGCATGCTTCAAAGGAATATTTTTCCCGGATGAGAGGCCACAGGGACAGGACCTTTTCCTTTATCTCGTCATATTCTTTCTCTATTCTCTGTGTCTGCTCTAAGAATTCCGCTTCATCACGGTAACAGAGCACTGCGCCCTGAAACATCTCCCTTAACACTTCTGAATCATCTGAGATAACCGGAAGTCCGCAGGCAAGAGCCTCCACAATCCGCGTGTTGATAAAGCCGTTTTCAATCATGTCCTCGTAGTGGTCATCCACCGTAACCCGGGCATTCCGGTACAGCTCAGGCAGGTCGTCGTTCGGAATATTGTCCGCTTCCACGTATTCTGAGTTGTCCGGGATGAATCCCTCCCAGTTGGCTCCCCATATCTTCAAAGGGATGCCGTGTTCAATAGACCATGTGACACTTTTACGCTTAACAAATCTTGAATTTCCCACAAAGATCCAGTCATATTTCTTCTCGCCGCAGGGCGTACTGTCCGGGTAAAAGATCTCCGTGTCCGCACACATGGGAAGAACCACGGCGGGAACATGTATCCGCCCCCTCATCTTCTCCAAATATGGCGCGGAACCTATGCAGACAAGATCATAGGCGTTATATTCCTCATCCGATATCTGCCCCGGGTGGCTTAAGTTCCACATAATGTATATGCACCTGTCCAGCGTCCTGTCCGGGAAATATTCCCTGTTGCCCCGCAGGACTACGACGACGTCTGCGTCCTTTGTGTTCTGCCACTCATCATAGGCCTCCACCACTACATCATGGCCAGGCCTTTTCAGATATTTTTTCAGCGAACGGGAAAAGGTGTATTCCGACCACCATTTTTTCACCGGGGCATCTGGAAAACCGGCTTTTATCACCCATTTCATATCTGCTCTATTCCTCTGCTAAGATCTCTTCTGTAATTCCAATCACTTTTTCTACAAGCCCCGGGCAGAAGCCAAGCAGCTTTCCGCTGTCCAGTGCGCCCTGAAGCCCCTCAGGCGTTGAGACGTCATAGCCGATCAGATTCCTACATTCTGCTGTGCCGAACTCCTTTAAGAATCTGTCCCTGAACTGAACAGTCTTCCCGATCAGCACATCCTTCTGCTGCATTAGTCCCTCCGGGTTGCTGTGCCCATACTTTAGCCCTATGGCCATCAGCGCGCCTGTGTAAGCTCCGCAGACAGACCCAAGCTGCATCCCTCCTCCAAAACATGCGGCCATACGGTTCGCTTCATCCTCACTGATTCCGAAACGCCCGGCGAAATGCCTTAGAACGACCTGTGAGCAGTCGTATCCCTTCATAAATTCTTCCCCAATCTTTTTTTCATTCATGTTTTTTCTCCTTTATTTCTGATAATCCTTTATTGATGCAAATAGTCCTTCACGAGTCTTTTAAGGAAATCCTGGGACAGGTATGCATCCAGTTTTCTGCGGGTGGATTCATTGCAGATAAGCTTGTCTGTCTGCCGGTACTGCACCCATGCCATAGCGCACCAGGTTACACCTCTTAAGCAGGTAACCGGGATATAGGTATATACCCGCTCTTTTAGACCTTCCGCCGGGATCCTCCCGCCGAGCGCCTCTCTATACTGATTAAGGAACTCTCTGACTTCTCCGGTGCCAAGTATCACGTCTGTCTTCCAGAACGTGGTAGTGGGCGCCAGGAAATGTCCCAGGTCCTGGGCCGGATCCCCATAAATGGGCTTCTCCCAGTCAATCAGGTATGTCCATCCTCCTTCTCCCCCTGTCAGGAAATTGGTAGAATTAAGCTCTGTGTTAATGCAGCAGCGGTATACCTCCTGGTTTTTTACCTTTTCAAGTCTCCTCCATCCCATATCCAGCATTTCCCTGATCTGCTTTTTTGTTCCGTCATCCCCCAGCGGGGAATCCATGTAGGTCTTCACCATCTCTTCGCACTCCTCCAGTATGGCCCGGAGGGGATTCCCGGGACTAAGAAGCCCGGTCTGTTCTGGAAGCTTCACACTGTGTATATCCGCAAGGCACTCTGCGGCGGCATTCAGATCCTTCCGGTAATCCAGGCTCTTCCCTGGCAGGTATTCCATGACCAGTACGCCGTGGTTAAGCTTTTCAAGGCTTCCGTCCACATAGTACACCTTCGGGGTTCTCCCTGATTCCTGCAGTAATTCCAGTGCGTGGTATTCATATTCAATCTGATGCTCCAGGTGCATCTGGCTTCCGCAGTTTACCCGGAGCAAAAGCTCCTGTCCGGTGACCGGATGGGTAAAACGGTAATTGATATTATATTCCCCCTGGGCAAGCAGGCGGTATTCTTCCGTGACCTTCTCCTGAAGTCCCATCTGGTCTCTGTATCCCGGGTCTCTTATATACTCTCTTAACCCTGAAATTCTCTCCATAGCAGTTTCACCTCACATCCTCATACATTCTGGCAACCTCGTCTATACTCACACCGTCCCGGTATTTCTTGCGGAGGCGGTTCATCTTCCACATTTCCTTTAGCTTCGGAATGGTACCTCCCCGGAATCTCCTGTCCGAGGTGTAGATCCGCTTTTTCGTAATCCCGATCTTCTCTCCACGCTCCTTCAGGCTTAAGGAGAACTGGTAATCCTCCATAATGGGGAGTTCAGGGAACATTCCCATATCAAAAAAAAGCTTCCGGTCAATAAAGATTCCCTGGTCTCCGAACACGACATTTCTGTCTTTAATCCTGTGGTTGGATATGACCCGGCAGGTAAACAGGAAAAAATGTGCGCTGTGGAAGGCAATGCCGAAGCACCCCACCCGGTAGTCCTTCATAACATACCGGATCTGCTCCAGAGGCTTGTCCGGCAGCTCGCTGTCGCAGTGCAGGAAAAACAGGATGTCCCCTGTGCTTTCCTCTGCCCCCAGGTTCATCTGCCTGGCTCTTCCTTTTTCCGAATGGAGGAGTCTGAAATCCCTGCTGATATATTCCAGCGTCCTGTCCGTGCTTCCCCCGTCTACCAGGATAATCTCACATCTGTCCCGGAGCTTCCCAAGATCTGCAAGAAGGGGACGGATGGTCTTTTCTTCATTATAAATGGGCACAATGACCGAGATGCTCCGGTTCCTCATGAGGTATTTCCCTGTCTCCGTCCTCTGAAGAGCCCTGCTGCCCCTCATCCTGTCACGGAACGCCCTCAGATCCTCATCCTGGTCAATATCATGGTGCGTCCTCCCGATTCCCACGGAGATTCCCACCCGGCAAAGAGCCCGGACTGTATTCTGAAGGACACTCCCGTGTCCGTAGATCTGCTTCTCAAATACCTCTTTCCGCGGGGACTTCATGCCTACCAGATAATATCCGCCGTCCGCGGTGGGTCCGAATACCACATCCTTTCTGTCAAGGATGCCGAATGCCTGCCGGATATCCTGGCTTTCCACTTCTGGCACATCGGTTCCTATAAGGACACATCTCTCGTAGCCGCGTTCAAGAACCTCCCGGATTGCAGAAAGCATCCTCTCTCCCAGGCCGTCCCCGGTCTGTTCGTAGTACTCTGCCGCCGGGCCAAAAATCTTCCGGAGAACTCCCACTGGATCTCCTGCGTCTGTATAAGAGCCGTCCCTTCCCCCGGCAGACAGTCTGCCAGACTTCTCTGTCTCCGGCAAAGTGTAGCATACAAATATATCCGCACCTGTCCCGGGACATATCTTCGCAATATCCTTTAAAAAGCACTCATGAAGCCTGGCGCACTGCTCCGGAGTAAGGTAAGGCATAAGCCTTGTCTTTGTCATCCCCGGAACCGGCACCCGTGTAAATATGATCAGCGCTCTCTTCCTCATATTCTTCCTGCTCCGTTCCATGTATTTTCTGCTGTACGGATTGTTCCGTTACAGATATTTCGTCTTCATCCGGTTAATCAGAGATTTTACCGTATCCGGCTTTTCCGGGATTCCCAGAATCTCCGGAAGAATGTGGCGCACCTGCCTGCAGCCGTTTCTCGTAAGCTGTCCGGCGCAGGAGCCGCAGTATGTGTAGATCGTCTCCGGAATATTTTTTAATTTTCTGGCAAAACCTTTTGACAGTTCCGGCTCCTCCACCCCTGCGCAGCCGCCGAGGCCGCAGCACTGAATCTCTGTGACTGGCTCACAGGGCTTTTCAAGAAACGGGGTGATGGACGCAAGCCACTCTCCTTTTTCCCTGTCCGGACAGGGCCGGAACATCCTGGCTCCCCCCGCTGCCTTAAAACCAATCCCAAGCTCAGTGAGAACCTCATAGATGTTCGTCACTTTGAGCGAGATGCGGGGCTTTAAGTATTCATAGCAGTTGGGGCAGAGAAGGATTAGTTCCTCCACATGGCGTTCCTTAAGCCGCTTTTCTATCCCTTGTATCACGGCCTTCTCCTGCTGTTCCATCCCAAGATCCGCAATCGGTTTCCCGCAGCATTCGTAAATGACTCCGATTCCCGCCTGCTCCTCCAAGAGCTTCACAAGCGTTTTTGTCGTCTTCGGATACACGGAAGGGAAGTTGCAGCCCGGAAACAGGACTCTCTTTTTTGTCCCGTGCTTATAATTCCGATAGAGGTAGTCCTGTTTTTCGGACACGGTTCTTTTATATCTTCTGCTAACAAATGCACCGCCGTCCCCTGCCACATGTCTGCGCCGCATGTCCATAATCACCCCGCGGCCGTCAATCCCTGCCGGACAGACTTCCGTACATCTCCCACACAGGAAACAATGATAGGCAAGCTCAGAAAGCCTGTCCGTATCTTTGATATCAATCCCGTATTTCTTTAAAAATACACAGTTTTTCTGACACAAATGACAGTGTACGCATTTTGATGCATCCTGTATTCTATTCTTCTGCCCCATCCTTTTCTGACTGTTCCTCCTTTATAAAATGCTTTTTTAAATACGCTCCCAATCCCATAACCATCACTGCAAAACCGGCTGCAATTCCTATGTAAAGAAGCCGGTTTTCTTTATCCGCCAGACCTGCTGTCCCGACTGTGTACATAGCAGTTCCCGGGAGCATAAAGATCAGGGAGCAGACCGAGTAGGTGCTAAACCGGATGTCCGTAATCCCGTATGCAAAGTTCTGAAGATTATAGGGAAATAATGGAACCAGCCGGGTAATCATGAGGATAAAGATCTCATTTCTGCCTGACTCGTCAAACAGGCATTTTTTCAGATAACGGTTCTTCATGACGACTGGTTTTATGCTGTCCTTCAGGAAATACCTTCCTGCAGCGAACGCAAGCATCGCCCCGATGGTGGTAGCCGCCGAACAGCAGATGGTGCCAAGCACCGGACCGAATAAAAGACCTGCCGCAATCGCAAAGGTTACTCCCGGAAGCGCCAGTGCAACGCACCCTACAATTGTGACCGCAATGTAAATGATGACTGCAAGAAGACGGTTTTCCTCAATAATGTCTTCCAGCAGCTTCAGGTTGTTCTGGTCGCTGATGTAGGACGACCAGCCGAAAATATGATTCAGAATGAGGATTGCAGCAATAAGCAGGATGAAAATCCATAGTTTTTTATTTTTCATAATTCAGATAAACCCCATTTGCCGCTGCCAGACCCACGGTCAGCAGCATCTCCATTTCATTGATATGTATTAAGATATTATATCATTTTACATAACAGATTCATAATTGATAATATAGATAAATATTTGTAATTATAAACAATTTCTATATATAAAATTCGGATTTAAAGTTTTGCTGCGCAAAAATCGCCCCTCACCCTTGAATCACTTTCTCACGGAATGCGCAGTTCAGCGCATTCCTGACCCGTGAATAGTAACCAGAAATGCGTTGGCTCCCGGCTTGTAAAATCAGGAGGTTTATGGTAGTATGGAAATACGAAAACAGAAGGGAAAGCAGGTGGGAAGATTGACAGTGACGGATAAGCAACATCAGGAAGATTTGCAACGTTTGCGTTTGTTAAGACCAATTGATGATGACTTTATGCGTTGTCTTTTCAAGGATAACATTCCATTGGCTGAATTTGTGTTACGCATTATCACTAATAAACCAGATTTAATTATTACTGATTGTGAAACGCAGAAAGATATGAAAAGGCTGGCTGGGGCACGTTCTATCTGCCTGGACGCATATGGAGCGGATTCAGCTGGGAAAAAATATGATCTGGAAGTCCAGAGGCAAGACAAAGGAGCAGACCCACACAGGGCAAGGTATCATTCAAGCGTAATGGATATAGAGAATCTCCATTCTGGTCAGGAGTTTAAAGAATTGCCAGACACATATACAATCTTTATCATTGAAAAAGATTTTTATGGTTAGGGCAAAGCTGTTTATCCGATTGAGAGAATCAACCTTGCAACGGGTAAATCTTTTGAAGATGGGGAGCATATTCTTTATGTGAATGGTGAATATCGTGGTGATTCCGCTATAGGAAAACTCATGCACGATTTTAATTGTATCAAGGCAGATGATATGAATTTTGAATTGATGGCTAACCGAACACGGTATCTAAAAGAGAACCCGAAAGGAGTGATCGAAATGTGTAAAATTATGGAAGATATGAGAATTGAATCTTTAAAAGAGGTTGCACTTCGTATGCTGGCAGCTGGAAAATATGCTCTAGAAGAAATTGCGAGTATTTCTGGACTTTCTCTTGATGAAGTAAAGAAATTGAAAGCCGAAAGAACAGTGTAAACAGGACTGTAGGCCAGGAATCTAAAAAAGGTTCTTGGCTTATTCTTGCTGAAATTCTGCCTGAAAATTCTGAACTTATTCAGCTAGATGGTATGCATTATCGTGATCTTCCCAAAAAATGGCAAAGGCAATTTAGGCAATATAGTATTGTTATTATAAGATTAACAGAATATCAACCAGAAGAACCGGCAGAATTATTTTATCGTTTAAATCAGCCTACAACGTTAACGTCTGCAGAACAAAGGAATGTATATATTGGTGTTACCAGAGATCAGGTCAAAGAATGAATTATCTTAAACGAATCTTTCAAACGAATTTATGACTCCAGTGCAAAACGGGCATTTTGCGCTGGAGTCATTTATAGACGATAAGAGCAGAGGGTTTTGTGGTACAGAAGACCTCTCCATGGTTCAGTGTACTGCTTTTTCTCTCCATCTGCCTCTTTTATAAAAGATACTGGTTATCACTGCTCCCAGCACCCAGGAGAGCAGGAGTGATACGAAGATACATGCCCTCTGTCCCTGGGGAAGCTCCGGGGTTCTGGTCAGGTATACAAGACCATATGCCAGGGGCACGCGGATGATGATTGTGCTCACCATGGAAATCCACATAGGCGTCATAGTGTCCCCGGCTCCGCGCATGACTCCGGACAGTGTCTGTGTTACAGCCACGGCCACGTAGCCCACTGCCAGGATCCGCATCATATTCATGCTCAGTGTTACCAGTTCGGACGTGCTCGTGAAGATTCTCATAAGATGCTTTCCGAATGCCAGGATCAGCGCTACGATCACTGCCGAGGTTCCCATTGCCATGGCAGTCCCCTGCTTTGCACCTTTTGATACACGCTCATATTCCCCGGCGCCCACATTCTGTCCGGCATAGGTTGTCATGGCCGTTCCAAAGGAGAAATTCGGCATCATGGCAAAGCCGTCCACACGCATAACAATTACATTTGCTGCAATAAACAGTTCTCCGAAGCTGTTCGTAAGAGACTGCACCACCAGCATTGCCATGGACAGAATCGCCTGCGTCACACCTGAAGGCACGCCAAGCCGTATGATTCCGGACATATGTATCTTTGACAGGCGCACATATTTCCACTCCAGCTCAAACAGATCTTTTAGCCTCGTAAGTCTCCAAAGGCAGAGAAGCGCGGAGATTGCCTGTGAAATTGCTGTAGCAAGGGCCACGCCTGCCACTCCCATATGGAATCTCGCGACAAACAGGAGATCCAGCGCGATATTCAGCCCGCTTGCAACCAGGAGATACAGAAGAGCTGACATGGAATCCCCCAGTCCCCGGAGGATTCCGCTCAGAATATTGTAATATGCCATGCCTGCAATACCGAGGAACATAATCCTCAGATAGGAGGTGCACCAGTCAATAATCGTCTCTGGCGTGCCAAGGAGTTCCAGAAGCGGCCTCGCCGCCAGTGTTGCCACTACCATAACGAGAAGCGACGCGACCGCCGTCAGTACAATAGATGTTCCTATGGTTTTAGACAGCGCTTCCCTGTTCCTCGCTCCCAGATACTGGGATACCATGATCCCAGATCCCATACTGATTCCGATAAACAGTACGATCAGGAGATTAAGAATCGGTCCGGCGCTCCCTACTGCTGCCAGTGCATTATCCCCTACAAACTGCCCGACAACAATGCTGTCCACAGTATTATAGAGCTGCTGCGCAATATTGCCGATCAGCATCGGTACTGTGAAAATCACAATATCCTCCCATGGCTTCCCCACTGTCATGTCCACGGGAGCAAATAGTCTCTTTAATCCGTTCATTCTAAGCATTCCCCTTTTTCAGATGAAATAAATAGCATTCTTTTTCATGAGAGTATATCACTCCGACCGCCTGCAGATAGGCATAGATAATCGTCGTTCCCACGAATTTCATGCCTCGCTTTTTCAGATCCGCAGAGATCCGGTCTGAAAGCTCTGAACTTGCCTGGCCCACTTCGTATACTACCTTCCCGTCTGTCCAGTGCCAGAGGTAGTCTGAAAAACTCTGAAACTCTCTCTGAATCTCACGGAAGATCCTGGCATTCGCAACGGCTGCCTGGATTTTCCGCCGGTTGCGGATAATATCCGGATTCCTTCGAAGCTCCTCCATGCGTTCCTCGTCATACCTGCAGACCTTTTCCAGGTCAAAGCCGTCAAAGGCCTTCCGGAAGTTTTCCCTCTTGTTTAAGACACACTCCCAGGACAGACCCGCCTGAAAGGACTCCAGTATCAGCATTTCGAATAATTTGTGATCATCATACACAGGAACACCCCATTCTTTGTCATGATACCGGATATAAATCTCATTCTTCGGGTTTGCCCACTGGCAGCGTACTTTTCCATCCTTCCACTCCATCTTAGAATCCCCTCTCTCAACCTCAGGATCTGTCATAACAGATCCTGAATCCAATGTAACTGCTCAGTACCTTCACAGTTATATATCTTAGCTTAATCAATTTTCAGGATAAGTTCCAGCACCCTGCGTGCGCAGGCAGCAATCTCTTCCTTTGTAATCAGCCCCTTCTCCAGCGCCGCAAGGATGCGTTCTGGATATCCTGTGCCCATCTTGATATCATTGCCTGCCTTTGTCTCTTTATAGTGCTCCCCCTTCGTCCACCAGTCTGTAGTAATCACGCCCTGGTATCCCCATTCGCCCCGGAGTATCCCGGTAAGCAGATCCTCACTCTCGGATGCACGGTGTCCGTTGACAAGGTTGTAAGATGTCATCAGAGCCCATGGCTGTGACTTCTTCACGCAGATCTCAAAGCCTTTTAAGTAAATCTCCCTGAGCGCCCGCTCGGAAACCCTGGAATCGCTGTTTTTCCGGTTTGTCTCCTTATTATTGCATGCAAAATGCTTCACCGTGGCAGCGATGTTCTGGGACTGAATCCCGTCCACCATGGCGGAAGCTATGGTTCCGGTCAGAACCGGATCCTCGGACAGGTATTCAAAATTCCTCCCGCAGAGGGGGCTTCTGTGAATATTCATGGCAGGCGCCAGCCATACTGAACAGTTGTTCTCCTTTACCTCCTCTGCCGCTGCCCGGCCAACCTCCTTTACAAGCCGTCTGTTCCAGGTGGATGCAAGCATGGTGGAGCAGGGCCAGGCGGTAGTACAGACGCCGCACTCCGGCGCGATACGAAGCCCCGCAGGCCCGTCTGCCGTCATAATATCCGGCACACCGTATTCAGGAAGGTTTCCAAAGCCGAAGGTATTGGCAACTCCGGTATTTGGCTGCCCTCCAAGAAGTTCCGCCATATCCTGCTCAGAAAGCTGCTCCATGAAATCATCAAGTGAGGCTTTTCCTGCTGCCACATCATCCAGCAGAATCTTCCCTGTATCCTCCTCTGCTGACAGCAGATGCCTGGAAACTGCCCTCACTGCCGGAAGCATACCCTCAGTCTCGTCCCCACTCCATCCAAGGCCATTTTCCATATAGTCATCTGGCTCTGTCTGCACAAGTTCTTCGAAGGTACCATCTGAGCGCATGCGCTTCGCAAGCTGGGCCGGCGCCGACCTGTGGGCCAGTTTGCAGACAATTCTGTCCTCTGAAAGCTCATATATATAATCTGTCTTAAGGGCGTCCCGCACAGAGTTTCCCACGTAAATCCCGTAAGATCCCTTTTCCATCACGTATGCGGCATCCGATATTTTTCCCGTATCATCATAGGATGCCATGATATCTGCATCAAATGCAATCGTCAGGATCTGCGTCTCCCCAGGCTTAAGTGTTTCCGTCTTCTCATATGCCGCAAGTTCCCTTGCAGGCTTTCCCAAAAGGCCGCCGGGAGCACTGTAGTATACCTGCACGACTTCTTTTCCCTCGTAATCACCGGTATTTTTTACCTGCACGCCTACAGCAATCTGTCCGTCTTTCTCTCCTGCCCATAATACCTCTGTCTGAAAAGAGGTATAGGACAGGCCAAAGCCAAAGGGATAGTTTACACGCTTCGAAGCCCCGGGTATGGTCTCAAAGTACCGGTAGCCTACATAAATGTCTTCTGTGTATTCCACATAATCCGGGGACTCGTGGAAATTGTATGTGGAGGGATAGTCTTCAATCGCTGATGCGAAGGTGTCGGGAAGCTTTCCTGACGGACACTCTTCTCCCAGCAGGATATCTGCCATGGCCAGTCCGCCCTCCATACCGCCCTGCCACGCCATAATTACAGAGGATATCTTCTCTTCTCTGGCAAACCAGTCTGTATCCACCATGCCGCCAACGTTTAGCACTACCGCAACATCCGAAAAGGCCTGGCAGACAGCATCCACCATGGCTCTCTCGCCATTTGTCAAATAATAGTCCCCTTCCTCGAATACAGCCTGATTCTGCTTCGCCTGTTCGGCCTCACTGGAAATCTGTCCTTCGTATTCCACGCTCTGCCTGTCCCATCCCTCGCCGGAAAAGCGGCTGATTATGATCACTGCCATATCCGCATTCTCCCTGGCTTCCTTTAGAAGCCCTGGCGGAAGTTCCGGCTCCGCAGTCATGCCAGGTATAGCGCCGTTCCTGTACTGATGTTCTACATTTTCTTTGTAAAATTGTGCCAGGGGTTCATACAGTTCGGCCGGCTCTTCTCTCATGAGCAGACCGTCGTACAGATTCCGCACATGGGAGACAGTAACATCACCGCTTCCGCCGCCGCCCTTTACATAGTCAAAAGCACCCTTCCCGAACAGGGCCAGGCGCGTCCCCTTCTTTATGGGAAGCATATGATTCTCATTTTTCAGAAGGACAATCCCTTCCCTCCCCGCTCTCCTTGCAAGCGCCAGATGCTCCTTTGATGCAGTAGCCTTTACCTGTCCTTCGCCGAGCGGCACATTAGGCTGAAACCTTGCCCGCACCCATTTTTTCATATCGCTCATTCTTTGTCCTCCTTTTACTCTATGACTCAGATTCGTGTACTTTTTCTTTATTCCATCGCCTGCCTTTTTACAAGCTTCAGCGCCCTGTTTACTGGCGGCAGTGATATGATAGCCAGCGTGACAGCCGCCTCCGCGCCAAGATATGTCCCCTGGTACAGGGAAGAATACACCCATGGATTCATCCCCTCCGGTGCATAAGAGGCAAAGAAAACTACACCGGATAATGTAGAGAAGATAAATCTTCCTAAAACACCGGCTATATAGCCGGTCTGTAAACCATATTTCCTGTTGCAGAACAGGCCTGACAATCCCAGTGCCCCAAAAGCGAGCGGGTAGTCGAGGATTACCTGCGGAATCGACAGCATATAGGGATCCATGATAAACTGCAGGATGCCGAATGCAGCTCCGGCAGTGATGCTATAGCCTGCTCCGAACCAGTAGCCTGTCAGGCAGATAAATAACATGGATAACAGTGTGACTGAACCGCCCATCGGCATCTCCCATACTTTTATATAGGAAGTAACTGTTGCAAGAGCGATCCCCATTGCTGAAAAAGCAAGTTTTTTGACGGCAGAAAGCGTACCTCTGCCTGTGATCAGATTTGTTTGTGACATTATGAAATTCTCCTTTCCTTACGCCGGCATTACCCGGATCAAGTTTTGAGGGTCTGTATGCGAATGCATGCCCTGGTCTGCCCGCGCAGCCAGTACATCATGTACATACATCTCAGCCATTATAAGCGCCCCTGTGTACATCTTACAGAATAATTCCATATGCGAAAAATGTCAAGAGTGAACCTCTAGAGTGTGTTTGAAAATTGCTTTCTGCAAACTGGAACGGCAGATTGCAGGAATGAATTTTCAAACATACTCTAGTCCCCGAATTCCTCCCGGAGCTTATTCACAGTATCATACATAACGGACAGACATTTTTCAAAATCGTCTTTTGTCACATTATAAAAATCGTCTCCCGGATATCTTGCATCATAATAAAAATCAGTCAGGTATGCCAGACCGATCGTATCCAGTTCCAGTCCTGCTCTCATTGAATTTAACTTTGAAGCAATCTTCTTCATATTATGCTTCCTCAATAAATCGGCCACATCCTCATCAACAAAGATCTTATCAAGATACCCCTTTAAATATTTTTCTGCGACCTGCTGACATTGTACTGCAAGCTGATTGTAAAATGTACTTCCCGTGGCAAGTACAGACTCCAGATATTGCAAATCATTCCCGGCAATATCCAGATAGGTATTTCTGATCATCCAATCACCTCCAAAATCATCTTTTTTTCGTGTTTAACGATATTTTCAAAAACATTCTGCATCTCTTCTGATGCTTCATTTTTATAGACAATATCTGTTTTGACGCCATTTACTGGTTCATCCAATGACCAGCGGATATCAGCAGCAAGAGCTCTGTCACTGATTTTCTGATCTGTAACTACTAAAAGATCCACGTCACTGCTGCTCCTGACATCTCCCCGTGCACAGCTTCCGAAAAGATAGATCTTTTTCAGGCCCTTAATGTCTGCCTCCAGCAGGAAGCGTATATCATGTTCAATTTTTTCAACAAACCTGCCAGGCAGATTTACATAATTTTCTTTATATATTTTAACATTTTGATTCAAGACGCCGCCTCCAAATATTGATTGCAAATTTTTCCTGCCTACTATTATATCTTATCATATAAATGATGAAAGAGTCAAAATACCTTTTGACGCTTTCATCCGCGAATGGGATTTGCGTTACTATTCACGGCTCAGGAATGCGCTGAACTGCGCATTCCGTGAGAACATGATGCAGGAGTGAGGGGCGGTTTTTGCGCAGCAAAACTCGGAATGCCGCCCCGAATCGTTACTATGAGCGGACGGTTAGTCTGTGAATAGTAACGATTTGCTCACTCCTAAATCACTTTCTTACAGGTCTGTGCAGTAAATGCACAGACCTGTATGTGAACAGTAATTTTTAGCACCGTCCTTCGGGATTCCTTTAATAAGCCAACAGCCCGGCCGCCCCGAGCACTGCGCAGTCTGCGTTGCTGGCAATGCAGACCGGGACAGGGAGATATTTCCCGATCTCCCCTGTAATATCTACATCTTCCCAGTTTATACCGCCCGGGGAGCAGACGATTTCTCTCTTTTTGTCCACAGCTTCTGGCACTCCGATTCCAGCACCCACACACTGGTCAGCCGGAATCTGATGCTTCTCTAAAAGTGCAAGAGCCTTCCTTGCAATCTCACCGATCAGCTCGTCCGCAGGGCGGGCGTTATCCATCCGGACGCTCTCACAGTCCATGAGCTCCTGCCGGATGTCCACAAGCCCGATCCTTGCTTCATTTCCGCTGATATCAATTCCAAGCTTTACCTGCGCCGCCTGTTCCCGGATAGTTGTAATCAGGGCGTCACAGGTTCCCTTAATCGTATACTTTCCGCTCCCGGCTGACAGGAAAAAGCTGTCGCCCTTCTTATATCCCAGTGTCTCACCCTGATTTGCAATCGTCCCCTCGCCGTCCAGTATGAGGATGCTGGCAAAGGATTCCTCCGACACCCTCCCAGTAAGCTTCTCCATGACCCTGCCGTCCAGATTCAGCTTGTCCACTGTAAAGTAATCACAGTCTGCCACATGGGGATAGCTGCTGTTGTCCTTAATAATCGGAATCCTCCTGGTAACCGCCAGCGCCTTCTCTATATGCAGATCCCGCTTCTTCCCGTCCTTCCCGACTCTCCCGTAATCATATACACGGTATGTCACATTGGAATTCTGCTGGATCTCGGCAATCAGGATATTTTTTCCAATGGCATGGATGGTACCTGATTCAATAAACAGTACGTCCCCCTTCTGAACAGGAACCGCATTCAGCACCTCCAGCAGCGTGTCCTTTCGAATCCGTTCCTCGAATTCCTCCCGGCTGATTTCCCTGCGGAACCCATAGTACAGAAATGCGTCCTCCCCGGCATCCATCACATACCACATCTCCGTCTTTCCATACTGGCCCTCATTTTTCAGGGCATACTGGTTGTCCGGGTGGACCTGGATGGAGAGATTGTCTTTTGCATCAATGAATTTCGTCAGGATTGGAAACTCCTTAAATCTCCTGCAGTGAGTGCCAAGAACAGTCTTCCCCTCCCTGTCAATATATTCCTGCAGGGTCCATCCTGCATATACTCCATTTGTAATGACGGACGGGCCGTCCGGGTGACAGGAAAGCTCCCATGTCTCCGCCAGCACAGTTC
This sequence comes from Lachnospiraceae bacterium, assembly GCA_910576335.1. Lineage (GTDB taxonomy): Bacteria > Bacillota > Clostridia > Lachnospirales > Lachnospiraceae > CAPEBR01. The sequence goes on from CAJTIU010000001.1 coordinate 228,938, forward strand.
CCTCGTATTCCTTTCCATATTCTTTTATAAGCCTGTCACCGCCCCAGATATAGTCCTTGCAGCCTGGCTTTAATTTCAAGATGCCCATAGTTTTTCCCCTATTCTTCCATTCTTTATAGCCGTTTTTTGTACCTTCACAGTTGTATGCAGACCAAAATAACCCACACTAATTAACCGTTCGCTTCACTTGTCTGACAATGTTATACAAGTTTTTTTACTGCATCTGTCATTTCACGCAGCTTACGATCTGCATCGGCTTCTGCCGCACCCTTCACGCCGATGTAAAACTTTATCTTAGGCTCTGTGCCGGACGGGCGTACACAGCACCAGGCCTCGTTTTCCATCTGAAAATACAGGACATTGGACTTCGGAAGGCCGGTCTGTCCCTTCTCCCCTGTTGTACAGTCAAGGAGCACGTCATTTTCATAATCCCTGAACCGTATAACCCGAACTCCTCCAATGGTCTTTGGGATCTCTCTGCGGATCCTCTCCATCATCCCGCTGATCTTTCTTAAGCCCTCCTGTCCCTTTAGGGTAATGGCAGCAAGTCCTTCCTTATAATAACCATATTTCTGATACAGTTTTTCCATCTGTCCGCACAGGGAGGTTCCCTGATGCCTGTACCAGGCAGCTGCTTCGCACAGCGCCATCACTGCCGCAACCGCATCCTTATCTCTCGCATGGGTTCCCACCAGACAGCCATAACTCTCTTCGTAACCGAACAGATACTCATAGCTGTGATCCCGCTGAAAAAATTTAATCTGCTCGCCGATGTATTTAAAGCCTGTCAGCGTCTCAATCAGTTTTACCCGGTACTCATCCGCAATCCCCTGCGCCATCTTTCCCGAGACAATCGTGGTGACAACAGCGCCGTTTCCAGGAAGCGTTCCCATCGCCTTTCTTCTTGAAAGAATGTATTCCATGATCAGTGCGCCGGACATATTTCCGGTGAAGCTTACATATTCCCCTGTCTTAGGATTCTTTGCATAAACGCCCAGCCGGTCTGCATCCGGGTCTGTAGCAAGAATCAAGTCTGCGTCCACCTCCCCTGCCAGCTTAAGCGCAAGGGAAAATGCACGGGCATCCTCCGGATTGGGACTGGAAACTGTAGGAAAATTTCCGTCAGGAAGCTCCTGCTCCTTTACAACGTACACATTAGAAAAGCCCAGTTCCCCCAGAATCCGGCGGACCGGAAGATTTCCTGTTCCGTGGAGGGGCGTATAGACGATCTTCATATTCCGGGCTTCTTCCCTTACAATATCCGGACACAGCACCAGCTCTTTCAGGCACTCAATATACGCATCGTCTGTCTCAGAGCCGATCACCTCATAAAGCCCCTCTTCCTCTGCCCTCTGCCTTGTCATGGTCTTTACCTGGGCATAGTCTGTAATGGCATTTACCTCCCGGATAATCTCCCTGTCCCTGGGAGAGGTAATCTGCGCCCCATCCTCCCAGTATACCTTATACCCGTTATACTCCGGCGGATTATGGCTTGCCGTCACCACAATTCCTGCCGTGCAGCCAAGGCGGCGCATGGCAAAGGACAGCACCGGCGTGGGACGCAGGGACGGGAAAATATACGCCCTGATTCCATTTGCAGCAAGACAGAGAGCCGCTTCTTCTGCAAATTCCGGCGACATGTTTCTCGAATCAAAGGCAATGGCAACTCCCTTTTCCTGTGCCTGTTCCTTCCGTATATAATTCGAAAGCCCCTGTGTTGCTTTTCTTACTGTATAGATGTTCATGCGGTTCGTACCCGCCCCGATGATTCCCCGAAGTCCTCCTGTCCCAAATTCCAGATCACGGTAAAACCGCTCTTCAATCTCCTTTTCATCTCCCGCAATACTTTTAAGCTCCTTCTTTGTCTCCTCGTCAAAATAAGAATCTGTCAGCCAGAATTCATATACCTTTTTTGCTTCCACTCCTTAAAACCTCCTGTTCACCTTTTCAGTTCCTTACCCTTAAGCGTATCTGTCTCCTGTTCAGGCAATGATAAACGACATCAGATAAAACGGTGCTGCCGCTTTAAGCCGGTCGTCAAGTATCTCTATCTCAATGCGGTGCCTTTTTCTCTCCCCGTGCTGCAAAACCGGTTCAAGCTCCGCCAGGTCTCCCCAGTCTGCTTCGAAATTACCGTCCAGAATAAAAGTATGTTCTCTGTCGCCATCCAGCACAAGCTCTGAGCGCAGGGCAGGCCGCCGGATTGTCTTCCGATATTGTATGCCTATGCAGGAGGCTTCTGTCTCAAAAACGATCCTGTCTCCAGGCTTTCTCCCAATCCAGCCGTTTTTAAAGAGGTCAAGATGTCCTTCCTTCTCCTTAGTGTCTGCCCGGAAGCCCTGAAGCTCTGGAGATGCCTCCCGGATCGTCAGTCTCCTGGCATGTTCATAGGCATTCTTTGTCAGCGGCTCTGGCAGGGGCGCCTCTTCTCTGTTCTTTTGCGGCAGTTCCTTTCTGATCTCTTCCAATCGTGCTATAATCTCAGATGCTACAAGCCCGTGCCCCTTATCATTGGGATGAAGTCCGTCCTCTGTCAGCTCCTCCTGGGTATACAGACCTTCCTTCATCCTCTGGTACAGTGTATCCTTCATGCTTACATGGGGAACGTGATACCAGTCTGCCACCTCATTGTGGTATGTCTGTACGTTCCTTCCCGTATCATAGTATACATTATTCAGAATCAGAACCGCCGGCCTGGTCCGCCACCCGAGAATCCTGCGGATCAGCCCCTCATAGGTTTCCTTAAAAATCTCTTCCTCCCTGTCATTTACGCTAAAATCCACAAACACCATATCTGGCTGGTACATCAGCAGATCCTGTACCACTCTGGATACTCCGAAATGGGAGGTGGTTCCTCCGATCCCGCCATTTACATAATGGAAATCCGCCTGTGGAAATGTCTCCTGCCACCAGTCAAACACGCGCCTTGCGTACGATTTCTCATGAACGCTCGCCAGGCATCCCTGGGTGATAGAGCCGCCGAAAAATCCGATCGTCAGCTCCTCCCCATCCTGTGCTCTTCTCATACAGCTTTTTATTCTCGTATTATCAATCTGTCCCATTGTTATCCCCATCCTTCCAATTTCCTGTGGCAGAGGAATCCTGTTCAAATACATGAAGGCTTTCGATATATGCCGCCAGCTCTTCTGCCATTTCCTCTGCTTCCGGTATCCGCAGGTGTCCGGGAGTTCCTTTCCCGTTCCTCTTAAACGTATACTGGGTAACACCCGCATCCCCCATCTCACTGACTACCTGTCCAATGGCCCGGTCCCACGCTTCGTCGTGATACAGAAGCGTTGTGATACAGATAATCCTGGCAAATGGATACCTGCTCCTGAGGTTCTTAAGAAACTGCCCGTAATGCTGTCTCCACCTGACCGCCATTTCACCGCAGTAATCCTCTGCCATATAGTCTTCCGGATTACTGTCATTCTGCCCGACCGCCACAATAACTGCCTGGGGTGTATATTTTTTAAAATCCCAGCCGGATATCCCGCCAAGCTCCGGATGATAGTGGATTTTGTCCCATGCTGTCTCCATCCCGATATAATCCGGGGCATAGAACCAGCCTGTTCCGTCCAAAAGAGCAATCCCGCCCTGGGCAATGTCGTGAATCTGCGCCCCCAGTTTCCTGGCGGTCATCCAGGCATAGGAATACCAGCTATTGGAATACTCTCCATTATGTTCCGGATCCTCACACCCTGCATAGTCCACAGCCTCTGACACCTCCCCTGCGGACACGGAATCTCCATAGACCTCGATTCTTCTGTCCGGCTTTCCCGGCATGTCGAGAAGCTCTGCACCTTCCGCAAGCTCCGCCCCGAGAAATGCCACCTCATGACAGGCATCCTGCCGTTTAAAGATCAGTACCTCATGCTCTTTTTTCCCTGTCTCCTCCACAGGGATCTCAAGAACCGCCGTCCCCTCACGGGGAAGCTTAAGCGCTGACTGCCGCCCGTCCAGAATACAGCCCAGGTAGTTATCCCAGTACGCGCTGCAGTTTCTTACCTGAATCCTAAGCGTTCCTCCTGTAAATCTCATTCCCACTGAGGTACAGGGAAACACAAAAACCGGCTCCTCCGGATTTGTCCAGTCAATTCTCCCACTGTAGGATAATTTTCTGTGATCAGGCTTGATTTTCATCTTTATCTTCCTCCTTCATATGAATCCATTTATTAAAAATAACAGTTAACAGGAGACTGTTGATCCATATGATCAGCGAGAATCCTATGATGCAGAAAACCGGCATCACTGCCATTACCACAAATGCCCCAGAGGCGATGCATACCGCCGGAATGCTGTTAAGCCCTGCCATAATCACTGTGAGGGGCAGATTGCGGAGGGCCAGAAATAATGCATTTGCCAAAGTATTCTTCATGCTGTTTCTGAATCTCGCCTGCAGGGGGAATGCATAGGTGAATGCAAAGCACCACAGGACAACCAGACATCCGATGGCAATGTTCAGAATGCCCGGAAGGTTCTTTCCGTACAGCACGTCAAACAGAAGAATCCCGCCTGTGCACAGGAACACAAGCCACAGCCTCGTGCTTTCTTTCCACTCCTCCCGGAAGGCCTGGAAATATTCCCTCGCCGCGTAACGGCTCTCTTTTCTTACACGCCTGAGAGCAACCTTATAAATAGCTGTAAGAGAAGCGCCTGCGGTGATCACCGGCAGAGACGTGAGGACAAACAGGACATTCAATATCATCCAGTCTCCGAGACTTCCCATAAAATCAAAAAACGGATGCTCAATTGATAGTTTCTTCATGACTCTTCCCTCCTGTATCTTATCTGCGGCCGCTCACCGCACATATACTTCAAAAAGCTTTTACTCTCTTCTGACAGCTCCCCGGTCTCAGGAAATGCCAGCAGCAGCTTTTCATCCTGTCTTCCTGTGATTTTTTCCATAAGTCCGGCCTCACTAAGGAGTACTGCCCTGCACTCGCCCTCGTCCATATAAGGCAGGCTCCCTGCTTCTGTTATCTCCCTTTCCTCAAGCAGATGAAAGCTTCCGCCCATTCCTTTGCAGTGCCTGTAAAAGCTCTCCGGCACGATGACTGCGTCCAGCTCCCTGTTTCTCCACTGGAAGAAAAATTTCTCATAGGAGCTTTCATTCGTCCCTTCCATCCTAAGATCACCGTAGGAGAAAAGATAGCTGGAGTCAATCACAATCCTCTCCTTCTGAAGCCCTGACCATCCGGCAAAGTCATCTCTAAGCCTTAAGTCCTCCTCCCCGTCTGTCACCTGATTTACAATGACACATGTGAAGACCGGCTTTTTATTTCCAAATCCATAGTGCACTGCAAATAAAAGAATCAGAGCAGCGGCAGCGGCGATACCCAGCATATGATACCAGTAATAGGTAAATATATAGGAACATGCTTCCTTCCTGCCCATGCCTGAAGTTTTTTCTCTGATCTCCTTCAAATAATTCCTCATACCCTGTCTGCCGCTCCTCTGATTATTTTATCCGGGGATTCAGAAAGCAGTACCCTTTCTTCTGCTTCCTGTTCCCCTTTTATGTTACTCTTACGGTTCCTAAAATACCAGTGCAGTTTACTTTAATATTTGAATCACGTTCTTATGGAATGTGCAGTTCAGCGCATTCCTGACCCGTGAATAGTAGCTAATGTTTCCATATTCTTCTGGATCAGCTCACATCTTTGCCGCACACAGTCTGCGGATCTTTGCGGATCCTCTGGTGTGGCCTGCAGGTACTCCTCCAGTCTGTCTATGGTTGTTGACGCAACATGCATTCTGGTATCGCAGGATGCATAATAGATATAGACGTCGCCGTTTTCCCCTACAGCCGCTCCGTTGGTGAACACCACATTGGATACATCTCCCACCCGCTCGTCTCCGAGGGGAACAAGGAATACACCGGACGGCTCTGCAATCACTTTTGCCGGATCCTTAAGATCCGTCCCGAATACATACAGGACATAACGCAGCCCCGCCGCCGTGGCCCTCACGCCGTGGGCGATATGAATCCAGTATTTTTTCCCCTTTATGGGCGGGGCGCCGGCCCCATTTTTCGCCTCGGTCAGAGTGTGGTAGATCCTCCTGCTGATGATTTTTTCTTCATCAATCACTCCGTGCCGGATATCTTCACACAGTCCGAAACCGATCCCTCCGCCGCTTCCAGTCTCAATAAACCCGTCCATAGGTCTTGTGTAAAACGCATATTTCCCGTCCACGAATTCCGGGTGAAGCACCACATTCCTCTGCTGGGGCGATCTGAGCGTCCTTAAGTTATCCAGGCGTTCCCATGTCTTTAAGTCCTTCGTCCTGACAATCCCGGCCGCTGCCACAGCCGCTGACAGATCTGGATTTTCTTTATCTTTGCTTTCAGAACAGAATACCCCGTAGATCCAGCCGTCCTCATGCTGTGTCAGACGCATGTCATACACATTGGTCTCCTCCGGGCAGGTATCCGGCAGCACTACCGGATAATCCCAGAAATGAAATCCATCAATCCCTGTATCACTCTCTGCTACGGCAAAGAAGGACTTCCGGTCATTTCCTTCCACACGTACAACAAGATAGTATTTTCCATTCAGACAGACTGCCCCGGAGTTCATGACTGCATTAATGCCAAGACGCTCCATAAAGTATGGGTTTGCCTCCTGATCCAGGTCATATCTCCAGTGAACCGGAGCGAAATCCCTGGTTAGCACGGGATACTCGTATCTGTCATAAATCCCATTATAAAAGCTGCTCTTCTGGTTCTTCCTGGAAACCAGCCTGTCTACTTTTTCCTGTTCTATATAATACTGTTTATGAAGCATCCCTAAGCCTCCTTATTACCTCAAAGCACATTCTTCCATTATGATACGGACATTTCCAGGGGTCTGCGATTGGCTTCCCCAGCGGTTTTCTGTCCACGTCCAGTCCGGAAAACCATTCGGAGCCTTCCCTTTTATCAATCATATAGTCCCTGATGTAACCCCAGATATCCTCTGCGGCTCTCAGATACTCACTCTTCTCTGGGTTCTTCTGATATCCATTCAGAAAGCCTACCACAGCCTCTGCCTGCACCCACCACACACGTGTCGTATCCACAACTCCGTTTTCCGCTTCATTTGCAAGGGAATGGTCTGTGTAGGCTCTGTTGTAGATATTTTCTGTGATTGCTTCTGTTATTGGAGCCAGCCTTTCTGTACAGGCCCTGTCATCCAAAATCTTAAGCCCCCGGTCCACAAGCCATGCGGTCTCTATATCATGCCCGTAGGAATACAGATCAATGAGGGAGTTCCAGGTTCTGTCAAAGAAGACCTCCTGCCGCCCCAGCTCCTGATTATAGATCCGGTCTGCCATGAGGCCAAGCATATACTTAAGCCTGTCTGCCACCTGTTCCTCCTTCGTCACCCGGTAGAATTCCGTATAGGCTTCGAAGATATGCAGAAGTGTATTCATGGTTTTCTCCGCCATCACTCCGTTTTCGGACAGCTTGTCGTTGTCCTCTGGATGAAAATCTCTGGTGAACGCTTCCAGGTATCCGTACTCATCCCTGCATTTATCCTCCACAAGGCGGATGAGACTGCGTGCGATTTCAAGCGCTTCCCCATCCCCTGACGCATCGTAGTAGGAGGACAGGGCATAGATGGCAAAGGCCTGGCTGTAGGTGTGCTTCGTATCATCCTCTGGTCTCCCGTCATACGAGAGAGACCAGTAGACGCCGCCGTATTCCCTGTCCAGAAAATGCTCTTTCAGGAACAGGAAGGCATGTCGCGCTTCCTTAAGAAGCGCGTCCTCCCCCAGCGTCAGGAAGGCATTGGAGAAAAACCACAGAATCCTGCTGTTTAATATACAGCCCTTCACTGCCTTTCTGTCTATGGCAAGGTCATATCCCATATAGCCGTAGAACCCGCCGTATTCACTGTCCTTCATCCCCCGCCAGAACGGGATCAGATCATCTGTCAAATGCTTTTTATCTCTGAACCAAACATTTTTCACATTACCTCGTTTTTACTGACTTCACCTTAGAATACCTGCCGTATGCCGTATCACCGGAAATCGTTTTATAGCTTCGAATCTTAAAATAATATTTTATGTTCTTCTTAAGCTTTTTGGTTGTATAGCTGGTTGTGCTTTTTTTCTTAATCGTTTTTACCAGCTTATGATTCTTCTGCATTTCCCTTCTTCTTAAAGCTGGTAAACGGAATCGTTACATACTGCGCCTTCGTTCCCTTTACAAACTCTGTCAGGTAGGCTTCGTAATTGTCATTCATCTGAATTACCATCTTCTGCCCGTTTCCATCCGGCTTTACCCACATGGAAACAGCATTGTATTCACTGAGATCTGTCTTGTCTTTGTCAAATGCGCGTCCCAGTCCTCCTGTCCAGACTTCGGAACCCTTGTAGGAAAGCACATAATGAAATGCCCCGCTGTAATCTCCTTCTGCCTTTTCCTGACGGTTCAGCGACAGAGAAGAACTGCAGTTAGCCGCTGAATTATGAGCGCCATATTTGCTCTGCAGCAGCGCGTCGTTGCCGTAGTAGTATTCGAAGTTTTCAAACACTCCCTTTTCCAGTATGTCTGCATCTTTACCAAAATTAACGAAGCTTGCTCTTCCCAACTCCTGGCCTGCGGCAGACAGGATAATGACGCCTGTGCTGGTCTTCCCAAGCTGTCCAAGCACTTCTGACGTTACTGTACTGGTATAGATATTACCTTCCTTTTTGGCCGGAAGCTGAATCTCCTGCGCGTTTTCAGATGCCTTTACAATGAATTTCACCTGATCCTCTGATGCGTTTTTCACGTATCCTTTCAGATCGCAGGGTTCTTTTATCACTGCGTAGTTTTTCGGTGTAATCATATAGCCGCTGATCCCGGAACTGTACCCGCTAAGCGTTACGCTGTCTGCTTTTTCAAGCGCGCCCCCTGCTGTATAGAAATTCGTTCCATTTCCAAATACAGATTTTTCATTGTTGTAAAAGCTGATAAATTCATTGATCATCTCATGGCCTGTCGTCTCTGACGTCTTATAAGGCACAAAGAAGTTTGCCTTGTCAAAATTCGCCCACAGGAGGAAATACGGTATCTGATTCTCTGCCGCTGTATTTACCACCTTGTTATACCAGTCATGCCCGGTTGTAGGATTACCGGATACCATCAGACTGTCCTTTCCGGCTCCTGTGATCCGGATGCCGGTCTCTGCGATTGCCGGAATTTTCCCTTTCTCTGCCGCCAGTTCCTGAACCACCTTACAGCTCTTTGCAAGATTTTCAAAGAAGATATCCCCTGTATACACATCCGCATCTGCATAGTCATCATAAAAATCAAAGGCAAGGATATCTACATATGCATCTCCCGGATAGCGCTCCAGGTATACATCCTTATCCGCGAAAGGCCCGTTTGGAGAATAAACATTTCTTTAAGGAAACAGAATCTCTTACACCATCCTGTATCACACAAAAAAGAGCCCCTCTTCAAGGCTCTTTCTAAAGCAAAATACTAAATCCGGTTTTTTACTGTACTTTTTTCAACAATCCGTCCCGTAACAATCTGAATCCCTCCATGATAATTCTGACGCCTGATTTTCTTAATCAAGGATCCAACGCACACCTCCGACATCTGCTTCATATCTACACTGTATGATGTAATCTGTCCTTTGCCGGTCCGTACACCGGCCGGCAGAAAATCATCAAAGCCGACAACCGACACATCCTCCGGGACCGAATATCCCATACTCTCCAGGTTCTGAATCACGACATGGGCAGAAAAATCACAGTTACACACATACGAATCCAGATTATATGTCTGCCGCAGGATCCGGTCATAGATCTTTGCATACCGGTCCCGGTCTGGTATCTCCCATCCATCCTCAAATTCAATGTGATTTTTCCTCAGCGCCTTACGATACCCCCAAAACCGGTCTGCAATACTGTCTGTAGCAGCAATATTTCCTACAAATCCAATCCTTTTATGTCCTTTTCTGATCAGATAGTCCGTAAGCAGATAGGTTCCGTAATATCCGTCGGAAATGACTGTGTCAAGCTCAATTGACGGCATATACGTATCAAGGAAAAACACCGGAAGCTCTGACTGGCGGACGATTTTCTGTATATAGCTCTCATCCATCTGTCCCATAAGAATCAGCCCGTCTACTTTTCCGTCCTGCAGAACCTTTGGAATGTTCCCCTCCTGTTCATCTTCCTTTGTAAGCAGTTCCAGAATCCCGTAGTATCTGTGATCGTAAAGTGCTTTTACTACCTTTTCATATAGCTGTCCGTAAAATGAGATTGAGTAGCCGTAGTAATCCTCCGGTACAATTACGCCGATATTACCGGTTTCCACGGGAGCAGACCTTCCCGAAGAGCTCGTCCTGTATCCCATCCTGTCCGCCACCTGCCTGATCCTTGCCCGGAGCTCATCGCTGACTCCAGGCTTTCCGGACAATGCCTTTGAAACCGCAACGTTGCTTACCCCCACTTTTGCTGCTATATCCGCTAAAGTAACATCCTTGGCCATGTCTGCCTCCATCCAAATAAATCAAATTAACTTCATTTAACTTTAATCAAATTAAATTTAATATACCGGAATATTGAAGCATTGTCAAGATGCGCCTTGGACTCACAAACTTCAACATTAAACTGTGAAGCATATTGTGATGATTACTCTACCAATCAAGACTTAATGGGATTGCAGGCTCCTGAAACAGAGGGGAACAGCCTTTTTATTTTTTTGTAATCTCCTGATAGACCAAATCTATTCCCTTTCTAAGAACATCCGTTTTGGTCATTCCTGTTTTTTTCATGCAAAAATCAAGTTTTTTTACCTCATCATCAGACAATCTTATCCCGGTATAATTTCCTTTGGGATTCTCTGTTGGCCTGCCCATTTTTTTCTTTTCTACTTAAATCCCCTCCCTGCCTTTTGAATGAGAAAGGGCCGGGACAAGCCCGCCCTTCCTGCTTTACTCGGTTTCTTTTGCTCTAGCTATCGCATCAAGCAATTTTAAAATTTCCTCTTTGGTAAAAGTTTCTTTTTCCTCGGAATCCACCATCAGGCGGATTTCGTAAATTGTTGAGTTTTTCACAATTTTAATTTCGTCTTTGTTCATTTCGTTTTCTGCCTCCTTACTATTTCCTTCTTTCCGTCAGGTTCCTGCTTTCTTAGTTGTAATTATATTATAATTTTTGTTTAAACAAAAGTCAAGGAGTTAGGCTGTTTTTATATGTATTGCCCATCACTCTTGAATCATGTTCTTACGGAATGCGCAGTTTATGCGCATTCCTGAACCGTGAACAGTAACCTAACTTCCGGAAAATGTCTAATCTTAAAAAATTCTTAAGATATAATCTAGTTTTTTATTAAGAATTAGCCCTCATAATAGTAACATACGCAGAAACCAATTTTCAAACACTCTCTAGACAAATGGATGATTCTGCGTTATAATGCTTTTAAATAAGAAAGTAAAGAGTAGCCGAAAGGAGGTATGATCTATGAAGGCTCCTAAAAAACAGATCACAGTGGCGGCAATGGCTGCAACACTTACACTTACGACAACCGTTACGGCTCCGCCTGTTCTTGTCTGCGCACAGGAGAGTCTGGATACGACTCAGCAAGATGTATCTGCCACATCAGATACGACGCAGGCAACAGCAGAAGAGACTTCAAAGGATAATATAAAAGATGCTGTATCTGCTGATGAAAAAAAGGCAGAAGGCAAGGAAACGAATGACACTACCAAAGCCGACAAAGATGACAGTAAAAAAGACAAAAAAACGAATGCTGTAAAAAAAGCTGCTCCATCTAAAGAGCAGAAAGAGACTTCACAGAAAAAAGAAGTAAAAAAGGCAAAACAAAAAACAAGAAAGAACACTCAGAAAAAAGTGGCGAAAAGCACTCAGAAAAAAGTGGCAAAAGCCGCACAGAAAAAGGCAGAGAGCAACGTCAGTAAGAAGATGGAAAAAGCTGTTCAGAAAAAGGCCGAAGAAATCACTGAGATTAAAATCAGCGAGAAGACCTTCCCGGACAAAGCCTTTCGGGACTACGTATCAGGAAAGTTTGATACAGATAAGAATGGTTCTCTGTCACAGAAGGAAATCAAGGCAGTCACAAAGATTGATGTCAGCAGCCAGGCCGGTTCTATTACAAGTTTAAAAGGAATTGAGCATTTTACTTCACTGACAGAGCTGAACTGCTCCGGCACAGCAATTACCGGGCTGGATGTCAGCAAGAATACTGCCCTTCGCAGTCTGAACTGCAAGAACACAAAGCTTGCATGGCTTAATACCGGAAATAATACCAGCCTTAAAAAGGTAGAGACAGAGATCAGCCTGACTGCAGACAGTTCTTCCTTTGATCTGGAAGATGAATTTACAGGAATTGATGTAGACAAAGTTAAAAATATGACTGGCGCTACATTAACCAAGGAGACAGTCAGCGGATACTCCTATGATACACCAGTAACCTATGAATACAGCGCTGCCGACAGCAAAAAGGAAGACCCCGTATTAAAGGTTACTTTAAATCTTAAGGAAGAAAAGGCTGCTGCAGAGCCAGAGAAGAAGAGCGAGAGTTCTGACAGCAAGACCCCGGAAAGCAAGGCTTCTGACACCAAATCCACTCCAGAGACTAAGAACTCCGACAGTGAGACCGGTGCGGACAACCCGAAAGCCAGGGTAAAACCCGAATATACTGTTCCCACAGATTTAAAAGCCACTTATGGACAGAAATTATCTGACGTTACACTTCCGGAGGGTTTCTCATGGCAGGATGCTGAGACTACTCCTGTTGGAAATGTAGGCAATAATCCCTTTAAGGTAACTTATACACCTTCCGATACGGATGCCTATGAAACTGTAACAGATATTGAGGTTAAAATTGCAGTTTCACCTGCAGCTACTAACTCCTGGACAAAGGAGCTTTCTATAACAGGATGGATCTACGGCAAAACGAAAAATGATCCGTCCGCTACTGCGGCTCATGGAACTGTTACCTACGCTTACTCCTCTTCGGAAAACGGCACTTATTCAGCGGATGTCCCGACGACAGCAGGCACATGGTATGTAAAGGCCTCTGTAGCAGAGACGAATGATTATGCAGGACTTGAAAGCAAGCCTGTAGCCTTTACGATTGCCAAGGCAGTTCCAGATTACCAGGCACCTTCTGGATTAAAGGCAGCCTACGGGCAGAAATTAAAAGAAGTATCCCTGCCAGATGGTTTTTCATGGGACAGTGCTTCCAAATCTGTCGGAAAGGTTGGTAAGAACACTTTTAAGGCTACTTTCACCCCGTCCGATACCTCTAATTATGAAACAGTGAAAGATATTGATGTTACTGTCACAGTAGAGCAGGCAGAGAACAGCCGGACAAAGAAGCTTACGATCAAGGACTGGACCTACGGCGACAAAGCAAATAAACCGGAATTTGAAGCAGAATTCGGTAAAGCTGAATTCACATACAGTGACAAAGAGGACGGCACCTACAAGAGTGATGTTCCGACGACAGCAGGCACATGGTATGTAAAGGCAGAGATTGAAGAGACAGATAACTATACCGGTCTGGAAAGCAAACCTGTTTCCTTCAAGATCAAACCGAAGGATGGCACTAAGCTCACCATACCTACCATTACCTCAACTACAGATACAACCAAGCTGGTCATCAAGGATGGTAATACGACACTGGTATCTGGCAAAGATTATGATATTACCAAGAGACAGGTTGGAACTACTGTAACCGTTACAATTGCATTTAAAGGCAACTATACCGGAACCGTTACAAGAACCTACACCACCACCTCTACCAGCAGCACAACCAGAACAACTACTGGAACTGCTCCGAGAACGGGCGACAGCACGGATGTAGGCTTATGGAGTTCGAGCCTCCTTCTCTCTGGAGGACTTCTGGCATTCCTTACCAGAAAGAGAAGAAAAGAAGCGAAATCTGAAGAAGAATAAATAACAGTTGGGGACGGGGCATTTTTAAAAATGCCCCGTCCCCAACTTTCCTTTGAACTCCCGCTCTGCTTCCCGCTTCTGGTCTTTCTTTGCAATATCCTGCCGCTTGTCATAGAGCTTCTTTCCCTTTGCAAGGCCAATCTCCACTTTTACAAGACTTCCTTTAAAATAAACCTTAAGGGGAACGATTGCCATTCCCTTTTCCTTTGTCTTACCCAGCATTTTATGGATCTCCTGCTTGTGGAGAAGAAGCTTTCTCACACGAAGAGGATCCTTGTTAAAGATATTTCCCTTCTCATAAGGGCTGATATGCATACCGTAGATGAACATCTCTCCGTTCTCAATACGGATAAAGGATTCCTTAATACTGCATTTCCCCATGCGCAGGGACTTTACCTCTGTCCCGTGAAGGGCGATTCCCGCCTCATAATTCTCCAGAATAAAGTAATCATGGTAAGCCTTTTTATTATTTGCTGCCATTTTACCGTTCGTCTTCGCCATCTGCTTCTCCTCCCTCTGAAGCGATCTCAAAATCAATGGTACGGAGCATCCGGTTTGTATCAATTACGCGGACATGAACCCTCTGCCCCAGTCTGTATGTTTTATTCGTATGCACTCCGGTCATCTCATAGTTCCGCTCATTATATTCATAATGGTCGTCAGGCATATTAGCCACATGGACAAGCCCCTCCACTGTATTGGGGAGTTCCACATACATGCCCCACTTCGTAATTCCCGATATTACCCCTTCAAATACCTCTCCCATATGCTCCTGCATATATTCTGTCTTCTTAAGTTTAATCGTTTCCCTCTCTGCTTCTTCGGCGCGCCGCTCTGTCTCGCTCGCATGCTTTGTCACCTCCGGCAGGATATTCTGGTAATGTCCGATCCGCTCCTCTGTCATCCTGCCCCGCAGGTTATCCTTGATAATCCGGTGAATCTGCAAGTCCGGGTAGCGTCTGATCGGAGAGGTGAAATGCGTATAATAATTTGCCGCCAGCCCAAAGTGCCCGGTATTTTCCGGCGTGTACTTTGCCTGCTTCATAGAACGCAGGGCAAGGCGGCTGATCATGGCCTCCTGGGGCGTCCCTTCAATCCTTGCAAGAAGCTTCTGAACCTCCTTGGGGCGTATCTCATTTACCCCGATATGCATGGAGAATCCAAAATTATTAATAAATGTGGCCAGTGCGCGGAGTTTTCCTTCCTCTGGTGCTTCATGGATCCGGTATACAAAAGGGAGCTCCTGCCAGTAGTAGTCCTCTGCGACTGTCTCATTTGCCAGAAGCATAAAGTCCTCAATAATCCTATGGGCTGCATTTCTCTCATAGGGCATAATGTCCAGCGGATGTCCTTCCTCGTCCAGTATAGGCTTTGTCTCTGGAAAATCAAAATCAATGGAACCTCTTCTTTTTCTCCGCTCTCTTATAATGCCAGACAACTCGGCCATCCGTTCAAACATGGGGACAAGCTCCTGGTATCTGTCCCGTTCCTTCTCATCGTGCTCTGTGATAATCTTATTCACACTTGTATAGGTCATCCGGCGGTCTACATGAATGACTGTCTCTGCAATCTCGTGGTCAGTTACATTTCCTTTTCTGTCCACTGTCATGATGCAGCTCAATGCCAGCCGGTCCTCCCCTGCATTCAGAGAGCAGATACCGTTAGACAGGGTGTGGGGAAGCATGGGAATCACACGGTCTGCAAGGTATACACTGGTGCCGCGGTCTTTTGCCTCCCTGTCAAGGGCGCTGTTTTCCTGGACATAATTGGTCACATCCGCAATATGGACGCCCAGTATATAATCCTCTCCGGATCTTACAACTGAGACAGCATCGTCCAGATCCCTGGCATCTTCTCCGTCTATGGTTACCATCTGCCAGTCTCTGATATCCTTTCTCCCGGCCATGTCCGCTGTACTCACCGGCCCGGATACCCGTTCCGCCTGGTTCAGTACCTTTTCGGAAAATTCCATGGGAAGGTCATACCCCTTGACAATGGAAAGAATATCAGTTCCAGGATCATATATATGACCAATGATTTCAATAATCCTGCCCTCCGGCTTTTTATTGTCACTGCCATAGGATGTAAGTTCTGCCACCACCTTGTGCCCGTCCACTGCACCCTTTCCGGCTTCCTCGGGAATGAATACATCCTTTCCCATGCGCGGATTATCCGGGATCACAAAGCCATAGCTCTGATCCGGCTTCTTCCGGTAGAGTCCCACAAGCTTTGTAATACCCCTCTCCAGAATCCGTACAATCCTGCCTTCCCGCCTTCTGTCCTGCCCGTCCGGCTCCTTTGTAATGACAACCTCTACCTGGTCTGCGTCAAAGGCTCCGCCTGTATTCTCTTCCCCGATATAAATGTCAGACTCCTCTTCCGGCAGGATCACAAAACCGAAGCCTTTCTGATGTGCACGGTATATACCTGTAATCCGTTTCGTCTCTCCCTTTACGTATTTCCCTTTCCTGGTCAGGTGCACCTTTCCCTCTTGCCCGAGTGCCTCACAGACCTTCCTAAGTTCATCGCGCTCTTCCTTCTGCACCTGCAAAAAGTTCGCCAGCTCCTTAAACTTCATGGGTACATAGATCTCATCACAGATCAGATCATATACCACCTTTTTTCTTTTCTCAAATGTATCATCCATAATCTATCTCCTTGTCCGCGCGGGTTCGCATCTTCCAAAGGGGCAAAGGCGGCTGCATCCCGGTATTTTACCCGCTCCGCGGCCATACTGTTTCATGCGGGCATGAGATCGCATGGCATCCTGGCTCCTGCATCATATAAAAAGACACTCCCCTACAGGAGTGTCCCGCCATTTTCCTCTACTGACTAAAACTTAAGCGAATACCTTCAGATTCAACACTGCTGCCAAAACAATAAACAGAATCGCAAGGAACTTCGTTGACTTAACCAGGGCTCCTTCCATAGACCGTCCCTTGTTCTGTCCCCAGTATGAGTCTGCCATTCCGCCGATTGTACCAAGACCTGCGGACTTTCCCTCCTGAAGCAGTACAATCGCAGATAATGCGATACAGTCTATTGCAAATATAATCATTAATATTGTTTTCAGAATGTCCATCTCCTATACACCTCCTGCTCATAAACATGACTATTTTATCATAACCCGGAACAATTTACAAGGGTTTTTGAGCATTCCTTAATATTTCTATTTTACAAGTATGTTTTTTCGTCTCCTTGTTATAGGCAATTCCAACCCCCAGTATGCGTCCGGTATAAAGGGGCCGTTCTCCAATCTTCCCTTCAAACTTTAAAGCATACTTTTTATCCTTAATTTGCTGAAGTGCCTCATCTGCAGTATGGTTGACCTTTAACTCAAGGATAATTCCGTCATTATTCCGGTTAACTTCTGGATAAAAGATAAAATCAACATATCCTGTCCCGGCTTTATCTTCTCGCTCAATGCGGTAAAAGTCCCTTGCAGACAGATATACAAGATTCACTACAGCCGTAAGATCCGTCTCATTATTATAAGTTAATAATGGAACCTCTGTGTTATGCGCAAACTCTAGAATTTTCAGCATTGTGGCAGTGTCATTCTCCAGTGTTGCCTGAAGCATCTTCTCAGATTCCCGGGCAAGCTGATGGATATATCCTAAGGAAGATTCTTTCTTAAGCATATCACTAAATTTATCCATAAGTTCTTTATTTGGAATACTTACACAACCATTCTCATAGCTAAGGAAACCATATACAACCATTGCCGACAAGATCTCGTCCTGATTGTGCAGTGTCATGGATACAGCGGCATATTCCTGAATATTCGCCTGAACCGGAATGCCGGAAATCATTAATCCAAGAGTTTCCCGCAAATCTTCCGCTCCATGTCTGACATAATAAAAAATCTCATCATATGGCCCGGCGCTTGTCCAGTAATTACCAAGATTATTGTTGGTCAGCGCCGCAACGACAGAACGGGGGTTGTAAACACGTCCTCCGCCTTTTATGTGATATCCGTCATACCACGTCCGCAATCCCTCCCGGGTTATATTCTGATCTTCTGTCCGCGCCTGATATCTTGCAAAAAGTGTATCGACTTCCTCTTCAGTAAAACCAAAATACTGACTGAATCGCTCTTCAGAAGTAATCGTGTACTCATAAAACATGTTGAGCTCTGACCCACTGGAATATTTTGCAATCGGCAGAATTCCGGTCATATATGCAAATTCTACGTAGGGCTGGTCTTTCAACAGATTACTTAAAAAATCCACGTATTCTTCTTTGTCCTGTCCTGTCACAAAATCTCTGTGAAAGATAAAATCCCATTCATCCAAAACGAAGATAAACTTTACATCTTCTTCCTCTGATTCCAGAATATCATTCAGCGCATCCCATACTGCATCATTTTCATCAATTCCAGCAGCAGGGTATGCCTGTATCAGGTCGCGAAGGATCCGCCTGCTGATCCGGTTGATATACTGACGGTAGGAGGTACAGCCTTCCGGTATGGAATTGAATGAAATAAATATCACATTATGCTGATTCAGATGAGCCGAATACCAGCTGCGGGTGCTTACAGTTAAATGATCAAACACCGGACGGCAATCCCGGCCTTTTCCGAAAAAAGCAGCAATCATATTCGCCGCAACTGATTTCCCGAAACGTCTTGGACGGGTAATGCAGAGGTATTTATTACTCTTTCCCATGCACTTTTCCTCTTCAACAGGAATGTTTTCACGCTGTTCCCGGGTCAGTACGAGGGGAATCAGCTCATCAAGCAGTGCGCTCTTATCGACAAAATACGTAGATTCTGTCTCATCTTTATACAATAATGATGCTTTTTTTCCATTTAAATACAATCCCATAGCTGCCCTCCGTATCTTTACTATCCTCTCTTCTCTCCACATTTCTTTTTACTATTATATGATTACGCGGAAAAAATATCAAGGGTAGAGTTGGGGACGGGGTATTTTTAAAAATACCCCGTCCCCAACTCTACCCCATTATCCCAGCGCCACATCCAGTATCATCATTACAAGGAAACCCACTATGAACCCCAGTGTCCCTTCCTTCCCTTCCTCTCCGTTCATATGCGCCTCTGGAATCAGTTCTTCTACAACGACATAGATCATCGTCCCTGCCGCAAATGCGAGACAGACTGCTATGGCGGCTTCTGCGATTCCTGCAAATGCTGCTGCCAGTACGCCGAATACCGGCTCCACAACAGCAGTCATACTGGCAATGAAAAATGCTGTCTTTCGTTTCATCCCTTCCTTCACAAGCGGCAGCGCTACTGCCGTACCTTCCGGGAAGTTCTGGATCGCGATCCCGATGGTCAGGACAATCGCCCCGGAAAGGAGCGCCAGATCTGACGGCTTCTGCGCCGCCAGTGCAAAGGCAAGCCCAACTGACATCCCCTCCGGAATATTATGTGCAGTAATTGCAAGTACAAGCATTGCCGTACTTTTTCCCAGTGTTACCGTCCTGTCCTTCTGCTTCTTAAACCATTTTTTCAGGAAATAGTCCGTAATCAGAAGTACCGTAACGCCAAGCAGGAACCCTCCTGTCATAACCAGCCATCCCGTCTGCCCGTTGTCCTCTGCAAAGTCAAGCCCCGGAAGTAGCAGCGACCACACAGATGCCGCGATCATCACGCCTCCTGCGAATCCCAGGAAACCGTTCTGAAGTCTCCCGCTTATCTCATGCCGTACAAAAAAAATTCCCGCTGCACCTAATGTGGTTACGGAAAATGTACCAAGTGTACCAAGAAATGCCCACAAAACTCCATTCATATCTATCACCTCTGTTGATAGTATATGAAAAAGTTCAGATTTTGCCAGTACAGCCTTGCATAATTACTAGAGCATGTTTTTTTGAACCTATTCTTTCAAGCAGGCCATCTTCTTTTAAGAAGCCTCAATTCAGTACTACTTTTACTCTTGGATCAATGTTATGGGTAATAAACTGGGTAGTAAAGTGGGTAATAAAGTGGGTAATAAATTGTTGATAATTCTCATTCCTCCTTGTTCTGACAGAAATATTAGGCAGATTATTCACTGTTATACTCACGGCCAATGGAATCAGCCATGAGTATCGCGCCAGCCGCAGCCGCAAAGCGGCATACTTCCTTATGCGGCTATGCGCATCATGTTATGCTGTGCGGCAGATTTATCTTGCGCGCAGTATAATTACGCAAAGATGCACTAGCAACAATCAGCAGCAGGAATTCCCCGCAGATTGTCCTCTGCCATACTTGAAACAGGTTTTGCCATGCGGAAAACTCCTGATGTGCGGCAAGGCTTCGGATCTGGGATGCCTTATCCTTAAAAAGGTTTCCAAAGAATTCAAAGTCAGACCAGTATGCCGGAAGGTAATCGCTTCCGGGATCCGCCAGCCAGGCTCCCAGAAGGACAGCCAGAACCGCCCCTGTAATACAGATGAGACATAGGAGCCTTTTCCCTACCCTTGCGAATCCTGCGGAATACCATGCAGATATCTTTTGGGGAAATATGCCCGCAAGGCATGTATCCTGGCATGCCCTCCCGGCTCTTCTGGCAAAGAGCAGCAGACTCAGGGCATTCGTAAGTCCGTACAGCAGGCATGCCGTCACAACATAGAGCTTCCCATCAATCCTCTGCCCGTCCGCCGCGCCCATCGCGGCCTCCATGCCGCTGGCAATAAGATTCGAGGAGCGTCCTGTGTCTTTTTTACGGACTGTAACCGCATCATAGCAGGTATTCTTTCCGGCAGGCAGGATCATCAGCGGGATATTTCCCTCTAAAATTCCCGCCACCTGAAAAGTCTCAGTCCCAGTTTCTCCCTCAAGCATAATCTTCAGTCCTTCTGCGTGGTCTGAGCCGAAGAGCAGCCAGGCCGTATCCCGGTCGATCATGCAGACGCCCGTCTCTCCTTCTGTAAAATATCTTCCACGAATCAGTGCCCTGCTGAATATAGCGCCAGGCTGCCCCTTCACCTTATAGCAGGAAACGTTCTGGCTCCGCCCCGTAGTTTCGGATAACACAGTCCCTTTTCCGCAGGCCTTCCATGCCGCTGCTTCTCCTGCACTGTTTTCTCCTTCATTTTCTCTCCACTGCGTGAATGCTGTCTCTGTCACTGCCCCTGGCGAATAGGACAGGGACAGAAGATCTTCATACTCCTTAAGCTCCCCCAGGCCATATAAAAGCCATAGATTCAGCAGCACAAATAACAGTCCGGGCAACAGGAATCTAAGAGCTGCTGCAAGAGCTTTCCTTTTCTGCTTCATTTCTGGTCTTCACTCCTTTATCCTCACCCTGTCTCCTTCTTGTACATATTTTTCCGAGGCTGTAATCAGCTTATCCTCTTCCCTGAGTATTGATGTTACAGCAGCCTTTTCCCCATCCTTTTCAAGTACTGTGACCGGAACCCGCTTTGCAGTCTGAATCGTTCCCAGCATATGCTTTTCCTCAGATACAATCAGGCAGTATGCCTCTGAGACATCCTCGCGGAGTGCACTTAAGGGAATGATCTGTTCGTATTCCTTTTCCGAGGCAGACTCCGTATTCCAGGTAAAGGTCTCTGTTCCCTTCACCTCCGTGTTGTCCGGAAGCGGTGCATACCAGAAAAGTCCGGGGGATGAATCTTCCTCTCCCTGATCTGAACCAGTCCCATTCGTCTCTTGGCTGCCCCCTCTGGCCGGTTCAGATGTGATCGCCTCCAGCACTGCCGACTTCTTTGCGCCAGATGGAAGCTGCACAGAAACTTCTGCTCCTGTTTTCAGCTTCTCCTGATCTGTTGTCTTTACGCTTCCTCTCAGGCAAAAGCCGCCGCTGCCTGTCTCAAATACCTCTGTCCCGGCTGTAATTGTTCCCGGCTGCACACCGGACGAGAGTACCACACAGTCTCTTTTCGCACGGATCTTTCCTTCTGCAGCCTCATATTTCTTCAGCTTCTGCAGAGCTTTTTTTGCTGTGACCACCTGGAGCTGCGCAGCCTCTGCGCTTAATCTGGAGGCCTCTGCCTGATTCGCAGAATTCAGGTCCTGTGCCGCATCCTCCTGACAGGCCAGATCATAGGCATTCTGCGCCTGGTTAAGAGCCTGCCTTGCATCCTCTACTCCCTGTTCTGCCTCACTGAGAGATGCTTCTAACTCCTGCATTTTTTGCTGCTTTGCAGACTCTGCTGCCTGATTTAACTCCATCTGACTTCCAGTTTCTGCTGCCAGACTCTCCTCCTGCTTTCTGGTCTCTGCTGCCGGACTTTCTCCCTCCTGCTTTCTGGCTTCTGCTACCGGTTTTTCTCCCTCCTGCTTTCCGCCTTCTGCTGCCGTTTTCCTGCCCTCCTGCTTTCCGCCTTCTGCTGCTGGTTTCTCTCCTTCCTGCTTCCTGGTTTCTGCTTCTTGATTCTCTCCCTTCTGTGCTTCTGAGCCTGCGGCCTGGCTTCGTGCCCGGGATGATGAACCGGATGCTGCGTTCTCATCTGCCAGTGCTTTCTTTGCCGCTTCCTCCTTTTTCAAGGCATCATTAAGCATCTGCCTTGCATCCTCCAGAGTCCGGGATGCCCCCACGGTCTGGGGGACGCGGGCGCTTTCTCTTGCAGAGACCTGCTGCTGGGATGCCTGAAGCTCCAGCTGGGTGATCTCGTCTTCCTTCTTCTCAATCTGCTCCTTTAAGTATTCCATCCTGAACTGTACCAGGCATTCTCCCTTTTTCACAAATGTTCCCGGCTTTGCCGCCTTCTCCACCTGCTGCCCTTCCCACAAAAAGGTCAGCTCTGTCCTTACCGGAGCTACACAGCCCTCCCCGTCACAGGAGTAAGAAAGCCGTCCGCTCTGCACTCTTCCTGTCTCCACTTCCGCTACCAGTATGGAGGCTGCCATTCTTGAAAGTACTGTCGCAAGAACCATAATTGCAAAAAAGCCTGCGCATAACCGCACTGCCCATTTCTTTTTTCTATCCATTCTCTCCTCCTCCACTGTATCCTCCAGACATTGCAATCCCCCTCTCCAGGCTGTCCTGTCCGCTGAAAAACAGCAAAAGCGCCGGAAGCAGGGTCACAATGGATGCAGCAAATGCTGCCGCTGTCTCTGTATTTACCATCTGCGGAAGGTAGAGTGATAACGGCCGCAGCTCTTCTGCCCTTAAATAGGTCATGGGCTGTTCAATTGCATTCCAGTATTCCAGAAATCCAAGAATTAATATGGAAAAGATCCCCGGTTTCCCCAGCGGAAGCCCAATCGTAAAAAAAATTCGAAGGGGACCCGCGCCGTCGATCTGTGCTGCCTCTGTCACCTCCTTCGGAATACCTGCGAAGGTCTTCTGAAGGATAAAAACCGGCAGGGTGGAAAAGGCTCCCGGCAGGATCACTGCCCACCGGGTATCCAGAAGGTGCAGGGTGTTAAGCACAAGATATCCCGATACCATAGTCACCTGAAAGGGAAGAAGCATCAGAAGCAGATAGAGCATCCAGAGGACTCTCTTCCCCGGAAACCGGAACTGTGCAAATGCCCATGCTGCCGGAACGGCTGTGAGAAGCTGCCCGGCCAGCACGCCAGCCGTCTGGATGAAGGAATTCCAGAACGCCGTAAAATATTCCGGAGAGTCCAGAAGCAGCCTTACATATGCACGGAGAGTCGGATACATTGGAAAGAGCCGGAAGCCCGCCTGTCCGGACTGACCGGAAAATACTGCGCCGAACAGCTCTGACAACTCCTGTTTTCCCATAAGCGAGCCGGAAATCAGTATCACGAAAGGAAAAATCATGGCAATAAAGAATAAAACTGTGATAATCCCCAACACCCCTCTTGCCATCCTGCTTCCAAAGGACATTCTACCCCTCAGAGAAATTCTGTCCCCTAAAGACATTCTGCTTCCTAAAGGCGTTCTGCTTCCCAAAGATATTCTGCTTCCTAAAGACGCTCTGCCTCCCAAAGACATTCTGCCTCCTGAGGAAATTCTGCTTTCTGAAACTCTCCTCTCATATTCTTCTCTCCTCCGCTTTCCTTCTGCGGATCTCATACCATTCTCCTGCACCCAGTATCCCTCCTGTCAACAGCACCAGCATAACTGCTGCGGCTGTCATTTTCTGTATATCCAGGCTTACAAACCAGTTGTTGAAGAGATGCTGCAGCATGTAAATACTTTCATGGGGATAATCCCCGGCAAGGAGATATGCCTCCCGGAACACCCGGAATGCATTGACAAAGGACAAAAGAGCTGTCACAAATGCCGTCTCCCTAAGCTGGGGAAGTGTTATATACAAAAAGCATTTCCACTCTCCTGCACCCTGGACCCTCGCCGCCTCATACTGCTCCTCCGGAATCGACAGAAGTCCCGAAAGCCACAGAATCATATTATACCCCAGATTCTTCCAGATATAGCATGCCGTCAGTATCCAGAATGCCGAACCCTCCCCGAGCCAGTCCTTACCCGTTCCTCCAAAGTGTGTCACCACACCGGTAAGCCATCCGTTCCCGGCAAACATTAGTTTAAAAAACACCACCACAGATGCCGCAGGAATTGCCATAGGAAGGAGAAATCCCGCCTTCATCTGATATCTGAGGACTTTGATCCTCCCCACAAGCACTGCAAGAAGAAGGGACATTCCCAAAAGAAGGGGAATACACACTGCCATAAAACCTGCCGTGTTGCCTGCTGCAAGGCAAAATGCCTCATTTTCCAGTACCTGCCGGTAGTTCTCTAATCCTACAAATCCATTTCCCACTGCCCGGAGAAAGGATCTGCGGATCACATCCAGAAATGGAATCAGGACAAACCCGCCTGTCCCGGCAAGGCTCGGGATCAGGAACAGATACCCGTTCCTGATCTCCCTTCTTCTCCTTGCTGACATCCTTGTTCTGCTTTCCAAAATCATCCCTGCCCTCTTTATTCTGCACGGTACGTGTCAATCTTCTGCGAAACATTTTTTGCTGCTGTCTCTGGATCCAGATCTCCTTTCAGGCAGCTGTCCGCCTCCGTCTGATATATATTCCAGATCACATAATCCTGGATAACCGGATTTTTCAGCGTACTGGTTTTTTCAATGAGGTCCTCTACCTCTTGTCTGTCAGGATAAGTCATCTCAAACTCAATGTCTTCTTCCCCGTCAATCTTCCAGCCAGTCATGCCCGTATAGTTTTTTGCATATTCACTGTCTGCTTCCTCTTTAAGACCATCCAGTACAGATGTGAAGACGGACAGTCCGTCGTCAAGCCGTGCCCCCTGCGCCTCCTGGGAGAACAGATATTTTACAAATTCTTCTGCAAGCTCCTTTTCCTTTGTACTCTGATTTATCCCCACAATGCCATGGGGAACATAATAGTCCCGGATAGTCTCTGGCTTAAGCGAAAGCTGCCGCATTAATGCATAGGGAATCATCATGCCCGGAAGACTTCTGATCTGATCCGTGACAGCGCTCTTCGGATGATTCACAATTGCTGCATTTCCCCCATTGTAGAATACCCCTTTCTGAAGGATGGAGACAGCTGTGCCCATCCTGGTTTCCTTCTCATTCATCTCTTCAAAAGCCTCTGCTCTTGCATTAACCATAAGCTTTTTCTCAATCTCCAGGAGAGCGGCCAGCCTCTCCTGGTTTACCTTTCCGTCCTCTGTAAGTAGCTCCTTCTGGAAGATCTGAAAGAGGAAATCCCTGATGTAGCTCTGGTCTGCCATTCCAAAAACAGGCTCCTCAGGATTCTTTTTGAGATAATCTGAGAGACTGTCAAGCGACTCCAACGCCCCTATTCTCTCTGCATCACCAAAAATGATGGGAACACTGAATTTTACCGGTATTCCGTAGAGCTTTCCATCCTTTTCCACTGTATTCTTAAGGACTGTCTCAATGCAGTCGTTCTGCTTCATAATCTCTCCTGCCAGGTCGGTCAAATTGGTCAGAATACCTTTTTCGATATAGGAATCTGCCGGAAGACCGTCAAGCAGAAGAAGATCCGCACCATTTCCGCCGAGAAGCTCTGTGTTCAGCGTCCGGATGTCATCTGCGGAGACATTCCCCTCATTTCCCGGCGTCTGAAATTCCACTTTCACATCCGTGTGGGCTTTCTGAAATCCTACAACTGCATTCTGTACCGTCTGGTTGTCCATGAGTCCGAATATTCGTAAAGTATGTTCAGGAGCTGCAGAAATATTTTTATCATAGATATAATGCATCAGACTTACGCTGCCTGTCTTCTCCTGCCTGTAAAGCACGTAGAAGTCATCCCCCTGTCCTTTCACAGCCCCTGACAGGACGTCAATTGCGGATCCCATTGTCCCCATGCCGCCGTCCATCAGAACCTCGCTCAGATCATTGTTCAGCGTATAGCGGGTAATGCCTGCCTCTGAGAAGAGATACCAGTTATCTCCGTCTCCGCACAGATTCACCAGACCCTCTGCATCTGTCTTAACCTTTCCCTTCTCTTTCATGTCCGGGTCATAGACCGTAAATACTCCCTCCTCTGTATTGACTGCCATATTCCCCTTCCCATCAGTGACGATGACCTTCTGAGTGTTGCTAAAGCACTGTACACTGTTGATTTCCTCCTGAACCTCCAGGTTATCCGGGGAAAGCACCAGAACCTTTGACTTGTAAAAATCAAGGAGCCAGTAATTGCCCTTTTCGTCCTTCTGGATATTCGTAATCATCGGGTATCCCAGGTCATCCTTCTCCTCCAGGAAAGGCGCCTTCAGCTCTTCCCCGGCTTTCCCGTCACTGCCTGCGGCAAGATGGGGCTTCATTTCTGTTCCATTAAGTTCTGAGCCTTTGAATATCTGGGAACCGTCAGACGCCTCCTGAATCTCCTCTGGATAGATCTCTGTGCCTTTATATAGGTTATTCAGCCAGTCCACGGAAGTCTTATCCCATTTCCCGTCCTGATACTCATACCGGGAAATATCCGTACCGGCAATATGTGAAAAGAGAACCGGGTTCCCGTCCTTTGATCTGGTTAGGTTCAGGACCTCCTCATCCTCAGATATGGGCAGTTCAACAGTCTCCTCCACATAGCGTCCCTTTACAGAACCGCCTGCATCACCGCCCTCTTTTTCCTTTCCTGTACATCCGCCAAGAAATCCTGCCGCCAGGATCAGCGACATACAGACTGCTGCAATATGCCTGCACCTCTGTATTCTTTTCTTACGTCCGGCATAGTGGACAGCCGGACATGCCTGAATCATTTCTCTTATTTTCATAATACATGTCTCCTTCCTGTTGCTTGATTATCACTATACAGAGTTTTTCTCAAAAAAACTTCCAAAATCAACACAAATTTTTAAAGATTTCTTTGAGATTTATCTGCTATACTATAAGAAACAGACTAAGATCATCCTATTTCAAGAGGGGGAAATGTAATGCATGTTCTTATTATTGAAGATGACAGAGATCTTTGCAATACTTTAAAGATGCAGCTGCTTTCTGAAAACCATACAGCGGACTGCTGCTATACAGGAAGTGAGGCGCTGTACTTCGCCATGACAGGCTCCTATGACCTGATTCTTCTGGACCGGATGCTGCCGGAGATCGACGGGCTCTCTATCCTGAGATCCATCCGCCAGAGCCGGATTGACACTCCGGTCATACTGACCACTGCGCTTGGCACTGTGGATGACCGGATTGACGGCCTGGACTGCGGGGCGGATGACTATCTCGTCAAGCCCTATGACATCAATGAGCTGCTGGCACGAATCCGGGCCCTCTCCAGGCGGCCAAAGGTCTTCACCGGACATCAGTGCCTCTTTTACCAGGATATTCGTTTTGATCCAGACGCCCGGATACTATCGGCACAGGAAAGGGAAGAAAAGCTGACCAAAAGGGAGGCGCTTCTGATGGAATTTTTCCTGCGCAATCCCGAAAAGACGCTGAAAAGGGAACAACTTTTCTCCCGCGCCTGGGGACCTGACGGTGCAGTGGAAGAAGGAAACCTGGACACCTATATTTATTTTCTCAGAAAACACCTGCGTACACTTAAGAGTCCGGCTTCCATTACAACCGTGCACGGAGTCGGATACCGGTTGGAGGTAAATCATGTTTCCTAAATTGCAGAGAAAATTTGTCCTGCTCTATACAGTAACTACGGGGCTGATCACCACACTGGTCCTGTCCGCCGCTTTTTTGTTTTACCTTTCTTCCCAGAAGAATCAGCAGAAAGCGGCTTTTCAGGATCAGCTTTTTTCGCTAACCTCCACGCTTCAGAGCGGAAACCAGTTTGCTGATTCCTTTCTTGCACAGGCGGAACAAAAGCACCAGCTTCTTATTTATATAGAAGAAAATGATATCCCTTTTTTCTTTTCCGGATCCTATCAGCCTGCCACTGACCGGGAGGTTCTATTTTCGCGTGCAGGTTTAGAGGCACAAAAGGAAGGCATCTACCCGTCCTCCCATCCGGTTTCCTCGAATCTGTTGCAGTCCTCCATTTTTGAGATCGCCGGAGATGAGGAGGATGCTTATTTAGGAAATGTACTCCTTCTTCAGACTGAGAACAGCTGTAAAAAGATGGTTCTCCTCCAGGACATCACCAGGAATCGTCTTAAGCTTGCCAGAACTGCCTGTTCTTATCTGCTTATAGACCTGTTCGGAATCCTGCTTCTCTTTTTTACCGGACGGTGGTTTGTGCGCCGTTCCTTAAGGCCCATGGAGGAAGTGTATAAAAAACAGCAGGATTTTGCTGCCTCTGCCTCCCATGAACTGCGTTCTCCTCTGTCCGTGATCCAGACCTCTGCAGATGCCGCCTGGGGCATGTTAAGCAGGCAGTCCGAGTCTCCTCTGGATACTTCCACTGCAGATGTCCTGAAGCTCCTTGACACCATAAAGTCCGAGTGCCGCAGGGGAAGCTCCCTCATTAAAAATCTTCTGCTGCTCGTATCCGCAGAGCAGAATCAGTGGGCAGTCAAAAAGCGTGCCTTTGAGATTGACACGCTTCTTTTAAATCTTCTAGAGTTGTATGAGCCCCTCTGTTTTGCAAAAAATGGAACGCTTCTTCTAGAACTTCCCGGGGAAGACCTCCCTGCGGCATACGCTGACCCGGATCTGTGCAGACAGATTCTTACTATACTTCTGGATAATGCAATCACATATGGTCTTTCGGAAAACTGTCAGCACAGACTATCTGACTCTGAAGATGGTTCCTGCGGGAAGATTATACTCCGGGGTGAAGCTGTACACTCCAGAGTTTACATCTCCGTTATAGACCATGGCCCCGGTATTCCTGATAAGGAGAAGTCCCTTATCTTTGACCGTTTCTACAAAAGCGACAAATCCAGGAATAGTAAAGAGCACTTCGGCCTGGGCCTGTCCATTGCCGCCGCCCTTGCAGAACTGCAGGGAATCTCCCTGAAAATAACAGATACGCCAGGAGGGGGGACAACTTTTGTATTGATTCTACAGTAAACCGTACTCTCCCGCCTCGCCTAGTTTTTCTTCTATACGGAGCAGCCGGTTATATTTCTCAACTCTTTCGGAGCGGCACGGCGCTCCTGTTTTGATCTGCCCGGCGTTAAATGCCACCGCAATATCTGCGATCATGGTATCTGCGGTCTCTCCCGAGCGATGGGAAATGATAGTATGATATCCTGCGTTTTTCGCCATCTCTATGGCTTCGAAGGCTTCCGTCAGTGTCCCGATCTGATTTACTTTGACCAGAATTGCATTTGCCACTTCTTTTTTTATACCCGTCTCCAGTCTCTTTGTATTCGTTACAAACAGATCGTCTCCTACCAGCTGTGTATGAAGTCCAAGCCTTGTAGTAAGAAGCTCCCATCCGTCCCAGTCCTCCTCATCCAGCGGATCTTCGATGGATACCACCGGAAATTCTTCGATCAGCTCCTCATAGTAATCAATCAGCTCCTCCACGGAACGGATCACATTTCCGCCATTCATTTTCCCTTCACCCTCAAAAACATACTTTTTAAATTTTTTATCATACAGCTCTGACGCCGCCACATCAAGGGCAATCTGAATGTCCTTTCCCGGCCTGTATCCGGCTCTGCGTACTGCATTTATAATAAATGTCAGTGCTGACCTGGCATCCGGGAGATCCGGGGCAAAACCGCCTTCATCTCCTACGGCTGTACTAAGTCCTTCTTCTTTTAGAAGGTCTTTCAGTGCATGGTAGATCTCCGCACACATGCGCAGTCCCTCGCGGAAGCTTCCTGCTCCTGTGGGCATAATCATAAATTCCTGAATGTCTATGGTATTGTCTGCGTGTCTTCCGCCATTCATAATATTCATCATGGGAACCGGGAGCCTCTTTGCGCTGACACCGCCAAGGTAGGAATAAAGAGGCAGTCCCAGAGACTCTGCCGCTGCCCTTGCCGCTGCCATAGAGACGCCCAGCATGGCATTGGCTCCCAGGTTCGATTTGTTTTCTGTACCGTCAATCCTCTTCAGGCACAAATCAAGGGCTGTCTGGTCAAAGACATTCATTCCGGTAAGCTGGGGCGCAATCTGTGCATTCACATGGTCTATGGCACGCTCCACACCAAGTCCATTGTAACGCTCTCCCCCATCCCTTAGCTCCAGTGCCTCAAAGCGGCCCGTAGATGCCCCAGATGGCACGCTGGCACGCCCAAGATATTTCTCACCTGCCAGTACTTCAACTTCTATAGTAGGATTCCCGCGGGAATCTAAGATTTCTCTTGCGTATATGTCCGTAATCGGTAAATACTTATCCATCTTTTTTCATTCCTCCTTTATGTGCATCTTAAGCACATTCCTGATCCGTGAATTATAATTATTATGTGTTACTGGACACATCTTAAACAGTAACTATTATGTGTCATTTCCCGGTTACTATTCAAAATTCCATTGACTTTTCTACACCTCCGCGTTACAATTGGTGACGTAATCAAACAAGTTACTTTCCGCTGTGCCGGCGGGAAAATTTTTACGTTGGGGAATGTATTATGAAATCACAATTGAAAAACTTTTGTCTTTTGACTGGAAGCACGTTGATCATGGCTGTAGGTATTTACTTTTTCAAGTTTGCCAACAACTTTACCTTTGGAGGAATCACGGGTCTGGCTGTACTGGTTGCAAAGTCCGGTATCATCTCTGCCAGTGATTTTACCTTTGTCACGAATATGATCCTCCTAGTCATTGGTTTTTTTATCCTGGGGAAGAAATTTGCAGCAAAGACCGGCTATTGCAGTATCCTCCTGTCAGTTTCCCTGTCACTGCTTGAGAGAATCTTTCCGATGAGCCACCCGCTTACCGACCAGCCGGTTCTGGAGCTTGCATTTGCCATTGCACTTCCGGCGCTTGGCTCTGCTGTTCTCTTCAATATCGGAGCATCCAGCGGCGGTACAGATGTGGTTGCCATGATTATGAAGAAATATTCAAGCCTTGATATTGGAAATGCCCTGATGCTTACTGATTTTATTATTACCCTAAGCGGATGCTTTGTATTCGACATTGAGACAGGACTTTATTCCTTCCTCGGGCTTGCCGCACGTTCTTTCATGATTGACGGCTTTATCGAAAGTCTGAATCTGTCCAAATATTTTAACGTTGTATGCATCGATCCGCAGCCGATCTGTGACTTTATCAAAGAAAAGCTCCACAGAAGCGCATCCATTGTCCAGGCAAAGGGTGCATTCTCCGGGGAGGATAAGTATATTATCTTTACTGTACTGAACCGCGTAGAGGCCGTAAAGCTACGTAATTTTATTAAGGAAAACCATCCGGATGCCTTTTTACTCATTTCCAATACAAGTGAGATTATCGGAAAGGGGTTCCATTCTATCTAATAAAGCCGTGTGATTCACTATTATACGGTCATGTACAGCAATCAGTAAATAGTAATGAATAAAACCATATATTAATATAAGAACATAGATGCAGCCGTGCAAAAGTCTGCACTGCTGCCAGGAAGGAGAACTCTATGACAAAGAAAAAAATAGCTGTATTATTCGGCGGACAGTCCTCCGAACATATTGTATCCTGTATGTCAGTTGCCAATGTAGCTGAACAGATTGACACCAATCTTTATGATCTGCTCCTGATCGGAATAACAGAAGACGGCCATTGGCTGAAGACTGATTCCATCAAAGCGATCCGCTCGGATGAATGGAGAAACAGCACCACAGAGGCTGTCATCTCTCCAGACGCCACAAAGCAGTGCGTAATCCTCAATGAAAACGGAAAGATAACAGAAGAAAGGATTGACGTCGTATTTCCGGTACTTCACGGACCTTTGGGTGAAGACGGCACGATCCAGGGACTTTTGGAGATGGCGTGCCTTCCTTATGTAGGCTGCGGGGTTCTGTCCTCAGCGGTATCCATGGATAAGCTATACACAAAGATTATTGTAGATGACCTAGGGATCCGTCAGGCCGACTATGTGCCTGTCATGAGCTGGCGGATGAAAAAGGATATAGAAAGCATCATAAAACAGATCGAGGACAAATTTTCTTACCCAGTATTCATCAAGCCCTCCAATGCAGGCTCCTCCAGAGGAGTAAGCAAGGCAGAAAACCGGGAACAGCTCATTGCCGGACTCGAAGAAGCCGCAAAGCATGACCGGAAAGTCCTTGTAGAAGAGATG
The DNA here is from genome assembly GCA_910576335.1 of Lachnospiraceae bacterium. Lineage (GTDB taxonomy): Bacteria > Bacillota > Clostridia > Lachnospirales > Lachnospiraceae > CAPEBR01. Next base: position 261,318 of record CAJTIU010000001.1, read on the forward strand.
ATCTGCGGCCACGAAATCGAATGCGCGGTACTGGGAGGCGGACAGAAGCCAGTCCAGTCCTCCGGAGTAGGCGAGATCCTGGCAGCAGCCGACTTCTATGACTTCGAAGCAAAATACTTTAACGAAGAATCCCGCACCGTAATTAACCCGGAGCTTCCCGGTGAGTCCGCAAAGAACGTGAAAAAAGCAGCAGAGGCAATCTTCAACGCAGTAGACGGCTATGGCCTTGCCCGGGTGGATTTCTTCGTGACAAATGAAGGAGAAGTCATCTTCAATGAAATCAACACCATGCCCGGATTCACGGCAATCAGTATGTATCCCATGCTGTGGGAGGCAGCCGGAATCAGCAAGAAAGAGCTGATTGGAAAATTAATAGAACTGGCATATGAACGCTAACAAGTTGGGGACGGGGTATTTTTCACCTCAAAAGCTCCGTCCCCAATTGGTTACTCTATCATTAGTCCTTCTGCCTTGATGACATCTGTGACTTGTGTTACGTATTTTTCGCAGAGCTCGTTGGTGGATGCTTCTACCATGACGCGGATGACAGGCTCTGTTCCGCTTTCTCTTACGAGGATGCGGCCGTCATCGCCGAGTGCTTCTGCTACAGCGTTCACTGCTTTTATGACCTCGGAATTCTCCCGCGCGGTTTTCTTGTCTAATACTTTTACGTTCCGAAGAAGCTGCGGGTAGATCTTCACTGGTTCTGCAAGCTTTGAAAGACTCATCTTTTTCTCAAGTATGACTTCCATAACCATAAGAGATGTGAGGATTCCGTCACCGGTTGTGGCATGCTTACTGAATATGATATGCCCGGACTGTTCTCCGCCGAGGCAGAAATCATTTTTCACCATGTTCTCGTATACATATTTATCTCCCACAGCGGTCTTCTCGTATTTGATGCCTGCTTTGTCACATGCCTTATAAAGACCGAGGTTCGACATGATTGTTGTTACGATGGTATTGCCGCTTAAGCGGGCGTTTTCTTTCAGGTATCTTCCGCAGATGTAGAGAATCAGGTCACCGTCAACTACTTCGCCGTTCTCGTCCACAGCGATACAGCGGTCTGCGTCCCCGTCAAATGCGAAGCCTACGTCCAGCTTTTTCTCTTTCACAAAACTCTGAAGCACCTCGATATGCGTGGATCCGCAGTTTGTGTTGATATTGAGTCCGTCCGGCTCACAGTTAATTACATAGGTCTTTGCACCAAGGGCATCGTATACGCTCTTTGCGATAGCAAATGCACTTCCGTTTGAACAGTCCAGTCCCACTCTCATATCTTCAAAGGAACGGGTTGCAAGGGAAATAAGATAACCGATATAACGGTTTCTTCCTGCTGCGTAGTCAATGGTACGTCCGATATTTTCCTTCTTTGCAAGAGGAAGCTCGGAGGTCTCGCCGTCGATATAGCGCTCAATTTTCTCTTCTACCTCAGCCTCCATCTTGTGCCCTTTTCCATTAATAATCTTGATTCCGTTATCATAGAAGGGATTATGGCTTGCGGAAATCATAATTCCACAATCAAAGCCCTCTGTTCTTGTTACATAGGATACACTCGGGGTTGTGGTTACGTGAAGAAGGTATGCGTTTGCTCCAGATGCAGTAAGGCCTGCGGCTAAGGCATACTCGAACATGTAGCTGCTTCTTCTTGTGTCCTTTCCGATGACGATCCTCGCCTTATGTTCCTGTCCGTAATACCATCCCAGATATCTTCCTACCTTAAATGCATGCTCAACGGTCAGTACTTCATTGGCTTCTCCACGGAAACCGTCTGTTCCAAAATATTTGCCCATAATTCATCTCCTCCATGTCGTCTGACATTCTTCATAACAGATCCGGCGGCTGCCCGGTTATACCTGTAACTGGGGAGTGCCTTTACAGTTATTTACATCTTTACTATTATATAGCGTTTTATTTTAAGATACAACCCCCAATATCAAGCCCTTTATAAAAGCGTTACCTGCTCAGGCAGATACCAGAAATACACAAACAAAATATGATTGGCGGTCTAGAGCATGTTAGAAAATTGGGGACGGGGCATTTTTAAAAATGCCCCGTCCCCAATGCAAGGTTTCCCTCTTCTGGATCGTATTATTTATAGATAAGAAATTTTAAAGCAATGTCAAAGGAGGAATTGAAAATGAATTTCACAAAAAAATGTAAGAAAGCGGTTGTTATTGTTATGACAGCAATCATGTTAGCGGGCAATTTTACTGTTCCTGTTATGGCTCATGGACACCATGGATCCTGTCATACTTCCTATGTCAGTCATCATAACAGTCAGAGACGCAGCAAGGGGGTTTATTGCTCCTATCATGAGAAGTACCACAAGAAAAAGAGTAACTGCAGGCGGTATTGTAAAAAGCATAAGACAACCCACTGGAACGGGAAGCGTCATCATATAAAGAGACACCATTAATGGTAATGGAGGGATAGTAAAATATCCCTTTACGGGCGATTCAGCCAGACTCCAGGGTGCCATAGGAGATGACGGAAAGGCCTTTCTCTAAGAGGGAAAGCATCATAGTTTTTTGTTGATTATACTTTAACAGGCTCCGGACAGGACATACTTGTGAATTCCCGTATTTTTTTATCTGTCGTTCTTCCGGCAAAAAGAGGCAGCACATAGTTGTGCTGCCTCTTTTTGCATCAGTGCTATCAAGCTGAAAAAACATATTCAAATTATTTTATACAAGCATTGTATCCATAAGTTCGCCGCTACAGCTTATATTCATCAGAGATAACATTGCCATATTATGAATCGTATCACAGAGTCCAGACTCCTTATCATCTTTCCAATGCGGGTTCCAATTTAAGACATAATCGTATACATCTTTATCCGAAATATCTACTCTGCCCAGGCGGATATTGGTCCCACTCTTGCAAATTCTTCTATTTCGTGTATTTATCTTTCATATGATCATAGCGAAAGTGCCTGCACCAATCAGGACACAGCCAAAGAGAGATTTCACTGACTTTGATTCTGACCGCCGGCTTATTTCATGTTTAATTAAAATACTTCAGGACTATATACTGGCAGAGCTGCCTTTTTATAGTCGCCAAGGTTTCTTGTAACAATACAGTCCATCTCCTCACGGATTGCAGATTCTGTCATAACTGCATCTTCAAAATCCGAAAGATTGAACGGTACTTCCTTACGGCAGTCCATTCCAGCCGTATCCAATAATCCAGACAGGCAAAACAGCTTGTTTAGAATTTGTCTGGTTTCTTTATCGCTATGTGTGCATCTATGTGTGAGATAGCAAATATCAGTAACAGATTTCGCAGTCAGGAACCCTTCAAACTGCTTATTTGCCGCTCCCAGAAATATCTCCCGGGCTTCCTTAAAAAAAGGCTCCCGGCTCTGCAGTGCATCAATCACAATGCAGGAGAGACAGGCGGAAACCAGGCAGGCGCACCTCCATACAATGGAGGCGCGGCTACGTCGGGATCCGGAGGCTATCAGAATCCAGGTCCGCAAATCGGCGGTTATCAGCATCCTGCCGGTGCTGCACATGGAGGCGCATATCCTGCCAATGGAAATGCTGCCGGAAACGGGAACTATCCGGGCGGCAGTAATCCATCCTGTGGAGGCAGCTATCCCAATGGAGGCAATGGCGATGCAAGGCTTCTGTTACTTTTTACCATACACAAAATAGTATATATTGCGACTGCAAACTCTGTAATCGGCATAACCCACCATAGCAGTTTAGCTCCAAAAAGCGCCGGAAGCACGAACACTAATACACCACATAGAACTATACCTCGTGCCATAGAAATGATCAATGCTGTTTTCGGCTGCATCACAGACTGGAAATAATAGGTTGCAAAAATATTCAGCGGCAAAAGCAGATACGCAAGGCCATAGATCTGCATAATACCGGGAGCGACCTGCAGTACGCTGTCTGTTGGAGACATGAATATTTTCACAAAAACGTTCGGGAACAAAAGTACTGCAGCTGTCCATAGAAAGCCGAAGACTGCGACTGTCCACAAGGAATATTTCCGCGTTTCCCTGATGCACTCTATATTATGCACACTGTAGTTTTCGGAGACAATTATTGAATGTAACAAGAACTTCTTTTGCAGTATACACAGATTTTTCCTCCTTTCAGTCCGAAAACAGACTTATTCTATCTTATTTTTCTCAATTTATCAAGAGAATTCACAAAAAAATAATATTTGCCGTAACAGTTCAGCCATGTAGCAATTCGCAGATTGCGCGTGGATGCCTCCTTCTGCGAAAATGTGGTCTAAATCTCCTCTCATCTCTTTGTAACCCAGTAGGGAAATATCAGCTTATTTGCACAAACTTTGTAAAAAATTCCCATCTTGACAATTAGTACAGTTATGGACTATACTGTCATTAGTACAGAAATATACTAATTTGTTTGTATTTAAGGAGGCAGGCTATGATATGCAACACTATTTTTATGGAACAGCTAAGCCAATACTATGATGCATGGCTCCAGTATAACAATGTGTACGAAGAATGGGCAAAAGCGCACGGGCTGTCCGTTAACTGCCTGTTAGTATTGTGTGCAATCTACGATAGCGGAGACGGCTGCACACAGAAAAAAATCAGCCAGCAGTGGCTCATACCCAAGCAGACGATCAACATGGTTTCCAAAGATTTGCAGCGCAAAGGGTTCGTGGAACTGTCCTTGCTGCAAGAGGATAAGAGAAATAAAATAATCCGTTTTACAAAGGAAGGAAAAGAATATGCAGACACCATTTTGAACGCACTGCGGAAAGTGGAGCTGTCTGTTATAGAGGAAATCGGCGTGGAACGTATGCAGCAGCTAAACGATAGTATGACATTATTTGCAAAGCTTTTCAGCAAAGCAGGAGGACTGAATGACAATGAAGCAAACCCGTGACATAAAGATTTTCTTTCAATACGTTATCCCATCCGTACTGTCTTTTGCCCTGTCGGGAGTCTATGCGATTGTGGACGGTTTCTTTATCGGGAACAGCATAGGCGATCTTGGCCTTTCAGCCGTTAATATCGCTTATCCAATCGTTGCGGTGATTCAGGCGCTCGGCACAGGAATCGGAATGGGCGGTGCGATTTACTATTCCATTTATAAGGCGGAGAAAAAAGAAGCGCAGGCAAAAAATTATATAGCCGGCGCATTGTGGGTGCTGATGATTTCAAGCGTCCTTGCGACAATCTTGGTTTTCCTTTTGAATGCCACGCTGTTAAAATTGTTAGGCGCAGGCGGGGGACTGCTTGCATTGGGAGAAGAATATATTACGGTTATCGCTCTGGGGGCTTCCACCCAGGTGATTGGCACAGGGTTAGTGCCTTTCATCCGTAACCACGGCGGTTCCTTTTACGCAATGGTTTCTATGATTGCGGGATTTGTCACCAATATCATTCTAGATTACCTGTTCGTATGGATATTGGAACAGGGTGTTTCGGGTGCGGCATGGGCTACGGTCATCGGGCAGGGTGTTACCATGCTGATTGCTCTTGTCTGGCTATTGCGCAAAAAGCAGTTTACGCTGAACATTCCTTTTTCCAAATTTGGGAAGGTGTCTGTGTCTATACTGAAAATCGGGATTGCCCCTTTTTGGCTTACGATGTCCCCTAATATCTCGCTGATCATCATAAACCGTTTCTCCGTGTCTTATGGCGGAGAGCCAGCTATCGCTACCTATGCCTGTATTGCCTATGCTATCTGTATTATTTATTTGATATTGCAGGGAGTAGGCGACGGGAGCCAGCCATTGCTCAGCCGGCATTACGGAGAAAAAAATTTTGACAAGTTGAAAAGTATAAGAAGGCTGGCGTATGAATTTGCTTTATTCCTGTCCCTGATCTGCTGCATCATCATGTATTTGATTAAAGACAGCCTCGGCGCGTTATTTGGGGCATCGAATATTGTGAATGCGGAAATTGCAAAAATAATGCCTGTCTTCCTGGTTTCCGTACCCTTTGTTGCGGTTCTCCGTATCACAACCGCAAGTTTTTACGCCACAGAAAAAAGTGTGTTCTCCTATGTCCTGACTTTTATGGAACCGCTGCTTATGTTCGTGTTTATGCTTATTCTGCCGCCTCTATTCGGCGGGCAGATCATGATCTGGTGGAGCACGGTTTTTGCAAGGATTCTATCAGCGGTATTAGCGGTTATCTTGACATATTGAATCTGTTCAGATTCCGGGATTCTAAGCGCGGACATCGCCTGCTCTGCAGTCCAATCCATGCTTTCCATCAAGTTTTGGATAGACGATTTTCTGAACAAGAGAAAAGTGAAAGAAAAGAAAGCAAGAATAAGAACCATGAATCATAACGGGAACGAACAATTCAAATGGTTATAATGCCCTGTTTGCGGAAGCAAGACACGCATTAAAATGCGGTCAGACACCGAGCTTCGAAATTTTCCGTTGTTCTGTCCCAAATGTAAGCAGGAAGTCTTAATCAGTGTAACACAATTTCATATTTCGGTTATCAAAGTATGAAACCAGATAAGAAGAAAACTCAAAATTGTGTTTAAGACAGCAGACACAACAAAGTGGAGTGAATATCTTATTTGGAGGAATAACAAAATGGCAAAATCATTATTTGAGGAATTGGGCTGCAAATACGAGCGGCAAGGAGATTATTTAATACCGTGCTTGACTGTACCCGTCAAAAAAGAACAGCCGATAGGCGGACGGTTCAACAACATAAGGGCTTGTGCGAGGGAGATTGTGAACGAAGAAATCACTTTCGCATAGGCAGACAAAGCGGCAGAGTGTAAAGGCTCTGTCGTTTTTTTTCGGAAGACATATAGGTATTTCTTAGAAAAAAGAGAAAGGATATTGACATGTAAGTGCTATATGTATATAATGTGTATGTATTAACATCACACTAAAGGAGGCAGGATATTTGAAGATTGTAATATCGAACACATCGGAAGCCCCCCTTTACCAACAAATCAAAGACCAGATAAAAGACGCAATCTTAAAAGGAGAATTAGTAGAGGGTGATGCACTTCCGTCTATTCGTGCCTTTGCAAATGATTTAAAGGTCAGCGTCTTAACAATACGAAGAGTCTATGATGAGTTGGAACAAGAGGGATTTGTAACAAGCCAAGTCGGTATCGGCACTTTTGTTTCTACAAGCAACATTGAATTATTGCGGGATTCCAAGCGGCGGCTTGTGGAGAAAAAAATGCTTGATATGATTCAGACGGCGAAATCTTTGGGCATTAGTAAAGATGAATTAAATGCCATGATGGACATTTTATACGAGGAGGAAAACTGAATGGATAACATTTTAGAAGTATCTGGATTAAATAAAAGGTATGGTGATTTTGCCTTAAAAGACATCTCCTTTTATTTGCCAGACGGCTGTATCACGGGATTTGTCGGAATCAACGGAGCGGGAAAAACTACTGCTCTCCGAAGCATTTTAGGGCTTACAAACAAGGTGTCTGGAAATATAAAGTTTTTTGGCATGAACATGGATGGAAATGAAAATAAAATAAAAGACCGCATCGGCATTGTGCTTGATGAAGGATGCTTTTATGATGAATTAACGCTTTCGGAAATGAAAAACGTAATTGCACCCGCTTACAGAAATTGGTGCGAACAAGACTTTATAGATTACATGGAACAGTTTTCATTGAATCCGAAACAGAAAATCAATACCCTGTCAAAAGGAATGCGGATGAAATACGCTTTAGCTCTGGCACTCTCCCATAAAGCGGAACTGCTTATCATGGACGAGCCAACAAGCGGTCTTGACCCATTAGTCCGAAGCCAGCTTTTAAATATATTAAAGGACTATATGGGCAAAGGTGGAAAGGGCGTATTTTTCTCTACACATATTACTTCCGATTTGGAAAAGATTGCAGATATGCTGATTATGATTGGTGGCGGTGAGATTGTTTTCCAAGAGGAAAAAGACCAGTTGCTTGACAGCTACCGAATCATAAAGGGAAGCACTGAAAAACTGAATACGGATACAAGGAAATATTTCTTGAACATTGAGGAAAGTGCTTTCGGCTTTACGGGAATCACAAAACAGGGTTCTGATGTTATGGAGCATATGCAGGATGTTCTTACAGAAAGGCCGACAATTGAGGACATCATGCTTGCGAATGTGGAAAGGAGAAAAAAAGATGTTAATTAGCTTAGTGAAAAAAGAATTTCTGATTGTAAAGAAATATGTAGGCATCATGCTTATCGTGTCATTTCTGATACCGCCCATTATGCTTTGGCGGATGCCAGAAGCGGCGGGGGCAATGGGATTTACACTCACTGTTATTTTTAGCATTTTCATGTTGACCCAGTATGTTTCTTTAAAGGAATACCAGTATCCAAAGGCAACTACCCTGCTTTGTGCATTGCCCTATCCCCGAAAAATGATTGTGCTTTCAAAATACTGTTTTTGTCTGATTATTTATGCGGTCTGCTGTTTGGTTTTTGGGATTGACACAATCATTTTCCCGAAATTAGGAACATTCGATATAAGAATGGCGGCTATCGCTTTTTTGGTAATCACGATACCATTATCTTTTTATTTTCCTGCTTTGTATAAGTTGGGATACGAAAAGACAAAATTTGTATTTGTCATAATTATTATGGCATCCCCTGTTTTATTTGCCTTTCTGTTTAAACCAGAAAATGCAGTAAGATTTAGCTTTTTAGACAGTATCTCAACAACAACGATAGCAATTTTAAGCGTTATCATCAGTCTTGCCACCTTTTCAATATCAGCCATTCTGTCAATTCGGTTTTTTGAAAAAAGTGATTTGACATAGGAGGTTTTCATATGGAACGTGATGTAATAGTCCTGTATATAATAGCGGGTGTATCGTTTTCCTTTGCCTTATTCAACTGTATTCTTTTTGCAATAAAACATGGAAAGACAACGAAAACGAATGGAACGATTGTTTCCATAAAATCAACAAATCCAACGAATGAAAAGTGGCATAATGCAAATTGGCAGAGATTTCCTATCGGGTTAATGACAGAAACATTGTATCTAAAAATCGCATACAAGTTCCTTTAACATCCAAGATAGGAACACCGATTACCGTTCGTTATGACCGAAACCAACCAGAGAGAATATACAGTTATTCTGCGAAACGAATCATCACAGGATTTTTAATTGGCATAGGCAGCGTACTGATAGCTGTACTTATGCAAATCCATTAGAGAAAGGGGGATAAAGGATATGCCACATTTTCCAGAATGGTTTGTAATTATCTGTATTCTGCTTCCTGTTGCAAACTTGATTTATAAAGCATGGAAAAGCAGAAAGAAATAGCAGAATTTGAGGTAATAATGAAAAGAACTGATTTACTGTATTATCTCATTATCATTGTGTGGCTGTTTAGCAGCTGTTCTGCTGGCTGGATTAAATTATAGTCAGAAAGGAAAAATACATGAAGAAAAAATTATATAAAGTCAGACAAGGAAAAGTTTTAGCTGGTGTTTGCGGCGGTCTGGCAAAGTATTTTGATGTAAGCCCTAAAGTTGTACGCTAGCTTTTTGTCCTTATGTTTTTTGCTTTTTCAAGTGGATTGATGGTATATATCATTCTGATGATTTTCATGCGAAAAGAACCGAAAGCAGATTAACTCCTGCGTTACTATCTACCAATTTGAAGTAAACTGCAAAGGCAAATAAAATGCTTTAGAAATAGAATTGCGTTTGCCCGCTTTTTGCGGACAGACGCATTCGCGATCTGTTCTGATGAATAGCCCTCTCTGTGCATATCTAAGCTGCTTCTTAGTCATTCCAAGACTCTGCATCATAGCAAACTCTTTTTTACGCATTTTCACAGATGTTATCTCAACATTCACCATATTAACAACTCCAATAAGCAATATCATTCCTGCTAAAATATTCGAAATTGCCATAGAAGCACTTGTTTCCTTACGATATTCCATCTCCACACTTTTTTCTGAAATCATTAGTATATTATTCCTATCAGTATATTCCTCCAAATATGCCTGGATATTTTCTTTTTCATCCTTGTCTACATTCAAAAATATTCTCCGTGCCGTATTATCCGGATACAATTCGTAAAATTCGCTGTTTGGCATAAAAAACTGCAAACTGAATTCATAACCAGGACTTATATTCCCTTCTATCACCGGATACGGTGCTGAAATAATGGCCATGACTTCATATGCCCTTCCTTCTACTTCAACTATATCGCCTACCGAATATGTCGGATGTGCACACGCTGATTCTATTTCTTCTATCCCCTGTGCCAGAACATACTTCCCTGAGAGAAATTTTTCTTTATCTACTTTGCCCTCCAGTATACGCTTTCTGTTCCATATCTGAATTTACCGTCTCAGGGGATTCATGGTTTCTGCCACATCCTGCTAATAACAACAGCATCGCAACGAACAAAACAAAATAAAATACTTTTTTCATGCCCCTTCTCTCCTACGCACACTCTGCTTTTGTTATCAAAACTTCTCCTTTCGCATTTTCATCATCCACAATCATTTCACCAACAGCCGGTACATAAATATGGCCGCTCAAAGGATTCTTAATACTTTCGATTGGAACTGTAAGAGTTGCCTCTACATCTGATTTTTCAAAACTGAGATCACAGCCTGCCATCTCACAGTTAATCAGTTTCAAATTTTTACAATAACAAAGCGGCTGCGTACCAATGATCTTACAATTTTCAAAAGTCACATTCTCACAATACCATGCAAGATACTCACCTTTTACCACACTGTTTCTGACAACCACATTTTTGGCATGCCAAAATGCATCTTTTGTATCAAAGCTGCAATTTTCAAATACAGAGTCTTCAATGTACTGGAACGAATATTTTCCTTTCAGACTCACATTGCCAAAATGCAGATGATCGGAACGCATCATAAAATACTCGCTTTCTGCACTGGAATTTTTCATCTCAATTCCTCTGGTTGACCAGCCAAACTCTGGTGATATAATATCACACCCGTCCATCTTTACTCCTGAACATTCACGAAGCGCTTTGATTCCATGAAGTTTACTGTTTGTAATCTCCACATCATCTGTATACCAAAGCGCCGCACGGCAAAGTTCCGTAAGCTCTGCCCCATCAATTTTTACTCTCTGATCATGCCAGAACGGGTAACGGAGATTAAAGAATACGTTTTCCACCTGAATATCCTGTGCTTCCTTAAAAGCGCTTTCTCCGTCTGCCGGACCGTCAAATCTGCAATCTTTTACTAAAAGATTTCTGCTTCCATATAATGCTCTCTCTTCATCAAATGTTTTGTTTTTAATTACTTCCATGATAAAATCTCCTTTTCTTCTTTTATAATTTATTTGGTTATAGAATGGTTCTTATAAAAATAACAACTCCGAGGATTGTCAAAATGCATCCAAATATCTGATTGATTTTGTAAATTTTCAGATTTCTTACTTTTCTTTTCAAGAAACAGGTAAGTCCGGTAAGCATTCCCCACCATAAATATGTTCCTGCAAAAACTCCACATACTAATCCGATTCCTTGAATCCCTCCTGCCTGCCCTCCAATTTCCATCCAGGAAAAGGCAAAGAGAAATGTCAATATAACTGCCGGATTGGTAATCCCAACAGCAAAGGATGACAAAAACATCTTGGGAAAACTCAGCGCCTCTTCCTGTACTTTTTGTCTCTCCTTTTTTCTAAGAAGTGACATTCCCATATAAGCGATAAAAACGCTGCCAACTATGGTAATCCAAAGGGATTATTTCCAAACAACAGTCCGATAACGTCTTCACCTAGATTATTTACAAGGAACTCTATAATGCCTTCGTCACTGGATGCGCCTCCCTGTTCTAAGAACTGCTCAAATCCATCATTTCCTTCAAAATTCACCATAGACAGTCCAGATTCTAATTCTGTAATCTCTTCTTCCGGTCTTAAAATTTCTATTTCCTCACCTTTTGCTATGGAATGAGTACTCGGATGATTTGTATTGTTTCTGCTGCATCCTGCCAGTAAAGAAGTGACCGTCAGTGCAGATAATAAAATCGCTGTTAATCTCTGTAATTTCAATTTTTCTGACTCCTTTCTTTTGTCTGATACTAATTTAACCGGCTAGGATAACATCCAAATAACAGGAAACTAAACTTTTTCTAAAATGTGTCCACTCATGTTCGTTCTCCTTTTCTTTTATGATATATTTTTGATTATTTTTGCCGGTACACCGCCGACCACCACGCCATCCGGCACATCTTTTGTCACTACGGCGCCCGCGGCAACAACTGCATTTTCACCGATTGATACCCCTGCAAGTATCGTGGCATTCGCACCAATCCACACATTTTTCCCAATATGTATCGGCTTCAGCCATAAATCTGCCCGGTGTTCTGGTTCTAAATCATGATTTATAGTAGCAAGTACCACATTATGGCCAATCAAAGCGCCATCTCCAATGGTGATGCCTCCCTGATCCTGAAACTTACACCCACTATTGATAAAAACATACTTGCCAAGGGTAATATTTTTTCCAAAATCTGAATTGAAAGGCGGAAATAAATTCACACTTTCATCAATCTCATGTCCTGTCAGCTTTTCTAACAACTGTCTGAGTTCTTCCGGCGGATGATAGCCTGTATTAATTTCTGCAGAAATCCTGATTGCCTCTTGTGATATTTCATGCATCCTCGCACACAGAGCTGTTCCTTTCCCTAATAAACATCCTTCCGGATTTTTTAACTGATTTAAAAATTCTGTTTGTGACATTGCATCTTCCCCCTAATTCTATTTTTTCAATGGTTATTTCCTGCCTGCTCCTTAACGTGCTGTAAATCTGTATCCTGCGCCCCACACCGTATCAATAAATTGACAGTCTTTATCGACTTTTTCCAATTTATCCCTCAATCGGTTAATATGTACCGTTACCGTAGCGGTATCTCCCATAGAGTCCATACCCCAGATACGGTCAAATAATGTATCTTTTGAAAATACAATGTTCGGGTTATCAGCTAAAAACAATAAAAGTTCAAATTCCTTGTTCACCAAAATCACTTCCTCACCACTAATCAGCACTCTTCTTGATTTTGGATATACCGTTAATTTTCCGTATGTAATGCCTGTTTCTGCTTTTGTCTCCTGTCGTTCTAACAATAATTTATGTATCTGAATATGAGATTTCACTCTCGCTACCAATTCAGCAGGACTAAAAGGTTTCACAATATAATCATCTGCACCTAACCCCAAACCCCGAATCTTATCAATATCCTCTTTTTTTGCTGTTACCATAATAATTGGCAGACTGCTGTGCTTTCTAACCTCTCTGCATACATCAAAACACAGGATACTCTTCTTCTGTAGCATAAAATTCTATATCCACCTGTTTTTGCCTTGCCTCCAGCATATAGATATCCAAATACTGCTCCACAAATTGTCTCAGATTGCCTTGCTCCATGTGGTAACGGAATTCTCTGCTGTTTAGGCGGTTATATTCCGACAAGCTATTTACCATGTCTACCATATTTCCAGTTCGCACCTGAATAGCCCGCAGATATTTCTTCTGTTTTTCCGGTGTACTCGCAATTCCATCCAGCAGACCTTCCACATATCCTCGAATCGAAGTAAGTGGCGTTCGCAGATCGTGGGAAATTGCGGAAATCAAATCCTTCCTTTTTGGTTCATCTTCCAAACGCTGTTCTACAGATTCTTTTAGATAGACCCGCATTGCATTGAAATCTTTGCACACCGCGCCAAACTCATCCGCTTTCTCGTAATCCAGTTCCTGATCTAGATTTCCTTCCTGGATTTTTTTCGTTCCCTCATGCAATTTTTTAAGTGGAACTAAAATGCTCCTGGAAATCCAGCCGGACATCAATGTATTCGTAATCACAGAAATTCCAACAAATAATGCTGCAAACCCTAAAATATACAGAAAAATATATTGTTTAATGTATGCAATCACATTTTCATCGGTGGTACCCGTATGTACTGCAACTATACAGAATGTATATTCTCCATGGTGAAACGTGTTTTTTATAACTGATATATCATAACTGCTGGCAGTCAGCGTTTTTGCATGCGCTACCGCTTCTCCCGCAACAGATGCAGCCGCATACTTATCATCATTCGTCAGATTTGAAAACACTTCATATCCATTTTTCTCTATATAAAAGTGATATCCAAGCCGGGATAATGATTCTTCCATCTTATTCATTTCATCCGTTTCCTGGATTTCATGAGGCTTCTCACCATCTGCTTTCTCACTCCAGTTGTTTACCCATAACTCCTGCTGATAGTTATAAATCATACTCTGTGCAAACTGAATTCCATTTTCATCACTGTACATGGCCTGCAACGTATACCAATAGCTTCCAAGTGAAGTCTGCAGACAAATTACTACTACAATCGTTGTAATTACAATCGGAATCAAAATCATCAAAATATTTGACAGCTTTATTTTTTTCTGATTGTCAAATGTCTCACATCCTTTCCTTGGTTTCATAAACATATGCAAAGAGTACAAATAACACTTCCCACTCAAACAAATAAACAATTTCTAAACAGTACCTATACTTTTTCCAAACTCATAGGCTACCTGCAAATGCTTTTCATCAATATGCCTTTCCCCTTCCATAAAAGCATCTGATAACCGATCTGTGTTTCCGGCTTTCATTCCACTGCCTGCTATAATTAAAATTTTCATTCTTATTCACTCCTTTGTTGCTGATTTTTTACTTCTTTGTCTTACAATTACATTTTACCTTTCGCTATGTTAAATAACAAATACTTATATCGGATATGCTGCCATACTTGATAGGCATGCCAAAACATGGTACAATATTTTCATCATTGAAGCCCGATAAGATAATTTACTCTAACATATTAATTTGTGAGGTGAATTTCATGGAATTACGTGTTTTACAATATTTCCTGGCTGTTACACGAGAACAGAGTATTTCAGGAGCTGCCGAAGCGCTGCATTTGTCACAGCCAACACTTTCGCGGCAATTAAAAGAAATGGAAGAGGAATTGGGTACACAATTGATGATTCGCGGCAATCGTCGAATTACCTTGACTGACGAGGGAATGATCCTTCGTAAAAGAGCTGAAGAAATCATGGAATTGGTAAGAAAGACAGAAAACGAAATCACTTTATCTAATGACTATCTTACTGGAGATATTACACTTGGAGCAGGCGAAACTGACGGTGTCCGTTTTCTCACATCCGCCGCACGAGCATTGCAGGAAGAGTTTCCTGATATCCATTTCCACATTATAAGCGGAGACGGCGCCAGTGTCCTCGAAAATCTTGATCGCGGACTGATTGATTTTGGGTTAGTATTTGGTGAAGTAGATACCGGCAAATACCATAAATTAAAAGTCCCGTATAAAGATACCTGGGGCATTCTCATGCGTACTGATGCAGAATTGGCTCAAAAAGAGGTTATTACAGCAGAAGATTTGTGGAATAAGCCTCTCATCATCTCTCGTCAGCGCTCCAGCAAATCCTCCCTAATAAAGTGGCTGGGTAAAAATCCTGAAGAACTGAATATTGTAGGAACCTATAATCTCCTGTTCAATGGCTCTCTCATGGTAAAGGACAAAATGGGATATGCATTGTGCTTTGATAAAATCATCAATATTACAGATAATAGTAGTTTATGTTTTCGCCCTTTGATGCCGGAACTTACGGAAGAAATGCATATTATTTGGAAAAAATATCAAGTATTTCCCAAAGCTGCCGAAAAATTCTTACTGAAAATGCAGGAGTTTGCAGAATAGACAAACTCCACTATTTCCTTCCACCGTATGCACTGTCGTTCCATCACAATTTTCCACAATTCCCACATGATCACTGGCTCCGTCATGATCCCAGTCAAAAAAGATAATCGTTCCGGGAGTCGGGACACTGCCCCCACTTTTCCATTTTCCCTGTGTCTGAAACCAGTTCACACCTTCACTGCAGATACTCATAAGCTCTTACCTGCCTAACCGCCTGATACTCTTCTTCCGCAACCCACGCCATCAGATCACCGCATTGCGAAGTGCCTCTGCTTTATCGGTACGTTCCCATGGGAATTCTTTCCTTCCGAAATGTCCAAAGACTGCCGTCTGACGGAAAATAGGACGGGTAAGGCGCAGCGTATCCACAATCTGTTTCGATGTCAGTCCAAACACAAGAGGGATCGCCAGTTCCAGACAATCATCGGCGCACACCTTTCCCGTACCAAACGTAACTGGATGCTTTCGGAAACACACTTTTAATTCATGAAAAAGTGCTTTAAACTCATCTTCCGGCAACAAAAGTTTCAAAATAATTAACTGTGCGAGCAAGTCATTCTTTCCATACATATATCGCCCAGATTCTCTCAGCAAAGAAAGTCTCTCATGGATCTTCATATCACATAGCGCATCCTTTGTCCGAAAATCGAATAATCGATCATTATGGGCGCACACATTTCTAAACTTTGTCATGACTGCCAACATCTTCGTCATCTCATTAATCTTAATTGGTCCAAAATCCTGACAAACTTGTATCTGCACCCGCCCTTTTTGACAACTATATATTTTGGATAACTGTCCTATCGTTAACACATTAAACAGTACCCATAATGGTACGTATTTATATTTCATCATATAATGACGAATGTATACATAATCGCTATCACTTCTAAGCTGACCTTTCATGATTTTCAACATATTCTGAATCACAATCTTTTTCTTGCCTGAATAATCATAATGACTGATGTCCAGATAATCATTTTGCATATCGCCATACACAAGACAAAAATGGTACGATAAAGAAGACTTAATATTCCTCTCCGCCATTAAGATGTACTTTATGAAAATACTCCGCAAATCATTATCAAATTGATACAATTCATAAATATCTTCAAAAGTAACGCCATCTTGAAATTGATTCGTTACAGGATTCTTATATGCCTCTTTATATCCATTGGTCAGCGGGAAATATCCTGTTTGAAACAATATCTTTTTGGCATATTCTTCATCCTGTATTTGTAGATTATTCTTCTCTTTTAAAAAGGCAATCTGCTCATCATATGTTAAAAACCCTTTTTTCTTCATTTTCCTGCCGCCTTTGTACTTCCCTAAAAATAACGAAAGGCCCCCTCAGGAGCCTTCCGGACTACGGGCTTCTCAAGTTTCCGTAGTGCGATCACTAGGTACAGTATATCCTCAACAACCACTTTTGTCAAGAAAAAACTTACCTCTGTTATTCTATGAACAGCACGTATTTTTTATGCATTTGACAGTATTTCCAGATAGCTGCAAAGAGCATCCGTATTTGAACACTTCCCAACAACTACAGTATAACACACATTATTGCGTTTTCTGCAACTTCGAACACTTCTCTTGTGATATCTTTCTCGACATTCGGATACTGATGCCGGAGCGAGCGAAGGTCGACGGCAGACACTTCCAGTCCTTTTCTACTCTGGGCACACAGAATAAGGATGGTATCAGAACAAAAAAGACGAATGACCTTGAAGAGAAGCTTTTGAGTTGGATGGAGAATACGCCGTCTCAATTAAAATCTAAATATACTTCTTATTCTGCCGGACGACGGCAAAAGAAAAAAGCCGTCGTCCAGCAGATACATTTTCACGCGCCTTTGAAGCGGTGGCTTTGATTTTCAGAACTGCCGCTTCTTTTTGTATTTACTTAGAAATGACACCCCGGACACAGAACAGCAGCATTTAGGAGCTTTCTATTTTATCTTTTATTTCATCTACCAGCCTATGTACCGTTGTGCACGGACACATTCCTGATGGTTTATCTACCCCGTCTCTTAAATACTGTGCGTAACGAGATCCTGCTATCTTAATGGCTTCTGGCTCATTACCATAACGATTCAGCATAGTATAAATCTGGTTGCTGGACTTTTTATATTCCTGTCCGGTTTTCTTTTCAAAAGTATTAGCAAACTCGCGACAGCATGTAACAGAATCCTGATAGCCATGCATTCTCCCAAAGTAAGCATCAAACCAAATCTCAATGCAGGGATTTGACCAGCCTACATTAACCCCTTCCTGTTTGGCGTTTTCTATAATTTGATCAAAATGAATAACCCTGTCACGGTCAAATACAATCCAAGGTTCTCCATATTGGGGCTCCATGGCAGCTTGTTCTTTACACGCAGTAACAAGTTCATCTGTTTTAGCTTTAGAAACTTTAATTACAATTCGCCCTTGTAAATCCTTAGGGAGAGAGTTCCGGAGCCCATACATATAGTTTTCTTCGGTTTCCCTTGTATCAGTTACTATAAAATAATACCCTAAATCCGGAACCCTTGTGCGAAAATTGTCTCTCCCTTTACGTTTTCCTTTTCTATCTGCTTTTGCCATGCTTATCCCTCCCTGAACATGTCAAAATATTTCAATGTAGGAATCGCACCGTATTTTCCAAGCAAATAGTTTTTCTCATAGCTTTCGTCTTTACGAATTTTTATGCCATCCTCATCCACAAAATCTGCTAGTGAGTAAAGTGCAGAAACGCCACTATCATCTTTTTCAGTAAACCAAATTTCATCTCTTCGAAGAAGATTATTAGAAAGCTGCCAGGAATCATGGGTTGTAAATACTAATTGGGCATGTTTCGAGTTGATTTCCGGATTCAAAAAAGTAATCAAAAAACTTCTGACCAACAAAGGGTGCAATCTGGCATTCAATTCATCAACAAAAAGCACTCCGCCATTTTCCAAAGTGTCTTGCAACGCAGGGTAAAGTGCAAACATTTTCAAGGTTCCATCGGATTCCTCCTCCAATGGTATAGAGGCTGTTCCACCGTTAACCATACAATGAATTGCATCTATTTTAACATGCCTGTGATCTTCATCTTCGCCTTTCAAAACCTCAGTATGAAATCCAATAATGGAAGAATCAAAGGATGAAAAATAAGCAACAACTTTATCTTGAACAGATTTATTTTCTGCAAAACCATCTGGGATGAGAGAAGAAAGAAAAACGTTCTCGTAAGGATTTCCAAAATTAGTAAAATTTGTATTATAAAACCAATCTCGAATGGATTTCAATTTCGTAACTTTCAGTTTTGCACCCAGAGAAACAATAAGGGCTTCCTTATTCAAAGAAATTCGAATAAGTTCCTGGCTCTTAGTGGGAAGTCCTGATAAATCCAGTTCATTTCCGTTACGATAAAAAACTTGTTTATACTCCCTGGCAGTCTTGGCTTTTGAATTTAACCATTCTTCAATAACACCATCTTGATTCAGTGTAAATCCGTAGTTGTATGATTTATACCCACGTTCTTCCGTACCCATAAAGTAAACTTCGAAAGAGGATTCAGCATCCTTGCTGGCACTATCAAACAAAAAAGGAGTATATTTCAATTTTTTGTTTTTCGTTTTTCTGTCATTCGGATCGCCACCATATGAAAAAGACTCTATCACATAAGTCATCATATAACGAAAAGCTTCAATCACATTTGATTTGCCACTTGCATTTGCCCCAAAAATAGCTGCTGTAGGCAATAGTTTATCATATCCAGCAGAAATAACCCTGTCAGAATGTTCCGTGATTTTAGTGGCAGAAAGATCTAAAATGGTATCATCTCTAAAAGATTTAAAATTCTTGAAACGAAATTGTATCAACATTACGCATTACCTCCTGATTTTATTATACACAGAATCGCAAAAAAATCAACATTAATTTGAGTCTTTTTCTCAAATAGGCGTTGATATATGTGCCGCTATATTAGTCATACGGTTTAAATGAATCAGCCAAGGCAACCAGCGGTCAGGCAATACGCCGGACTGCTGGCACTATTAAATTTTGTCGTTAATGAAACAGCCTCCTTTTTTCGATATTTTTCTCGCCATGTTTCAACTTGGAAAAGGAATTGAATAAATGACGGCAAACGCTCAAACCCCTTGAAAATAAAGGCTTTTTCCGTTTGTCGTTATTATACCGTAACGGCACAGCCACATCAGCTTATTGATTGACATGGGGTTCTCGGAGGTGGCGATTGCCGACCGTGTGGGGCATGAGAGCATTGAAATCACTTACCGTTATGCACATCTGTTTCCGTCAAAGCAGGCAGAAATGGCAGACAGGCTTGACGATTTGGGAAAGGGGGATTTTTGATATGTCGGCAAAGAATTTAGACAACTGCAACCGTTGGAGGAACAAGACCGTCGCCTTTCGGGTATCCCCCGAAGAAAGCGAGCGGATTGATAAAGCGGTGCGGCTTTCGGGGCTTACCAAGCAGGACTATATCACAAGGCGGCTCTTATGCCAAGATGTAGTAGTGCAGGGCAATCCGAGGGTGTATAAGGCACTCCGCAATGAGCTTGCCGTCGTCCTTGCAGAATTGCAGAGGATTGAAGTGGGCGGGGGCGTAAATGAAGAACTGCTTGACACAATCGAACTGATTGCGGTTATTCTTGGCGGTCTGAAAGGAGAAAGTGAAGATGGCGAATAAAAAAGAAACGGCTACCCTGAATGTATCTGTTGGCGCAGATACGGGGCAACCGTCTGATGTAAACAATAACAGTATAACCAATTACCCGCCGAAAAACAATAGCAAAGTCCTTGTAACTGTATCTATGGCTGAATTGTATGATTCTGTATATCCGAGCAAGCCGCCCTTGATTGACGGTCTGCTCTACCCTGGGACTTATCTTTTTGTAGGTGCGCCGAAGCTTGGAAAGAGCTTTCTGATGGCGCAGATTGCCTACCATATCAGTATGGGTGTGCCGCTGTGGGAATATCCCGCCCGAAAAGGAACGGTCTTGTACCTTGCCCTTGAAGATGATTACCGCCGCCTGCAGGAAAGGCTGTACCGTATGTTTGGAACGGACGGGGCAGACAGTTTGTTTTTTTCTGTTTCGGCGGGTAATCTCGGAAACGGATTAGACGAGCAGTTGCAGGAATTTATGAAACAGCATACCGATACAAGGCTGATTATCATTGACACGCTCCAAAAGGTGCGGGAAGTCGGCGGGGACAATTACAGTTATGTAAACGACTATGAAATCATTACAAGGCTGAAACAGATTGCAGACAGCTATGGTATCTGTCTCCTGCTTGTTCATCATACCAGAAAGCAGGGTTCTGATGATAAGTTTGACATGATTTCGGGAACTACTGGCTTGCTCGGTGCGGCTGACGGTGCGTTTCCCTTGCAGAAAGAGAAACGTATTGGCAACGCCGTCACACTTGAAGTGTCAGGCAGAGACCAGCAAGAGCAGAAACTCTATCTTCTCCGCAATCCTGAAACATTGTTATGGGATTTTCAAAAGGCAGAAACGGAACTTTGGAAAGAGCCGCCAGAGCCTTTACTTGAGGAAATAGATAAAAGGATTACTGCTGATTGCCCCTTGTGGCAGGGGACGGCGACGGAGCTTGCGGCTTGGCTGGAAACGGAGTTACAGCCGAACAGCCTTGCACGGAAACTGAATGTCCTGTAGGGACGTTTACTCAACGAATACGTCATTTTCTATAAGCGGGAGCGGTGTCACGAGGGGCGTATGATAAAGCTATACCGTGGGGAGCGTGACGGTATGTGACGGTGTGACGGTATTTTTAGGAGCGGGGTGCGGTACTGAAATAACCGTCACATCGACGCAAACCGTCACGGATAAAATTTAGACGGGGTTGTAAGGGTGTCCTTTTCAAAGGACAGCCCTTACCCCTCGGAGAGCGCAAAACCCGCCTGCGGGTTGCATTTTTGTTGGCATAGCCGACAAAAGTGCTTGTGCGTTACTTTCGGGAAAGTAACAAAGCCTACCAGCCGAAAAGAAAGGGCGTGATTTTATAAGACGGACGATTAGCGCAATGGTGGGGAAAGGCTCAGTCAACCATAACAGCCGCAAATTTAAAGCGGAGAACGCTCACTCTTCAATGTAAACTACTGTAATGAGAATATCAAGAAAGTGTATCATAAGCTATTTGATGAAGCATTACAGAGATATAACGAGAAACAAACGAGAACAGACCGCCGTATTGCTGACTATTACGAGAAAATACGGAACTCAAAGCAGGAAAAGCCGTTCCATGAACTGATTTTGCAGATTGGGGATAAAGAAAATATGAGTGCAGAAAGTGAGAACGGACAGCTTGCAAGGAAGATTTTAGATGAATATTATCATGGATTTCAAGAGCGAAACTCGAACCTTTATGTATTTTCCGCTCATATCCATATGGATGAAGCAACGCCGCATCTGCACATTGACTTTGTCCCGTTCACGACTGGCAGTAAGCGTGGGCTTGATACAAGGGTATCTCTGAAACAGGCGTTGGCGGCGCAGGGATTCAAAGGCGGCTCCCGTGGCGATACGGAGTGGAGCCAGTGGGTACAGTCCGAAAAAGAAAACCTTGCCGCTGTGATGGGGCGGCATGGCATTGAATGGGAGCATAAAGGCACGCATGAGAAGCATTTATCTGTCCTTGATTATAAAAAGCAGGAACGGGAAAAAGAGGTTGTCCAGCTTGAGGGGAAGATTTCGGAGAAAAAAGAGGAATTTCAAGCATTGTCGGACAGGGTGGAGAATTACGACAAAGGAATTGAGAACCTAGAAACACTTAAGCAGGTGCTTGACACTTCGCCAGAATACCAGTTGCCAGAGCCGCAGGGGTTCATGTCTGCAAAGTCATATAAAAATAAAGTGGCAGAGCCTTTGGTGCAAAAGCTGAAATCGCTTGTTAAAACGGCACTTATAAGGTGCTTTGAAGCATGGGACAGCTACTATCGGCTGAATGTCACAAACAGCAATCTCCACCGTGAGAATGAGGGGTTAAGGAAAACCAATGAGAAATTGGCAGGGGAAAATGAAAACCTCCGTGTAGAAAACAAAGATTATAAGTTGCTCCGTAAGACATTTGGGAGTAAGCAGATGGACAGCCTTTTGGAGCAGGCAAAAGCGGCGCAGAAGTTGAAACAGCGAGGGAAACACTTTAAAAACAACAAAGAGGAAAAGTAGGAAACATTATGGAAAATAGGATTTATGACGAAAATAACGGTCTTTGGTATGCAAGGCGAGGCGGCTATTACCTCCCAGAGCTTGCATTACTTCCCGAAGAAGAAAAGCCAATTGGTATTTGGGGACAGCGACATTTGCAATATCTTAAAGAGCATAAGCAGTTTGTTTATATTAATCTGCTGACAAGCGGCAGGCTGAACGAATACCTCGCAAGCGTAGATGAACAGGCAGAGGATATGTTTTCTCAGCGGGTAAAGGAATATGCCGACAGGCAGGAAGTGACGGAGCAGTTAAAGGCAGAAAATCAGCTTTTATGGGTTCAGAAAATCAATAATATTCGGGTTTGTGTGAGGGAAGTTGTAGAGCGTGAGATAATTTATTTATAGGAGGTGGGGGCGGCGCTTCTATGGTATATGGGAGTGCCGCAGTTGCGAATATGTTTTTGCTAATAGCGATATTATCCGTATCTACGCAGAGCCCTTTGCTTATAATATAGCGTCTTGCAGGGTGCTTGAAAAAGTAGGGTTTCAATATGAGGGTACATTGAGAAACAATGCTGTGAAGAATAGCAAGGTGATTGATATGAAAATGTACTCTTTGTTAAAAGAGGAATGAAATGATAATTAAATTAAAGTATGGAAACACAAGCACATCATTATATTATTTTTAGAGAAATTAACGTAGTGAATTGTTGCCAGTGTAACTATGTATATTTATGGATGATTATAGAAAAGATAATAAAAAATAAGCAAATATATAGCAAAATGCTTTGCAAATGCTGTGACATGTGATATGCTTGTAATATCAAAAAGGAAGAGGTGATATATAATGGCTCAAATTAGTTTGCGCATAGAGGATGATGTAAAGAAAAAGGCAGAGCAGGCATGTGCCGATATTGGCATGTCTTTATCTACGGCTATAAATATTTATCTTAAAAAACTTGGACGAGAGAAACGGATACCGTTTGAAGTATCTGTTGATCCGTTTTATTCGCAGGAGAATATGACCAGACTTAGGAAATCTGTAGCGCAAATGGAAGCGACAGGTGGTACGATACATGAGGTGAATTTTGATGATTAAGTCATGGTCAGATGCGGCGTGGGAAGATTTTGAATACTGGACAAAGCAGGATAAAAAGACGTTGAGGCGTATCCTTCAGCTGAAGGATATTGACCGAAATGGATACGAGGGAATAGGAAAGCCAGAAAGACTAAGTGGTGACTTGGCATCTTATTGGAGCCGACGAATAGATGATGCAAATCGTATCGTTTATCGGATAGAAGATAATATGATAAAGATTGTTCAATGTGGTTCTCATTATAGAGATAAGTAAAATTGGCAACATTTTGGCAACAGAAAATCAGCAAGCCATAATAAATGATGTAATTGAAGTAAAAACAGGCGTATATGCATATAAAACCTAAATAAATACAGTTAAGGACAACAAAGAACACGCCGAGTTCGAGTGATGAAAAATTTTACGCAGATTATTTTATATGGCAGGTAGTCTATGGATTGCCTGTCATATTTAATATTATTTTATTTAGGTTTATTAGCAAAATTTTTTATTGCCAGAAAATTATATACAAAATGATTGACACCAAATACGACACCACATATAATATAGATAGGAGGTATTCAGAATGTCAAAGTGGGATAAACTATTAGCGCGTATTTGCACTTTATCAAAAAATATTAGGTTTGATGAATTGCGTAAGGTGTTAGAGAGCTATGGATATGAGGTGAATGCCCCAAGAAGTGGAAGCAGTCATTATACATTTAGAAAAAAAGGTTGTATGCCAATTACGATACCAAAGCATGAGCCAATTAAGATAGTTTATGTTGAGATGGTGAAACAGATCGTAGAAAGTGAGGAAAGAAACGATGAAAACGTTGAATGACTATATGGCAATGTCTTATCGAATGGAGATTGTGGAGGATAAGGATGAAGGTGGTTTTGTGGTTTCTTACCCTGATTTGCCGGGATGTATTACTTGTGGTGAAACAGTAGAAAAAGCGGTGGTAAATGCAGCAGATGCTAAGAGGGAATGGATTGAAGCCGCACTTGAAGAGGGGATTAAGATTAATGAACCAGACAACTTGGAAGATTATTCTGGTCAGTTTAAATTGAGATTACCTCGCAGCTTACATCGCCTATTGGCAGAGCATTCCAGAAGAGAAGGTATCAGTATGAATCAGTATTGTGTGTATCTTCTATCAAGAAATGATGCTGTTTATTCAAAGTAAAACTAACAATATAATATTAAAAAGATGTCTAAAGGGACAAACTTTAATACAAAATAAGCCTTCCATTTCGGAGGGCTATTTTTCTGCAAGTCTTGAAAAAGCCTTATTCTGCGGACTTTCTTGGATTTTATCTCTTTCAATGTTTTGTACTGGATTTTCAAATTTCTTGTAATAATGAATCTTCAAACCACGGGGAAAGTATTATACTGGCAGATGCACACCCCTCGGAGAGCAACAGAGGTAAAAATCAATAACCGCTAAAAAGTATAATTCCGGCATTGAGCCGTAAGAACATTTTAGCGGATATTTTTATGTGTGGGATTGCTCTGGAAAATTTGTATGTACCAAAGACCCCGCTGAAGCGGGGCCGGTATTCTTCCCTATGCTGCGGTAAAGCCCTGCGCTGCAAGTGCTTCCGTCAATTCTTCGTTCTTTTCGCCACTGAGTTTGCCGTTCCGGTCAATGATGTAGCTGCCGATGGCGAAAGCGTATGTGGGGGCTTTCTGGTATACCGGAGCCGTTCCGATGAAGTCTCCTACTGCGGTTGCCAGTTCTTTGCGGCGGGGGCCGGTTACATTGCAGCTGATTTCCATGGTGCTAGCTTCCTTATTGGCTTGGGCTTCCTCTGCCGGTTCGGGGTTTTCGGTTGCCTGCTCTGCGGTATCCTCTGTGGTTTCCGGTTCCGCTGTGGCTTCCTCCGGCTCTGCCGCTTTCAGTATTGGCGGTTCTTCCGGGATGATGGCCGGTGCCGTTTCCTCCGGAGCCGGTGCTTCGGCTGCTTCTTCCTGCGCGGCTTTCCTCTGCACTTTGGCGGCTGCCTTTTCTGCGCGGGTTACTTTCGCCCTCGGCTCCGGGAATGCTTCCGGAAGTAGCCCGGTGCATAGCTGATTTCAAAAGTGATTTTACCGTCCATGGGTACATTGAAATGGAAGTCGAGAAGTTCAACCTCTTTGATGCTGTCCGGAAGTTCGATATTCTTGTACCGTTTTACTTCCTTGCCCTCTACCATAAGGCATACCGGAACTGCGTCCCTCAATTTTGCTGTGATTCTTCCTGTCTTCATAATGTTGTCCGCCTTTCTTATTTTGATTTTTTGTATTGGCTGCTTGCCTTGTGAGTGACAGCTTATACATTTTTGGTGTGAAAGCAAGCCTTTTTTCAAAGAAATTTCTCTTTTTTAAAAATACAAAAATATCGGAACCGGCTAGCCGTGAGGGTATTGGCTGGCCGGTTCTGGCAGGGTATCATGCTTTTTCAAAGAGTTCTCTGCAGTATGCGCAGGTTACATTAACTTCACGGGTTGCCCGGATAATAGTGCCGCAGCAGGTGCAGACATATTTGATACTACGGTTGGTGGATTTTGTGCTTCCACCCTTGGAGCCTCCCTCTATCTGCAGGCGGCTGGCATGGATACCTGCCTCGCCCAAGGTAGCCTTGATCCAAGTCTCTGCCTCCGGGGTCAGCGTAGTAACCGTCCAGCCGTATTTTGCATGTTTCTCTATATGTAGTCCATGGGTTTCAGCGGTTGCCTTGAATTTCATGTTGTGATAATAGCCGTTGTTGCTTACGTCCTGAATGTCATGTTCCAAATTGTAGAGGTGGGCCATTTCATGTAAGAGGGTGTCGGCCAGCTCTGCTATTGGACGGTCAAGATACTCGGCGCAAAGATTGATTTCCCGGTATTTCTCCTCGTTGGCGTTCCAGATTTCATGGATACTGCACCAGCCGTATGCGCCGCGCCCGCCGTCCGGGGATACGGTGATGGCCGGTCTGGTAAGTTCCCCATTGTAGAAGTGACGATTGAATAAGTCGAACTTCCGGGGCGATCAAAGAGGTGGAGAATGAAGCCGGAATCACCATTTTTAACCGCTGCCGGGCGGGCGTTGCATTGACTACGGAAGGTATGGAGTTTTTGGGATATGCACGTCAGGTAGTGCAGCAGATGGAGCTCCTGGAATCCCGGTACATAGAGAATCAGCCGGAAAAGCAGAGGTTTTGTATCTCCACACAGCATTATACATTTGCTGCCAATGCTTTTGTGGAACTGGTGCAGCAGTTCGGCCAGGAAAGATATGAGTTTATTTTGAATGAGACACAGACCTATCAGATCATTATGGATGTCAGGAACCGTTTCAGTGACCTTGGGGTGCTTTATCTTAGCAAGTCGAATGAAAATGTATTGATGAAAGTTTTTGAAGAGTACAATCTGAATTTTCATGAACTGTTTACGGCGACTCCGCATGTGTTTCTGCGGAAAGGCCATCCGTTGGCGGATCGGGAGAAGGTCCGCCTGGAAGATCTGAAACCATATCCAAGGCTGAACTTTGTGCAGGGGGCTTATGAATCTTCTAATTTTGCAGAGGAATTATTCAGTAATGAGATCGCGGAAAAGAGCATCCGAATCAGCGACCGTGCCGCTATCGTGAATTTTATGATCGGACTGGATGGCTATACCATTTCAAGCGGTATTTTCCCCAGATATCTCCATGGGGATTCCATCATTTCTATTCCTTTGGAAGGGGATGAGACCATGCGGATCGGATATATCCTGAATAAAGATAGGGAATTATCCCGGCTGGGTGAGATCTATGTAGAAGCACTGAAACAGTATCAAAAAGATTGAAACATAGGTTCAGCCTATGTTTTGGCATAAGTAATCAGTATTACCTATCATATGGCATTCCGCTGTACAATCGTAAGTGGAAGGAGGCGTTATCATGCCAGGCTATGTGATAGGTAATTTTTTTGTTTATTCTGTGATCAATGCGTTCACGCCGGGGCCGGGTAATATCCTGGCTTTAAATACCGTGACGAATTATGGATGGAAGAAAGGGGCTCCCCTCTTTTTCGGTATATTCTCCGGGTATTATGTGGTGCAGATGATCTGTGCGGTATTTGTCTATGGGGTGAGTACGCTGTTGCCGGAGGTGCTGGGGGTAATGAAGTATGTGGGAGCTGCTTATATCCTCTGGCTGGCAGTCCATATCGCTGTCAGCCGGCCGGATGGAGATGGCGGAGAGAGATCGGCCTCTTTTTTAAAAGGGTTTATGCTGCAGTTTGTGAATGTGAAGATCTATCTTTTTGGGATCACGGCATTGACCGGATATGTGACGAACTACAGTACGGCTCTGCCGGTATTGGTTTTCTTTGAATTTGTGATAGCGACGATCGGAACGGTTGCTACATCTGCGTGGATCGGTACAGGGCTGGCAATCCAGAAGGTTTACCTGCGGCATTACCGCCTGATCAACATCATTCTTGCTGTCACTTTATTGGAATGTGTATACAGCATATTGAAATAAAGGCTTGTGGATATGGAGATGCCTTTCAGAAATTTAGATAGATATGGAGGAGATTTTTATGAGAGATGAAACAAAATGCCTACACGCCGGTTATACACCCAAGAATACGGAGCCAAGGGTGGTGCCGATTGTGCAGAGTACGACTTATGTTTATGATTCCACGGAGGATGTGGCGGCGGTTTTTGATGACCCGATGAAGTCGCTGATCTATTCCCGGTTTGGAAATCCTACGGTGATGGTGGTTGAGGACAAGATTGCGGAACTGGAGGGTGGAGTTGGGGCTATGTGTACCACATCTGGTCAGGCGGCTGTGCTGCTGTCGCTGCTTAATATCTGTGATGCGGGCGACAGCTTTATTAGCCTGACTGAAATATACGGCGGTTCCGTGAACCTGTTTTCTTATACGCTGAAAAGGCTGGGGATTGAGTGCATCTATATTGACAAGAACGCATCGGATGAGGAGATCGATCAGGCATTTAAGCCAAACACGAAGGCGGTATTTGGGGAAACACTTGCAAATCCTGCGCTGACGGTTTTAGATATTGAGCGTTTTGCAAATATTGCACACCGCCATACAGTGCCGCTGATTGTGGACAATACGTTTGCTACTCCGGTGCTGTGTAAGCCTTTTGAATATGGGGCGGACATTATTGTCCATTCCACGTCAAAATATATGGACGGTCATGCAGTGCAGATTGGCGGGGCGATTGTGGACAGCGGAAAGTTTGACTGGACGTGTGGGAAATTTCCGGGGCTGACGGAGCCGGATGAATCTTATCATGGCATTTCTTATACGGATACCTATGGAAAGAGAGCGTATATCGTTAAGGCGAGGATGCAGCTTATGAGGGATTTTGGTGTTTATCCGGCGGCACATTCCGCATTCCTTCTGAACCTTGGGCTGGAGACACTGGCAGTGCGGATGAAGCAGTATTGTGAAAATGCGCTGGCTGTTGCCAGGTATCTTGAAAAGTCAGGATATGTGGAACATGTGAATTATCCGGGACTGGAAAGCGATGAGGATTACAGTCTGGCAAAGAAGTATCTGAAAGGGTGCAGCGGTGTTATTTCTTTTGTGATCAAGGGTGGGAAAGAGAATGCAATGAGGTTTATGAATACCCTGCAGCTTGCGTCCAATGAGGTTCATGTTGCGGATATCCGTACTTGTGTACTGCATCCGGCCAGTGAGACGCACCGGCAGCTTACCGAGAAACAGCTGGAGGCAGCAGGGATTGACGGCGGGATGGTGCGGCTGTCTGTTGGTCTGGAACATGTAGAGGATATTATTGAGGATTTGGAAAGGGCGTTTTCCGGTCTGGAGATATGAGGGAAGTGAATGCGACTATGAAATATCAGATAGAAAAGGCGGTTGCCGACATTGGCGTAAAAGTGGTTTTTGGGTCTGTTGAAGGTGTGGATAATACCGGGAGGAATCCTGAATGGGAGGCAGAACGTAAGGTAAGGCTGGAAAATTTACAGAAGCGCTTTGATGGATTGGATATTCATGGGGATGAAGTTTTTGAAGGATATCATATCCTGCATGACAAATCCGGCGTTAAGCGAAGAAAAAATATCCCATCCAGTGAAAATCTGATAAAAATGCTGTTGAAGCATGGGGATATGCCGTTTATCAATCAGGTAGTGGATATTTATAATGTGATTTCTATGGAGAGCAGGCTTTGTGTGGCGGCACATAATCTGGATAAGGTTGACGGAAATCTGACGGTTCGGTTTTCTGACGGTACGGAAAAGTATATTCCGCTGGGACAGAAACAGCCGGTTCCGATGAACCCGCATGAATACTGTTATTGTGATGATTCCAATGAGGTTTTATGTCGGCTGGAGATCCGGCAGGTCAATAAAACAAAGGTGGATGAAAATGTGAGGGATATATTGCTTTAAACGTTGCCTAAGAAATAGAGATATTAAAATTATTATCAGAAGTTATATAGGGGATTATAGTTATCTTAGAAAAGTATTATGGAGAAAAAGAAAGGTAGGAAATGTGATGTTATATAATATATTTTTTAGTGCAAAAGGAACGACAGAAATATGTGCGGCATGTATCGGACGGGGATTGAATATGGAAATGAAGCCCTGTAACTGGTTTGATATGCCTTGTAATGAGCCATTGGAGATTTCCGGTGATGATGTGCTGCTTTTTAGTATGCCGGTCTATGGTGGATTTATTCCGCAGGTGTGCGCACATATGGCAAAGAACCTGAAAGGGGATTATACTCCGGCGGTGATCGCTGCTGTGTATGGCAACCGTCATTATGATGACGCATTGCTGCAGATGAAAGATATCCTGACGGAGCAGGGATTTGTGGTGATAGCTGCGGGGGCATTTCTGGCGGAGCATTCTGTTTTTCCGTCTGTTGCGTCAGGGCGCCCGGATGCGAGGGATAAGGCGGCTATGGAGGACTTTGCGGCAAAATGCTGTTCACTTTTAAAGAAAAAAGATATAAAGGAGTATGGTGAGATCATGCTGCCTGGAACGCCGGGATATGACGGGTTTTCTTATGAGGGCGTGCCGTTTAAACCGTGCGGTGATGAAAAGCGTATTGGTTGTGGGGCATGTGTGAAAATCTGTCCGCAAAAAGCCATTTGTGCGGAAAATCCATGCCAGACCGATGAGGAACGCTGTATTGCCTGCGGTGCCTGCATTAAGGCTTGTCCGACGGGGGCAAGGAATTATCATAGTGAGCTTTATGAGCAGGTTCGGGCGGATTTTGAAAAGCTGTGTGCAGAGTATAGAACACCGGAGACCTTTTATGCGGAGGAGGCTGTGCTTATGAAAAAGATTCCGTTGGCAACGCCTACCATGCATGGAGAGGAGCAGAAATATATTCAGGAGGCTTTTGATACAAACTGGGTTTCTCCATTGGGGCCGAATGTGGATGCGTTTGAGCGGGAAATAGCGGCTTATGCGGGGGCGTCTGCATCGTCTGCTCTTTCATCCGGGACGGCGGCTTTGCATCTTTCAGTTATTTTGGCAGGTGTAAAGGAAGAGGATATCGTATTTATCCCGTCGCTGACTTTTGCGGCCAGTGTGAATCCGGTCAGGTATGAAAAAGCTGTGCCTGTTTTTATTGATTCTGAACGTGATACCTGGAATATGGACCCGGCGGCACTTAGGAAGGCTTTTGAGAAATATCCGCATCCGGCGGCTGTTATGGCAGTGCATCTGTATGGGACATCGGCTGAAATGGATGAGATATGCAGTATCTGTAAGGAGTATCAGGTTCCTTTGATTGAAGATGCGGCAGAGTCTCTGGGGACTACATACCGGGGAAAGATGACAGGAACTTTTGGTGATTATGGGATTTATTCTTTTAACGGGAATAAGATCATTACAACTTCCGGCGGAGGGATTCTGGTTGCCAAAAAAGAGGAAGATGTGGAGAAGGCGCGGTTTTTATCCAGTCAGGCCCGTGACCCGGCAAGGCATTATCAGCATTCCACGATCGGATACAATTACAGGATGTCTAATATTGTTGCGGGCATAGGACGGGGACAGATGCTGCATATCAATGACCATATTGAGAAGAAGCAGAGAATCTATCGTCGATACAAAGAGGCTTTTGCTGATATTGCCGAAATAGAGATGAACCCCTTAAACCGAAACGGGATAGATAATAACTGGCTTTCCTGTATGACAGTTGCACCCGGCAGCAGTGTGACTCCGGTGCAGATCATGGATGCTCTGGCGGCAGAGGGTATTGAAACAAGGCCGATATGGAAACCGATGCACCTGCAGCCTATATTTGAAGAATATGATTTTATCCAGGTTGAAAAAGGGTTGAGCGTAAGTGAGGATATTTTTAACCGGGGACTTTGTCTGCCGAGCGATATCAAGAATACAGAGGAAGATATGCAGCGCATCATACAGATTGTGCGGCGACAATTTGGAGTATAAAAGTAAAATGTTTACAGGAGGTAATTTCAATGCGGGATATTTATAATTTTTCTGCTGGCCCGGCGGTTTTGCCGGAGCCGGTTTTGCAGGAAGCAGCTGATGAAATGATGGATTATAAGGGAAGCGGTATGTCTGTTATGGAAATTAGCCACCGTTCCTCTCTGTTCCAGTCCATTATAGATGAAACGGAATATGACCTGCGGGCATTGATGAATATTCCGGACGATTATGAGGTATTGTTCCTGCAGGGCGGAACTTCCCTGCAGTTTGCTATGATACCGATGAATTTTATGAGAAATAAAAAAGCAGATTACATTCTGACGGGGTACTGGGCAAAAAAGGCTTATGAGGAAGCTAAATTGTATGGAAAGATCAATGTGGCGGCTTCTTCGGAAGGGGATAACTTTTCTTATATTCCGGATTGCAGGGATTTGGATATTCTGCCTGATTCTGACTATGTTTATATGTGCGAGAACAATACCATTTATGGCACAAAGTTTAAAACGTGTCCTGATAGTAAAGGGAAGGTACTGGTCAATGATGTGTCCTCTTGTTTTTTGTCTGAACCGATGAATGTGTCGGACTATGGGATGGTATTTGGAGGTATCCAGAAAAATCTGGGGCCTGCGGGGCTGGTGATTGCAATTATCCGCAAAGACCTGATCACGGAAAATGTCCTGCCATGGACTCCGACCATGCTTCGTTATAAGACCCATGCAGATAAGCGTTCACTGTATAATACGCCGCCAACCTATAATATCTACATTGTAGGAAAGGTAATCAAATGGATTCAGGCATTAGGCGGCCTGGAAAAAATGAAAGAGATCAATGAGAAAAAGGCTTACGTTCTATATGATTATCTTGATAAGAGTAAGTTATTTGAGGGGTTGGCAAGGGGGGACAGCCGTTCTCTGATGAATGTGACATTTCGTGCAAAGTCAAATGAAATGAATGCAGAATTTATCAAGGCGGCAGGACAAAATGGGATTGTCAGCATCGGAGGACACCGTGCGATTGGTGGTATGTGGGCGAGTCTGTATAATGCGATGCCGATTGAAGGGGTAAAATATTTGGTGGACTTTATGGGGGATTTTGAGGAGAAGAAATTGTCGGGCTATTGATGGTCGTTTAAAAGCAAAAGTCAGGATAGATTATTTAAAAGGACAATCTGCCTTGTGTGGACTGTCCTTTTTACTTTATAGGAAATTCCGACCTTTTAAGACACAAAGAAAAACATATGTTTGCCAAACATATGCTAGATGGATATGTGTTTAAGGTATACAGAATAGACAGTCAGGGATTTAGAAGATATAAAAACCTTCTTCACCAAAATCGTCTTCAAAAGGGTCCTCTTCATTTAAGAAATAATCCATATCAAGAAGATCATCCCCGCGCATACGGCGAATGTCCTCGGATGTCATGCCTTCTGGTGGATTATTCATGGCGAGAGGAGGTGCTACCACGGCCACGACCTACATCCGGCCCTACAAGCAGGCGGCGGGACTGAGCGCCGTTCAGACGATGGAGGAGCGGTTTGCCTACGGGCTCAACCCCCAAAAGCTGGGGGCCGTGTCCTCCCACCTCTGCGACCCGGCAACAGCCGCCGCCGAGTTCCTGCTGGTGAAAAGCGAATACCAGGCGGCCACCGCCCGGCAGGTGGGGCTTATCATCGACATTCAACAGCGCATGGCCGAGGGCAAGGGCCCGGCTTATGAACGGTGGGCGAAAGTCTACAACCTAAAGCAGATGCCGTTCAGCGTCCGGTCAATGTGTTTCCGGCGCTCACTCTCGCCGCCCAGCTTGTCCGGGTAGAAAAATTCATCCACGGAAATATCAAAAAGGGTAACGAGCTTGTAAAAGGCGTTGAGGCTGGTGTGCTGGCCCCGGTTCTCAATATACATGATGGAGCGAGGGGTGAGGTCTACAAGCTGGGCCAGGTGCTCCTGCGTCTAGCCTTTGGCTTTTCGTCTGCGCTTGATTTCTTGGCCCAGGGCATGACAGTCCAGGCGTTTTTCATATTGGTACATTCTCACATCACCCCTATATTATTTTACATTTCGGGGTGAAATATGAGAACGAAGTGCAATTTTATATTTTAGTAGTATTTCATTTCATGTTAAAACTGCGGTCAAGCGGACAGCATTTGAAAAATGTTTTGTTTAACTTGTTCTCTAATAATTTCAAAATTCAATCCACTGTGTGAAAAGGATGTTTTTTCTTGCCGCAGTGAGTCAATCAAGATACAAGAAATATATACTTTTTCAAATAAATTGGCACAGATTATTCCTTTGGTTTCTAATATGTTAGCTATGTTTGAGAAATAAGTATTTTCAAGAGCAGAAAAGTGATGGTTAATGTCTTCATCATCTACTATCACTAATCGCAGCTGGACAAGCGCGTGGGTGCCGCTCCCCGCCGCCCTCCATGTCGTTTCCCGCAACCCGACCACAAAAACGATATGGAGGTACATACAATGACTATCATCAACTTGCGCGACTTTTACTACTGGTACACCCAGGATGAATATATTGAGGTTTCCGATGATGTGGCCGAGGCGCTTCGGGCCAGCGTCCGCTCCGAGGCGGCCTATACCGAGCGGGCCCGCTACAACAAGGCGTACTATTCCTTGGACGCGGATGACGGCATCGAGTTTTCCGCATGCCTGCACGAGCTTACCCCCGGACGAGGTTTTGGAGATCAAGGAGCGGTTCTGCCGTCTGTGGAACGCGCTGAACAGCCTGCCAGAAACCCAGGGCCGCCGGGTGGACGCTCACTTTATCCTCGGCATGACCTACCGGGAGATTGCCCAGGCCGAGGGCGTGGACAAGAGCGCGGTGCGGCGTTCCGTTCTCAGCGGCATCGCACAGATGAAAAAATATTTTAGAAAAAATCCGTGATTGCCGTCTCCATTTGCTCCATTTTTCTGGTGGTATATGAGAGGAAGTTTTTTCTTCTCTACAACTGAATAGCGGGCGGCCCCGGGTGAACGTGGGGAGCCGGGCGACGGGTGCGCTGTAACTTCTCCCACAGGAGGACGAGAGACCAACACCACCGCCGCAAGTGGGGAACCTGCCAGCCCCACGGCCACAATCCGCGAGGGACAAGCTGGCCGCTTGTTGCTTAGGGCCGCCGCACAAAACAAGGAAACGCCGGGCCGCTAACTGCTGTCTTTTGACGGGCCAAACATACGGGCCTGGCGTTTCCTCTTTCAAACAAGTTTGAGACAATTTGTCCCGAGGCAGCAGTTCGGGGAATTGAAAAATCTTATAATTTTGTGTATACTTAGAAAAAGAAATTAGACTGAGAAATCGGGAATTATATTATATAGGAGGGCAAATATGCTTGATACGATACCTAACGAAGAAGAAATGACTGCTTTAATCGGACAATCTTTATATGATGTATGGAATAAGTTGTGTATTTTAATTGATGAAAAATACGAAATGGAATGTCAGTGGAATAAAGGAGGTAAAGCATGGAATTATGAGTATAAATACCGCCGAGGTGGTAAAACATTGTGTGCATTATATGCAAGAGAAAATTGTATAGGTTTTATGATTATATTTGGAAAGGATGAGAGAGCAAAATTTGAAACAGAACGAAATAATTATTCGGAACAAGTTCAAAAAATCTATGATGAAGCACAAACTTATCGTGATGGTAAATGGGTAATGTTTGAACCGACTGATACATCAATGTTTCATGATTTTATTAAATTATTAGGAATTAAGAGAAAGCCAAACAGGAAGTAGCAACTTTTTGGTAGGATTTATATAAATTTAGAATATGCAGAGGTGCTTGTGGATATGAAAAGATATGTTGCATTATTAAGAGGTATCAATATAAGCGGTAAAAACAAAGTACCGATGGCGGAATTAAAGAAAGAGTTTGAAAAGCTGCAGTTTGGAGGGGTTAAGACATATTTGAACAGTGGTAATGTGCTTTTTTCGAGTGAAAAAGGTGATACAGAGGGGGTTACAAAACAGATTGAGATAATGATAAAAAAACAGTTTGCTTTAGATATTCCTGTTTTTGTCATATTAAGAGACGAACTTGATGACATTTTGCACAATACGCCCGACTGGTGGGGAAACGATAATAAGGAAATCTATGACAATCTAATTTTTATTATGCCACCCACTACATTCGCAGAGGTATATAATGAGATTGGAGAGCCTAAAGAAGGGTTAGAGAAAATAGAGAATTATAACGAGGCGGTATTCTGGTCTTTTAGTAGAAAAGATTATCAAAAAACGAACTGGTGGCCTAAGACGGCAAGTGCCAATATCAGTACTAAACTAACAATAAGGACAGCAAACACT
This sequence comes from Lachnospiraceae bacterium, assembly GCA_910576335.1. Lineage (GTDB taxonomy): Bacteria > Bacillota > Clostridia > Lachnospirales > Lachnospiraceae > CAPEBR01. Next base: position 297,978 of record CAJTIU010000001.1, read on the forward strand.
GTTAGAAAAATAGTCGATATGTAATCACTTTTCCAATTCTAACTTGTGAAGGAGGAGTTTATGTTAGGCAATATAGAGGAAACATTTGAATTATTGTTTGATAAAAATAATAATGTTGCTTACAAAGCATTACAAGAATTGCAAAAAGAAAGTGAAGAAACGGATTGTGTTTATCCTTTTATAGATAAATTAAGTGATATGCTTGATAGTGACAATTCTTATATTCGCACAAGGGGGCTTACACTGCTTGCCTATAATGCAAAATGGGATAAAGAGTATAAGGTTGATGAAATTATAGATGAATATTTGAAACACATAACAGATGTTAAACCCATTACTGCCAGACAGTGTATTAAGTTGCTGCCGATTATTGCAAAACATAAGCCAGAATTGAAAAATGATATTCTTTCCGCACTTAATAAAGCTAATATATCTATTTATGATTATAGTAAGCAGCCATTGGTTTATAAGGACATTCAGAAAGCGTTGAAGGAAATAAAAAAATTATAAAAACGACAAATCGACATTTGCTAATTTGAAAGGAGTAATATTATGGGAGAATTAAAATCTATTATGGAGAAGTTTGTTGCATCTGGTTGGGATTTAATATCTATTCCCGCACAACAATGGTTAGATGGAAAAGCTGATAAAGATACTTTAATATCAGCATTTAAACAGTCAAACGAAAAATGTGGAAGTTGTGGTTGTGATTTAGACCCACTATATAAAAGAGTTTTAGAGCTGATTTAACAATACTGTCAATTCTTGTTTATCGGGAAGCTGTATACAGAGAAAAATCGGGGTTGAGGAAGGACTGAGAGAAAAAGGATACAAGCAGACATCTCTTTCTGTGCAAAAGGCAAATTATGCAGTTTGTATGTATCGGAAAGTAGGTTTTGAGGTCATTGGCGAAAATGAAGAAGAATACATCATGGTTTGTCGGTTGTAATGTGATAAGGGGAGTTGTGTAAATGGCTGGTAATTTAGGTGAAAAGGCGGTAAAGGAAGATTAAAAAAAGATTGTTGAGAATAATAACACTATTCCGTATAAGGCTAAAGAGGAAATAAAAGCGATAATAGAATTGGAACACAATCCAGAGAAACTGCTGCAAGAGCGACTGTTGTATATGCTGTCATATAAGGGATAATCTGTGTCAAAGGAAGTGGTTGGAGATAATGAAAAATATGAAAATAGATGCCAATGGAACAGAAATCAGAGTAATGGGTGATGTCGTAAATGAAGAAGCTTATATTTCTTTAACGGATATTGCTAAATATAAAAATCCAGACAATGCTTTTATCGTGGTTGCGAACTGGATGCGTAATCATTCAACAATCTCATTTTTGGTTTTGTGGGAACAGATTCATAATCCCAATTTTAAACCTATCGAATTCGATAGGTTTAAAGCAGAGTTTGGAGATAATGCGTTTACATTGACACCGCAGCAATGGATAAAAGCAACAGATGCAATCGGTATTATATCAAAATCGGGGAGATATGGCGGTACATATGCTCACACAGATATAGCCTTTGAGTTTGCGTCTTGGATTTCGCCAGAATTCAAGCTCTATATTATTAAGGACTATCAGCGATTAAAGAAAGATGAAGCGAACCGATTAGCGATTGGATGGGATGCTAAGAGGGAACTTTCAAAAATAAATTATCGTATTCATACAGATGCGGTAAAGGAGTTTCTGATAACACCAACATTATCTCCGCAGGAAATGGCTTATACATATGCAACCGAAGCAGATATTCTTAATATGGCATTGTTTGGCAGGACGGCGGCACAACGAAAAAGGGATAAGCGGAAAAACACCTAATATAAGGGATTTTGCTTCAGCAGAAGAATTAGTGGTACTTATCAATTTGGAAGATACCAATGCGGATTTGATAAGGCAAGTGTTATCAACAGCGATAACAAAATGATAACATTAGCTTATATAGGCAGGATAAGATGGATATATCAAATAATCAAAAGAACCACAAACACGACAAAAAATAATCTCTAAACAGAATTGCTTGGTATCTGTTGAGCACGAATAGTCGGCGGTGGGCTTGAAAGCCTGTATTTACGGGGCTTCCAGGCTTCCGCCTAAGAAAATTGCATTTTTTATATCGCCTGCTTGTGATATTCGGCAGTGAACTGATTGCAGGTGCAATCAGCTACGCTGTGTGTGGCAGGCGTGTAAGTTAGTAATCCGGTCAGCTTCTTTGCGACATCAAAATTGCTGTTTGGATATAAATGCCTATAGGTTCCTGGAGTGGTTTGGATTTTTTCGTGCCCCAGACGTTCTTTGATGATCAATGGTTTTTCGCCCATACTGATCAACAGGGAGGCGTGGGAATGGCGAATATCGTGGACACGGATTTTCTTAACGCCCGCCTGCTTCGCCCCTCTCTCCATTTCGTGATTGAGGTAGGATTTTGTGACCGTAAATAAACGCTCGTCCGGCTTAATGTCATAAAGCATTTTGATGTACTCCTGCATTTCCTCACAGAGAAACGGCGGCATTTTGATTGTGCGGTTACTCTTTTTCGTCTTAGGGCTTGTGATAATGTCCCGCCCTTTGGAACGGTGGAAAGTCTTGCTGATTGTGACTGTCTGCTTCTCAAAATCAATATCAGCAGGCGTGAGTGCAAGCAGTTCGCCGGAACGCATACCGCACCAGTAGAGCATTTCAAACGCATAATAGGAACGGGGCTTATCCATTATGGCTTCGGAGAATTTCAGATATTCCTCTTTCGTCCAAAAGTCCATTTCCTTTACGGCTTCGCTCCCAATCGTCCCCGCCCGCCTTGCCGGGTTGTAGGGCAGGTTATAAAAGTTTACCGCATGGTTGAATATCGCCGTCAGCTGTGCGTGTATCGTCCTCAAATAATCTGCTGAATAGGGCTTGCCTTTCTCGTCCCGGTATGCCATTAACTCATTCTGCCACGCTATCACGTCCTTTGCTTCAATCTCTTCGATTTTGCGGTTTTCAAAGTACGGTAAAATCTTTGTCCGTATCACATGGCTTTTGGATTCCCAAGTGCTTTCCTTGACACGCTGTTTCTTGTCGGCTTCGTACACTTCAAAGAAACTTCCGAAAGTCATATCCAGTTTTGCGCCCTGCTTTAACATGGCTTCATGCTCCCACGCCTGCGCTTCCCTTTTGGTTGCAAAGCCCCTCTTTTGTGTCTGTTTCCTCTCCCCTTTCCAGTTGGTAAAACGGTAGATAACCCGCCACGTCCCCGTAGCGTTGTCCTTGTATACAGCCATTTTCTCAACTCCTTTCTATTCGCTGTAACATACTTTTTTATGAAAAAATCTAGCGTTCACACGTCCTGCCACCGTCAGATAGCCCTGTTTCTGCATTTCTGCGTTCAGTTCCCTTACAATCTGATAGGCTTTTGACTTCGACACACGCAGTTCCGCTGCCACTTCCTCCACTGTCATAAATGATTTCTCTGTCATTCAGATACCCTCTCCTTTCGAAATTTAACCTTTTTGTTTAAGTCTTGTTGATATAACACTAAATAAATTCCGTTAAGTCAAGTGGTTTGCGAGAAAATCTTAACTTTTTTTATTTAAGTTATTCTTGCTATTTCTATTGCATGATGTTATACTGACTTCAACAGATTTGTTTAAGTACAGTCATGCAAGGCTGTACCACTTTCACTACAACGGAGGTTTTATTATGGCAATCGGCAAACGTATCCGCTTTTTCCGCAACCGAAAAGGCATGACACAGAAACAGTTAGGTGAAATCCTCGGCTTTCTCGGAAAGACCTCTGATGTCTGCATGGCACAGTATGAAACCGAAGCGAGGACACCAAAGCACGACCTTGTAAAAGAAATGGCGAATATCTTTGATGTAAGCACCCACGCCTTAACAGTGCCGGATATTGATACCTATATCGGGCTTATGCACACGCTCTTTGCGTTGGAAGATATGTACGGGCTAAAAATCGGGGAGATTGACGGGGAAATCTGCCTGCGCCTTGATAAGTCCGACTATTCCACTTACACGTCCATGTTCGATATGTTCCACGCATGGCAGGAGCAAGCCGCCAAACTGGAACAGGGCGAGATAAGCAGAGAGGAATACGACCAGTGGCGGTACAAGTACCCGGAATTGGACACTTCGCATCATTGGGCGAAAGTCCCCTCACAGACGGTCAGTGATATGCTTATGGAGGAATTTCAGAAAATCGAGAAAGAAGAAAAGAAAACAGCTAAAAAGAAAAAACAGAAATAAGCATAAAAAGACCTTGCCGATATTCAGTTTCCATATCTGAAAATCAGCAAGGTTTTCTTTATGCCATTGATGTAATTATTTAGTGCGTGATGTGAAAAATGTTACCAAATCGTTGCCAGTACCTAAACAAATTTGTTTGTAATCCGCATAAACACTAGCTTTCAAAATCCCATTTCATCACTCGAACTCTTTTTCCTGTTCATTGCAAGTCTTGTTTTACATTGCTTTTTCTTACAAATTCGTGTCATTTTGATACGTTTTTATTTCTCGTTTATATGGTTTCAAAGCTGGTGTACCCAAATTGTACCCACACCACAGATTTACAATAATCACCTATGTGCATCAATAGCCAAACTGGCAAATGCTACTTGTAGCAGTTCATTTAAGCTATTTGCCTGGTCTATTGCTAATTTTATTCTTTCCTTTTCTTCTGTAGATAGTTTTCGATTACCATTATCCAAAAAATATTTTGATAATTCCTTCCATTGATGTTCTGTCATACCTATTTTCCTTATTCTATCAAATTCGCTACACGCATGTAGCGAATTACAATTTTTCTAAATTCTCATCAGTACAACTTGGTCATGATCTTGGTCACTTTGACCAAGATGAGAGCAGATTAGTTACTAAACATAGTATTTCTGATTTCCGCTTTTGGGTTTGTCAGGAAGTGTCATTTTTAACTGTCCTGTTTTAATCATAGGATTAAGATAATGCCTTCTAAAAAAGCTCCTATCATTTATTTTAATATAATCCATGATTTCCTTGGCAGAATGCGGCTGTTTACAAAAGGCAATTATCATCTTGGTCACATCTTGGTCATGATCTTGATCACTTTGACCAAGATACAAGTCTTCCTTATAATTCAGCAATTCCAAATACTTATCACACGCCTTACACAGCACCATAATTCCAGATGCGCTGATATTATATTCCGGCAGACGCCCATCATACTTTGCACATGCCTCTTTGATTTTGTCAAACCCTCTACCCCATGCTTCTATCATACCGCTCTTAAAGAAAACATTTGCCAGTTTAGGATTATACGGTTTGGAAGAGTGCTTTTCAAACAGTTTCTCTGTTGAGTCCAGATCGGACGGCATTTCACCATCATTCCAAATATATATTTTATCCTCGTATACGCTGATCTGAATCGGGTTGTAGGCACTATAGTCCTTGTGAACCACTGCATTCAACAATATCTCACGAAATGCTTCCTGCGGAAACATAAACTGCTCAATCCTCTGAATTCCATCATAATAAATCAGGGCTTTCAGATATTTCGTGTAAACCAAATCAACCGTCTTATCAATCTGTTCAATCAAGGAGCCATGCACCTCATCCTGATATTTCAAATCAGAATCAGAATTGCCAAAGTAACCAATCTTGATATAAGAACCTGTAACCCATTTCTCTGGATCTTTATAAAAGGCAAGCATTGCCGCTCTGATCAGATACCCTTCTTCATCAATCAGATGAAGGTTCTCCATCAGTATGGTATCATCAACTCTTGTTTCTTCCTCTGTCAGTCTATGCCTTCTCAGAGCCTTTTCCTTAAATAGTTCAATCGCCTCTCTCCTTAAATCTGTCACCTGTAATTTGAGTATCGGCATACCGTCCCATGTTCTTCCCTGTGATTTTAAGATTGCTTTATCCAGTTCTTTTCCTGTTATCGTTCTCATTGTACTGCCGGATCGGTAAAAGTATTTACCATGATAGCTGATAAGGGAAGGGTACTTGTCCACAATAATTTCAATATATTGCAGTTTTCCCTCATATAGCAGATTGACATCCGCTACAATACCCATTGTATCTGTAATCTTATTTGGAATAGACTCCAATAGCTTTTTTCTCTCTTTATCGCTAAGTCCAACAACATCTCCTTTGTCATTCTTACCAATATAGAGCGTTCCGCCGTAAGCATTTGCATATCCACAAATCCACTCTAAAAATTCATCATGCCATGACTCTTTCCATTCTATTGTTTGATGTTCTGGCATACTCTTCACCTACTTTCTATAAACATACCCTACAAGCAAAAACTATACAACTTTACACAGTTATCGACTCTTTCCAAAACATCTGAAACAAATCCCATAAACATTCCTCTTTCATAATATGATTCGTGTTTACCTTCAAACTCATATTTTACTATGATTATCTATTATGCTCTAACTCGCAGTTCAATTTCGCCATTTACTACATCCGGACAATGTTTGGATGTGATCTTATATGAAATAAATATATTTTCACTTAAATTTTGCAAAAATATTGGAGTTGGAAATGCAATTATACTATGTTGCTTTATGTAATCAAAATGTACCTTTAGTAATATTTTGTCATTAACCTCATATATATCATAATCAAATATATTATCCAGTTCGTCAAAATACTCTTCTTCATAATCTTTATTATTAAAAAAATTTATTCCTATAGGCTGAGAAGACGAATTTATTTGTGTTAATGGTTTGCATGAAGATTCATAATCCATGTATTTCTCAGTAGCTTTTATAGTAAATATGTCACTTAAGGAATAGTATTCCTTAAGACCAGCCAATGTTCCCTCTTCAAGAACTTCAAATGAATAATGTGCTAAAAAGATTTCTTTATCAATAGTCAACTCTATATCTATATCTTCATCAAATGTGTTTCCATCATTAGCTAGTAAAAGCTTTACTTCTATATTATTTCTATAACATTTTTCTACAGAACACCAGCTTATAAAATCTCTAATCAATCCTTCTAATTCTAATATCTTTTGATATTTTTCTTTTGCAGTAATGTCTCCAACTAGTTCTCGCCTTCCACCCAATATAGCGACTGTTGTAAAATTATTTTCACACAAATTTCCTAAGTCAAAAAAATGCGAATCCAATTCAATTCCTAATGCATCGGCAGTATACTTTATATATTTCTTTGTATCTTCACTAATTTCCACATCTTTATATAGCGAATAAAGCCCCTCCTTATTATTTGAACTAGATGATATTTTCATTTTTTCAATATCATTTAACAAGTCCTTTATCTCTTCAACTTGATCTTCTTTCCGTTTTAAACCGCCAAAATCAAACTTTTCAACCATAGCATAATCAATAATTTCCCCATCCTTGACTGATTTCAGAAGTAAACACGGATGCTGCTCTGCAAGAGATTTCACTTTTGATAAGGTTAAAAAATGCATTGTTAAATGAGCATTTATCAATTCCTTAAATTCTTCATTTGTGGTATAACAATAAAACAAACCCTTAGCCTTATATTTTTCTCTAAATTTTGTTATCTTATTATATTGTTTAGAATCAATTTTGGATGGTTCTACTTGTTTATCACAAAAGTACATAAATATCTGCTTACCCTTTTCAAGCATTATTTCTATTTCCTCTTCTGATCCCGATCCATATTGATCTGTTGGTGTACCGAATCTTGTCCAAAACATTGCAATTGCAGCATCGCACTCCTCAACAAATTGTTGATTAATAATCTGTTGCGGCTTAGAACCTGATTGGGGATATGAACTTTTACTCCAATGTCTTGTAAGAATACTAATTCCTAATGTTGCCGAGAATTGCTGATTGAATTTTTCAACTACATCTTCTATTATTTTTACTTCATCAATAATATCCCCTGGACAGGATATTAATAATTCATATTGTGTGATTTGTTTTGCCATTTAACCTATAATCCCTTTCGCAATTATCATAAACAATTTATATGAATAAATCACTTCGCATACTTTTTAAAATTCTCCGCCTGTTCCAGCACTTCTTTATAAACATCATCAATCGTAACCGGCGGATAACCATATTTATCAAGTAAAATAATCAGATCCACCTGCAGATTTGCTTTGATGTCCTCTCTGGTAGACCAATCCGTATATTTTGCTTTATCGTCCACAACTGCCCGAATCTCTTTCGATAATGCAATCATTTTATCTTTCGGATATTCAAATTCATACTTCTTCGATACTGCGAGTAAAATATCAAAGAAGGCTTTTTCCTCATAATCAATGCCTACATTTTTAAAGGAGTTTCTTTCCTCTTTCAATTCCTGTATTAAATCCGCAAGTTGATTTGCCACGTCATCAAGAACTTCATTTGCAAATGCTTCATCTTTCCTTCGATTATTATAGGTTTCTACAACCGCTTTCATTCTCTCAGCAAATTCAATACTTTTGATTTTGTTTACCCTCTTAAATTCCTCAATCGCATAGGCCAACAATCTCTGCAATGCTTTAATCTTCGTATTTGGCATGGAAATTCTTTCAATCCTTGACATATACTCATCACTGAAAATATCAACATCTATATGTTTCCCCGTTTCAAATAGTTCCTCAATACCGTCAGACTGTATTGCGCTATCCAGCAATTTACGAACTTTGGCATTCATTTGGGAAATATCCGGTGCTTCTCCTTTTGTCAGTTTAAACAATACCGAGCGCACCGCCTGATAAAAATGCACTTTTTCAATATCTGTATTGGTAAACTGTTCACTGGAACTGCATAAGTTAAATGCCTGTTTCATCTTCCTAACTCCTGCCATAAACCGAAGCTCCAAGTCCTGTGTCAGCTGTACATACTCTACAGCTCTGTTCAGGCAATTTAACTGTTCAACCGGACTTCCTGTATAGTAATCTTTCGCGTTAAAATTGTGAAACATTTGGTCTAATACTTCAAGCTGATCCAAAACAATTGTCACCGCCTGACTAATGTCATCCAGTTCCTCTTTCTCAAAATTTGTATATTTGCGAAGCGCAACATTCATGTTTTTCTTGATACCAATATAATCGACAATCAAGCCTCTATCCTTGCCCTCATAGACACGGTTCACTCTGGAAATCGTCTGGATTAATGTATGTTGCTGAATCGGCTTATCAATATAAATAGTATCAAGACACGGCACATCAAATCCCGTCAGCCACATATCAACCACAATCGCAATTTTAAAATTGGATTTTACATTCTTAAACTGCCTGTCTAATTCCTTCCTGTCTTCTTTTGTACCCAGCATCTCATAAAGCTCTTTTTCGTCATCTTTATTTCTTGTCATGACAAGGCACACTTTCTCGATGGGTTTTAATTCCTTTTCCTCTTTCTCCGTTAATTCCACGCCCTCCGGCGCTTTCCGCTTTTCTTTCCATTCAGGACGAAGCCCCATCAAATTCAGGTAAAATGCATAGGCTATCAATCTGTTTGCACATACAAACATTGCCTTGCCTGCGACTGTCGAACCTTCTTCTACTCTTTTCTCATAATGTGATACAAAGTCTTTTGCTACTGCTTTTAACCTGTCCAAATCGCCAATAATCACATCCAAGTGCGCTACCGCTTTTTGGCTTTCCTCAATCTGTTCTTCAGATGTTCCAAGACTGGCGCACTTATCATAATATTCTTCAATCTCACGCAGCTTGTCCTCACGCAATGTTACCTTTGCCGCCCGTCCATCATAAACAAGATTTACCGTTATTTCATCTTTCACTGCCTCTGTCATGGTATATGGATGCCCAACAATATCCCCGAAGACTTCCACCGTAGCATCAATCGGCGTCCCTGTAAAACCAATATAAGTTGCATTGGGTAAGGAATCATGCAGATACTTGGCAAAACCATACGTTTTATTTACACCTTTTTCTGTAACTTTTACTTTCATATCAAGGTTAATCTGCGAACGGTGAGCCTCATCTGAAATGCAAATCACATTATATCTGTCTGTCAAAAGCTGTGTATCTTCTGTAAACTTCTGTATTGTAGTCAAATACACCCCGCCGCTTGGCTTGCCCTGTAATTCTTCTCGCAACTTATCCCTTGACTCTATGCTTATCACATTATTGTCGCCAATAAACTGTTTTGATGCAACAAATTGTTTGGAAAGCTGATCATCTAAATCGGTTCTATCGGTAATAATTAAAATAGTCGGGCTTTTGAAATAACTGCTTTTCATAATCATTCGGGTAAGAAAAAGCATGGTATAGCTTTTCCCGCATCCAGTCGTTCCAAAATATGTACCACCCTTGCCATCGCCGTTCGGCTTCATATGTGCTTTCACATTTTCATACAGATTATTGGCTGCAAAAAACTGTGGATATCGGCACACAACTTTTGTATTTTTGTCTGTAGCGTCAGGAAAATAGATAAAGTTCTTTATTACCGCAAGAAGCCTGTCCTGTGCAAACAAGCCGTCTATCATCGTGAACAAAGAATTGATACCGTCCATTTCCTTGTCATCATCATAAACCTTTCTCCAAGCGTAAAAAAATTCATATGACGTGAATAGGGAACCATACTTACTGTTTGCACCGTCACTGATAACCACAAAGGCATTATACTTGAAAATTTCTGGAATATCTCTCTGATATCTGACTGTCAACTGCGTATATGCGTCCATTATGGTCGTATTTTCCTGTATTGCTGTCTTAAATTCCAATACCACAAGAGGAAGTCCATTCACATAAACAATACCGTCAGGAATACGAATCTGATAATTGTATCCTTCTATTTCTAACTGATTTACAATCTTAAAAATGTTCTTTTTGGGTTCTCCGTAGTCTATCAATTCAATAAATACGTCTTTCTTATTCCTATCCTCACGATTAAATACAAAGCCGTCTATTATCATGGATAGAACTGCTTTGTTGGATTCATACAAAGTTCCGCCTACGGTGCGCAAAGAGAGGATAATGCCGTCAATCTCGCTTTCTGTCAGTTCCTCCGAAGCATATCGGGTGTGCAAATATTCTTTTAAATCGTTTACTATCAGAACTTCCGATTTTTCACGTAATAATTCACTGCCTGTCTGGTGAATGTAGCCTTTGTTTTGTAAAAGCTCTATGATAGATCGTTCTAATGCGTGTTCGTTGAATGACATACTATTTTCTCCTACATTTAAATTCTATAAAAATCTTGATAGGAACGTTCTAATTCCTTGCAGCAAGCTGCATTATAATATTCTGAATGAAGTTTTGAATCTATCCCTCTATATTTCTCATAATTATCATAAGTCGAAAAATATCTTAACAAAGTATAAAAGCTTGAACACTGATCTCCATAACTCATTGTCATAGCAGTCCAATATTCCGTATGCCCTATAATTAATGTATCATAAAGTAAATGATAAAGTTCAAATTGTTTTAAACTTATGTCAAACCAATTCTCGCTCATAATTCTTTTACTGGCCAAATCATTTTCACCTATTTTTCGAATATCAGTTACTGTATCTTCTTCTACTCCCTCATCATTAAATAACCCGTATATAATCCTTCCAATAAATGATGCTATCCAATCTGCTAGTCTTAATTCTATGATTTCATGCGACTTTCCACATTTAATATTTTGAAATCTATAATTCTGTGATGCAGAATATATGCTCTTTTCCTCATCAATTACTATATTTACAAGTTCCATATTAATATTTTTCTCTTCAAGCAAATTACACAATCCTTCAAAATTTATAAAATATTGGAATTCATATTCTTTTTCAGGCAATTCATCCATTATTGAATGATTGAGCACATATAAAATATTTTGATACGCCACCAATTCTTGTTGTTTTCGTTCTATCCCTTTAATCTCTTTTATTATACACTCAAAATTATATTGAAGCAGTTGTTTAAATTTCATCATAGAACGGTAATTATCTACAGCATAGAGTGCTTTCAGTAATTCTTCATTATGATATGTAATCATAAATTTTGTAAGTGTATAAAAAAATGATTTTTCAAGCAATTCACCCTGCCCAAAATAATGCAACCCTTTAAATGCTAAACGTAGATATAACTCCATTTTACTGACCATATTTACTTGTATTACTGGATTCAATATATCTATCAATTCAAATAATTCTTTGTAAAATGTCATTGTATCCTTATTAAACGAACGAATACCATATTTAAAATTCTTTTTCGCAATAACAGTGGACTTAAACTCCTGTTCCTCTGCTAGTCCATACTGAATTTTTTGTCTGTTCTCAAATTTCTGAACAAGTTTTCTATTACTTACCAAATCAGAAGTGGGGCATCCCCAAAATACGCCTATATAATTATCAAGAGCATCCTCTCGCAATATGTTAAATTGTCCGTTCTCGTTAATACGAATTTTCTTATCATGAAATGATTCATCAAAATAAAATGTATATGATTTCATTATATATCCTTATAAATGATAATTTAGCGCCTTAGATGGTTAATTTGGATAGCAAGGTTTTCTGCAGAATCAAAAGAGCATCTATTTCTTTAGCATTTTCGGTTATAAGGCAAGAAATCGTATGACCTTGCGAACTAAATTTCTGTAATGTGTTACCATCAGGTATGACAACTTGAAATCCATTTAATAGGTCTTTTCCTACATTTGGAAAAGTAGAACCAGTTGCAGCAGCAAGAATTTCTTGTAGGCTATTAGCAATCATTGCCTTAATAAACCAGTTCAGATTACTGTCGGTTTTGTGGCGAATTGCAGCTAATCCTCTACCAATAGCATAGGTTTGATTGGCCCAATTCATTCGTCCGGTTGTCGAGCCACGAACACAGAACAGCAAATCGCCATCAATACAACACTTCTTGCTATTTGTTGTCCATTGAACTGGTGTAGGAGAATAAAACCCAAATTCAGTTGGCCCATTTAGCAATGGCTTGCCACTTCCGTCATTGTTACAATCCTCACTTTCTGGTGACTGTCCCATTATTACAGTAGCAATGTCAGAAAAAGGTGCAATTTTCCATCCGAAAGGTAGCTCAGCAGAATGTGGAATGGTAAAAAACTCTTTATACAGCGTACTCAAAGTCACTTCTAAATTATCATTTATCTTCCGTTTAAGCTCAATTCTCTCCTCCACAATCCTATACGTTTCAACAATTTTTCTCTGTTCTGTAATACTTGGAACTGGTAAATCTATATCACACAACTCATCCCAACCAAAGATTTCTCGAACACTGCCATGTGATTTAAAACGAGCATAACGGTCAAACTCTGATCTACTAAACCATAACATCAAATATTTAGGAAGTAACTGCTCTTCATTAATTATTTCAAATACCGTATATATATTACTAACCAACCCCTCTTCGTAATCTTCAAGTAATGCAATTCCTATTTTGTCGCCTCGACGAGAAGTATCTGGGATATATGTAAATTGTCCCTTTTTAACAACCTTATATTTTGTGAAGTCAGTTCCTACAGTATTTGCAATAGATGGAATAAATAGCTTTTGTACGGATACACCTAACAGATTTTCTTCTTTACCCTCCACATTACGCACGTCTACTTGTCGAATAAATTCTCCCAATTTCCTATAATTCGATTTCATACCCTAACTCCTTAAACACACCCAGCAAATCTGTTTTAGATTTTTCCTCTGCGATAAGCAGCTCTTTCAATTCAGATTGCAACATTTTCATCTTCGAATCAAAATCAACATTCTCATCCCGATTCACAAACTCAATATATCTACTTGGCACAAGGGTAAATCCTTTTTCTGCCACTTCATCATATCCCGCAGAATAACAAAATTCCGGTATATTCTTATAAGTATCTTCATAGCCCGCCTGTTGCCAGTTATGATAAGTTTCCACTACTTTTGCTCTGTCTGTCTCTGTCAACTCTATGTATTTCTTTTCATATGGACTTCCTATCTGCCGCAAGTCCATAAAGAGTATCTCCCTTTCCCGATTGCGGTAATGTTTCTCTACCCCATTCATATCCACTGTACGCTCTTTTTTATTCTTATTCAGAATCCAAAGCGTTACACTGATATCCGTTGTATAAAAAAGATTCCTCGGCAATATCAGAATTGCTTCCACCAAATCATTTTCAATCAATCTCTGTCTGATTTTTAACTCCGTTCCATCATCCGACAATGCACCATTGGCAAGCAAAAAGCCTGCCACTCCGTTTTGTGACATTTTTGACACAATATTTAATATCCACCCATAATTTGCATTACTTGTCGGTGGTACTTCATATCCATTCCATCTTGCATCATCTGTCAGTTCATCAGCAGCACGCCATTCTTTTTGATTAAACGGCGGATTTGCCATGATATAGTCCGCCTTCAAATCTTTATGCTGGTCATTTGTAAACGTATTCGCCGCCATTTCTCCAAGATTCGCCGATATTCCCCGAATTGCCAGATTCATTTTCGCCAGCTTATACGTTGTATTTGTATATTCCTGCCCATAGATGGAAACTTTCTTTTTATTCCCATGATGCGCCTCAATAAACTTTATAGACTGTACAAACATACCTCCCGAACCACAACACGGATCGGTTGCCGTCCTATAAATGATACAATGTAACTTTTACATATCTGTACTATGGTAACGATGAACACGCACCGGGTGCATTTGCACCCCATTCTAGTATGCCCCACACCAATTAACCACATGTTTCACTTGTTTAAATTTCCGTCTGCGTCGTTGTCGTCGGTCAACGATGCCACCGCATCGCCTCCCTCCTCCGCCTAGCAGGCCGAAAATTTATCCTTCGTGAAACATAGTGGTAATTGGTGAGGGTCATACTAGCAATGGCTATCTAAAGCATTATTGAATAGTCTATTATTGTTTTAGACCTATTTTTTTAATTCTTTATCAAAATCCCATGCCTCAAAAACATTCACATAATTAGAATGTATCTGTTCTCGTTGTTTTTCCCAGCCAAATCGATAATTGCAATACTTATCTATATCGTTTAGATACTCATCCACTTCTTTCAAAGCACTTGAAACTTTGCGAACTTGAACAGATAACACTGTTTGAAGTGGCTCTTCTACAGACGTCACTATTTTATCTGGGATACTTTGTTTCAAACAGCTTATTTTTACCTCATTAATTGCAATCTTTACAGCATTGCGACCATTCATAATTGGCTGCATATCTATCGCCGTTCTGTTACAAAATTTTCGATGCGCTATCAGCAACAGATTTTTTTGACTAAATGGCGCATAATCAGTACTCTGCAAAGCATAAATCTCGCTTTGTATCATTCTTGTCGTTTCATCCAAAAGATTATCCGGAACACCAGCCTCTGCATTTTTTTGATAATCGAAAATATTTTGTTGCATCAAAAATAATGCACGATACAAATAAAGAGCCTGATAGCATATGTATTCCTCCATAGATGCCTTGGCGGTAATATATTTTTGCACCTCACAAATCAAAACCACAAGCATACTTGCAAATGCCCCTCCAAATACTGTAAGAGCAAGATTATTTGAAAGCCATATCGTATTAAATTCGATTATATGTGCTTCAATATTTACCGTAGTAAAATAAGTTAATGCCAAAAACAAGATTGACATAGCTGCAGTAAATTTTATTACTTTAACACTGCCTCTCATACATATCACCTTTTCCCGAAAAATCAAATATACTTCTTGAATGCTTTCTTCATACTGATCATGACATCGATCAGCCAGTCAAACTGGATATTCCATTGGTTCTTATCACTGAAGGCCACATTCTTCTCAATAACAATGCGACTTGCCTTACGCTCCGGCAGTTCCCTCCAGTCAAATGTCAACCCTGCATCAGATTCAATGGCATCTTTGCTCTGGAAAAGGGTGTGGAACAGGTCTTTATCTTCGCTGATATACAATTCCACATCCAGTTCATTACGCTTTTGAATCTGTGACACGGCAATGTGACAGGCAGAAGAACCCACGCTGAAATTCATCCAATGATCCATAGACGGCTTTCTTCTCTTGAAGTTTTTTGCAAACTCCGTATTCTGAAAAGCATAATCCTGAAACGCCACCCAATAGTCATATCTCTGCTGCTGCGTTTCGTTCGCGGACTCATTCTTTTTTACTTCTTTTGTCCAGTCGTTTGGCTTTTCAATGACTTCAAACTTCACGGCTGGCTCGGAAGCGCCTATACGATACAATTTTATTTCACAGAGGAAGAAGCCAATTTTCTCATCTGTGTGGTTGTTCAGCCACTCAATAGCAGCCTTATGCTCCTCACGAGCGTGCTTTACCACCCATACGATTACATCCGCAGATTTGCCGGATGCATAGGTTATCAGCTTGCCCAGGTGATCGTGGTTGGTGTCCTCCAGTTGATTCTCGATAATGATTTTCCGATCCGTCCCCGTTTCGGACGCAAAGATATCAACATTGAAATCCCCCACGGAGGATTCTGTCTCATCTACAGTAATATCAAGCCCTATAGCATCAGCAAGGAGAACAATATTATCGTCCTGCGAAAGCCACGGAGTAAAGTCCAGGGCTTCATGCGGCCACACCGTCCTCAAGTCCTTTATCTCTTCAAGTCTGCTCAAATTAATCATGCTATTTATCGAAACTCCTTAAATCGTTTTTCTATCATCCCCACTCTTCTGCGATGGGAATCAGATAAGACATTATACCACAGATTAATGAATTTTTCTGCCCCCTTTAAGAAAAAACACTCGGTCAAAGCCGAGTGCTGTAAATTTCCACATTCGTTATATCTTTACCTCCGTACCGTCCCGGAAAGTCACCACCATTTCCTTATTCCGACCAATCGTCACGAAATCCACCATGCTGCTCCAAAGCCTTTCGTCAAATTCAGCAATGATGCCATCCTGTGCCTTCAAAATTTTGATGAAGCCTGCCAGCCGCTCATTTTTTGTTTCCTTTTCCGTAATGGCTCTGACAACTTCATCGTACCGTGCTTTAACCGTATCATACCGCCCCATCAGCCCATTATAGCGTTCCTGGTATTCTCCCTGGTCCTGGGCTATACGGGCATTCTCATCTATAGCACTCTGCACCATCCCCGCCAACACCACCATGTCATTTTCCAAGCTGCGCTTCTCTTCCTCCAGCGCATCCGTCCGGCAAAGTGTTTCCCGGATAATTTCCGCATTCGCTACAATCTCCGCCTTTTCAGAAACCAGCTTGTTATAAGCGGATAGGAATGCCGCTTTAACCTCTTCTTCCGTCACATGGGGAGTCCCGCACTTTTTCTCTTTATATTTGCTGTTGCAGCGGTAAATGACCCTGCGGTACTTATCCGTGGAATGCCAGACCTTGGAGCCAAACCATCCGCCGCAGTCAGCGCATTTAATCTTATTGGAGAAGATGCTGACCCCGCTGTACCGGGAGCCGCCCCGTTTCCGTTTCTCCAGCTCCGCCTGCACCATATCGAAAACTGTAGGACTGATGATGGCTTCGTGGTTTCCCTCCACATAATACTGTGGGACTTCACCCTCGTTCTTTTTCGTCTTCTTATTCAGGAAATCCACCGTGAATTCCTTCTGGAGAAGTGCATCCCCCTTGTATTTTTCGTTTGCTTGTGTCAAGTCCTGCATAAAAAAATTATTTTTCTTTTTCGTCTTGCATATGCCTATTCCGCTTCCTTGTCGAAGTAATCTTCATATTTTTCCAGAATCTCCATAAGAGCCTGATGCCCCTGGTCACATATGCGGTCTACATTCGTCCCACTCGCAATCTCCGTGTTGCCTATAGACACGCCTAAAAGGCGCAGGGCATCAAAAATAGCCCGTTCATAATGGTAATGCAGTTCCCTCTGATATAAAAGCCGTACATGGCTGTTCCCGTTGCAGGCATCACGGCGTTTCGCCGTGTCTGCCAGCAAACTCAATGATATAAGCAAGCTACAGGCCCTGTCCTGCCTGTCTGCCTCCATCGTGTCTGCAAACGCAAAATCCATTTGTTTTCCTCCTGATCCTATTCTCTAAAGTTCCACATAATTTCCAGTGTATCCTCTCCGCTGACACGGATCTCCTTTACCAGTTCCACCAAAAGTTCCCTGGTAAGCTCATTGGCGCAGGCGTACCGGCCTAAATCCGCTTTGCCTAAATTATCCGATGCCTGTTGCAGTTCTGCCCGCTTCGCAATCAGTTCCGTATATATAGCCGTCACTTCCTCATGCTGTCTGGCCATTTCCTCCTTACGGGAAAGATATTCCTGCCGTGTGATACGCCCTTCCGCGTAATCCTCAAACGTGGCGACCTGTTTTGCTTTATGGCGGTTAATTACAGCTTGACAGTCTTGGATTTCTTTTTCTGTCGCGGCAAGGCTCTCTCCCTTCCTGTCCGCGGTTTCCGTCTGCATAAGCAGCCTGATCTGGCTTTGAAT
This sequence comes from Lachnospiraceae bacterium, assembly GCA_910576335.1. GTDB lineage: Bacteria > Bacillota > Clostridia > Lachnospirales > Lachnospiraceae > CAPEBR01. Next base: position 316,284 of record CAJTIU010000001.1, read on the forward strand.
GGAAGCCAGCAGCGCGGCTTCCAGATCCTTCTCCTTCAGATGTAGCTGGCGGCACTGCGAATCTGACAGGACTTTTCTGGTAGGGCAGGAGAAATATGTGTCCTTACAAATCGTACGTGTCAATGTCCGCCCACACACAGCACATTTCAGAAGCCCCCTGAACCGCTGTGTCGGTTTTCCGGGCTTCCTCTTTTTCGCGTATTTTTTCAACACTTTTTGTGCCTGCTCATACGTTTCTTTCGATACTATTGCTTCATGGGTATCCCTAGCCACAATCCATTCCTCTTTTGGAACTTGGGTTGTCCATGTTTTGGAAACATCCACCCTGGTACGTTTCCTGCCGATCAAGCAACCGGTATAACGTTCGTCAGAGATAATCCGCTTGACATTCTCCCGGGTCCAATAAGCCGTATCCCCGGCAACTTTCCAACCTCGCAGCCCATCCGTATGGTTTGCCCTCCGGTAAGCCAGCGGAGCGGGGATACCCTCCGTATTCAGCTTAAGCGCAATCCGCGTGGGTTCCATGCCATCCACGGCCATCTGGAAGATACGCCGCACGATGCCAGCAGCCTGCCCGTCAATCTCAAGGCTGTTTTTCCTGGTCTGTGACCGTTTATAGCCATAAAACGCGATAGCGCACAGGTATTCGCCTTTCTTCATTTTGGCCTGCTGCATACAGCGGATTTTTTCTGATATGTCACGGCTGTACATTTCGTAGACCATCGCCTTTAATGAAACATCCAGGCTGACAGAACTGCCAATGCTGTTTTTGCTGTCGTAGTTTTCATTGACAGCGATAAAGCGGACACCCAGAAAAGGGAAAATCTGGTCAAGGTAATCACCCACGTCGATCAGATTCCTCCCGAACCGGGAAAAGTCCTTTACAATGATGCATTGAATCGGGTTTCCCGCCATGGAAAGCATTTTCTGTACGCCAGGGCGGTCAAAATTTGTCCCCGTATACCCGTCATCCAAAAATTCCATGACAGTACACCCGTCAAATTCACGGCGGCTTTTTATAAAATGATAAAGCAAATCACGTTGATGGCTAATGCTGAAGCTCTCCCCCTCATTCGCATCCTCACTGGAAATGCGCATATAGAGGGCAATGGTCTCCATCATATCCCCACCACCTTTTCTTCCAGCATGGCAAATTCATCCCGGAAATTCCAGACAATCTCAATCTCGTTATAGCCAGTCACTTTGATATGGTCAACCAGCTCCACCAGCAGTTCCCTCGTTATCGTTTCCTTTGCCTGGTACTTCTTCAATGCCGTGATCCATTGATTCTGCGGGGTTATAGTTTTGGAGTAGATTTTTTCTTCCTGCTCCAGCTTCTCCAATTCTTTCCCATAAGCCTCCGCGTTTCTGTCATATTCCTGCTTTAGCGAAACATATTCCCGCTCGGTAATGGTATGGTCAGAAAAGGATTCAAACAGCGATGCACGATAAGCGGCGTTCCTTCCTATTTTCTGCTTCATTGCCCCAATCTGCCCAATGACCGCCTCATGTTTTTTCTTAAACCCGGATTTCATCTGCGTCCTTTTCAGCAGGTCCTCCAATTTCATCGCGGCCTCTATCTCAACGCGCAGCGCATGGAATACAGCTTCGATCAGTTCAGGCTCGCCAACACATTTTTTCGTGCAGCCCTGCCCGGACAGGTTTTCCGCGTAGACACGGCAGATATAGGTATACCTTGCCGTACCGGCGGGAGAAACATTCTTATATCGTGACATTTTCGTATCACAATCCCCACACACCAGAAGCCCTTTGAATATATTTTCCGTGGACGGGTATTTCCCTCTCAACATCCTGTGTTCCTGGCAGCGCTGCTCACTTATGGACTGCACCTTGTCAAAAATCTCTTGGCTGACGATTGCCTCATGGGTATTATGGGCGATTATCCAGTCCTTTTTGTCAACATTAGTTAAGGGGATCCCATCACTTAAAGATTTCTTTGTTTTACCTTGTGCCATATGGCCAACATAGACAGGATATCTGGTTATCTTTTTTATAATCTGCCCCTGCCAGATTGCCCCTGTCCCTTCCGGCTTCTTCTTTTTGTATCCGTTCAGGTAATGGTGCATGGCGGGGCAGGGGGTTCCCCTGTCATTCAGATACCGTGCAATCATGTTTATCCCGATGCCCTCCGCCCTCCACTGGAATATTTCACGGACAACTGGGGCTGCTTCCGGATCCGGGATAAGCCTGTGCTTATCTTCCGGGGATTTCAGGTATCCATATGGCGGGAATGCCCCAATAAACTCTCCCTTCCGCTGTTTTGTTTCCAGCGCTGTGTTGACTTTCTGCGATATGTCCTTCGCGTACAGGTCGTTAACAAGGTTTTTGAGGGAGATAACCAGTTCATTCCCATTCTTATCCTTTTTGCTGTCGTAACTGTCATTGACCGCTACAAACCTTACCCCAAGATAGGGGAATATTTTTTCCAGGTAATAGCCGGTTTCCACGTAGTTACGCCCGAAACGTGATAGATCTTTTACCACAACACAGTCAATCCGGCGGCTCCTTATCCCTTCCATCAGGCGCTCAAATTCCGGCCGTTCAAAATCCGTGCCTGTCTCCCCATTGTCGCAGAATACGCCGCAAAGCCGCATATCCGCCTGCGCGTCCACATATTTCTCAAGCATATACCTCTGCATGGTAATGGATTCCCTGTCGCCCGTCCTGTTGTTATCTTCCACAGAAAGGCGGGCATAGACCGCTGTGTTATAAACCCGCTCCGGAAGAAACACGGCCTTTGGCTCCGTTTCCATGATAGCGGCTTTCCTGCTTACCCTTGCCATGTCACACCGCCTCCTTTTCATGGGATTTTTTCTCCCCCGTGTAAAGCCTCTGCGTATTCCGGATCAGTTCCAACGCCCGCTCATAATCGTATTGGTAACGGAATCGTATCTCAATGCGGCTGTCCTCAAAGACCAGGATGCGCTCAATCAGCGTCACCGCGATATGCCTTGTAAGTTCCGTGATATTCTGGTATTTCTTAAAACGCTCGATCCAAAGGCTGGTGCCTGCGCGGTTCTGCAAAAGCCCTTCCAGTTCCTCCTTCAGCTTTTCGCTCGCGGCCTTCGCGTCAGCAATCTTCATATCATAGCCGGATTTTAATTCCAGGTATTCCTCTTTATCAATCAGGCCGTCAGACAGGGATTCATAGAGTGTTTTCTTTAATCTGCTGTAGCGGGAGATTTCCTCCTGTTTTTTTACAAGCTGCGCGTCGGCCTTCTGCACTTCTTCCCGGTGGATCGGAAGAGTTTCAATATATTGCAGCACACGCTCCACATCCAGGATATTAGCGATATGTTCCTTCAAAGACAGTAATACGGCCTCTGTCAGGGCGACTTCGCTGATCCGGTGGCTGGAGCAGGCTTTATTTGTACGGTTATTGCCGCATATATAGTACACGTAGGTTTTCCCATTCCTGCACACACTGTTGCGTACCATGTTCTGCCTGCAATCGCCGCAGAACGCCAGGCCGGAAAACAGGTATACTGTTTCCTCTTTGGGAGCCACACGGGTATCCTGCATCAGGAGCCGCCCCACGGCAAGGAAATCATCTTTTTCCACAATTGCCGGGTGGCTGTCCTCAACCCTTACCCATTCCTCGCTTGGTTTCTGTATGGTCTTTTTTACTTTATGGTTCGGGGTGGTACGCCTGCCCTGGACCAAGGTGCCGACATAAAACTCATTACGGAGGATCCGGCCAATCGCTACTGCGGTCCATTTCGCCTTGGGCTTTACTTGGAAGCCGGATTTATACTGCAAACCGCAAAACCGTTTGTATTCCATGGGGGACAATTCCCCCCGCCCATTCAGGCGATCAGCGATCCTCTGCTGGCTTGCCCCTTCCAGCTTCCAGCGGAAAATGTCACGGACGACCGCGGCGGCATATTCGTCAACCACGAGTTTATGCCGGTCAGAGGGGTCTTTCCGGTAGCCATATACGGCAAAAGAGCCAATGAAATCCCCTTTTTTCCTCTTGATTTCAAGCTGGCTCCTGACTTTGATTGATATATCGCGGCAATATGCGTCGTTTATCAGGTTTTTGAACGGGATCAGTATCTTATCGGAAGATGTGCGCCCGTTTATGCTGTCATAGTTATCGTTGACCGCGATAAACCGGATACCAAGCGCCGGGAAAATCTGGTCGATATAGCGCCCGGCCTCCACGAAGTTACGCCCAAACCTTGACAGGTCCTTGACCACCACACAATCAATTTTCCTAGCTTCAATGTCACGGATCATCCTCTTAAAAGAAGGGCGGTCAAAATTCGCCCCACTGTACCCGTCGTCCACGCACTCAGCGCAGATATGGATATCCGGCTTATCCGCCAGGAACGCCCTGATCAGGTCTTTCTGATTCACGATGCTGTCGCTTTCCTCTTTGTCGCCGTCCTCTTTGGACAGGCGGACATAAAGCGCAGCGCGGTATACCCTGCTTTCTGTTAAATTATCCATGGTGAACCTCCATCTTGTAAAAAATCCTCAGCAAAACTTTTCACAATGGGCTTCACCGTTATGCTTATTTCCTTGAATATACCACTTTAAAGTGTTAAAGTCAAGCCCGCCTGCTGATAAACTCTGTCCTCTTCATTTTTATCTCCTATAGTGTCCTTAAATAATGTTCCAAACGGTCCTCCAGTGTCGCGTTGGTGTCCGTAAAACTCACTTTGACCACAATTTTCCCACATTTGTAGCAATAAGGGTTCCCAATCTGGCGGACAAAATCCGCCAGCCTCTGTTCACGGGGCATTTGGGGGTCAATATGTATTTTGCTGATATCCACAAGGCTTCCCCGCTCAACCGTCCGCACGTCTACATTCCTCATCTGGTTAAAGTCTCTGTCCTGGGTTGCTTCCATAGACAACACCTCCATTTCAAGATATGCCGCTCCTGCTTGTCTCAATGCCATCGGATCCTGGCAGGCTTAATCGTAGTTACCCATGGAAACGGTAAGGGAGCTTCCTCCCCCCACGCTGCCCGTTATATTTCTCCAAAATGACGCGGGCAAACCGGAGCGCGTTGTTGCTTGTGGAAAAATCAGCCCGCCCACGGCGGTTGATCTCATCCGGATCCGCCTGAGAGAGCCGTGAAACAAATGTATGGTCATTCAGTTCCGTATCGTAAGTCTTTATAAAAAGCGCCAGCCCTGCCAAGAGTGCGGCAGTGAGGGATCGGGGATCCCCCTGCCAGGTGTCCCACAAAAGCTGTAGCATACGGGTGAAGGAAGCCCCGCCTAATAACTGGTAGGCATTCACGAGGGCGCGGGTGGATACGATTTCCCCGGTTTTTCCATGGCTCTTCCCTAACGCCCATATAAAGCCGCAGTTTTCCACAAGCCGCTTAATCTCCGTGATCTCCGCATCTCCGCCAGATTCCGCCAGGACGTTTGTGGACTGTGACAGGCTCAGGCGTTTCTTCGCTTTATCCAGTTTATAGCAGAGGTCCGCTTCCTGCTCGTAAGTCAGGCCGTTATAGACCTTGCAGTTTACCATGATCCCTTTGCCCCCATTCATTTCCCGCATGGCGGAAATACGGTGCTGGCCGTCTACTACATAAAATTTCCCATCACGGAAGCTGACCGTGATAGGGTCAAGCAACCGCTCGTCCCATTCCCGTATCAGGCGCTCAACCTCTTTGGGGTTTACAGGGCGTTGGTAAGGAAGGCCGGAAGTCAGACGGTCGGTGTGGATAGACCGCTCCACGCCCGGATTATTATATTCCGGTTCAGGCAGCGCCGCCGGTTTCGGCTTCGCAGGCTTTGGGGAGTTATGTTTTTTTCTGTAACTGCTCATATTTTCATTGTCCTTTCTACTTTTTGGAATAATTCTTCGGCGGCGGAACAGATGGATCTGGTCAGTTCCCGGAGACTGGCAAGCTGCTCCATGCTGACATGGGGAAATACCGTGTCATAATATGGGTCGCTGTACCAACTGATCTCTTTATGGAATTTCCGGACAAATGCGCTGTATTCCTCCAGGAAACTGTCCGGTGTGCCACTGCAATCCTTATCCGGGTCTTTCAGTTCCGCCACAACTTCTTTTAAACTGGCTGGATTTTTCGGTTCCTGCTTTTTTTCCTCCGGGTTTTCTTTTGCGGTATATTCATCCACTGTCCGGATCTCCCCTGCCGCCAAGAGCAAGGCGGCCTCTTTCTGCCGCTCCGGCTCCAGATAGGAAATCTTCATTGTGGCTTTCCTGGAAATTTTGGTATCCGCCTCTTTAATAATCTCTTTTGCCTCTGGCGCAAGGTTTTTCGCTGTCTGTATCTGCCTCCTGACGGTGCGGGGCGCAACGCCTAATTTCTCAGCCGTGTCCTTCACAAATGACTTTGTGGTGGCGGACATTTTGTCCGCCACCACTTCCCGGTGCTGGTTCCCCCTGAATTTCCCGCCCTTATAAGTCGCTTTTGTTTCCGGGTGCAGCATTTCATAGATTTCCTTCCGCCGTAAAAGCATTTCTCCATATTCAATAGGTGGCAGATTCTTACGTATAAAATTCTCATCAATCTCCGCCAATTCAGCTTCCAGGCCATCCAGGCTGCTGACAGTGCATTCCACTTCCTCCCACCCAAGGATTCTTACTGCTTCCAGCCGATGGAACCCGGCAATCAGTACATGGTTCCTGTCTATGGTAATGGGATTAAGAAGCCCAAGTTCCTGGATACTCTCTGCCAGCTCTTTCACGTTGCTGTCATCCAGCCTGCGCCTGCCTTCCCTTATCCTTATTTCCCTTATAAGCACCCGCATATCGTTCACCTCCTCACATCAGGCTTTCCCCCACCCTGTTGGCCGCCGAATGAAACACCATGCGCCGCAAACCGGGCAGTACGCCCCAAACAAGGGCGCAATCAGCTTGTGGCGACAGGTCTTGCATCCGGCAAGAGCCCGGCGGGACGCATCACGGCATCCCAAACCGGTATTATCACAAATGGGAAAGCCGCCCCAGGCAGGACATGGCGATATGCCGCTGTCTCCCGGAGCAGGTTCCCGTAAACTCATTTCATTTCCATATCTGTGCCGTATTATCAGGCAACGGGATTGCCTTACTTCTCACCCCCGGCACGGGAATATCCAAGCCGCTTATGGTTAATAAGCGCCATGATACCGACGGCAGGTGGCGGCAGGTGACTAAGCTGCCCAGGCCATGCCCACAGTATCCCCCTTTCACCCTGCGGTACGGGAATATGACTGGTCCTTCCTTTGCTGGCGGCTCATGGCGGTTCCGGCATTACCATTGCCGGTCACAGGCCCTTCGGGTTCCCGCTCGTGCCTTTGATGTCATCTTATTGACGGGCCAGGACAGGGGAAGATCACCTCCTTGTCCTGCCTGGCCCGCAGGCAGTCGTCGCGCCCGTGCCTGGGCCGCTTGCCGATCTCTCGGCCCCGCGCAGCGGAAGAAACTTGAATACTGATCATCTATGAACAGGCACTTGTCCTGTTATTTTTCAATGTTCATAGGAGGGTGCAAAAGCCCCCTCATAAGGTTCGGTAACGAAAAGCGGGGTTGAAAACCAGATTATTCAAAAAATTTCCTTAATTTTTCCAGTACCTTCTTTTTCCGCTTGTGGATAGCCGCCTGTGTAAGGTTGCAGGCTGCGGCGACCTCCCGTTCAGACTGATCCAGATAGAAGATTTTCCAAATCAATTCCCGCTCTTCCTCGGCCAGGCTCTGCAGGGCTGTTTCCAATGTTTCCATAAGGTGCGTCCTTACCATAACATCGTCTATCGCCTCATCCGGCGCGGCAAATGTCCAGTCCGCTTCCAGCAGCTGTTCATAGGAGGCTTCCCTGCTGGGGAGATATGTAACCGTCTGGCCGTCCTCATCCACTACAAAACGTCCTTTTTTTAGACGCTTCATGAAGTAGCGTTCTTTATCTTCCGCACGCCTGTACTCCCGGTAAACTTCTTCACTGACTTTTACCGCCTGCCCATCTATGTATAAATAGAAATCATTTTCTGACATTATTTTCCTCCAGGATTCTGAAATGTTGATGGGTTCCAGAATCCCGAAGGCGGCGAACGACACCGGGCATCTATGACAGGTTCCTTCAAAAAACGACAAGAAAAAAGCCGCACCCGGTAAATACCGGATGCGGCAGCTAAAACAGGCAGGAAAAATATCCTGTCAAAAATATATTGAAAAATAAAAATATCCGTATACCTTTGGGTTATACGGATACAACAAACTACAGCGTTAATTGACAGGAAAACAGTTTTTTCGCACTGGCTTGAAAACTGCGCCCCTGACAGCGATAAGATTTTTTTGACAAATCAAGGGCTTGTAAAATAATAACAGACACGGACATCCTTTCCTAATGCCGTATCTCTATTCATAAAGTAACGGCTATGATACAACCTAAAACCGTCACCTGTTTTTATCGCTCCTTATAGCGCACTGCTACTCAGAACCAATCAACGGTCTTGCAGCGCCAATGCTTCCATGAAATGTGCGTTTTTTGGATCGTTTACCAGTATACACCATTTTCCATAAAATGTCACTCTTTTACCATATTTATTGTCAAAATAAAAGAAATTGTGGAATTCCTATCAAAAACAGACACAGGAATCTGCTCAGGAAACCCGGCCAGCCTAAAAAATATAGGATGGCCGGAAGAATTGCCTGGAGAAAATTACAGAAGATCATTCAGAAGGTTCATACATTTTACTTTTTGCTGCAAATTAGCGCTTCCATACACATTAAGCGTAAATGAAACATTCTTATGCCCAAGGATTTCAGAAAGAGACTTAATGTCAAATTCCGGGATCTCAATCGCCCTTACGGCAAAGGTGTGGCGAATTTCATGGAATTTTACCTTTTCCAGCTTATGCTTTTTCAAAAAGCGTGAAAAGAACTGCCTGTAGGTACGCGGCTCGCTGGGTTTGGTCTTTCCGGTCAGGAAGTAATGGTTCGGGTTGTCCGTGTAAAACTTTTTGATGATATTCATGAGCAGCGAGGGAACCGGGATCGTCCTTGCGGAAGTCTTTGTTTTCGGCGGGCCGATATGGACGTAGGAGCTTCCCTTTTTCTTGTCATAAATACGCTGAACCGTTTTGTTGATGTTGATTGTTTTGTCTGTAAGGGAAATGTCCTTCATCTGAAGGCCACATAATTCCCCAATGCGGACGCCTGTAAACAAAGCAATCAGGATCCCCGCAGTTTTCCGGTTCAGGTTCAGGTAAATACTCTGGATCAGCGCCTGCTCCTGGTCTTTTGACAGGGAAACGACCTTCTTAATGCCAAATTCCTTCGGATATTCGATCAGATCCCAGTTTAACAGGGGAATAGCCCGCTCCTTGTAGGCATATTCCATCGACAGTCTGAGAACAAGAATAATATCGCGGATTGTCTTAACCGTTAATCCGCCTGTGTTGTCCAGCCTGCCTTCCTCATGGAGATGTGATATGTAGTTCTGGATATCCGCCTCCGTGATGCTGCCAATCTTGCGCTTGCCAAACCGGGGAATTAAGTGGTTTTCGGCAATCAGCGTAAAACCGGCGTGAGTTGACGGGGTAATCATTGGCTTCTTCTGATTTAACCAATCATTAACCAACGTCTTAAATTGTGTATTATCAGTCATTTTGACCACCTCCACATCTATTATCTTGTGAAGTGGTGAATTTGGGCAGTATTATCCCTAAGTAACGGTCAAGAGGGGAACGTGCCGAAGCTGCGGTTTCCGGGGTTTGAGGGGGAGTGGGGCGTATTTAGGCTTTCAGACTTTGCAGATCGGGTAACACGAAAGAATACAGATAATGAAACGAATCTGCCTCTTACAATATCTTCAAAAGATGGGCTTGTTGACCAGATCAGTTATTTCAACAAAACAGTGGCAAGCAAAGATATGAGTGGTTATTATCTGCTCAAAAATGGCGAATTTGCCTATAATAAGAGCTATTCTGTAGGTTATGACTTTGGCTCGATTAAGCGGCTTGACCGCTATCCCATGGGAGCATTATCTACTCTGTATATTTGTTTTATGCTAAAAAAACACTATAGTGATTTTATCAAAGTATATTTTGATTCCTTAAAATGGTATAAGGAAATATATAAAATCTCTGCGGAAGGCGCACGGAATCATGGCTTGCTTAATATGCCTACAGACGAATTTTTCAATACAAAACATAATTTGCCAGAAAATGTACAGGAACAACGGAAAATCGCTGATTTTATCAATTTATTAAATCGACGTATTGAGACACAGCAGCTTCTTCTCGAAACCATCAAGAAGTATAAAAGAGGACTGCTTGATAAGATATTTCCCCCAAAAAAAGATTCACTATTTCCTACTGTTCGATTGTCAAAAATGGCTGATTTTCTACAGGGTCTTACATACAGTCCGATTGATATTGCAAATTCCGGATACTTGGTTTTACGATCCTCAAATATTCAAAATGCCGCTCTATCTTTTGATGACTGTGTATATGTAAACATGGAAATACCCACACATTTACAAGTTAAACAAGGTGACATTATTATGTGTGTCCGAAATGGTAGCAAAAAACTCGTTGGCAAATCAGCAAAGATTCCTTGCGAAATGCCAATGACCACATGGGGCGCATTTATGATGATAATACGAAGTAAAATAGATTGCTCTTACATCTACCAATACCTCAATAGCCAAGCCTTCTATTCTCAAGTCTTTAAGGATACTGGGACAGCCACCATCAATCAGATTACAAAAGGTATCCTGAATGAATGTGAACTTCCACTTCCACCTAAAAATGAAAGGGATAGGATCGCAACATTGTTGGATGGCTTTGATAAACGTATCGAAAGCACTTATTTTTCCTTGCTTAAAATGCAAGATTTGCGAAAATCTTTATTGCAACAACTCTTCATATAAAGAGTTGTTGCAATAGACCATTCCGCAAACAGATCAGCTTTTCTAACTCTTTTTGCGCCTGGACGAGTTTGTAATGAATCCGTGAGAGGAACATTACAATTCTGGCTTGCTCTTCTGTGTCGCTGGGAAGAATATGAATTGTGCTAAAGAATCCATCGTTAGGTACATTGAGCAAGCCATGGTTTCTTGCGCCCTCAGCACATATTTCATTTACCCCTTGATACCATTGTGATGATTCAAAGTACCACTTAGCAAGATCACTCATAACAACATTCTCGTTTATAGAAAAGCACAGATAGAGCGTAGATACAGCGCCTTTATCGTATAATTCAAGGCGTTTAATCGAGCCAAAAGGATAATCGTTTGATGTGCTTCTATTATAGGCGTATTCTCCGTTATGTAGCAGATAATACCCACCCATATCTGTACTTGCGACAACCTTTGAGAAGAAGTTACGCTGATCTATCAATCCATATTGTGCAGATATGGTAAGAGGAATATCCGTAGTTCCGCTATTCTTCCTGGTGATACGAGTTGTGAAATCACTAAGTTTAAATGCCTTCCACGATTTCTGTTCTTCTTTAGGGACAAGTCGCAATCTTTGAGAAAAAATAGCCTCAAATACACCTCTTTTATACTTCTAGCCAAGAAAGCAGAGTGATGTCCAAAGGAATAGAAATCCCTTGCAATAGCAGACGGTTCCTGCTACTGCAAGGGATTTTGACTTTTTGTTCTTGTTATATCTGAAAGAAAAATAAGCCTCAAGTAACGGTCAAAAGGGGAATGTGCCGAAGCTACGGTTTCCGGGGTTTGAGGGGGAGTGGACAAAAAAACGGCTTTCTGAGGTTGCTACTGGTTTTGACTATGGTATGAACGCAGCTGCTATAAAATTCGATGGAACAAATCAATATATTCGTATAACAGACATTGATGATGAAAGTCGCTGTTACAATCAATCCAATCCTGTTTCTCCGGCAGGAATACTTGATGAGAAATATCTTGTTGGTGTAAATGACATTTTATTTGCCAGAACCGGGGCAAGTACAGGTAAGAGTTATCTTTATAAAGAAACTGATGGTAAACTATACTTTGCTGGTTTTCTTATCCGTGTAACAGTTAATGCAGAAAACAACAGCATATTCGTATTTAATACGACACTAACTCAAAAATATAATAAATGGGTACAGTTAACTTCCATGCGTTCAGGACAACCGGGCATAAATTCACAGGAATACGCATCGTACACGGATTTTTACCCCATGTTAAATGAGCAAAACAAAATAGCAAAATTTTTGAATATGTTTGAACTTCGTATATCCAAGCAACGCCAACTTATAGAAACTCTCAAGAAGTATAAAAGAGGTTTATTATCTGCCATATTTCCTGAAAAAGACAAAGCTACACCTATATATCGTTTAAGCGAATTTACAGAACCTTGGGAACAGCGTAAGGCTGTGGATATCGCTGAATACTCAAAAGGAAACGGCTATTCTAAAAGCGATTTAACAGAGAGTGGAACGCCGATAATTCTATATGGCAGGCTTTATACAAAGTACCAATTTGTGATCAATGAAGTGGATACTTTTGCTATTCCGAAAGCGAGTGCTGTTTATAGCCAGGGGAACGAAGTGATAATTCCTGCTTCGGGTGAAACAGCGGAAGATATTGCAAGAGCATCAGCCGTTGAAAAACCTGGGGTTTTGTTGGGTGGCGACCTAAATATTCTCCGCCCATTTGACTTTATAAATCCATCTTTTTTGGCACTTGCTATTTCAAGCGGTGAACCGCAAAAAGAACTGGAAAAAAGAGCGCAGGGGAAATCGGTAGTTCATATCCATAATTCGGATATACAGGAAATAATCATTTCCTATCCAGCAAGAATTGAGCAAGACCAAATTGTTGCTATTTTCCGTCGCCTTGACCACCTCATCACCCTTCATCAACGTGAACTGGAATTATTTACAAAGTATAAGTTAGGACTGTTACAGCAACTCTTTATATAAAAAGCTGCTGTAACAAGTGTTTTTTTATTTCATTGATATAAGCTAAATATGTTTTATGCGCATATATTATATTATCATAATTAAAAAGGAAATTAGCAATTTTGTTCTGTTCGTCAATAGATGGTAACATTATTTCTTGATTCAATACGGTTTTACGATCTATTCCTTCAATTAGTCCTGTTGCTGCTTGCTTTATTCTATTTGACAAATAAAGTGTTAAATAAAAGCAGAAATCCTTCGTTATTGCGGAATTGCACTGTAATGCCATGAATTGTCGTGCAATATGGGCTTCTTTTTGTGTCAACTTAACAACTGCACCTGACCCAGATCCCTTGCAAACAAGTAATGTATCATCTTTATATGCCATACAACGAGGTTTTGTAGTCCATCTTGAAACTACAGTTTTGTCATCAACAATACAACTTGCCCCAGTCATATATGGTATGCCAGTACCATTATCATTATAATCAGATGGTACAAAGTCCTGACCAGATTGTAATGTGATAACATCTCCCATATAACATTTTTTCCATTGGGATTCTTTACAACTAATAATTCGTTTTCTCTCAAAAAGAGATTTAATGACTCCTCTTTTATACTTCTTGAGAGTTTCAACAAGTTCCTTCTGTGTTGCAATCCGATTCGATAGCAACGACAAAAATTTAGCTATTTGCTGCTGCTCCAGTATAGAAGGTACGGCAGTATTATATTGTAATATATGCGCTTTATCCCCACGGGGCATTTTTGAGCCTTTAACACCGCCCATAACATAATCAATAAACTTATTCTGGGCAACAAGGAAATAAAAAAAGACATTATCAATTTCTTGTGGTTTTAGAACAAGTACATCTGCATTACAAGCCCCATCCATATCAGACTGCCATATTTTCTTCAAATAAGGGCGAATATTAGCAATCAAAATATCACCCTTTGTAAATTCAGTTCCATCTACCATTGTTTTGCTGTCCTCAAATGGTACGATTCCGCCGAAATTCTGTTCAATATTTTCAGTGCTTACAAAATGGTTTTTCGTAACTCTTGTTTTATCCTTTCCATAAATAGCAAGATTTCCGAGTTCTGTATTTTCCCATTCCCCCTCAAACCCCGGAAACCGCAGCTTCGGCACGTTCCCCTCTTGACCGTTACTTAAGGATCTATTTTCACCCATTATCTGCCCTCCACTTCAAAGGGGAAATCCAGCCCCAATTCATCAAAATATGGTTTCAGCTGTGCGTCGATCTCCCTTATTTCAGCTTGCAGCTTTCGGATTTCTCCAGCCACTTCGTTTAAATCTATTTCTTCCTCCGGCTCAAATGTATCAACATACCGGGGGATATTCATGTTATAGCCGTTTTCCTCAATTTCCGACATTTCCGCCACATGGCAGAATTTATCAATATCCTTCCGCCCCTTATAGGCTTCCACAATCTTATTGATATGTACATCCTCTAATGTGTTCTGGTTCTTTCCCGGCTTATACTCTTTGGAAGCGTCAATAAACAGCACATTACCCGCGTTTCCATTCCTTTTTGATTTCAGGACAAGCAGGCATACCGGGATCGATGTGCCATGGAACAGATTGGCCGGAAGCCCGATCACTGCATCCAAGCGATTCAGATCTCTCACAATGTATTTACGAATTGCTTCTTCTGCGCCGCCCCGGAACAATACACCATGGGGGAGCAGTACGGCAATCCGCCCGTCATCCGGATCCATATGGTAAATCATGTGTTCCAGGAACGCAAAATCCGCATGGCTTTTAGGCGCAAGTTTCCCAGCGCCTGAATAGCGGGGATCATCTTCAAATGACTTGTCCGCGGACCATTTCAGTGAGTACGGCGGATTACAGACCTGTACCGTCATTTTTACATCGCCGTAGCAGTCATTTTTCAGGGTATCGCCTTTATAAATATCGAACCTCTGGTATTCGATATCGTGCATAAGCATATTCATGCGGGCAAGGTTGTACGTACTCGCGTTGTTTTCCTGTCCGTAAAAATGTCCGACTTTCCCGGAAGTCAGATGTTTCTTGACCTCCAGGAGCATGGAGGCAGATCCGCAGGTGCAGTCCCCGACTGTTTTCGCCTCGTCCAAACCGACGGTCGCCAATATCGCGCATAGTTTACTCGGCCCGGCGGGGGTAAAGAACTCACCGCCCTTTTTCCCTGCGTCAGAAGCAAAAAGTCCAATCAGGATCATATAAGCAGTCCCCAGCACATCAAACCTGGATTCTTCCAGCATGAAATCAATATCCGCAATACGGGACATTACCTTGGAGATCAGCTCTGTCCTCTCAGACACAACATCACCCAGATCAGGATCTTGCAGCTTCATGTCATTGAAAAGCCCTGTGAAATCCTGTTCGGATGCCTGCCCCATTGTAGAGCCTGTCAGATCGCTGATCGCCCGTTCCAGATCCTCTATGGAGAAATTCCCCTGGTTAATCTGCTCAATCAGGTTTTTGTAAAGATACTGCGGCTTGATGATGTATCCCAAACGGTTCAAAGACCATTTTTCCACAATCGGACGGAAGTTCTCGTCGGCATGGGCGGTTTCATAGGTCATGCCGTCATTCTTCAGCAATTCGTCCATGTAGGATTCCGTCCGTTCCGACAAATATCTATAAAAAATAATTCCCAAAATGTAATTTTTAAATTTGCTTGCGTCCATATTGCCGCGCAGATCATTGGCAATCGCCCACAGCTTATTGGACAGCTCGCTTGCCTGGCTCTGGTAAGTGTTATCTTCCGCCATGATTATTCTCCTTCTGCCTTATACTTTTTATATAATTCCACGATAAAATTCTTGATATTGTCAATCAGGGCTGTAAGCCTCAGAAGCCCAAGGTTCAGATAGCCCACCTTGCTTCTGATCTCTTCCTCCGTAATGCTGCCGTTAAAGCTATACTCGGAGAACAGGCCAAAGACAATCTTCTCGTCCAGCTGGTTTTTGTATGAAAATTCCTCTATCTCCGCATTTAACGAATCCTTCTCAAACTGCTCATATTCCTTCTGGATATCCGCATCCTCCGGCAGGTCGAAAAACCTGGTCTGTATAAACTGTACCATCAAATCCTTTTTAAAGCGCATGGCCTCATTGTCAGAGCGTTCTATCTCCCTCAATATCAGATCTATGTCACGCTGCCGTTCTTCCGGGGTGCTGTCCCGGTGCATATTTTTCAGCAGATTCAGGATATATATAACATTGATTCTGTCCGTGCGCACAAGCTCTATATCAAAATCAACATCTATTGGCACAGGGACTTTTTCTTTCCCATTTTTCTGCCCTGCCTGGTCATAAAAATACAGATACCAGGTTTTATACGCTTCATATTCGTCCTCGTCTAACGCAATCGCAAGATCGTCCCAGGAAAACTTGGAAAATGTTTTCAGCGTGGCAAGCGTCTGGGATAACCGCCGGAAAGAAAGGATAAACATACGTATCGTATCTTCGCTCTGTAAGTTTCCCGCGTCCTCCGGCGTTTCCGCTACCTTCCGCACCGTGGGGACCTGGTTCAGCCATTGGTTTACATAGTATTCATAATTCTGCAACAGGTACTCGTTCGGATCCCCGTCGCCGGAAAACAGGCGCAGTGCATCATCCTGGGCTTTTTTGATATTCCGGTATGTGACGATCTGCCCAAACTGCTTCGTGACCTTATCCACCCGGTTTGTCCGGCTGTATGCCTGCACAAGCGTATGCCATACCAGGTTCTTATCCAGATACAGCGTGTTGCATGGCTTCGCGTCAAAGCCTGTTAAGAACATATTCACCACAAGAAGAATGTCTATCTGGGGCAGGTTTTTCTGCTTCATCCTTTTGGAAATATCCTTCCGGTATGCGTCAAATGTATCTGTTTTAAACGACGTATTAAACATTCCATTGTAGTCGTCCATAATACGGTCTAAAAGTTCACGGGAATGCTCGTCGCCGCCCTCGTCCATATCTTCATTGGCTCCAAAACTGAAAATAGCAGCTATGCGCAGCTGTTCGCTTTCCGGGTGTTCCTTATTGAGTTTCTGGAACAGGTCGTAATATTTCCCAAGCGTTGGTATCTTATCCACCGCGAAGATTGCCGTATATATGTCCTTCCCCTGCGGGTGGACGTGCTGCCCGTGATGTTCCATGATATGCCTCGCGATATTCTCATACCGCTCGTCATCATGGTATAAGTTCGTCATATCTATATTGTGCTGCCGGCAATAATCAGGATCGTCAATATACTCTGGGTTGATGCCCTTATCGG
Source organism: Lachnospiraceae bacterium (assembly GCA_910576335.1). Classification (GTDB taxonomy): domain Bacteria; phylum Bacillota; class Clostridia; order Lachnospirales; family Lachnospiraceae; genus CAPEBR01. Next base: position 333,393 of record CAJTIU010000001.1, read on the forward strand.
CAATCGTTTTCGCCCAGATTGTCCTCTGGTATTCCACAGAGAACCGAAGCACATTTCCGTCCGCGATTGCGTCCTTAATCATATACTTGTGCAGGCAGGCATCCATCTTCCCGGCATTGAAAAGATCTGCCGTCGTCCGCCCGTCCGCCCCTTTGTTTTTCTCAAAGATAGGCGTTCCCGTAAACCCGATATAATTCGCGTTCGCGAAATGTCTTTTTATATCCGAGTGCATTTTCCCGAACTGGCTCCGGTGGCACTCGTCTATGATGAACACAACTTTCTGCTGGCGGTAGGTATCCATTAGTTCCGCGTATTTCTGGTTCCGCACGGCAATCGCCAGTTTCTGGATGGTGGTGACAATCAGCTTCCGGTCTTTCTCCCGTAGCTGGCTCACCAAAACCTCCGTTTTATCCGTGCGGTCAATGCAGTCCTTTTCAAAGCTGTTGTACTCGTCAACCGTCTGATCATCCAGGTCTTTCCGGTCAATCAGGAAAATAACTTTATCTATCCTGTTTTCGTCCCGGAGGAGCTGCGCCAGCTTGAAACTTGTCAGTGTTTTGCCCGACCCGGTGCAGGCAAAGACATACCCATCCTTATTCGCCTCCAGCACCCTTTGTTTTGCCGCTTTCACAGCATAGATCTGGTACGGGCGCATGACCATAAGGACCGGCTCTGAAATCTTCACCACCATATATTTTAGCAGCATATCCGTAACCGCGACCTTCCGGAAAAAATCCCCGGTAAAGTCAAAAAGTTTATTGATACGCTTATTCAGCTCGTCCGTCCAGAAAAACACAAGGCTTTTCAAAATCGGGTTATACTCGCCGTTTGCTATCTCATTCTCATTAGAGAAATATTTTGTCTGGACGCTGTTGGAAACAACAAAAAGCTGTAAGTACCGGAAGATTCCCCTGAACGAAAATTTTCGGTATCTGTTAATCTGGTTGATTGCCTCATTTATTTCCACTCCAGGGCGTTTCAGTTCAATTTGGATCAGTGGAAGCCCGTTAATAAGCACGGTGACATCATAGCGGTTTTTATAAACCACATCTTCCTTGTGGGCGGGATCCATCGTAACCTGATGTGTGACCTGAAAAATATTCCTGGTTGAATCATCCACCAGAAAATCCATATATACGGTTTCGTTGTTATCCAATAGGAGAATATACTGATCCCTGAGAATCTTAGCCGATTCATATACGGTATGGTTATCCATGTAGGTAATAAGGCGTGAAAACTCCGAATCAGAAAGTACGGCTTCCCCTTTTTTCTCAATAAGTTTTTCTTTGTTAAAGAGAGCGATCTGTTTCCTGAAATTAGAAAGCACGCCTTCATAGTTTTTCAGATCGACATAGCTGTATCCAATCTCACAAAGACGTTCTATAAACAGTTCCTCAACTTCATATTCTGATTGTACCTTCGGCATGGCAGCTGTCCCCCATTCGTTTTTATTGAAATAGGCATCCGATAAATAACATACATCCTTTACTTTTATGCTTGAGGATCTTTTTACTGTAAGCGGCTGCTGTCCGGCTTCATTTTATTACAGCTTTTCGGAAGGTATCATCCCTTATTCTCCCGCACAGCCTCACAAATATCGCCAATACCGCAATCCAGGTAATCACAAATACGCAACAGGACAGAGAGGGCAACTTCTTCCCCCTTCGTGAGCTTGCTTACCGTGCTTGGCGATAACCCGATCTCCTGGCGCAGGATTGATTTTGGTATGTCCCGCTCAATCAGTAATACCCATAGTTTTTTGTAGCTTATTTTCATCAGAAAGCACCTCACTCATTCCGTAGTCATGAGAGTTGCTACAATTATACCCGAATAATTCCGCAATATCAATAGCCACGTATGATTATCCGTAAAAAAGTCCACGTTCTCGTAATCCTCAAGTCAGCGGCAAGCAATGGATAAAAATATCCTTTACGGATATTTTTATCCACCGCTCGCCCGCCTGCGGCGTTCTTGCTTTGCTTGTTGGGGATACCCCAAACCCCGGCAAAACGCGCTGACGCTTTTTTGCGAACACACCTTACGGTGTGGCTTTGCGCAGGTGAAGCCTGCGCCTACTCCTTCCAGTCGCCCGCTACACTCCATATGTCGAACCAGTCAATCCTGATACCGCTCCGGGCAGTAAAAAACCAGCAAGCTGATTTCCTGGCTCTCGTCGTTATTGCCGTCCCTCCCACGGCAGGAAATATAATAATCCCCGAATGTAAAGGCTGTTACCTTCTCCTCAAAAAGATGTATCTCATTCGTGCTGAAATCAATTACCCCAACTCCCCAAGGGGTGTCAGACCAGCAGTTTTCCATTATACGGTTCAGGCAGTCAGAACAGAGGTTATCAGCCACTTTTCCCATATCCAGAACCTCGCCGCTGTTGAAGGACAAATCTCCGTGGGCATACCCCCTGTTTACATCCGGGGTTACGGAAAAGAAAAATCCATCTTTGCCAGTATTGGTAATATACGTGGAAGCTCCGTTGACGGGTTCCTCAATCTGTACGCCGAAATCATCATAGCGGTTAATTGAGATGGGCGACAAATCAAGGCTGTTCAAATTGATAACGCCAAGGTTTTTCTGGCCCTGGTATAAAGACAGGGACGCCCCCTCCCTATCCCCGCACAAAAAGCAATCTTCCGGCGGTGTGTCGGAATGATAGCGGGGAGAAGTTTCTTCCGTAGTTTCCGCTACATCCTCTGTTGAATTTTCCGCTGCCAGAATCTCCCTTGCCTTGCCATCTGTCTGGCATCCAGTCAGCAGAATCGCAAAAAAAACCGCAGCCGTTGGCAAGCACGGCCGCCAGATTTTTGTAAAAAACCGTTTCCTTTTCATAGATTATCCTCCTGTCATGGCAAATCGTTCACATTTTCCATTATATCTAATTTAGCCGGATACTTCAAATGAAATATATAGTTCATCAAGATATAATCCATATGCGTGTAGGGTACAATTATACAAAAAAAGGACGATGGGGTATGTTTGAGGATTTATTTTACGACAGACTGATAAAATTGAGAGCTGAAAAGGGAGTATCCGCAAGGGAAATGAGCCTGGCCATAGGCCAAAGCCCTGGCTATATCAATGGGCTGGAGAACAGGAATGGTTTCCCGTCCATGCAGGTATTTTTCTACATTTGCGAATATCTGGGCGTTACGCCATCGGAATTTTTTGACAGCGGCAACAGCCACCCCATAGAATACCGCGGGCTTTTGAAAGACATGGATGCCCTGGACGAAGAAAGCCGCCGGAATGTATTGGCGATTGTCAAAGGATTAAGGCGGTAAAAGTCCGATAAGGAAGTGGCAGGGCAGAAGAAGGATTCCCCTTCCTTCTGTTCTTTTTATGTTTCACGGATTTCCAGCAGATCCGCGATATCGCAGTCAAGATACCCGCACAATTTTAGGATCAGGTTCGCGTCAATGCGCTGAAACTCATCCCTGCAATACCGGTTAAAATTCCCTCTTTGCAAATCTAAATCCTTACAGATTTTTGTCTTACTTATTTTCTTTTCCTGAGATAATTCTACGATTCTAATGTGTAAATATTTCATTTTCTGTACCTCTCCTGTCAAAATTATTATAATCATATATTAGAAAAATAAATATTTCCTATTGAAACAGGATATTGACAGATAATATAAAATTATATACTGTATATATAGGCACATTGGTCAGGAGGATATTTCATGCAATCCTATGAAATAACACACATCATAGATAATGAGGAATGGGAACATAAACTTTCCGAATTGGCGGACAGGTGCAAAAAGCTAAATGGCTGGTCTGAGCAGGATTTATTGCATCTTGCCGTGACCACAATGCCAATGTACAGGGTGTGGTTGATCCATTTGGAAGATAAGGTAATAGAGATGGAGCAAGAAGAAAAAAACAAGGATTTTTTCAAAAAACTATTCCGTAAAAAAAGACAGGGGTGAGATTGTCAGTAAGAACTTTTTTTGAGTGGTATGGTATCGGGATTTCTATTTTAATCCTGGGCTTTCTTGTCATAGGGAATATTATCCGGCTCGTGTATTTTATAAAGTGTATCAAGATAAAGAAATGCTCGGACAGGAATTGCCGGGTAAATGAATATTGCCCAAAATATAAATTCATATGGACAGATGCGGATATAAAGGAAATGCAGGAACTGACAGACCGTTTATTAGGTGATACCCATGAAAATATGGGCATCTGACCGATGCCCATATGGTGAACCTACTGTACCTCATTCTCCAGCGCCTTCCTGTAATCCTCAACGGTAGCAACCCCTGGATGGTTTTCCCGCCACCGTTTAATATGCCGGACTGATTCGTACAGCCTGTCAAGCTGCTCCGGCTTAAGTTTCTGGAGTTCACGAAACATCCGATCCTGCAACAGCACTTCCTCTACGTCATCCTCATACATAATAATATTGGGGGAAATATTAAGCAGGAAAATATATCCCGCGGCTTCTGACATGGAAATATCGTCCATGCCATCTTCCAGCCTGCTGACAGCCTCAGTGTCTGTCCCGATCCTGTCAGCCAGTTCGTGGCGTGTCCATCCCTTTTCTTCCCTTGCCTGCCGGACAGCGCAGCCAAGCATTTTGTACTTCTCCATCTTTTTACCTCCTTAGTCATTCTTTAAATTCAGAAGTGAGTTTTGATGTAAAATCCAATACCTTGTGCCACTCATTCCTGAACCGGAAAAACAGTTCGCCGCCGATTTCTTTTGTCGGGCAAGTATACCGCCTGCCACCGGAACTGATCTGGACTAATTTTAAAATACGATTCACGCAAAGTACTGTCATATTGCTACCTCCACTTTAACGCCAGTATAAATCTTGCCTTTCGTAAAATATTTCTACCGCATATAATTACTGGCCTTGCTATAGTTTCTTCCTGTAGACAAAACACTTTAATGGGACTTGCCCTTTGGGCATTTCTAATATAATCTCCTTTTCCTCCATTCTTTCAAATCCCCTATGCTCATAAAATTGATATGTACAGGCATCATCCGTATAAAGATAGAGCGTTTTCCCTTTCTCCCTTTCCTCCAAAGCGCAGAGCAACGCTGTCCCGATACCCTTAATTTTACAATTCGGGTCAGCGGCAAGAAATAGAATCTCGCCATCTGGTGTCTCAGATTTCAAATAATGAGCCAGCTGTTCTTTTGTGGTATCTTCATAAAGGCCGGCACCGCCCTTAAAAAAGGTTTTCTGTATCGCGTCAATGATTTTAACATAGGCTTTTTGCGGAAAACTTTGGCGTTTCTTTTCTTCCCCTTTTATTTCTGCCAGCAAAACACCGACAAACTCCCCTCCGGTATATGCCGCCAGAACCTGTGTCGCCCGATTGATTTCAAGATACCAAAAATATCTGCCATATACGTTGAGTATGAATTGGTTATCCAGATACCAGTCAAAGTGCATACCTTTGATTGCGAATTGGATTGCCTTTTTATAATCTTTTCTGCGTATATCCTTAATCTCTATCTCCAAAAGCATACCTCGCAAAATTTTATATTCTTACTCTCTATACAACTCCCCGACGAACTGGAATTTATAGATTCATTTCGTCAACAATTTTTATGGGTTTTGCGGTCATTTCTACCCATGCTGGAACGAAGCCACTCTTAATGGCGTTTCTGACTGACCTGATATTGGACCATGCCGTACAATAAAATGGTACTTTGTCCCTGTTTATTATTTCTTTTGTAAGCGTACTTGTCAGTATGGAGGCAATTCCTTGCCGTCTGTATTCCGGCAGAACATCCACACCAATCTGCCACATATCTTTGCAATCCGCAGAACAGGCGGCTAATCCAACCAATGTATTTCTATCGTATGCGCCAACACCAAGTACATCCAAATGCTTACGATCTTTGCAAAGTGCATTACTCCATTCCGGCAAATACAATTCACCAAAATCTTCTTGTTCCAATATGCGCGTTTTATAGGCGCAAGAAAGAACTTGTATCCTGCTTATATCCGGCAAATAGTATTCTGCCATAAAACATATTTTATGTCCTTTCTCTAATAGGCGTTCATTCAGCCAATGCATATTCGGTGTTTCAAAGCAGTGATAAAATTCAAACTTTCCTATATACTCGGACACTATTTCCAAGGTTTCAGGTATGGAAGCTGCCGCGATATTGTTCCCATAGGAAACAAAGTTGCACGTGATCGGCTTCTTCAAATATTTGCGGGCGTTCTTCCCTAATTTTAAGGGAAAAACAACATTTCGATTTGTCTTAAAATCTTCCTCTCGGCACCCCATATCCTCTGCGGACTGCCTTATGGCAATTTCCATCATTTCATGATTCGTCATAAACTTCTCTCCACATTGTATCGGTTCGGCAAATTGGAATTTTACTGTTCTTCCTTTATCACCTTACTATTAGTACATTTGCTATTTCTATTTTCATCCCATAAAGCAATATTATATTTGTGAGTATAAGAAGAATTATATCTTATGCCAGAAATATCTTTTCTCTTTTTTATAATGTCTAAAAAATCCAATGGTATTGCATAGCTTTGTACCGTATAATCTGGTGATGATAAATATTTTTTTATAGACATATAAAATACTCTAATGTCAACTGAATAATTACCAGAAAAAAATTCTACGGTTTCATTTGAAAACAAATTATCAAGCCCATCAGAAACCATAACTGTAAAATCCATTACTTTTATTTTGTTTTGTATGGGGCATTCAGCAACTGAAATATAGTCATTTTCAGTTGCCTTTTGTTCTTTACAGGAAGTTTTTAAATCTTCTGCCAAATAAAGAACTTGTTCTCCAATACGATTTACTCTTCCGTTTTTATCTATTGCCGATACAGGTGCCACGCCAGAGTGCAGATCATCGTATCCGGTTACCGGTATACCATTTTCTCTAATAATTCCTGTATCTTCCCCGTCATCTGGATTGATTATTCTTGCTCTGTAGTAGATTTTATTTTCTAATTCGATTATAGGTATATACATCGCCGCTCGCTGGAACAGTTCCTGATTTACTGATTTCTTTCTGCCATTTAAACTCTCGAAACTAAACTGTTTAGTATTAAGTAAAGTAAACAGCGCCAGATCCGTTCTAATTTTAAAATCATACATTTTTATTGCTCCATTTCATATCAAAATATTAGAGTGTAAGATTCCAAACCCAATGGATATACAAATCCCAAAAAGGAGTTATTCTTTAACTCCACCATTATACTACAACACCCGCCACCAGGGAACAGCTTTTAAGCAAAAAAGAACGGGTACAGCCGCCATCCCGACAAGCCGTACCCGTTCTATCGTCTTTTCTATCTGCTGCATAGCACATCAACGCTCTGTATCCTGCTTTTTCTGCTGTACATTTTCCATTGGCTCAAGCCCAAGGATCCGGTCAACATTCTGCTTTGCGGTCTGGTAAGCAATCATGTCCTTCCGTGCCGCCTTATATTCCTCATACCGTTCCTTCTTCTCCGCCAGTAACGCGGCATATTCACTGGAAAGCTGTGCCACTTTTGGGATCGCCTTGCCGCCCAGGGCATCAAAAGCAGCCTTGGCCGCTTCATGCTTCCGGATCTCATCCGCGTGTTCTGCCCGGTAACTCTTTTTATTCCGGGACTTCCGGTACTCCTTATAGGCTTCCCTTGTTTTGGAGTAATTGATAATATGGGTTTTCAGCTGCGCCACCTCTGCCATGCGGCCCTCAAGCTGCTTGATCTTCGCAGAGAGAGAATCAAATGCCTCCCCGGCAGCGCCAGCCCGTGCCTCCAGCTCACTGTAGTCGGTAACGCCGCTCTCCACAAGGAAATTCAGCGTCTTTGCCGCCTCCTTCAGGTTGAAAACCTTTGCCCAATGCTCATAGCCCTTCCCTTTCCCGGCCTGCATCTTTGCCTGAATATCCACAAGGAGGTTGACATTCCTGCCAGGATTCCGCCGTTTGGAAGCTGCTGTTTTCTGTTCCTGGCGTGTGCCGGTGATACGTTCCCGGAGGGCTTCCTTAGTATAATCATCCCCCAGGCGGGCAGAGCGGGTAAACCGGCTTTGTCCAGGCGCTAAAAATTCCAGAGATTTCCCTCTGTGCTTAATTTCATACCCTTCCTCCCTCATACGGGCCAGAAATTCCTCAAAGTCCTTGCAGGAGGGCAGCATCTGGTCAATGGTCAGCCTCAGCTGTTCTTTATAGCTGCGCCCACGTTTGGCCGCCGCCTTTTCTTGATACCGCTGTCCCCTTGCCTTCGGCTTTTCAATCACGGAATACCCATTCTCCCGGCATATCTGGTCATTAAGCCGACGTAAAGCCAAAGCGGAGTTTTTGAAATTATTAAATTTCCCATCACTCTCTAGGTTTGTGCTGTTAAACTCCACATGGTTATGGATATGGGCCTTATCCGTATGGGTGGAAACGATGAATTGGTGTTTTCCTTTAGTGAATTTCATTGCCAGTTCATAGCCTAAACGGTTGGCTTCCTCCGGTGTAATCTCCCCCGGCTTAAACGACTGGATAATGCGGTAGGCAATAATGTCCCTGTCCTTGGGCTGTTTCCTCCCGGTTATGGATTCATAGAGCAGCTTGGACATTTCAAATTCTTCCGCGGCGGTTTCCGGGCTGCACATATAGGAAGATACCAGTTCCCCGCCTTTTGTCTTTTCCTCCTTCTGGTCATAGTCCAGCCTATCATGGAGCGTCTGGCTGCGGGATTTACTGCCCATGGCTTTTCGTGGGAGCAGATCAGAAATCGCCATATGGATCCCCCCTTCCTGGTTTTGCGTATCCCTACATTTCTATCCCTTTATGCCGCTGTCCCTGTTTTTTCGCCTGTTGCCTGGAACCCGCGCGGATGGCTTCCTGCCCCTGCAATAGTTCATTATAGTCTTTTCCACAGGAAACAGGGGGCGGGTTATCCACAATCTTCTGGATGCGCCCCCACAGCACAGGATCCTGCCGGATTGCCTCCCGGATCTTTCCCATCCCCACAAGCCCGGCCTTATCATTATCCAGGCAGAGGCTTATACAGGTAACAGCCGGGTGGTCATGGAGAAAACGGATAAGGGCGCGTGGGGCAGTGCCGCCCAGGGCAAGGTAATGGTTCCTCTGCCAATCTTCCCCCTGCCTTTTCAAGATCGTGGCGATGGAAAGCGCGTCAACAGGGCTTTCCGCCACGGCAAGGAAGGGGCTGCCCCTGTCAGCTGCCGGCAGATAAAAGCCGTACTGCTTATCACTCCCATCCACGTCTTTCTTAAACTGACCGTATGTGCCGCGCAGGAAAGCATAGCGCGCTTTCCCAGCCGGGTCACTCCCCACGAAAACACAGTTATGGTACTTGCGGCTTTCATAAAGGCTTCCATTCCCGATACACTGGCTGATTATGTCCGCGTCAATCCCACGGCCTTGCAGATAAGATACCATCGCCCTCCCGCACCGGTTCTTTTCCGGGAGTGAAAATAGCTTCTGTATATTCTCTTCCTGTCGCCGTTTGAATGCCCCGACAACAATCGCCCCAGGTTCCCCGCAGAGTGTTTCCACGGCAGCGACAAACCCCATTCCCTTCACTTTGATCAGGTAGTCCAGCGCTGTCCTCCCACCGATACCCCGGCTGTGCCAGTGCCATTTCCCATTGGATATTTTCAGGCTGTCATGGGTTACGGTACGGTATTCAGCGCCGCCGCACCTTTTTACCTCGTGCGGCTCATAAGTCTGTAAATAAGAGAGAAGGTCCCATTCTTTCGCCCTCTCAATCTGCTCCTTTGTCACCCCTGGCATGATTCCACCTCCAATCTGAATAATCGGGCAGGGGAGGATTTTCCCCCTGCCCGTGTGCATAAAAAAAGAGCGCAGAAAAGGTTTTGCCCTTCCTGCGCCCGTCTGCTCACAGGCTGGCAAACTTCCGGAGTAGTTCCAAAAGTCCGGCCTGCGCCTCCGCGTACCCCTTTTTCAGGTCGTCCACGTCCTCCGCGTAGAGATTCCGTGTTTCGTTGCAGCGGCGGGCGATCTGGTTTACATTCACGGATATGGAACGGAGGAGCTTGCACAGTTCCTTTACGCTTTCCATATCCAGGCGGACAATATAGCCGTCCACCGCCATCTTCCGTAAATAGGCGCGTTTGTTCCCTGTTCCGGCCTGCTCCATCTTTTTTTCGATCAGCCCCATTTCCTCCGGGGATACTTTAAAGAAAAGCCCTACCGTGCGCCCCTCATTTTTCCGCATCATATCACCTCCTGCTTTGGGCTGCGCTCCATGCCGGAGGACACCGGCACGGGACGCTCATATTCTTTCAAAGATTTTAGTATGGAGGGTTTTCCGGCGGGGGCATCCTTACTGCCGGAGCCTTCCGGCACGGGTTCCCGCTCCTGGCTTTCCTTTTCTGTTCCCCGCCCTTTTTCCTCATTGTCAAGGACAGTATTCAGTTCCGCAAGCAGCGCAGATTTCTCGGCCAGTTCCTCCTCCTGGGGGAACGGCCTGCTAGCTTCCTCTTTCGCGCTTTCCAACTCTGTATAGAGCCGCTTTAAATTTTGCTCATGGTTCGTAAGGCTCTGCGGGATTTTCTCCAGGGCATTGTTTATGCGGGAGATGTTCCCTACTATGTCACTGGAAAGCTCCGCCGTATGGGTCAGGTGCTGCTTCATAGTCACTTTGAATGCTGAACCATCAAAACAGAGTTTCATGGGGAATCCCCGGTATGTGCCAAGTTCCATATCCTTGTCCGGCTCATCCATCAGCCTGCAAGCCGCTACAATGGCCTGCCCCGCCTCCTTTCGGTCTGTATATACCGTACCCATCACTTCCATAGAAAACGCGTCCTCTTTAACCGGGTGCGTCTCCAGGAGCGGCAGGTCTGCTTTCAGGCAGTCGATCAGCAGTTCCATCTCCTTTATCTTGTTGGGGTAGTAGCCCCGTACTTTGTCCTGCATTTCGTATTGCTGCGCCGAATGGTTGGCTTTGAGCATTTTCAGCTTCGTTACCTGGATATCCAAGTCCATTTTTTGCTTGATCCTGGGATCGCCGGTAGCCAGCATTTTTACCTCAGCGTAAGAAAGGGCGGTAGCGTCCACGTCCTCAATAGATCTCGCCGGGGATTTACTGGTCATGATCTGCCCAATAAATTTCTGCTTCGATTCCACCAGCCCCCAGGTGTAAGCGTCAAAGGTTCCCTTTGTCACATACCGGAATATCTTTACATGGTCATTTTCATTTCCCCTCCGGACGATACGGCCCGCCCGCTGTTCCAGATCCGCAGGCCGCCAGGGACAGTCCAGGTCATGGGAAGCGACAAGTTTTGTCTGCACGTTGGTCCCTGCGCCCATTTTCTGTGTGCTTCCTAAGAGGACGCGCACCTGACCGCTGCGGACTTTCGCGAACAACTCCGCTTTCTGGTTCTCCGTATTCGCACTATGGATAAACGCGATTTCCTCTGCCGGGATCCCTTTTCCGATCAATTTTTTCCTGATGTCGTCGTAAACACTGGCTTCCATCACGGCTTCCTCTGCCGTGCCTGCTTCTTTCCCTTCTTCCCCTGTTTCATTCTCCTTCCCGTTTTCTTTTTGGGCTTCCGGCTTTCCTTTTGGTGTCGAGAGGTCAGAAAAAATCAGCTGTGTGCCTTTTGAAGGTGTGCTTTCCTGCCAGATCCAAAATACGTTCTCCACACAGGCGTTTACTTTACTGCCTGGATCATCTCCCAAAAGGGGGTTCATGATGCGCTGGTCTAAGGCCAGTTTCCGCCCATCCGATGTGATCTTAAGCATATTATCCAAACTTGGGTCAATCTTTTCCGTCCGTATCCGCTCCGCACGTTCCGCAAGCCCCTGTACCATCTTTTTCTGTGCCTCGCTGGGTTCGGTCTGGACTGTGACATACTCTACCTCCGGCACGGGAAGTTTCAGCATATCCGCAGTTTGGATATCCGCGGCCTCCTTCCAGAGGTTCATCAGTTCCGGCAGGTTATAAAACCTGGCAAAACGTGTCTTTAAGCGGAACCCGGTCCCCTCCGGCTTTAATTCCACCGCCGCCACCTGCTCCCCGAATGTCGCCGCCCAGTTGTCGAAATGTTTCAAGCTGTGCATATTCCCTATGCTGTCCTGGTATCCCTGTTCCAGCATACTGTACTGGAGATAGCGCATCATGGTATACAACTCTACCATCGAATTGCTTACCGGGGTTCCGGTAGCGAAAACCACGCCGCGCCCGCCAGTAATCTCATCCAGGTAGCGGCACTTGGCGAACATATCACTGGATTTCTGTGCCTTTGTCTGGCTGATCCCGGCCACGTTCCGCATTTTTGTATGCATATAAAGGTTTTTAAAACCGTGCGCTTCGTCCACAAAAAGGCGGTCTATGCCTAATTCCTCGAAATAAACTGTGTCGTCTTTTTTCTTGTCGTATAGCTTTTTCAGTTCGGCATTCAGGCTCTTTTTTGTGCGTTCCAGCTGCTTGATAGTGAACTTTTCTTCTTTATTTATCTTTGCTTCCGTAATCGCGTCCACAATCTCATCAATCTGATCCTCAATGATAGCCTTCTGCCGTTCCGGGGATATGGGGATCTTCTCGAACTGCGAATGCCCGATGATAACCGCGTCGTAGTCCCCGGTAGAGATACGGGCGCAGAACTTCTTCCGGTTCCTCGGCTCAAAATCTTTTTTTGTCGCCACCAGCACATTCGCGCCAGGGTAGAGCGCCATGAAATCGCCGCCCCATTGTTCCGTCAGGTGGTTTGGCACGACGATCAGGGACTTCCTGCACAATCCCAGCCTCTTACTTTCCATGGCGGCGGCCACCATTTCAAAGGTTTTGCCCGCCCCGACCACATGGGCCAGCAGGCTGTTCCCCCCGTAAAGGATACGGGCGACGGCGTTCCTCTGGTGGGCTTCCAGCCGGATCTCCGGATTCATGCCGATAAAATTGATATGCTTCCCGTCATATTCACGGGGCCGCATGGAATTGAATATCCGGTTATAGGTGGCGCACAAGTCAGCGCGGCGGTCCGGGTCTTTGAATATCCAATCCTGAAACGCTTCCTTTATGGCTTCCTGTTTCTGCTGTGCGATTGCCGTTTCTTTCTCATTCAGGACACGGATTTCCTTGCCTTCCTCGTCATAATGGGTATCAAATATCTGGACGCTCCTCTGGTTCAGGCTGGCTTCCAAAATCGCATAGGCGTTGATGCGCTTTGTCCCGTATGTGTTCCAGACACGGGTGTTTGTCCGGCTGTCCTCGCTTTTTCCCCGGATGCTCCATTCGCCGCTGACATCGGAGTAGACAATATTCATTTTTTTGTCCTGCAAATAGCCGGGTGTCTGGAACAGGCTGAACATGAACTGCTTATAATACTTCGTGTCAATCCATGGAGAACCAATGCGGGCGCTGATTTCAGGGGCAGTCAGGTCTTTTGGCTGCACTTTTTCCAAATATTCCGCATTAACGGCAAATTCCGGGTACTTTTCCGCTGCCAAACGGGCTTTTTCCAGTTTTAACCGCACATTCCCAGAAAGATACTCGTCCGCTGCCTGCCAGCCTTTCTGCCAGTGATCTCCTCCGGCCTCCATGTCAAACGGCCCGCTGTCCGGGTCTTTGAAAATAATTCCTTTCAGGTCGGAAACGATCTGCGGTATCTTTTCGCTCCCGCCCATCAGGGAGGCCATGAAGCCAAGATCCACACAGGCACGTTCCCCAATGGATACCCCCAGCGCCTCCACTGCCGTGTCCACGCTTGTTGCCGGCTTCCTGTGCTGTATGGTACGTTTGCTGAACATATCGGCTTTGCGCTTTAAGTTCCCTTCCTCGTCGATAACCTCTAAAGAGCAGAGCAGGGGGTAGGAGGAATCCTGCCGGAAGGCAAGCCGGTTCCCGGTACTGTTCAGAACCCCATATTTTTCCTGGAATTTGTCATAAAGCTGGTTGAGTTTTTCCTGTTCCGCCTGGATCTCCTCGTCACCGGCCCCTTTCATCTGGAGGTCAATGAGTTTTCTCGCACTGTCACGGATCCCGATCATCCCATGGATCCGGGCGGCCTGTGTCTTTCCTGGCTCCACCAGCTTCATCCGCGAGTTTTCACGGAAATACAGTTTCCCATTTTTCTCCATAAAGCTGAAATTCCGCACGTCAGGATCCGCCGGTATAGTTTCCGTCCCTTTCCCTTCCTCCGTATCCGGCGCATCCATGCGCAAAAGCTCCCGGTCTGGCTGGGCGATATGGGTGATCGCCTGGGCAAGCTGTTCTTTTAAGTCAGCCCCTAGAATCGGCAGGCAGGCGGTTTCCATGGCGTTCCCGTACATATTCTCGGAAAATGCCATGGTTCCCAGCACCATTTCCGGGTGCTGTAAGAAGTAGTTATTTATTGGCACACCATCCTGTGTCTGGCCGGTTCCGACCCAATCCGGGAGTTTTTCCGGCGCGCTCCCGCGTTTCTGGAAAAAAAGGATATCCGCTGTGACGGAAGTCCCGGCATTGGCTTTAAACGCTGTGTTCGGCAGGCGTACCGCGCCTAGGAGGTCAGCTTTTTTTGCCAGTTCCTCACGCGCCTTGCTGCTCATTTTATCCATGGTCCCCTTGCTGATGACAAATGCCGCTACACCGCCCGGTCGCAGCTTATCCAGGGATTTTGTAAGGAAATAATCATGTACAAGCAGGTTCTGCCGGTCATAGCGTCGGTCATGCACCTTATATTCCCCGAACGGCACATTACCAACAGCAAGATCGAAAAAATCATCTGGGTGGTCAGTGTCCTCGAAGCCGCTGATGGCGATATCGGCTTTCTGGTAAAGCTGCCTTGCTATGCGCCCTGTCAGGGAATCCAGTTCCACGCCGTAAAGCCTGGCGTTTTGGTATTCTTCCGGCACAAGGCCAAAAAAATTCCCGATCCCACAGGATGGTTCCAGGATATTCCCAGGCGTGAAGTTCATGCGGCTGACTGCCTCATACATGGCTTTAATAACCGTGGGGCTGGTATAGTGGGCGTTTAAGACAGTTTCCTGTGCGGAAGCGTATTCCTCTTTTGTCAAAAGTTCTTTTAATTCCGCGTGTTCCTTCGCCCATTTTTCATTATTGGGGTCAAATGCCTGCGCAAGCCCGCCCCAGCCCACATATTTGGAGAGTGTCTCCTGCTCCTGCGGGGTAGCAAGCCGGTTTTCTGCTTCCACCTGTTTCAAGGTACGGATTGCCGCCACATTGTTCTGGTACTTTGTTTTCTGTCCCCCTATGCCTAAATCATCATCCGTGATATGGAAATTTTCACGTTTAGAGCCAACGGGGATTTTTTCAATGATAATGTCATATGGCAACCTGGAACCGGTAAATTCCATGCGGTCGCCGCCGTCGATCACGCCGCCTTCAATCTCCACTGTTTCCAAGGTCTCTTCTCTGGCGGTGTTTTCCTGCTCCATCGGGACAACACCTTCCCTGGCTCCCTGCATTTCTTCCCACCGGATTTTTTCATTCAAGTCAGCTTCCAGCTGTTCCTGTATATGTGGTTCCACATAGAAAAGCTGGTCATAATCCAGGAAATTCAGTTCTTCGTCGATCAACTCCCGCAGGCTTCCATACTGCCGTGTTTCCACACATTTTTCGTCTACATACTGGCTGATGGAGAAATCTTCCAGGTTCACGTCCACCCGGATCTCAAACCCTCCATTATCCGTGACACCGTAGCCAAGGCACACTTTTTCCGGATTGCTGAAATCAACGCTGTCCTCATTATACTCGTCTAAACAGAAATCCCCGATCAAACGTTTTGCTTCTTTTACCTCCGGGCTGTCTGGCAGCGGAGATTCCTTCGTTTCCTGCCTTCTACTGCTTGCAGGCTCATTCTCTATATCCTGCTGCCTGGGCGTTTCTTCCTGTACAGAAGTTATGATTTCCTGCGCGCTTTCCTTTTCCCATTCCTCCTCTACACACTCCCGCACAAACGATATCGGCTCACTGCGGAAAATGGGGAACCAGCCCTGCATATCCAGGTCTTTTAAACTCACACGGTCATTTTGGTAATCAACACTGTCAATTTCCATGCGCCGACCGTCAATGGTAAGTTTCATACCCAAGGGGATAAAGTCGGCAATATCCCGTTCTTTTATAATGTGGTAGGGCGCAGCCTCACCATGCCCCGGATCCGGTTCGGCGATCACGACGCTATGGCCATGCTCCAGCACCTTCTTTAATGCCACCTGCCAGGACGAAGCTCCGGTGACGGAAGTTTCCCCAAGGCCGGGGATCTCTCTGACCAGCAGTTCCGTACCAAGGGCAGGGGCGGCGGTTTTCGCGTCCTCACCATAAAACAGGCAGCCGGTGTCTGTCTGGATTCCCACCAGCTTTTCAGGGAACCGCGCTTTCAGGCTCAGATATTCCTCTACGTTTGGAGCCAGGTCTGCCCCCTCCTGTGCAGGTTTAGCTTCTTTTTCCGCCCCCGTCAAAACCGATGCGAGTTCTCCCTGTACTTCCTTATCCATAGGCAAATCGGGTTTTCCTTCTTCATAGGAAATCTCTTTTCTGTTTCCATCTACCTCCATGACGGCCCGTTCCGGGAGATATCTCTGTTCTTCAATGTTACGAAACCATTGGTTTGTAAATCGGTTTAAATCCTTGCGCAGTTTTGGAATCCATTTCCCAGGTTCGGGATAAACCTGCTGGTATAACCCAAGACCATCCTGCTGATAGGTAAGCGGCTCCAATGTTCCTTTTTCGTGATCAATCCGGAAAGTCATTTCTGGATCTGACATAGAATCGCCGTTTTGCCTGTAATAATGTGCTATGGAAATCTCATTGTCACCAAGGGATTCTATATTCAACGGCATCATGGATTCCCCTGCCTGTAACTGCATGGCTGTGTAATTCTGCTTGAAAAAATCAGGAAACAGCCGCATAAATGCCCGGTAATTCAGTTCCGGTAAAGTCCTTCCTTTCTTCTTATCCTGCGTTTCCGGTTCAACTTTTTCCAGAGCAGCCCGTTTCTGTACAGAACCCCCCTCTGTTCCTTTTGCCCATTCCGGCATACCCGGTTCACCCGTATGTCGCTCTATCGCATCCCTACTGTCCGTTACTATATCCTGATAGGTGTGTTCTAAAATGTCCTCCACCATCCATTCCCGGAACATAGGTAAGGAAAATGCCGCATAGAGATCCGGCTGGCTGTCTGCGATCTCGTCAATAAAATATTGCAGCTCGTTATTCAGTTCCACCGCCGCGCTGTCATAATCTGTTTCCCGGTCACGCAGGTAACTGTAAAAACTGCTCTGGCGGGTTGCTTCCAGCAAGGTGGACAGGGCTTCCCTGTACAGGGTTACAGGTGTTTTCAGTTCTGCTTCCAGTGGATTGTCCGCCGGTACTTCCGTATTTTTATCTGCTCCTTTTTCTTCCGCCAATTCCTGTTCTTTCCTTGGCGGGGTACTGAATACAGGAATGTCCTGGGAAACGGATATATTCGTTTCCACGGTTGCGGCAATTTCCCGGATCCGCTCTTTGATGATCTCCGGCAGTCCGTCATCCCAGAACCTAATGTTGCGTTCATCATCTATATGGGCTATCGTCTTATAGTCACCATGCGCTTCTTCCAGGCGGTTCCATACGGTCAGGCCGTTGCCCATAAACCCATACCCAATGTCATACTGGGAAAGGATGGTTTCTGCTTCATCCCGCTGTAGGGTTTCCTCTACCTTGCTGGCAAGGGCTTCCCCACTGGCGGTTTCCTGTCCCAGTTCTTCCCGTGCCGCCTCAAACATCTCATCAGAAACAGCAAGCCCATGTCCTTCCAATATTTGGGAAGCCGCTGCCTTAGCGCTTTCCCATTCCTCCTGTCCCTGCCTGCCAGATTCCGCCCCTTCCGTGTTTTCCATAGACGAAAAATCAAACGAAAGCTGCCCGTCAGATTCTTCCTTTTCCTTTTGGCGCTGCTTTTTCGCCAGTTCCCTCGCGATCGCTTCCAGTTCTCCAAGCGGCTTCTGCTCCTTTTTCGTGCCAGGCTTTTTTTCTGTTTCCTTTTTTTGCCGTTGCGCTTCCAGTGTTTCCACCGGGAGAGGTGTAAACAGGGAATACTCGCCCCTCTGGTACGCCGCCATATTGTCGATTGCCCTCTGCATGAGGTTATAATTGCGCTCCTCCGGTGACACGAGCGCAAAGATTTTAACCATATCCTCATACATCGCCGCGCTTTTCTCCGGGATTTCCAGTGCGTGTAGTATCTGTTTTAGTGCTTCATCGTAACTCCGGTCATAAGGGGAGATATGGCGCTGCCCGTTCGGATCGCTGGAATAGAAAGACGTGATACCTCTGGCAAGCTGTACTCTTTCGTACTGGGCAGTATACGCCATCTCCGATGGATTCAAGTACCTGCCGTTTTCAATAAGCGCGCCAATCCGTTTCTGTACCTTATCCCAGCTCATGCGCACAGTGTCATAGCCTTTAAACCCACTGATATCATTTTCACGGGTAAATGTAATTCCTTTGGAATCATGCCATTCATGGTATCCTGTAGAGCCATAGCCGCCGATCCCATATTCATCACGCAGGAAAACAGTGCGTTCTTTTGCGTCATGACCCTGTACAAAATAAGAATAGATCCGCATTTTCCCCTCTGATATGCCACTACCTCTTGTAAGCATACGGTCAATTTCGTCCTCTGTGATAAAACTGGCTCTTGCAGGCTCATAGTTTTCCACCGCATGGAACTCTTTCCTCTCTACAGCCAGATTGGAAAGTCTGCCAGCCAGGACAGCAGGGTTGGGTTTCATGTGGAATCGCAGGAGATCCGGATTCGCTTCATATTTAGGGCAAAATGATTCAAGTTCGGATAGCAGCTTCTGCCAGGTTTCCGGGCTTTCCAGGCATTCCGCTATTTTCTCTGTGCCATCAGGGAATCCCGGAAATCCCAGGTACAGTTCAGACAGGTATGGCAGTTCCCCTGCCTCAATTCCTTCCTGGCTCAGATCCTGCCTCAGAAACCACAGCTTTTCCGCCAGTTCCTTGATCTCATTTGCCTGCGCGGCATCCAATGCCTTCTGCCCTGCGTAAGTGCCGTCCTCTAAAAGCCCGGACACCATAGCGGCTGCTTTTTCCCAAGACACCATGGTACAGCCTGGGATATTGGCAGTGCGCCCCGGCGATATGCGAATCCCTTCTTTGTCAAACCATATGGCATAATCTTTGCCGCCAATGGAAAGCCCTTTGCCGCCCGTGCCGTATTCTTCTGACAGGAAATCAGCAGCAGCGGCTATGGCAGGGGATTTCTGGTAAAAGGCAACGATCCGCAGGATGCTGTTTTCCTCATTCCCCCCACTGGTAAGGGCGCGGCCAACTACCGCATCCTGAATCGTGGAAAGGGTATTTTTCGTATCCGGGGCAGAACGGGCCGCTTTTTTGGCCTGCCTTTCATCTTCCTGTGCCTGCGCGATACGGCCTGCCTGCTCCTCCACGGTCGGGAAGAGGGTAAACTGGAAAAATTCAGGTTCCTTCTGCCCGGACGCAGGAACGGCGGGTTCTTCACCCGCCGTTCCTTGTTCTTCCTTATCTGCTTTTTCTTCCCTGCCCTGCTTTTCCGTCCCTTCCGGCTTTACCGGTAAACGATCTCTGCCAGCACGGTTTCCTCCGCCTGCTCCGTGAAGCTGTTCACTGCCTGGAGCCATGCCATCTGATCCCGCTCCTTCAGGTCCTCGTCCACCCCGTTCTTCTTCATCATTTCGCCCACCATCCGGTCTACCTGTTCCTGTGCCTGGCTGTCCGTCTGCCGCAGGTGTTCCATAAGCCTCCCTGTCAGCAGCATGGAGGTGTATGTCCCGTGGTGGTGTTCCTTCAGGAATGTCTGCCTCAGCATCCCGTACTTCCCTAACAGGATTTCCTCCGTTTCCTCCTCGCCATCCATCATCAGCTCCGGAATCAGATAGTCCCCGTTTTTCCTGTATGTCAGCTCTGCCATTTTTTATGCCTCCTTCTTTACTTTCATGCTTTAAAGTATTAAAGTCCCTTGTGTCTTTAGTATAACCGATGTCAGACGGTTTTTCAAGTGGTTTTTCTGCATTTTTCTGGCGGTCCCGTATCATATCCCGATCAAACTGGCGGATTACCTGCCCAATCTCCTGAAGGATTCCCATAGAAAGGGCGCTTGTGGCATCCCCTAAGTGGTGCAGAGCGGCAGGAGTGGAAAACTCCGTGATCCCCCTCAGATCATCATCCTCCAGGTAATCGGACGCATCCAGGCCGCAGCGGGTGAGCAGGGCATATTGGACACTGGCGGTAAGGGTATCCCTGAAACAGACTTCCATGTTCAGGTCATCCAATTCCTCTAAAAAACTGCCTTCTGCGTCATAAGCCAGGTCGCGCAGGTATTCCTGGTAGGCTCCCTCCACAGCGCGGGCAGCTGCTTCCATCAGGCCGCTGCCCAGATCCTGCCGGCTGCTTCCCCCATAGCGCTCCCCCAACGCGGCAAGCACGGCGGGGTGGTGTTCCTCCCGCATTTCCCACAGATAGGGCATCCTCGCGCCCCTGACCGGCCTTGTGTCGGACACGTCAAAGACATATTCCAAGCGCGGTCTGCCGCTTTCATTTTCCCGTATCAGGGCAATCCCTTTGGAACCGGCCTTTACCCACCGGTGCATTTTTTCATTCCAGAGTTCCATGGCGGCACAAGCCGTAGCGTCCGGCCTCTGGGCGTAGATCAGGAGCTGATCTTCGAACTTATATTTATAGAGCCTAGAAGCTGTGTCAAGATATTGCTTCCAGCCGTCCACGCTCCTGGTAATATTATGGGCGGTCTGGTCCGCAAGCTGTGACACAAGCTGTATTTTTCTTGCCATGCACAACCTCCTTTTTTGCATGATTATATGGGGAAAGCCCATGTGTGGCTGTCCGCCATACATGGGCTTTCTATTTACCGTTATTCTGGGCAGCGCCTGCCCGGTATTTTTACCGTCCTGTGCCTCTCTGGGTTTGGATTTCCTTTACCGCGTACCGGATCAGTTCCTCCGGTGTGGGTATTTCCCCCACGCACGGCACTCTACGCTGGTAAGCCGCCGTTACCCCGCCGTCCTCTGGCGGGTTCTTCCATGCCTCGGTTATGGATTTCTGCATTTCCTCCCGTACTTCCTTTACGGTAACGCCATTTGCCCTCGCCACGCTCCTTAATATTTTCCTCATGTTCATTCCTACTCTCCTTATGATTTATTTGTACGTTTTTATGTTCTATTAGTTCATGTATCTATCATAACGGATGAAAAATGCAGAATCTGTCGAAACTTGTTCTTTATAAAAATTTTATGATTTATTAGTTCATAAAACTCTATTTTTCACGTCTATTGAATCATTTTAACGCCGGCAAATGGTATCTATACTTTATATGTACCATTGGTTCATGGAATACGAACAAAACAAGAAAGGAGAACTTTGCCATGGAACAGCCTTTGAATATACTGCTTATGGGAGAACGTCTCCGTGCTTTCCGGGTTTCCAAGAAACAGACCATGAAAGAATTCGCAGAACTGTGCGGGATCTCTGAACGCTACCTTGCTGATATAGAGCGGGGAGTGAAAGCCCCGAAGCTGGAAACTTTTGTCAGGATTGTCAACGCAGCTGGCGTTTCCCCAGAATATCTTTTGCAGGACAGCCTTGTGGGAGTGGACAAAGGGAACCTTGTGCGGGACACCCTGAATATCCTGCCACCAGAACAGCAGACACTGTTCCAGGATTTTATCCTGGGCCTGGTAAAAAGCATGGGGCAGGGCGTTTAGCTTTCCCCCCACCGTTTCCGGTTCATTTTCTCCAGCACTTCTTTTTGTGCCTCGGACAGGATGCGTGGCGGGGATATTTTTAGCCATTTTTTCGGCAGTTCAAAGGTCATGCCGCCGTATCCGTTATCTCCGGTGCGCCGTACCTGCTCCGGGTGGGAGGCACACAGCGCCGTGAGCTGCCGAGCCAGGGCAGCGTTATAGGTGTAGACGCTTGCGGCCTTGTCTGCCTCATTAAACAGGATCACGCTTTCCCTTTCATAATTTGTCAGTTTCATTTCCCTGCCTACCTTTCCGGTTCCCGCCGCGTTTTTTCCATAAGAGGGGATTCCCGGAAGAGCCGTTCTGCCCCCTTCCTGTCCTCACGGAGCATATCAAGGAGCGATGGGCGGCTCTCCCTCATAAAATCCCGCTGGCTGTCAGCCCTTGCGTAGAAATCCTTCCGCGCGGCCTCCTGGTCGCAGAAATAATGCCCCCAAAAGAAATTCTCATCCCCCGTCTGCTCATCGTTGCTGATATTCCTCGCCCAGGTCGCGTAAGGCTGCGGGGCATTGGGGTTTTCCGCAAGGACATATTCCATGTGGCCGACAACTTCATTTTCCAGTATTGTATAGCCCTGGTTCACACGGGGCGCTTCATTATTTGGGATCCCGTCAATCATGTTGGCGTTCTGCTCCGTGGAAAGTTCCGCCGCCCGCAGGTGATTGGCGTTTTCCGAGGACGGGGCAAGGGAATATTCCTGTTCCTGCTCCTTTGTAAGCGGTCTTGGGTATTCCACATACCCGAAGGCTTTGACAGCCCCATTCTCTGCCAGTATGGGCGAAATCTCTTTGATCTGCACCAGCTTCATGTCCTCCATATGGGGGCAGATCCCTTTGAGCAGGGCTTCATTGGTAATGTAATAACGGTATCTGTCTGGCTGCTGTTCGGCAAATTCCTCCAGTTTCTGTTTTGGTTCCAAATAATTCCCCTCCTTTATTTCTTGTGGTCAAATTCCAGTTTGAAATTCACATATTTTCCCCCGGTATCTTCCATGAGGATAGTAGCGTCATAGAATATCCCTTTTTTCTCCGAGTAAAGCCCAGTTATTTTCACCCTGCCTTTTTTCAGCAGGGCAGCGGCAATTTTCTTTGTCAGTTCCTTGCGCTTACTTTTAAAATAGGGGTTTTCTTTCCACAGGGCAAAGCCGCAGGAAGGGTTGTCTTTATAGCCGGAACAGTAAAAACTCTTTTTCCCCTCATAGACCGGCCTGCCGCAGCGTGGGCAGCTGCCTATGGTTTCCCTCTGGGAATTGGAAAGCGCCGTGCCGGCAGGCGCGCTTTTATAAGTTTCCACCAGCCCACGGACCATCTGTGTGATCCCGTCCATAAAATCCTCTGGAGATCTCTCCCCATGTTCCACTTCTTTTAATGCCGTTTCCCATTCAGCGGTCAGTTGGACGGATTTTACTGTTTCGGGGAGCGCCTGGATCAGTTCCATGCCCCTTGCGGTAGGAATCAGGAGTTTCTTTTTCCGCTCCACGAACCCGCTTTTCACCAGCTTTTCAATGATGCCAGCGCGTGTGGCCGGGGTTCCTAATCCTTTGCGCTCCACATCCTCAATCTGCGCGAATTCCTCCGCGCCGGCGTTTTCCATGGCAGAGAGCAGGGAATCCTCCGTATACCGTTTCGGGGGGCTTGTCGCGCCCTCCCGCAGCTTTGCCTCCCCGGCCGTTAGATTCTGCCCTTCGGAAAGTTCCGGAAGTGGCGCAGGTGTGTTTTCTTCCTCCCGCTTTCCCCTGAACATTTCCAAGAATGGCTTCTCCACGACCCGCCAGCCCCCGGACAGTTCCATGCGGCCTTTTGCGGTAAATGCCTCACCCTCACAGAGGACTGTCACCACAGTATCCGCATAAGTATATTTTTCCGGGCAGACGGCGCAAAGAAGCCTTATAGATACCATGGTGAGGATATTCTTTTCCCCTGTCGGGAGCGAGCCAAGATCCGCCCCCGCCACTCCTTTTGTGGGGATTATCGCATGGTGGTCGCTTACTTTGGAGCTGTCCGTGACCTGATCCGCCTTTACCGCGCCATGGAACCCGGACACGGAGGGAAATGCCCCAGCAACTTTCCCACACAGTTCAGGAAGCATATCTGCCATATCTTCTGTCAGATACCGGGAATCCGTGCGCGGGTAGGTTGCTAATTTCTTCTCATATAAAAGCTGGATATAATCCAGTGTCTGCTGCGCGGTGTATCCATACAGCCGGTTGGCTTCCCGTTGCAGTGTCGTGAGGTCATATAATTTCGGCGGCTTTTCCGCTTTTTCCTGGCGGCTTACGGACTGCACGGACACAGGCTTCCCAAGGCAGGCTTTCCGCAGCTTCTCCGCATCCGTGCGGCTGGCGAACCGCCTGCTTGATATGTGGAAAGAGCCAAGATCCAGTTCTACGGAATAAAATTTTTCCTTGCGGAATCCCTCAATGGCCTGTTCCCGGTCTGCCAGCAGCGCCAATGTAGGTGTCATGACTCGCCCCACATTCAAGGTCTTGCCCCGGTAGAGGGTAGTAAACAATCTCGTGCCGTTGATACCCACCAGCCAATCCGCCTTCGCGCGGCACAGGGCAGCCTCATAGAGCCTATCGTAATTTCCCCCTGGGAGCAGGCTGTCAAACCCCTCACGGATAGCAGTGTCCTCCATGGACGAGATCCAGAGCCGCCTGAATGGTTTCCCACACCCGGCCTGATGGTAGACAAGCCGGAATATCAGCTCCCCTTCCCTCCCCGCGTCCGTGGCCTCCACCAGTTCCGCCACATCAGGGCGCTCCATCAGGCTTTTTAAAATATCAAACTGCTTTTTGGTGGAAGGCGACACAGAGCAGAGCCAGGGGTCAGGCAGGATAGGGAGATCCTCATGCGTCCATTTTGAATATCTGGGATCATAGCTGTCGGCGGCGGCAAGCTCCACCAGATGCCCTACGCACCAGCTTACCAGATAGCCCTCCCCTTCCAGGTAGCCGTCCCTGCGCCCGGTTACGCCGAGGCTTTTGGCGATCGCCTGGGCAACACTTGGTTTTTCTGTTATGACTAACGTATTAGTTGGCAAATTCAATTCCTCCTGTCTTTGAAACGCCGGCACAGGGGGTTCCCTGTGCCGGCAGGGCTATTACTGTTTCCGTTTTATGCGTGAAAGAGAAACCCCGCACAGCAGAGCCGCCAGGAAACAGATGGCGGACAGTCCCCATGGAAGCAACGGGAATACTTCCCCGGTCTTTGGTATGATGTCCTGGGGATTGGTATGTTCCAAATCCCGTTCACTGTTGATCTCCACCACAGTAACCAGCCCCTCTGTAATGCTAAAGCGGATCCGTGCTGTTTCCCCATAGAATCCGGCAGGTGACTTTTTCTCCCGCAGATAGTAGTCCCCTTCCGGCAAAAGCAGCGTCCCTTTCCCATCCTTTACTGTCAGTTCCCCCGCCTTTTTTCCATCGCTGCCATAGGCAATCAGCTTTTGGCCGGACAGTTTTTCCCCTGTGCCGGAAGCGGCGTTTATGACCTGTAATGTACCTGTTTTTTTATTGCTGCTATTTTCCCTGGCGCTATCCCCTGTCTTTTCTGGAGATCCTGTCTTTTCTGAAGGAGAAGCAGCTGGAGCGGAAGAAAGGGCGGGAGATGGGGAAACTTGCGCTGACGGATCTTTTGCCGCGCCATCCTTTTCCTCTTTTTTTTCTGGTTCCGTGACCTCTTCTTTTTCATTTGTTACTGTTTCCTCCGTTGTCTGGCCGGAATGGACTGTGAAATCAATTTTTTCCTCGTCCAGACGGTAGCCTTGCGGGGCTTCCAGTTCCAGGAAATAATAGCTGCCCGGATCCAGTTTTATTTCTGCCACGCCTTTGCGGTCGGTAATGATCTCACCCATGCGGTTGTCTGTATCCGCGTCATAAATCCCAAAAACCGCGTCTTTGAGCCTTTTCCCATCTTCTGAATCCCGTTTCGTGATACGGAACGCACCCGGTTCCTCTTTGGATTCTTTCACCTTGCGGTTTGTGACGGACAATTCCTCCACGCCGCCCGCCTGCAGGGAGATACGGAATGTTTCATCAGGGAGGCAGTACCCTTTTGGGGCGGCAGTTTCCTTTATGGTATAACTGCCTGCCGGCAATTCCAGGCTTGCGGTCCCATCCTCGCCAGTCAGCAGTTCACCCGCTTTCTTGCCGCTCCCCGCTTCATAAACGGAGAATACGGCTCCAGGCAGCTTTTTATCTTTCCTGTCAACGTCAGTTTTGGTAATCTTTACCGTTCCTGTTTCCGGTTTCGGCTCCTGTTCCGGCAGGCGCTTATTGGTGACGGCGATTTCCTGGGTTTTCCCGGCAGTCACCATGGCCGTGTATTTTTCACCGGACAGCTGGTAGCCTTCCGGGACGCACTGTTCCTGGATATAATATTCCCCTGGGGCAAGGGATGCCTGGGCGGTCCCGTCCTCCCCGGTCAGCATTTCCCCAGCCTCTGTGTTGTCGGGAGCAAAATATATTTTAAAGGATGCGCCGGGCAGGGGTTCCCTGGTATCTTCATCCGTTTTAGACAGCTTAAGACAGCCGTTTTCCTCCTGCTGTCCCCCTTCATCTGCCTCTGATTCTCCCATGCCATTTCCCGACACGCTTTCCACTTCGGCTTCAGGCAGCACCTCCTCTGCCCGTGCCGTCACAGGCATAGCCATAAGTGTAAAAAGGCACAGGGATATAAAATAAGTAGTGATCTTTTTTAACATAAATTGCCTCCTTTCATTCTTCCAACCGCAGCGCACGGACGATCAGCCGGTGCGTCGCTTTTCTTATAGGGGTACAGGTATATAGGGTTAATTGCGCCCTGCCTTCCTGCGGCAGGGAAAAAACAGCCGGGTCGTCTGGATCCACGGTCAGCGTTTCCTCTACAATAAAACACATGGCCTCCCCATTCGCCGCAGTAAAAAGGATCTCATCCCCGGCCTCCAGTTCGTCAAGGCGGTTAAAATGCTGCCCGGACGTATAGCTCCGGTGTCCGGCGATCACAGCGTTTCCCACGCTCCCCACCATATCCGTCTGCATTACCCAGCCCTCGGAAATTTTAAGCTGCTTTTCCGATACTCCCGCAGTGACCGGAAGTTCTGCCTCAATCCTGGGGATTGAAAGGATTCCGATCTCAGACCCTTCCTTTGGCAGTTTGACAGCTTCCTTCTCTGGCTGTCCTGCTTCCGTCTCCTGTTCAAATATCGCTTTTTCCTCCAAAAGGCTGCTTCCCGCAACCCGTTCCGCAATCTCTGGGACCTTAGCGGGTTCATGCGGCAATTCTTTCTGCCTTGCCTCTTTCTCTATCCGCGAAAGGAGCGCCGCCTGCTGCTCCTGTTCTTTGTGCTGTTCCCAGGAAGGGAAAAGCGCCAGCACTGTCCCGGCAAGGGCCGCTGCTAAAAGAGCGGCGGACAGCAGCGCCTTTTTATGTGTCTGTTTCATGGTTCCTCCTTTTCCTGCCCATACCGGACATTAAATCTTTCATGCAGCTCCCGACACATGGGCGGCCAAGGCCGTAAGGGCAGCCCCGGCATTTCTCAAGAGATGAGGGCGATCCTGTCTCCCTGGCCTGCCGGGCCGACGGTTTCTGCGCCATCATGTACTCATATGGGGAATCCGTAAACCGTGCCATGGCTTTACCCCTCCTGTTCTTCCCCGTCCTCCGAGTAATCATCTTCCGGGTAGTCATCATAGAATGCCGCATCCATACCTGACTGCCCTGTTTCCCCTGTGCCTGCCGGGACTTTTTCTTCCTCATCCTCATTGATTTCCGCCTCATCCTCGTCCTCCAGCAGGTCGTCCAGATCCTCGGCATCGTCCAGGTCGTGCTTCGGCTTGTAGACTTTCAGATAGTAGCCCGCCCCGCCGACAGCAAGCGCCGCGAGCAGAATGAACAGGAAGGCTCCGCCGCCTCCCTTTTTAGGTTTTTCCGGCTGGGTTTCTTCCGGCGTTTCGGTTTCTCCCGGTTCCCCGGCGCAGGATTTCAAGTCATTTTTGCAGACCGGACAGGCCGTATCTACCTTCCCGGTTTCACACTGTGTCGCGCAGGAGCAGGTTTCCACCGCCGGCATAGCGCTTTCTCCCCCGGCATTTTCTTCCTTATTTTTTTCTGCCAGATCCATCAGATCTTTTTCCGTGACGGCATTCAGGAAATAAACATTTTCATCTTCCCTCTGGCGGTCTATTACCAGATAGAAGATGTTCTCATCCGGCGTGGTGAATGTGTAAAATTCCTTTCCTTCCGTGTCAGTGGCATTGTCCAGTACGGATGCCTGCCCGTCCGGAGTAAGGGGCTTCTGCTCCGGCTCCGCTGCCGGTGTCTGATAGCCGGGGTTCCTTACATTAACCACATTGGACTGGTTCCCGGCAAAGTCAACTGCGTAAATCCCGACTGTTTCCTGGCTGTCCTTTGCGAAATCCGCAAAATCCAAGTCAATAGCGCCGTCCACACGGTAATTGACGCGTTTCTCCCCAATATATACCGCATCCACGCCGGAATCATCATCACTGGCTTCAATATGCAGCGTACCGTCTTTCACTTCCGCGCTGACGGTAGGCGGGGTAGTATCCGTATCGGTGCTGCCTGCCGCGAATGCTGGCACAGGCGTAAAAAACGCGCCTATGCACAGCATAAGCGCCAGAAATATGTGTCTGATTTTAATTTTCATAAGGTTCCGTTTCCTCCTCTTTTACAGGTTTTTCCTGGGGCAGTCCCTTCATGGACTGGATAAGGCCCAGGATTGTTTTCAGTTCCTCCGGCGAGGCGGTGACATTCCGCACGGTCTGGATAATTTCCATATTTTCATGTTCCGTAATTTGGCGCTCAATGTCCTTTACACGCACCTGCCACTCGGCGGCTTTCTGCCTTGCCTTCTCAAGATCCGTTTTCAGCCGTTCGATCTTCATTTCCCACTCCTTTCTGTTTCCTGCGCCAGTTAGGGTCAAAGTCATTGAAATCCGGCACGGCACGGAAAAACCATTTATTGTTCGCCCACTGCTGGAGACGGCGTGTGATAGGTGGGGCAGTGGACTTTTCATACACCATCACATACGGGTCGTACCCCATGCCCCGCAGGGTATAAACGCGGTATAAATCCTGTTCATGGGTGCTTCCATAATTGGTAAGGACATAGACCCGGCGTTTCCGGCAGTCTTTTACGCTGGTCAGGTCTGCGAACCGCTTAAAATACGGGGTCAGGTCATCTTCCGGGTTATCCCACGCGAAATGCAGCATTTTCGTCCTTACACGGTTTAAAGCCGCCGCTTTCTCCGGCGTGACAAGGCGTATGTCAAGCCCCTGGGTGAAATCCACCATCGCGCGGCTTTCCGCAAGTTGCCCCAAAAGCCGTTCCCAGTCTGGGCAGGCTAACAGGTTCGCGTCCAGGAGTTTGATCTCTTTCTCCCCTGACCAGAACTCGGAAAGGTTTGCTACCGCTACGGCCTTCCTCCCTTCCTTTTCACCAACGATGCAGAAGCCGCAGCCGCGGGGACAGCCACGGGACAAAAACCCGTATGCCGTCCCGGAAAACTGCGGATACAGCCCATAGTCCGGGCGGGTATGTTCCACATCATCCGGCAGCTTTCCCGTAAGACCATACCCAGTGCCGCCCTTTATGATCCGGTCGGCGCGTATCCTGCCTGTATAGTCTTTGGAATAGCTGTCTGTAAATACACGGCTCATATATACAAGATCATATTGCCTGCGCCCGTCATGCCATTCCACGGTATCGCCCCGCGCCTTGTGGTAAGCCGAAATCTTCATCAGGCACAGGTTTGGCCAGCGGTGGCCGTCCACGTCTATCAGCCCGATCTTCAAAATATCCACTCCCTTCCTACTGCTTTTTTGTTTCGTCCAGATAGGCAAACTCCAACTGGTTTTTACATATCCCGCTGCAAAGGTAGCCGCTCTGGAACGGAACCCGTTTCGATTTCTCCCGGTCTTCCCCTATGTATTCCACCCTGGGGCTGAGCCAGAGCATTTCCACCCGGTTGTCATGGAACATCCGGAACCGCTCTTTGCTGTCAAAAATGCCCTGGAAATTCAGGAGCATGGCAAAGGGCCTGCCGATTTCATACAGCCGCCGGATCACCTGGCCTTTCAGGCTGTATGGCGGGTTACTGATAATATAATCACAGTCCGGCGCTTCAGCCTTAAAAAAATCCTGCCCGGTATGGATATGCCCGTGTATGACACGGAACCCATGGCCGGACAGCACTGTGACAAACGCGCTTTCTGCTGTATCGAACGGACACCACACCACGG
Source organism: Lachnospiraceae bacterium (assembly GCA_910576335.1). GTDB lineage: Bacteria > Bacillota > Clostridia > Lachnospirales > Lachnospiraceae > CAPEBR01. The sequence continues at coordinate 363,357 of CAJTIU010000001.1, forward strand.
AACCGGCTTTCAGCCGTTCCATGATTGGGTATACCGCGTAAGCAGGTGTAAAATACTCATCATTTTTGTTGAATTGGTGCTGGATCTGTATCGCCTGCGCCTCCTTTCTGTTTACAATTTAATTGTCGCTCCTCAGTGGAAATATCGTTGTCCTCAGTTCCCCAGTCATTTTAACTGTGCCTGAAGCAGTGGCTCCATCATCTCCCCAAATTCATGTCGGGGGAGTGCCTCTCCTTTTTTATTTCAGGAGTTTTCCTTGCTGCGGCCACCGCCTTTCCCGCTGCGAGATCCTTTATTACTGATACCCGTCCTGCGGCCTCTCTTTTCAGATCAGGAGGGTTCCTTGCCGCTACCGCCTTTCTCCCCGCGAGGTCCTTCATCACTGATGGCCGTCCCACGGCTTCCTTCTCCGGCGCAAAAGCCTCCTTCTCCTGGGCATCAAGCAGCTTCTGTAAGCGTCCCTCTGCCGAAGCAAGCATATCTTCCAGCATGGCTATCCGCTCCTCCATACGGTCAGACGCGTCACTTGCCCCGCCCGTCTCCAGCATGAATCTCTCCAGCCTGTCTTTTTCACTGCTGATATGCTGTTCCAGCGTCTCGCACTCTGCCATAAGGCTCCCGATCGTTTCAACCGGCTGCTGCACGTCCTGTTCCGCTGGTGCCTGATCCAATCCTTTCTCCATCTTATTCCTCACCGCCTTTCTGGCATTTCTCCCGGTTTTCTGGATTTACTGACTGTTGTTTATCCATCTTTTATGTAGCTTTATCTGCTCCAATCGCCACGCAACACCTTTCATGGCAGCCTTCCCCCACTGTAGAACTTTGATGACCAATAAGATCCGTCAATATTGGCGTAGGAGATTGGGTTTCCACAGTGGATCATGCGCCCTCCGCCCACATAGATCCCTACATGGGTGACTGGGGTGGCCGCTGAGTAAGTCCCGGTAAAAAAGACCAGATCCCCAGGCTGCATATTCTCCCTGGAAACAGGTGTGCAAAGGTTGTAAAGCCCTTGTGCCGTCTGCCTCCCCACGCTCCCTACGCCGGAATGGTTGATCACCCAGGACACAAACCCGGAGCAGTCAAAGGACGTGGACGGGGAGGAGCCTCCCCAAACATATGGGAACCCCAGATATTTCTCCGCTTCCGCAAGCATGGCGGCAAAGCTGCCGTCGCCCATGGCCGCCCCTGGGTTCGCCGGGAAATCCGGCCCGCCAGCCGCGCCGCCGCCCGGAAGGTAGCCGTTCCCACCGTTGTCTACATAATAGTAAGGGTTGAGGTACTGCCCGTTGTGGGTGACTTCCAAGTGCAGATGCGGCCCGGTGCTGCTCCCTGTGCTGCCTACGGCGGCTATGGTATCCCCCTGCGCCACTTCCTGCCCGGCCCTCACCGAAAGGGAGGAACAGTGGGCGTACCGTGACTGGTAGCCGTCCTCACCTTCAATCACTACACACAGGCCATAGCCCCCGGCATTGCCTGCCGATATAACACGCCCATTCTGGATCGCTTTAATAGGAGTGCCGGCCGCCACGCTGATGTCGATCCCACGGTGCAGATCTTTTACCCCGGTAGAAGGGTGTATCCTGTAGCCGTAAGGGCTGGCGACATAGGCAATCCATGGGAAACCAAAAGGATTCCCATAACACTGGCGGTTTCCGCAGGTCTGCATATACACACCATAGCGGTCTGCCTGGTCGTCTGCTGTCAGGCTTGCCGTAATAATCTCCGATAAGGGTCGTACTGTAAGCGTTGTTTTCAGGATATACCAGTCATATTCCTGCTCCTCATCATTTTCGTCCCTATAAGTGCGGGTTTCCACAACCACTTCCCTTGTGAGCTGGTACTGTTCCCCGAAAAGCCGGTTCAATTCCGCCTCCACCTGAGCATAGGTAAAATCGCCGTATGCCGCTGACAGGTAGCCCATTAGTTCATACGGATTATGCCCGATCTCCCCGATGCTGTAACGGTATTCATCATAGTCCGGGTAATTGGTTTCCGTGCTGTTGATATTCTTCTGCAAATCAGTTTCCAGTTCTGTATAGCGCAACTCGCTTTGTTCAATCTCCGTATCTCCCGCGACATAACAGGTAGACACAATGGCAGACTGGACACCTGTGATCATGGCCGAACAGGAAGAAAACAGGGAGCCGGACAAAGCCACAATCAGGACGGCCAATGCCACAATGACAAGGACAGCCTTATGCGCCACTATTTTCTGCGCCAAGGCACGGATTACCTTTCCGGTAGCGGTCAGAACATTCGTGGTATGTTTCGCGCCTTTTGCCGTTTCCCTTGCCGCGGCGGCATATTTCTGTTTCAGCTTCTGTTTTTGCAGCCATCTGGAAAATGCTTTCTTCCGCAGTTCCGGGTTATCCGCAAGGAGCTTCTGGTAGGCCATGTCCATGTTGGCTTTTGCGAGGCGTTTCTCTGCCCGCCGCACTTTGCGGTAGGGCTTGTCGTGGAGCCTGCATTTATTCCAGCGCAGGAACCGGCCAGTGGCGCGTTCTGCGGAAAATTCTGCCTTATGCGCTGCTTCCACGCCCACATTATCACGCTCTGTTTCTCGTACCTTCTGGTGGGCTTTTAAGATAACCCCCGTCTTAACTGTCCTTCCCAGGGCTTTCCCGGCCCGTTTCGGAAACGGCGGTTTCTCATATTCTGGGATAACCTCTGTTTCAAAACGCAGCCGGCGTTTCACTTTCCCGGATCCACTGTCATACTGCCTCTGCAAATAGGCGCGGCGGCGGGTAGGGAGTTTTGACTGTGCCTTTTCCAGCTTTTTCCCTGCTGTTTCCACGTTCTGCTGTGCTTTTTCATACCTTTTCTGCTGTTTCGGTGTCCCTTGTGGGCTTCCCTGAGCCGTTCCCTGTTGGGATGCGCTGATTTTACGCTCCTCCGGCGGCAACTCGCTCCGGCCATAATGTAGCCGTGATGTTTCCGGTTTCGGTGTGTCAGAAGGGAGTTTCTCTGACACTTTCTTTTTATCTGATGTAAGATATTGGGTATGTACCTCCTCCCCTTCCTCATGTCCGAACCGCAATCGCCTTGATTCTGGAGAAACTGGCGGCTCCCCCGTCATTCCAGATTCCGGTTTTTCCCTGTCAGAAGAAAATTGTACCGCCATCCGCTTCTTCAGGGCAGACCGGTCTTTATTTGGTTCCCTCTTTAGATCCTCATGCCCGAACTGAAGTCGGCCAGATCTTGGCATACCCGCTTCCGGCTTCTCCCGGCTGTTGTTTTCCGGCAAGCCTGTTTCTGGATTGGTCTGTCTGCCGCTTTCCGGCCTTGCGGCATCGGCAGTAAATTTTGCCGCCATCCCCTTTTTTATTGCCTGCCGTCCCTTCGCTGGCTCCACGTTTTTATCCTCATGGGCATAATGAAGCCGCCCATTTTCCGATAAACCTGTTTCTGAATTGATCTGGCTGCTGTTTTCCGGCTTTGCGGCATCGGCAGCGAATTTTGTCGCCATCCTCTTTTTTATTGCCTGCCGTCCCTTCGCTGGCTCCACACTTTTATCCTCATAGGCATAATGGAGCCGCCCATTTTCAAGCAAGCCTGTTTCTGGATTGATCTGGCTGCTGCTTTCCGGCTTTGCGGCATCGGCAGCGAATTTTGTCGCCATCCTCTTTTTTATTGCCTGCCGTCCATTTGTTGGCTCCCCTGATTTATCTCCCGGTTTAAATGATAATTGTCCGCAGGGATTGTCTGTAGCAGGGGTTTCGTTAGCTGCCGAGGTTTCAATGGGATTTTCTTTCCCGGAAGCCTGGGAAGGCGGATCGTATAAATGCCGTTTTGCTTCTGCCTGGCTCTTCCTTCCCTTTCCGGGTTCCCCCGTATTTCCGTCCTGCCATTGATTATCTGAAAAATCGGTATTTTTCTCCCGCCTACTGAAAACAGCGCACGGAGTATCCTGTATGTCGGCAATATGCCCGGTAACGGTATCCCCATTAGCTGGGGCTTGCCTGGCTGACATGGGGCTGTCTGAGGCTTCCTTCATGGAAACGGAAGGCTCCGAAACTCCCCCTATCTCTGGTGCAGTAACACCCGAAAAACACCCGGTTTCTCCCGGCTGTGCCTGTAATGGCTCCTGCGGCTGAAGCCGCGCCGGCTGACGGCTGCTTACCCTGCCATACGCCTGATCCTGTCCACGCCCCTGGGTTCGGTGTCCGGCTGCTGTTTCTTCCTGTCTCCCCCGGCCAAAAGAAACCTCCGCCTGCCGCCCGCTGATCCGCTGTTGCGTACCCTGAGCCAGATTCTTTTCTGCCAGCCCGTCACGGGTCATTTTCTGGACTTTCTTATCCCGTGCTTTAAATTCCTGTCCACGCATACTCATAAAGCCGCCTCCGGTGCTTTCCGTCCTTTATCCGGCGCAGGAGCCGCATGATCGGCGGCCTGGCTCTTTTTTTCTTTGAGATCTTTCAGCACGGAAGGCTTTTCTGCCTTATTATTAGTTTGCGGAATTTTTCCGCTTTCTGTCAGTTCAGCATCCATTTCCGGTTCAGGGAATGGGATCCCCTTTACATCTGCCCGTTTGCCGTCCCTTGCTTCCTCCAGGTTATTCCCAGCGGCCTGCTCCAGGCGTTCCACGTTTCCAATCGCGGCAAGCGCCAGATTATTCAGCTTGACCAAAACATCCCGCTCCATGCGCAAAGGGGAAAGTATGGCGGACTGGAACCGCCCTTCTTTGCCCCCGTCCACATCTTTCCGTTCCTTTCCGGCAGCAGCGCGTCCCACATTTTTCAGGTGTTCTCCCGCGCTTCGCAGTTCCTGTCCTATCGCTTCAACCTTTTCTATTGTATTTTTTATGTCTGCCATGGAAGTGGAAAGATTTTCCCGCATGGCTTCCAGCCCTTTTTTTATGCCGATGGCGGAAACAGCTTTATCCAAAGCCTTTATGCCTGTCCGTTTTACCCCGGCTACGGCTTCCTTCGCACCCTCTACAATGCGCTCTTTCATATCCATAAGGCCCTCCTGCATGGAGTGGATCCGCTTCTCCACTGCGTCTATGGTGTGGGAAACAAATTTCTTTACCGGGCTTTCCTGCATTTCGGCAAGCTGCCCCTTGACTTCTGACAGTTCTTTCATTGCCATATCCAGCTGGTGGACCATGCTTTCCAGCTGCCAGAGCATAATGGAATAATCCCGCCCGGTTTCCGGCCTGTTCTCCATGAGCAGTTTAAAAAACTGTTGGACAGCCTCATTTTCTGCCAGCTGCCCGCCCTGCGTATTGCCTCCGTTCATTTCGTCCTCCTTTCACAATCTCCAAAAACCGACAGAGGAGCATCCGCAGCCCGTTTTCTGACGGTAACAGGCCGCTTTTTTACCCAGTTTCAGGCTTCCCCTGCCAGATCTTCGGGCCTTGTTGTTAATAACCTGTACAAATGGGTCTGCTTCGGGAAATGGTCGATAAAAGGTATGATTACATTCCCATAAAACAAAAGCCCCTCACCGGCATTGGAATTTGTCACATAGGAAAGCTGGTGGGGGGAAATATTCAGCTGCCTGGCCAGGATCTGCCTGTCTCCGGCGGCCTGGTTGAGCATATAAATAAAATCACTGTTCTCAAAAATGTTCTCAATTTCCCGTGATGAAAGCAGATCTTTGACATTCTGGGTAATGCCAGTGGGGATCCCTCCCCATTTCCTGAAACGCTTCCAGATCTCCACAGAATAGGCGGCCGTCTGTTCCTCTTTAAGTAAGAGGTGGAATTCGTCTACATAGAGCCGGGTGGATTTATGGGCTTCCCTGTTGACCGTGACACGCCCCCACACCTGATCCTGGACCACCAACATACCCAGCTTTTTGAGCTGCTTCCCCAGTTCCTTAATGTCATAGCATACAATACGTGACTGTATATCCACATTTGTCCGGTGGTTAAATACATTCAAGGATCCTGTCACATAAATAGCCATGCAGTCTACCACATGGCGCGCCCTGTCACCGCCATATTTTTGGATCTCCTCATATAAATCCTGCAAAATAGGCATTTTTTCCGGTTCGGGGTTATCAAAAAAGCGATGGTATACCCGGCGCAGGCATTGGTCGATGATACTTTTTTCGTCCGGCTCTACCTTTCCCATCATCAGTTCCATGAGGGAAAGGATAAAATCACTTTTCAGGATCAGCGGATCATCATCCTCGCTGTAGTTCAGGTTGATGTCCATGGGGTTGATATACTGGCTGGAAGTCGGAGACACCTTGATGACCTGCCCCCCTAACGCGGTCACAAGAGGGGAGTATTCCGCTTCCGGATCGATAATGGCAATATCGTCCGCCGTGATCAGGAAGGCGTTGGTAATCTCCCTTTTCGCGGAAAAAGATTTACCCGCGCCAGGAGTTCCAAGTATCAGTCCGTTGGGGTTTTTTAATTTTTTCCGGTCGCACATGATAAGGTTATTGGAAAGGGCGTTCACGCCATAATAAAGGGATTCCCCGGACTGGAAAAGCTCCTGGGTTGTGAACGGCACAAAAATCGCCGTGCTGCTGGTGGTAAGCCCCCGCTGTATCTCCACCTGGTTCACGCCAAGGGGGAGTGAGGACATAAAGCCCTGCTCCTGCTGGTAGCTTAACCTTCGCAGGGCGCAGTTGTATTTCTGTGCGATCCCCGCCGCCTGGAATACGTTGTTCTCCAGCTTCTGCCTTTTTTCCGCCGTGTTCATGACAAGGATCGTCACTAAAAACATACGCTCATTGCGGCTCTGCAGGTCCTCCAGCAGCGTCTTTGCCTCATTCCCGTATGTGGCAAGATCCGTGGGGATAATATCCATGTCATACCCTGCCCGAACTGCCTTTTTCTGCTCCTCAATGCGCATTTTATCCAGGTCGGTGAGTTTGCGCTTGATGGTCTTTATGGCGGCGCTCTGGTCAATGGACTGGATATGCAGCGTGACCACCATGCTGTTTTCCAAGTCAAGGAAGTCCGCCAGCATACGGTCCGTCAGCTCCGGCGCTAAAATCTGCAAAAAAGAAACCGCGCCGTAAACCTGCCCGATCCTGAAATACTGCCCGTTCTGGAAAGTAAAGCTGTCCGGCGCGATGAAGTCCTTGCTAGAAAGCCCGGTTTTCCATATGGCATCCCAAGAAAAGCGGAATTTACGTTCCCCGGAAGGGTGGAACATCTGGTGCAGAACCGTGAGCCGCTCATAGCCGTCCAGCGGCCTTGCCTTTACCCCCAGGACCTTAAAATTCGCCAGTATGTCGGCCTCAATCCGTTCCAGGCGTGTCTTTGCCGCTTTCGCGTCCTCAGCTTCCACGCCGAAAGTGATATACTTGGTTTTTGTCAGCCCATTATTCCCCCGTGAGAGCTGCCCCCGCAGCATACCGGCGTATTCGCGCCGGATCCCGTTAAACTGGTCGTCCTGTTCCGGTATCTCAATGGATTTGCGGAATTTTTCCATGTCCGCCTTCTGGTTCAAAAAAGAAAGCTGGAAGCGGATGGACGCGTCAAAGTAATTCAGGAAGTCACACCAATTCTCAAAAATAATGTTTTTGTCCTCATTCTGCGCGAGCTGGTAATTGATATCTAGGAACTCAATCTGCTTCGTATAAAAGTTCCCGCCCACGACGCAGATGCCGTCCTGGCGCATTTCCTGGTAAGGGATGGTTTCCTGCGCGGTCTTTGGGATTTTGCCGTCACGTTTTGCTTTTTTCATCGCCGCCACAAGGCGTTTTTTCTCCTTGTCTGTCAGCTTCCCCTCCAGCGGGAGCCGGAGAGACTTCAATTCCGCCTTATCCTTTTTGTACTGGTTTTTTGCGGCTTGCAGAGCTTTTTCCTGCCTTGCCTGCTGTTTTGTTTTCAATCCGTTCTGCCTCCTTGTCAAAATCCGCCTGCCGCATGAGGGCGGCATAGCCATTGTTGGTACGGTAAGGACGCGCCGGCGGGCGCAGGAATGAAACGCTGATGAAGTTCCTCAGCACTTTTTCAAGCGGCTGCCCATCCTTTTCGTAAATGCCAAAAGAAAAAAACGGCAGCATCAGGCCGATCATCAACAGTGCCGCTGATTCGTTCCCAATGCTGCCGCGGCTGAAAAGATAGGCAGGTATCCCGATAAGCCCGCCCAGCCCGAAGCATATAAGCTGGCGCTTCGTCAGGTTCAGCGCTACCTTGGTCTTAACTTTTGTCAGGTCTTTGGGTACAGGCACAAATGCCATTTACCTCACCTCCCGGTCTTTATTTGGGGCATGGGGCTTATCGCCGGGAACCGTCGGCATCGCAAGCTGTTCCCTGACAGATGGCCTGCGCCCCTCTTTTTCCGGCTCCGCCCTGCCCGCGGCCAGTTCCCGGCGGGCCAGGCTGATAAAGCCGTCCAGCACAGCCGGGTGCCTTTCAACAATAAACTCCCACCGCGTGTCATACCCGGAAGCGCCGCCTTCAGGAAACTGGAATGATTTTGCCCATTCCTTGTTCTCCCTAGAGAAACGCCCGTCATATTCTTTCTGCTGCACCGTGTTCGCCAGAACCCAGTTCATACGGTCAGCGCCAAATTCCTCCAGGACTGGCCGCAGACAGTTTTTTTTCAGGCGCATCCCATCAAAATTCTCACGGATCGCTGTTTCTATCGCGTTTTTGCAGTCAATATTTAACTTATGGGATGCCCGGAACAATTCCGTCTCATTTTTTTCCCGCGCTTCTGTTATAGAAGAACGGTAAATTTGTGGATATTCCATTTGTTTTTTTCCTCCTACTATATCCAAGGGCAGCTACAGGCGGCATAAGCTATTACCGCGCCCCCTTATCCGTTGCCCTCTGTGCCTCCGGCGCAGGCCGTGCGGCGGCCTCCTTTGCCGCGTTCTGTAACGCCCCGCGGAGGGACGGCTTTTCCACAGCCTTCTGGTACGCGCCCATGACGGCTTCATTGATCGCCTTGCGCATTTCCGCCGTAGTAGGGCAGCATATGTCATGGTATTTCCCGTCACTTCCCTTGCTGCTGGGCATGGCGACAAATGCCCCTTTTTCACTGTTCATAATACGGATCCCATTGACGGCAAAGCACCCGCCAATAGTAGCGCTGGCAAAAGCGAGAAGGTTCCCTTCTTTCTGGGAAGGGTACACCTTGACATTGACCCCCAGCGCGCTTTTCTGGTTTTCCATGAAATCCTCCTTTTCCGGTTTCCCCAGGGGCAGGAGGTTCCCGCCTTCATAGCGGTAGCCTGCCTCCCGGATCGTGTCCCTGGTGCTGTCTGATATGCTCCCGCTTGCCACAATATCTGTATCTATGGCAAACAGGAGCATATCCTTTTCATTAAATTCTTCGGGCAGCTTCCCGTTCCATGTCCGGCGCGTCTGCCCGGTCCCATCCATGCGATACCGCCGGGGCATCCTCCTTTCTTCCATAGGCGGCTCCCTTAATGCGCATTGAAGATGGAGCGGGAGATGGAACTGGTCTTGAACAGGGAGAAGCATAAAAGCATGGTATACCCCGCGCAGCTCCAGATTGCCGTGTGGATATTAGGCGCTGCCCCGATGCCTGCCACCAACGCGGAATAAATCGCTATGCAGACCATGATGAAAAAGCCCTGCAGGCCAAGGGCGACTAAACCGCGAAGGTAGTTGTTCCCCATCTGTCCCCATTCCCGGTTGGTCATGGTGGCGAATGGAATCGCGCCTACAGAACAGTAAATATATATTTCTACCATGCGCCCCACAAGCACCAGCATGACACAGAGGGAGAGGATAGGGGTGGTGATCCGTATCAGCACGGTTTCCACCAAAAGCCCGAACAGTTCCCCGATCCCCATGGTCTGAAGCTGGGTAGTCAGGTTCCCTAAAGCCGCGCTAAACTGGATGCTTGTATTCCCGGTGATCACGGCGGCACTCTGTTGTACCACATTCTGCGACAGTTCAAAAATTGCCATTGTGATGTCAAAGGTATGGGTGACAAGGTATGTCGCCACAAATACCTTGAAAATCCATTTAAAAAAAATAAAAGTTTCAAAATCGTGCATATTGTTTCTTTCCACGATCATGCTGATAAGTTCATAACACAAGACTAACGTGAGGATAATTCCGGCTATGGGGACGACCACGTTATCAGACAGGGAGCGGATCATGGAAAACACCCCAGAGTTCCACTGCTGGGGTGTCTTTGCCACGTCCACAGCCACGTCCCCGACCGCGTCATTTACCTGGTCGAACAGCCCGGTAAGGTTCCCTGTGATACAGTCAATCAGAAAATCCTTAATCCACTGCTCAATCTGGTCGAGGATATTCAGCATAGGCTATCCCTGCCTTAACTGAACAGGTTGGCAAGCAAGGGGATAAGCTGCATACCGATCAGGGCGACACCTCCGCCGGCCATAAGCTGCTTCATTCCCTGGCTCTTGGCTCCAGGGTTGTCGTTGCCGTAGCCCTCAAGCAAATTGATCACGCCCCATACGCCGAGGCCTGCGCCTAACGCGATTACGAGAACCTTCAAAGTGTCGATTGCGCTGGTGAAAAATGCCATAAATATTACCAAAACCCAAACCCTAGAAACGCCTTATTATGTCGTTTCACCACATTACAGACGAAATCCAGCCCGTATACTTCAATTAGTTCTACGTTCTAAAATGTGTATCTCAGGATTCAGGTTCTTTTCCTTTCCTTTTTTATTTTGTTTATTCGAGATTAAAAAAAGAGAGCCTCCGTACCGCAATCCGTTTTTCCAAAACGTCCTTGCTACGATAGCCCTCTGGTTTCCAGTTCCATATTCAGTTGTTATCCAGGCCAGCCTGCCCATGCGGGGGTGAACGTATCCTGATGCCCATAAATGCCTCCAAAATATGAAAAAAGCCTGACGTTAAACATCCGGCTTCCTGTGGCTTATTATCAAAATACTATTTTAACAGGGTGGGTCTTAATCCCCATTTTCCAATAAAGCCTGCCGTATCCCCTGCATGATATAGGCCACGCAAGGGACGGCGACACTGTTTCCAAGCATCTGGTAGCGTTTGCTGTCACTGATCTTTTCCCCATTATGCCCATATTCCGTCCAAAAATCGGGATACCCCATGAGCCTTTCGCATTCCAGCGGAGTCAGGCGGCGGATCTGGAATCCTGATGCCGCCGGCCTTGCCAGGATCGGAGCCTGCCCGTGGCCACAGGTAAGTGTCGGTGACTGGCTGTCCAATATACCGGCGTTTGCCTGGGAAGTCCCCATGCACAATACCCCTGTATCCACGGCTACGATGGGAAGGTTGCCATGCGCCTGGCTCCGGAGTGTCGGGGAAATGCCGGACCGCTCCACCGTCATAGAGCTGCCTCCCTGGTCATTCAGTATCTCAACAGCCCTTATGCGGGGGACTGACACCGCGTGGCGGTCCATTGACGTTAAAGTGTAGGAAATATCTTTCCGGTATCCTATGCCGTTCCCGCCATTATATTCCCGGCGGCCAATGATATTCCCGGCAATACAGTACACGCCGCCGTCTGTCAGGGCGTTTCCCGCAGCTTCCCCGCCTGTTCCTCCAAAGCCTGCCTCAGCATAGGCGGCAAGTCCTTGTTCCGGCGTGCTGCCCGTTTCAAAATACCCGCGCAGGCTTTTGGGGACAAAGAGTATCTGTCCGGCGCGTCGTCCTGTAAAATCTGTGACAGCGAACAGACGCCTGCGCCGCTGTGCCGTTCCGAAATATTGGGAATCGTACATGACCCAAGCGAGGTCAGCCCCTCGGCTTCGTACCATTCCGGCATTTGCCCACCGTCCAGAATGAGGCATTGGAACCTTGCTTTTTGTGAACGCTTCCAGCACGGCCTGATAGTCACGTCCTCCTGCGGACGACAAAGCCCCTGGGACATTTTCCCATACGGCAATCTTTGGGTACTCGTCATGCGTCGCCTCCTTCATTTCATATATGATGCGTACTGCTTCCATAAACAGCCCGCTCCGCTCATCCGCGAGGCCCAGCCGCCGCCCTGCCATGGAAAGCCCCTGGCACGGTGAGCCAAAAGTGATGATGTCAACAGGCGGGAGCCGCCCGCCATGGAGCAAGGTGATATCCCCTGTATGTGCCATTCCCGGAAAATGCTTCTTTGTGACAGAAACACACTCCGGCAGGATCTCACTGGCCCATAGCGCACGGATCCCATAAAAAGAAGCGGCATAAGGGAATCCGCCTATGCCGTCAAAAAGGGAACCTAATGTAATTGTTTTGATAAAGCCTCCTCCTTCCTTCTGATATCTTCCTTAAAACATGGCCGGACATTGGGATCAACTATCAGAAGCCCCTTGTCCAGTCGGCGTACCCAGATCAAAAACCTCATATTCATCGTCCGGCCTGACCTTCAGGCGATGCTTTAAGAATTTCGCCACATCAAAAATATTTTTCGGATCCGCGTCCGAAAGATGCTTGTACTGCGGATGCCTGGTTATGTCAAACTTATCGGAAAAGAACGGCCGGACACCCTGCACCTGGAGGATGCACTTGCCCCCGTCCATGACCGCAAGCTCATCGGGTGTCATAAGTTCCTTTCCCAATTTTTGATAGTTTAGCCCATAGCTGCGCTGGCTTCCGCGTGTGTCTGACGTGTTAAAACTGTCTATCGTTTCCTTTCCGAGCGTAGCGGATATCTCCTTTAATGTGCTTTGTTCCTTGCCGCCCAGGAAGAGGACACAGGAACAGTTACCTATGATTGTTTCCGCATGGTCCTTATAAACCGCCTTTAACTGGCTCTGTGTCTGGACGATCACATGGGCTGAAATCTCACGGCTGCGGATCACGGAAATCAGGTGTTCAAAATTAGGTATTTTCTGGTTCGCGAATTCATCCAAAAGGCAGGTGACGTGCGTCTTTAACGCCCCGCCGTTTTCAAGCGCCCTGTCGCAAAGGACATTGAACATTTGCGTATAAACCATAGACGCTATGAAGTTAAATGTCGTATCCGTGTCAGACACAATACAGAACAGCGCCGTTTTCCTGTCGCCCAGCTTGTCAAGTTCCAACTCGTCGTCCATCATCATGTCCCGGACTTCTTTAATATCAAACGGGGCCATCCTCGCACCACAGGAAATAAGGATCGATTTTGCTGTTTTGCCGGCGGCCATTTTATATTTTTTATACTGGCGGACAGCGAAATGCTCCGGATCACGCTGCTCAAGACGGTCAAACATCATATCTACAGCGTTCTTAAAGTTTTCGTCCTCCTCACGTACCTCGGATGCGTTAAGCATTTCCAGCAACGTATTGAAATTCTTTTCATTTTCTGGTGCTTCATACCAGATATAGGCAATCAATGCCTGGTAATACAGGGCTTCCGCCTTTGCCCAGAAATCCTCCCCGCCTTTGCTGTCCTCCCCCTTAGTGTTTTCCATGATACAGTTGACCAGTTTTAAAATGTCGTTTTCACAGCGAAGGTAGCGGAAAGGGTTATAGCGCATAGACTGCTTAAAGTTGATGGTGTTAAGTATTTTTATCTCATACCCGCCTTTTTGAAGCATTTTCCCACATTCCAGAACGACCGTGCCTTTTGGGTCCGTAACGACATAGCTTGCGTTCATTTGCATCAAATTCGGTTTTACATGGAAGCGGGTCTTACCGCTTCCAGAACCGCCGATGATCAGCACATTCTTGTTAATGTTATATTTTGGTATCTTATTGCGCCCAAGCATGATTCTCTCTGTCTGTGTCAGAAGGATATTGTTATCAAACTTTGGGTCTATGAAAGGCTTTATGTCCTCCGGGGTTCCCCAGCGGGCGCTGCCATACTCCACGCCATGCCGGTATTTTTTCGCGTTCTTCCCTTTAAAGTAGACCGCCGCCCGAACCGCCACGGCAGCGGCGGCTCCGGCCAGGATATCATATGGGTGGAAACTTGGGAGGGGGTTTTGGGTAAGCGCCTCCCCCAGCCCGGAGATTGCCGCCATTGCCTTTGACACCATATCCGCTCCTGCGGATACACGGTAACACTCCGCGACTTTAGAAAAAATCCAAAACATGAACACATACGGAAGGTTCGGGACAATATATTTTTTTATCTCAATATTCCTCAACGGCCTATGCCCCCTTTCTCCCGGTTCTTCTCCCGTCCGGCTACTAAGCCCTTCACAACCTCCTTAAAGTGGGAAAGCTGTTTTCTCAGCGACTGCTTCCTTCCCTGCCGGTTCAGTGTCTGGGCCGTGTACTCAGAAAAAGCGGCATTCAGAGCGTCAGCGTCACGGGCTTTGAAAAACACGATGTATTTCCCTTGTGACGGATCCTTTTTCAACGCGAAGTCTACGCCATATTTGCGGGCGCACCGCTCAAAAGATTTTATGTTCTGGTCCGTGATCTCAATACTCTGGACACCGGCTCCCTGCTTTACCAGGCTTTTGACGCTCTGCTTGCCATGGGGATGCCCCTGCGTGTTTCTCTGGTACTGCCGTATCGCCCACTTTAAAAGTTCCGCTGTCAGCCGCCCCCCGTTTTTCCCTGTCCGTATCACAAGCGCGACTGATTTATCCCTTATTTCGTCCTGCATAGTGTTGTGCCTCCTTCCTTATAAGCGGCAGGCCGGCTTCAGCTGATCCCACCGCTTTTTACCGTTTCCCTGGCTTCCCATGGAATTTACCGAGCCGCCCCCTGTTTCCTGCCGCCCCATTTGGTCAGCACCATGGTTTCCCCATCTGCCAGCGTATCCCAAAGGCCATAGACCACATCCGCGACATCATCCGGATCCGCGTAGGAATCACTGCCGACCATCATAAATTCGTCCGGGGAAGCGAAAAGATCCTGGAACTCCTTCTGCTGACCGGAAGTAAGAGAATCAAAGCAATTTCCCTCTTCCGGTATCCCGCATAACAGGAATGTGCCGCTGATATGCCCCCTTTTCCCCGGCATGACGCGGTTCGGGGCAAGGCCCGCAGTATCCTCTCGGCTGAGCAGCAGCACTCTCTGGGGCAGGAAGCACCCCACCTGGATCGCGCCGCCCAATGTTTTTTCAACAGCCTCCAATGTGTTGGGAATTGCCGCCGGACGGGGCGGCTTCCCCGGCTCCACAATTAAAATATTCATGTTCTGTGCCATATTCGTTAATCCTCCTTTAAATTTTAGTTGTTTGGTTTATCTGCCAGCCCCCAAGGGCTTCACAGCAATATGGAATTACCAGCGGAAAAGAATACGCCTCCCGGCCATGCGGCTACCCAACGCCAAAGCCGTTCGCCATATCATGGCTGACCAGGCTTGAATAATACTGGCTGATCGTCACCGGGGCGTTAAACAACGCAGATAAGGTATAAGCGCGGATGTTGCCTATCAGCGTCGTGTTTTTATCCAGGCAGTCCATGACATAGCGGATATGTTCGCTGTCCAGCTTCAGCAGGCGGCTCCTGACCGCTTCCGTACACATATCCTCCTGGTTGATTCGTATTGTGGGGCGGCTGCTGCAACAGACTTCCACTATCAATTCCACAAAGCCGTCCAGACGTTCTTTGTCGTAGGGGTTATCCTGCAAAAGGGCTTCATAGCTGATGTTCTCCCTGACCAGTTCACGGTATGCGGAGATCTTATCCATCCCATCAATCTGTTTTGGTTTCCCCCACGCTTTCCGTGGGTTATCCACATTTTCCACATCCCCGGACACGGAGCCTGCCGGATAGATGGATGGATCAGTATCACTAAAATCAGTTTTGTTTAAGTCAGTATTATTTGCTTGTGATTTTCGCATTTCTTGATTTGTGGTTTTCACAATTCCTGATTTGTGATTTTCACAATTCTTGATTTGTGATTCCTGCGACTCTCCCGGTTTTGGCCTGCCAATAAAATTTTTGACATAGATCACGTTGGGTTTCCCAAGCCCGCGCCGCACACGCTCAATAAGTCCCACGCCTTTTGCCGCATCCAGTTCGTTTAAAAGTTTGTTGGCTTTCTGCTCCGCGCAGCCAAGGGTGGCCATCACGTCAGCGATGGTATAAATGATGTATACGCGCCCATCCTGGTCCAGCCAGCTGTTTTTTATGGAAAGCGCCATGCGGTCAAGGAGCAGGCCGTAAAGCACTTTTGCCTCTACTGACACGCCTTTAAACCTGGTGTCCGTGAACAGCACTTTGGGAATACGGTAGAATGTGTACTGTTCCGCTTCATTGCCATAGTAATAATCCAGTTGTAACGGCATATTGGTTGCCTCCTTTTCTTTTTATGAAAAAAAGCCCCGGCAAACGCAAAGTCTGCCGGGGCGGATCTATCATGAACGCAAAAAAGCCGCCCGGTAACTGCAAATCAGTCACCGGACGGCTTTTGCGGCCTTATCCCTGTTCATTTTTCCAAGTTTCCAGGAGGGAAAAGATTATTTCCTCCATCTGTTTTTGTGTATAGCTTTGTGGGAAATACTGTTTCAGGCGGTCTTTTTTTAATGTGACCTGTACAGAAACTGGCCGTTCCTCTGTCAGTATCGCATCCATCACGTCCACCCCCAGCTTTTCCTCCTGGCTGTATTTTTTCAAGCGTTTTGCCTGTTCCAGTGAGGGGATAACAGCCAACTTCCCCATCAATTCAAGGAGATCCCCCTGTTCTTCCTTGGCGAGATAAGACAGTTCCACGGCGGAGTTGAACGGCAGTTTCTTATCGTCTGCCATCCGGAGCAGTTCCGGGATCAGCTCTGTCAGCCGGATAAAGCGGTGGATATTCCTCGCGCTGTCATTGGAATTTTCGCTTAATGCGTCCACACTGTACTTCTCGCCAACTTGGCGAGAAGCGTTTTTGATGCCCTGATGCCTCAGAGCGTCCATCTTCATTTTATATGCCCACGCCTTCTCGCTGGGGAGAAGGTTTTCCCGCTGGATATTGCTGTCTACCATGAAAAGGGTAGCTTCATCATCATCCAGATCCCGGATCACCACCGGCATTGTGTCCCGCCCTGCCAGCTGGGACGCGTGCCTGCGCCGATGCCCAGCCACCAGTTCATAGCCGCCCTCTGGGCGGGGTCGGGCAATCCCCGGCATGAGGATCCCATGCTCCCGGACACTCTCCACCATGTCCTCCATGCTTTGATCGTCCAGGATCTTGAAAGGGTGATTCCTGAATGGGAACAGGTCGGAAAGCGCGACTTCCTGTATTTTCCCGCCATCTGCCCCTATGGTTTCCGTGGCAGTGAATAGGTCATCATAACTCGTCATCTGAATGTTCCTCGCGCTGCTTTTCACCCCCGCATCACCTCCCTGGTCAATGCGGCATAGGCGGCGGCTACTTTCCCGGCGGGGTCGTGGAGGTAAATACTTTTTCCCTCCGCGCTGGTTTCAGCGGCCCGTACAGACAAGGGAATGATACTCTCGAATATCCTGATTTTCTCACCATACGTGTCACGCAGGATCTCAACGATCTCCCTCGCGTAATTCGTGCGCATATCCGCCATCGTCACCAGTATCCCCGCTATGGACAGCGCTGGGTTGATCTGCCTCTTCACTTTTTTAATAGTCCTGAGAAGTTGTTCCAGCCCCTTGATGGACAAAAAATGCGCCTGGGCGGGTATTAGTACCTCGTCCGCTGCCGCGAGGGCATTTATCGTCAGCATACCAAGCGACGGCATACAGTCCAGGATAATCGCGTCATATGCCTCACTTACTGTCTGGAGATACTGGCGCAGGATCGTCTCCCGGCTCATGATGTTTACCAGAGTGACCTCCAGCCCGGACAGTTCAATATTTGCCGGGAGAAGGTCAACCCCTTCCCCATGGTGGAGGATCCCCCCGCCATCCGGCAGGGGAGTATCCATGATAATCGCGCCCAATATCGTAGCCAGCGTAACTTTAATCTGGTCAGGCTGCTGGTATCCAAGGCTTGCTGTCAGGGAACCTTGCGGATCTGTGTCCACTAAAAGGACTTTTTTCCCTTCGCGGGCAAGCCCAATCCCGATATTAACCGAACTTGTAGTCTTTCCCGTCTTATGTGAAGCTTCACATAACGTTGGTTATGAAAAGCTATACATTATGCAAAGTTAATGATAGAAATCCTTATAAATAAAGGATTCTTTAGTTGATTTACTTTCCATAATCCATCAAGATTTAAGTGTATTTTATCAATTCACTTAAGGAGGAACGCACGATGGAAAAATTAACTTTGCAGCAACTG
>CAJTIU010000002.1:0-237304 GCA_910576335.1 Lachnospiraceae bacterium
TTTCCAGTATTCCTAACTGTCATTTAGAGCCAAAATCAATCATCATTCATTAAAATACTGTCTTTGAAGGACCATTTATCAAGAGTAAGCCAATCAGATTTAGGATTGGCTTCATAAAACAACCAATTTCACGGATTCAGGTAGTATTGAAAATAGGAGGGATTCAATATGAAAACAAAAAATACCTTAAAAAGGATTGGAACATTTGTAATTGCTTTTACACTTATTATTTCGTCTGTTGTTATATCTAAGGCTAAAAATGATAATCATGAGTATGCTTTTAATCTTAAAGCACATTATGGAAATTCATATTCTGCAGCTAGATATCGTCAGACAACTAACACGGCAAATAAATGGAAAGTAAACCTTGTCAGCAGTAGTGAGGGAAAAGGGAAAAAAGCCACTTTTTGGTTGGCAAAGGATAATAAGAGCAAAACTATTGTTTCAGCAACACACGATGTGGCTCAAGGCACTGGGGCGCATTATTATAAACTCAAACTTCCCACACCGTTTTGATGTGTTGAACTTTGAAAAATCAATACTTTAACCCATAAAAAAGGCACAAACCGCTTGCATATGGTATAATTGAATTGCCAAAACCAATTACACAGCAAGGAGATTTATGCCATGTCAAGTATACCACAGATTACAGATAACGGAAACAACGTTTCGGATTTTGCCGCAAAATTTATGAAAAGATTCCACATCGGCCGCTTTCTTTTCAAATGTAATGCCGGGAAAGAAAAAGGCATCCCTGTCATAGATATCTTCCGGTATCTTTTCTGCATGATGTTTTCCGACAGGAGCATCTATATGCAGATGAAGACCGGCACATTTGAAGGGGCATTCTCAAAAAATACCATCTACCGTTTTCTGAACGATGCAGGGATCAACTGGCAGCGCTTCACGATGCTGCTTTCCGCTGAAATCATCTGCCGTTTCATGAAGCCACTGACTGATGAAAAACGGAAAGATGTGTTTATCGTTGATGACAGTCTGTTTGACCGCTCCCGGTCCAAAAAGGCAGAGATGCTTGCCAGGGTTTTCGACCACTGTTCCATGAAATACCGATCCGGATTCCGGATGCTCACTCTGGGATGGTCGGACGGGAACTCCTTTATCCCGGTCAGCTACAGCCTGCTTTCAGCGGCGGAGGACAAAAACCTGCTTTGCGGGGGTAAGCGGCATGACGGCCGCTCCCTTGCGGGAAGAAGACGCCTCCAGTCACGGCGCAAAGCCACCGATGTCATGGTGGAGCTGATCCATTCCGCACAGCGTGCGGGCATCACGGCAAAATTTGTCCTGTTCGATAGTTGGTTTTCAGCGCCCAAAACCATACTGGAACTGAAAAAGCAGGAGCATCTTGACACCATAGCCATGATGAAAAAAAGCAAGACAAAATACAGATACCAGGGTGAAAGGCTCAATGTCAAAGAGATCTACAGCCGCAACAAGAAGCGAAGGGGACGTTCCCGCTATCTTCTGTCCGTACTTGTGGAGATCGAAAAGGATGGGGAAAGCATCCCTGCAAAGCTGGTATTCGTCCGCAATAAGAGCAAACGGAAGGACTGGTTGGTACTGGTGAGTACGGACATCTCCATTTCGGAGGAAGAGATCATCCGTATTTATGGAAAGAGATGGGACATTGAGGTCTTTTTCAAAGCCTGCAAATCGTATTTGAAACTTGTGAAGGAATACCGTGGGATTTCTTATGATGCCATGTGTGCCCATGTGTCCATTGTCTTTGCCCGTTATATGATGCTGTCGGTGGCGCAGCGAGAAAATGAGGATGACAAAACGATATGCGAACTCTGTTTCTGCTTGCTGGATGAAATGGAGGATATCACGTTCAGCCGTTCCATGTGCATCATCATAGACGCACTGATGGATACTGTGATGGAGTATTTCCATATCACAGAATCGCAGCTGGAGGAATTCACAGCCAGCTTTGTTCAGCGTCTCCCAAAATACATGCAGGACGCATTGGAACGGAGAGAAACAGCCGCATAAGAGTATTTTGTGGACTAAAGTATTGATTTTTCAAGGTGCGAATCCCATTTTTGACGTGGGAAGTTTGAGTTATAAAGCTAAATCAAAGGCCTCTAAAACGGATGTAAGATTAGGTGCTGAGAATAATAACGATAGCCCAAATACATATGCTATTTCAGGCTATTGGGACGAAGAAACCAATTAATTAGAAAATTTTTATTATTGCAGGAGAAGTATATTATATTTCTGAACTTTTTGATTTATATGCTCATTTTTATAAATGCTTGATAGCTCTCTGTTTAAGTATACTTTTAAGAAAAAGGTGAGCCTATAGAATTGAAAAAGTCGGGGGTATAGTATAACTTCTCCTACATTTAGGGAGGCGTTTTTTGATGTTTTTTTGGAGAAAGACATGGAATAACCGTTTGAGAAATATTTTTATAGTATTGCTTATATTTTTTCCAACATTAGAAGTTTTCATTCATATAAGACAAGCTATTGCTTCGGGAACAGCATATTACCCTGATTACTGCTCATTCCTGTCATGCAATACAGTAGGGGTAGGACATACTTTACAATCTATTTATTTATGGCTGCTTCCATTATACATGCTGTTTATATTTTCTAATGATTGTATATGGGATTTTGAATCCGGATATGTTAATTTGATACAAGCTAAAATGGGTAAAAAGAAATACATAATTGAAAATTTAAAAAAATCTTTCTGGGGTGCAAGTGGGATTATTTGCATTGGCCTGTTATTAAATCTTCTGATTTCTCACATAGTATTTTTTGGCGCTGCTGGAGATAAGTATGATGATGAGCTTATTATAAATACTTTTTATAGATTTGAAATAGAACATAAATTGTTAACAAATATAATCTTTATATTGCTTTGTTCATTTGTGTTAGGAATGGTATCCATGGCAAGTACAATGATGAGTATCTCTATAAAAAATATAAAAATTGTATATGGATTTATATTTACACTATGGATTGCATTATGTTTAAAAAAGAACAGCGTTGTCCTTCTGTTTCAGCCCCATTCAGAGTACTACCTGGACACCTTGATTCCATTGTTCTTAGAGGTAGTATTCCTGTTTGGGGTTATCTGCCTGATATTTTATTTAAAGGAGACAAAATTTGAAAAAAAGAATATTTAAGGGCTTTTGGGGAGCATTTGTATTATTGCTTATAAGTTTTTTGTCATCGTTTATTCCCTTACTTCGTATGTATAATCGTGGATTTATATCTATGATTATTTTTACAGAGAATGTTGTTGCCGGTGATTATCAGTCTTCTTTAAATATCCATATAATAGTTATGATAATATTTTTAATACTTGAGGATTATATTAGTATACCTGATAATGCAATAAGGATTACAAAATATGAAAGTATATCTAAATGGTGGATGAAAAAGATTATACACTCTCTTCCGTTCATTATATATGTAGCGTTTATACATGAAGCTATCTGTATTTTTTTTGCAGGGATATTCGGAAATGTAAGTCTGGCTTTAAAACATGGTTTTGGATATGCAATTTTATTACAAGTTATTTATATTTCTTTATATCTTCTGATCGTATATATGACGAAAGAATTATTAAGCATATTTATTCCTAAAAGTTTGTCATTGATCATAACAATACTTATATATTGTCTGGCTTTTTTTATAATTATGTATTTTATTCCTTCATTTAGCTTTTTATATTATAAGTCAGCAATGGTCCGGTTGATATGCTTAGACCAGTTAAGTTTAGCTGATACTATTGTGATTCTTTTTAGAGATGCCGGATTTGCAATCTTACTCTACAACTTATATTTAATAATTAGAAAGAAAAGTGATTATTTTGAAAAATAAAAAAGAGGTTTTAAACTGGATACTTTTAATTGTGGTCATATTTATTCAAAATTATTATTTTAGATACAATAGTTATTATAAATTGGAATGGCCGCTTGTAAATAGATTAGAATATTTTGACAGTATAAGTACAAAGGTTTCTCCAGTTGATATTTTTGCATTATTATCTCCTCTGCTTATCTTTGTCATTAATTTTGCAAATTGGGGAGATTTCTATATTAAAAGGTATGGAATATTAAACTTTGTTAGAAGTAAAAGCGTATCAATATATATTGCAGGCATGTATATAAAATTGATTCTTAATATTTTTTTCTTTGTATTAATCCAGGTGTGTGTATGGTTTGTTTTTTTTAATGATTTTTCAGATTTAAGCTTAAAATTTATCTTAAAACAAGTTTTAGATTATAGTACAATTATTTTTGGTATTATAGCAACAGAATTATTATGTCAACTGTTTTTTGATAAGACACTTTCCATTTTACTTATAGATTGTGGGATCATTATTATCTGCTTAAGCAAAATAAATGTCGGATCTTTTGCAATTATATTTGAACCTTTAAGGTTAGTATTTGAATATAATGATTCATATGGAATATTACTAACGTGTATAAAAAATATCTTGATATATTTTATTACAGTAATATGTATTAAGAGAACAGATATAATATGATACAAGTGTCAAAAGGCCTTGCGTTTCATGCTTGCATGATTACAATATTAATAATATGAGGAGTATTTTAAATGATAGAAATAAAAAATTACACAAAGAAAATAAAAAAGAGGATAGTTCTTGATCATATTAATTGTAAATTTGAGAATAAAATGATTTATGGATTATATGGAGTGAATGGTTCTGGAAAGACAATGCTATTAAGAGCTATTGCAGGTCTGATTAAACCAACTGAAGGAGATGTATTAATAGACGGGAAAATGCTTCATAGAGATATATCGTTTCCAGATAGTGTTGGACTTATTATAGAAAATATGGAGATGCTCCCTTATTTATCGGCTGCGGACAACCTGAAGCTTTTAGCTGATATCAAAAAGATTGCAAAAGATGATGATATAATAAATGCAATTGAGAGAGTTGGACTTCCTGTAAATAATGATAAAGTAAAAACATTTTCACTTGGAATGAGGCAGAAATTAAATATTGCACAGGCTATTTTTGAAAAGCCCCAGATATTATTACTAGACGAGCCTACTAATGCTCTGGATGAGAAGAGCGTACATATGATACATAATGTTATAAAAGAAGAAAAAGAAAGAGGTGCGGCTATACTCATTGCAACTCACAATAAATATGACATTAATGATCTTTGCGACGAGGTTTTCCAAATGGTGGATGGCAGATTGGAGGAGTCTTCATGGAACTGAGTTATAGAAAGATTTTTTCCATAAAAAGTATCATTGTGATTATATGCATATTTATATGTGCATCTTTTGCCGGTCACATAATACTTCGTAAATTTTATGGTGAAATATTTGAAAAAGAAACAGAATTGAGCAGAGAAAAAGGCACTGGTAAATTAATGCAGTCAGGAGATGGTCTTTATACATATAGAATTTTTGAAGATACAGGTGAAATCATTATCATTTGTTATAATGGGGCGCTGGTGAATCAAGAGACGACTGTTGTAATACCTGATGAGATTGATGGACATATTGTTACAGCATTAGATGAAGTTTCTATAGCGTATAATGAATATATAGAAAAAATAATACTTCCTAAATCTTTAACCACTCTTAGGAGAGGAATAGGAGCTAATTGTCCAAATCTAAAAACAATTATTTTTATGGGTGATGATATAAGTTTAGACGATGATGCATTGAAGTATTCCCAAAATACATGCTTTAGCGGTACAGTATTTACTAAAAAAGACAGTATATTATGGAAATATTGCAAAAAAAATGGCATACAAGTCCGTGAATCTGACCGAGAAAGCGAATAGTAGAAGGCCATTTGTAAATAGTTATGCAGGCAGGAGAGGACTCTTGCCTGTTTTTCTTACATATATTGATGTAAGCGTCAAAAGGTCAGGCGTTTTTCCTCTTGCCATATGCCTGGGGAAAAGCTATAATTTTCAGAAGAGCATTATTACGATTCATTCCCTTCAGATTATGGAACGTAACAGAGTATACTTTAAGGAGAAAAGCCATGAATTATCAGAGAGAGCTGGATAAATTAATTGAGAAATTAAAAAAGGAGGAACGGGTGCCGCGCCTTCTTCTTCACAGCTGCTGTGCGCCTTGCAGCAGCTATGTTATGGAATATCTGAGTGATTATTTTGAGATTACTGTGTTCTATTATAATCCCAATATCTATCCGGAAAGCGAGTATACAAAGAGGATTCTGGAGCAGCAGACACTGTTAAGTGATATGAAGTTAAAGCATCCGGCAGCCTTCATAGCCGGAAGCTATGACAGAGAGCGATTCCAGGAGATGGCCAAAGGACTTGAGCATCTTAAGGAGGGAGGAGAGCGATGCCTGAAATGCTACGAACTCCGCCTCAGGGAGACAGCCGGGCTTGCCAGAAAGGGGGAGTTTGATTATTTTACTACAACCTTAAGTATAAGCCCGCTAAAAAATGCAGACCGTCTGAATGAGATCGGCACGAGACTGGAAAAAGAGTACGGGGTCGCTTATCTGCAGTCGGACTTTAAGAAAAAGAACGGATACAAGCGTTCCATAGAGCTGTCAAAAGAGTATGGCCTTTACCGTCAGAATTATTGTGGATGTGAATATTCGCGGTTATGAGCAGCCTTTGCGCATTTCTTTACCGTAATCATTACACAAGAAGCGTTACTGTTCAATCCGTGACGCGATTCCGTGAAAAAGTAGATGACTTATATTCCATTTTTTGATACAATATGATAAGATTGATAAATACTTGTAATAGTTCAGATAATGATTCATGAAATACATTTGAGAAAGGAAGTGTACATATGGCGCAGCTATGGGGAGGACGTTTCACGAAGGAAACGGATGATGTTGTATATAAGTTTAATGCCTCCATATCGTTTGATAAGAGATTTTATGCGCAGGATATCAAGGGAAGCATTGCCCACGTCATGATGCTTTCAAGAAAAGGCATATTGAATGAGACGGAGAAAGAGAAGATCATAGCGGGCCTCACTGGAATTTTGGAGGATCTGACTCAGGGGCGTCTTAAGATTACAGATAAATATGAGGATATCCACAGCTTTGTGGAATCCGTTTTAATTGAGCGGATCGGGGATGCAGGGAAGAAGCTGCATACCGGCAGAAGCAGGAATGACCAGGTGGCGCTTGACATGAAGCTCTATATCCGGGATGAGATTCTGGTTCTGGATAATCTGATTGAAGAGCTGCTTTACGCAATTCTCGGGATTATGGAGGAGCATCTTGATACCTTTATGCCAGGCTTTACTCATCTTCAGAAGGCCCAGCCTATCACCCTTGCCCACCATATGGGCGCTTATTTTGAGATGTTTAAAAGGGATCATGAGAGAATCAATGATATTCACAAAAGGATGGATACCTGTCCTCTTGGAAGCGGGGCCCTGGCGGGGACTACCTATCCTCTGGACCGGAAGTATACAGCAAAGCTTCTGGGCTTTGACGGACCGTCTCTGAACAGCATTGACGGTGTGTCAGACAGGGATTATCTGATTGAATTCCTGTCAGCATTATCTATTATCATGATGCATCTGAGCCGGTTTTCAGAGGAAGTGATTATGTGGAACTCTAATGAATACCAGTTTGTGGAGATTGATGACAGTTATAGTACGGGAAGCAGTATTATGCCTCAGAAGAAGAACCCGGATATTGCGGAGCTCGTAAGAGGAAAGACCGGGCGTGTGTATGGTGCCCTTAATGCACTTCTGGTGACGATGAAGGGTCTCCCGCTTGCATATAATAAGGATATGCAGGAGGATAAGGAGTGGACATTTGATTCGATCGACAGTGTGAAGGCATGCATTTCCCTGTTTGCCGGGATGCTCCGTACCATGCGGTTTCACTCTGACCGGATGAAGGACAGTGCAAAGCAGGGCTTTACCAATGCAACGGATGTGGCGGACTATCTGGTAAACCGGGGCGTACCGTTCCGTGACGCCCACGGGATGGTCGGTCAGCTGGTGCTTAAGTGTATTGAAAAAAAAGTTCCGCTGGATGACCTTCCGATCGAGGAATATCAGAAGATCTGTCCGGTATTTAAGGAGGACATCTATAATGCCATCAGCCTAAGAACCTGTGTGAGCAGACGTACAACTGTCGGCGCTCCGGGAATGGAGGCAATGGAAGAGGTGATTCAGATCTACAGGAAATATATGGAAGCATATGAGACAGAGCTGGAATTAACGTAACTACATTTATCTGACGCCCAGCATAACTGAAGAGACAGGAGGCTTTACAATGGATAGAAAATTAAGAGTAGGAATATTAGGTGCAACAGGAATGGTCGGACAGCGTTTCATTTCTCTGCTTGAGGATCATCCGTGGTTCGAGGTGGTGACAGTGGCGGCAAGCCCCAGGTCAGCAGGAAAGACCTATGAGGAGGCGGCAGGAGACCGCTGGAAGATGAAAAAGTCCATACCGGAGGGTGTGAAAAAGCTGGTTATTCTTGATGTAAATGAGGTGGAGAAGGTTGCCTCTACTGTGGATTTTGTATTTAGTGCGGTTGATATGACGAAGGATGAGATCCGTGCCATCGAGGAGGCTTATGCAAGGACAGAGACGCCGGTTGTATCCAATAACAGCGCCCACAGATGGACGCCGGATGTTCCCATGGTAGTTCCGGAGATCAATGCAGAGCATTTTGAGGTAATCGAGGCTCAGAGAAAGCGTCTTGGAACAACGAGAGGTTTTATTGCCGTGAAGCCGAACTGCTCCATCCAGAGTTATACGCCGTGCCTTGCGGCATGGAAGGAATTCGGGCCGAAGGAGGTTGTGGCGACCACATACCAGGCGATCTCAGGCGCTGGAAAGACCTTTAAGGAATGGCCAGAGATGACAGAGAATATAATTCCGTATATCGGCGGGGAAGAGGAGAAGAGTGAGCAGGAGCCGCTCCGTGTACTGGGACATGTGGAGAACGGAGAGATTGTGAAAGCAGAACTTCCGAGGATTACCTGTCAGTGTATCCGCGTTCCGGTACTGGACGGACATACGGCGGCTGTATTTATTAATTTCGAAAAGAAGCCTTCCAAAGAAGAACTGATCAGGAAGCTGGTAAGCTATAAAGGCTTCCCGCAGGAGGCAGGCCTTCCAGGCGCGCCAAAGCAGTTTATTCAGTATCTTGAGGAAGATAACCGCCCCCAGGTAAGCCTGGACGTGGATTATGAAAATGGGATGGGAATCTCAATCGGACGTCTCAGGGAGGATACATTATTTGATTATAAATTCGTAGGACTTTCCCACAATACTGTGCGCGGCGCGGCAGGGGGGGCAGTACTCTGTGCGGAAGCGCTTACAAAAAAAGGATACATCAGCGCAAAATAGAGCAGTGATCAGAATATATATGAGACGAGGATATGATTATGGATAGTAATATCTTGAATTTTACGCAGAACCGTGAATTGTCATGGCTTAAGTTTAATCAGCGGGTACTGGAGGAGGCTCAGGATCCGTCAGTTCCTCTCCTGGAGCGTATGAAATTCGTTGCCATATTCACAAGCAACCTGGATGAGTTTTTTATGATTCGTGTAGGCAGCCTGTTTGATATGGCTCATACGGATGCCAATACAAGAGACAGCCGTTCCGGGATGACTCCGCATGAGCAGCTGGAACAGATTTTTAAGACAGTAGCCCCCCTTTACAAGGAACGGGATAAGACATATGCTGAGATTAAGAAGCAGCTTCATCCATACGGGATCTGCGGCCTTGACTTTAAGGAGCTGGAGCAGCAGGAAAAAAAGTACGTAAAAAAGTATTTTAAGGAACAGATTCTGCCCGTCCTGTCACCTCAGATCGTAGATGCGAACCACCCGTTTCCACATCTTTTGAATAAGGAGATCTATGTGACGGCAACACTGAAGCTGAAGGATAAATCCATGTTCGGGATTGTCCCGGTGCCGCAGTTTATCTCGGATGTGCTGTACCTCCCGGGACACGACCTTCGCTATATCCGTATGGAAAAGGTGATTGTGGAATATCTGAATCTGGTCTTTTCCCAGTATGAGGTGTCAGAGCCGAATTATATCTGCGTGACGAGAAATGCTGACGTGGCTCCGGATGATGAGGCGCTGGAGGTCAATGATGATTTCCGGCATCTTATGAAGCAGACTCTGCATAAACGCCGGAAGATGTCAGTGGTGCGTCTAGAGACGGCAGAGAAGCTTTCTCCGGAGAATGAAAAGTATTTTTGTGACAGATTTAAGATTCGTCCGAATCAGATCTTCCGGACGAAGATTCCTATGAAGCTTTCCTATATCTTTACCATAAGCGGCGAACTTCCGGAAGCCATGAAGCGTCCCCTTTCTTATCAGCCGTTTGCGCCGCAGAACTCTCCGCGTGTACAGGATGGGAGCCTGATGAAGCAGATCAAGCGCAAGGATATTCTGCTTTTTTATCCGTACGAGAGCATGAATCCCTTCCTGAAGCTTATTAAGGAGGCATCTGCAGATCCCAATGTCATGACGATTAAGATTACGATCTACCGGCTGGCAAGGAAAGCAAGACTTGTGGAATATCTCTGTGCGGCAGCGGAAAACGGAAAAGAGGTTACGGTGCTTATTGAGCTGCGTGCCAGGTTTGACGAGCAGAATAATATCGGATGGTCTGAGCGTCTGGAAGAGGCGGGATGCAGGGTAATCTATGGATTTGATGATTATAAGGTTCATTCAAAGATCTGCCTGATTACTTACAGGAACCGGAATGAGATTCAGTATATTACACAGATCGGTACTGGAAATTATAATGAAAAGACGGCAGCGATGTATACAGATCTGTCGCTTATGACAGCTGATCCGGCAATTGGAAGAGATGCTACGGAATTCTTTAAGAATATGTCCATCGGAAATCTGAGCGGGAACTATAATTATCTCATTGTGGCTCCCACAAGCCTGAAGCAGAAGGTTCTTTATCTCATGGATGAGGAGATCCGGAAGGGTACGAGCGGACGTATCATTATGAAAATGAACTCCCTGACAGATGTGGACTTCATCAGGAAAGTATCCGAGGCATCAGTCGCAGGGGTGCGGATTGACTTGATTGTAAGAGGAATCTGCTGTCTGCTTCCGGGAATACCGGGGTATACGGATAATGTACGGATTATGAGCATTGTAGGAAGATACCTGGAACATCCGCGTATTTTCAGCTTTGGCACAGGATCAGAGCAGAAGATTTACATCGGTTCCGCGGATATGATGACGAGAAATACAGAGAAGCGTGTGGAGGTTGCAACTCCTGTGCTTGATGAGGATATTAAGAAGCAGATTAATCATTATCTGCGGATTATGTTAAATGACAATGTGAAGGCGAGAGTTTTGCAGAGCAACGGTAAATACAGAAAGAAAGAACAGAAGGAGCCGTATATTGATTCACAGGCAGCGCTTATGGATGAGGCGCTCCATGCAAGGCCGGAGATTCATAGGGATGAGAGTTCCATTCTGGAGAAGCTTAAGGGAATCCGTCTTCCTGTCTTGAAGGGAATCAGGGAACGGATTCATCAGACTAGAAGGACTGGTATAACCCAATCTAAATAACCTTATGTTTCACTGGTCTGCTTTTCCGATAGCATATGTGTAAAAGACTCAGCGTAGCCTTGCGTTTTTACACATGCACTCTCGAAAAAGCATCCTCAGTGAAGTAGAAAGGTATTTAAACCGGGTTATACTAGTACGGCCTTGCAGGAGTAAAACAGACAGGAGTAAAAACAGGGGTTATGGGGAAATCACTCTATATTGCAGAGAAGCCCAGTGTGGCGCAGGAATTTGCAAAGGCACTGAAGCTTAATACAAGGAGACAGGACGGATACCTGGAGGGAGAGGATTCGATTGTAACATGGTGCGTGGGCCATCTTATCACCATGAGCTATCCAGAGGAGTATGATAGTTCTCTAAAGAGATGGAGCCTTGGTACGCTGCCCTTCATACCAAAGGAGTTCAAATATGAGGTGATTCCTGCTGTATCAAAGCAGTACCGGATTGTGGCAGGACTCCTTACGAGGGAGGATGTGGAAACCATCTACGTCTGCACCGATTCCGGACGAGAGGGGGAATATATCTACCGTCTTGTAGAGCAGCAGGCAGGAGTCAGCGGCAAAACACGCAGACGTGTATGGATTGATTCCCAGACAGAGGAGGAAATCCTGAGAGGAATAAAAGAGGCAAAGGATCTGAAAGAATATGATAATCTCTCTGCCTCGGCCTATCTGCGTGCAAAAGAGGACTATCTCATGGGGATTAATTTCTCCAGGCTTCTGACTCTGAAATACGGAAACAGTATCTCAAGCTATCTCGGGACGAAATACTCTGTTATTTCTGTCGGGCGGGTGATGACCTGCGTGCTCGGTATGGTGGTGCGCCGGGAGAGAGAGATCCGGGAGTTTGTGGAGACGCCCTTCTACAGGGTATTAAGCCACAGCGGGGAACCGGGGCAGACCTTCGAGAGCGAGTGGCGTGCCGTGAAGGGATCACGCTGGTTTGAATCCTTTGATCTGTATAAGGAAAACGGATTTAAGGAAGAGAAAAAGGCAAAGGAACTGATCCGGTATCTGAGTGAAGACACACCGGTACAGTGCACAGTAGAGGCTGTGGAGAAAAGGAAGGAAAAAAAGAATCCTCCCCTTTTATTTAATCTTGCCGAGCTTCAGAATGAATGCTCCAGGCGGTTTAAGATCAGCCCGGATGAAACGCTCCGTATTGTTCAGGAGCTGTATGAGAAAAAGCTTGTCACCTACCCGAGAACAGATGCCAGGGTGCTGTCTTCGGCAGTAGCAAAGGAGATTCATAAGAATCTGAATGGTCTTATGAAGTATGCTCCGGCGGTAGAGTATCTGAAGGAAATCGTGGCATTTGGAAGCCATAAGAAGATCGGGAAGACGAGATATGTAAATGATAAGCAGATTACAGACCACTATGCGATCATACCGACCGGGCAGGGGATTCCAGTTCTTTTCGGTCTGCCGCAAATCTCCCAGTCTGTCTACGACCTGATCGTAAGGAGATTCTTAAGTATCTTCTATCCGCCCGCCGTCTATCAGAAGGTTGCGATTACTACAAAGATCCGGGGGGAGTCCTTCTTTGCTAATTTTAAGGTACTGGCAGAAGAGGGATACTTCAAGGTTGCCGGTATTCCGGGAAAGAAAAATTCTTCAGAAGGACAAGAGCTGTCCGGAGAAAATGGCGGTGATACGGACCGGACATTTTTCGAGAAAATACAGACAATAAAGAAAGGCATGATTCTTCCGGTACAGTCTTTGGAAATCAAGGAGGGAAAAACATCTCCTCCGAAGCGCTACAATTCCGGTTCACTGATTCTTGCCATGGAAAATGCGGGTCAGCTGATTGAGGATGAAGAGCTTCGCGCCCAGATTAAGGGAAGCGGAATAGGAACCAGCGCCACCAGGGGAGAAATTTTAAAAAAGCTTTTTCATAATCAATATTTGATGCTGAATCAAAAAACACAGATTGTTACGCCCGCTATGCTGGGCGAAATGATTTATGACGTTGTGGAGCATTCTATAAAATCCCTTTTAAATCCAGAACTTACGGCAAGCTGGGAGAAGGGGCTTACCTATGTGGCAGACGGAGAGATTACACCGGAGGAATATATGGAGAAGCTGAACCGCTTTATTGTCACAAGGACGGAAGGAGTAAAAGGGCTTGCAAACCAATGTCAGCTCAGAGCCTGCTATGACCGGGCAGCACAGTTTTATAAAAAAACGCCAGGCCCAGGCAGTGTTGGGAAAAAGCCGCAGGAGGGAAAGAGTCGAATAAGCTGACCGGATGAACCCGGCAGCAGCAAAAGAATCAGGAGGTCATTTTATATGAAGGAATTAACAGTTAAGGAACTGTATACATTGGAGGAGACGATTGCCAGGGAGATTTTTGAAGGAGTCACCTACCCGTGGGAGGTGCTTCCAAAGATCAGCGAATTTATCGTGAAGCTGGGTGAGACTCTTCCGGAGGAGGACTATGAAAAGCGCGGCGAAAATGTATGGATCGCCAGATCAGCGAAGGTCTTTGATTCCGCCTATATAGGCGGGCCGGCGATTATCGGAAAAAATGCAGAGGTAAGACAGTGTGCATTTATCCGGGGGAATGCAATTGTGGGCGAAGGTGCAGTGGTAGGAAATTCCACGGAGCTTAAGAATGTCATTCTCTTTAACAAGGTTCAGGTTCCCCACTATAATTATGTGGGAGACTCTGTCCTGGGATATAAGGCTCATATGGGTGCGGGCTCAATTACGTCCAATGTGAAATCTGATAAGAAGCTGGTGGTTGTAAAGACACCGGAAGGAAACATTGAGACAGGAATGAAAAAATTCGGCGCCATGCTTGGAGATGAGGTGGAGGTCGGATGTGGTACAGTGCTGAATCCGGGAAGCGTTGTGGGAAGCCGCACGAATATTTACCCGCTTTCCTCTGTGCGTGGATTTGTGCCGGCCGGCAGCATTTATAAGAGACAGGGCGAAGTTGTGGAGAAGATCGAAGGATAGAAGGACGGAGACCGAAGGACAGAAGGATAGAAGGACAGGGATAGAAAGATAGAGATAGAAATCGAAAGACAGAAGGCTGGAGACAGGAGGTACAAAGATATGAACGATAATTATGTAACATTTGAGATTGAAAAGGCAAAGCACATTGCGTTAGTTGCCCATGACGGGAAGAAGAAGGAACTGGTGGACTGGTGCGACAGGAACAAGGAAACCTTAAAGAGCCATTTCCTGTGCGGAACCGGGACGACAGCAAGGCTGATTGCCGAGAAGACCGGACTTCCGGTGAAAGGATATAACAGCGGCCCCCTTGGCGGCGACCAGCAGATCGGTGCAAAGATTGTGGAAGGTCAGATTGATTTCATGATTTTCCTTTGGGATCCGCTAGAGGCACAGCCCCATGACCCGGATGTGAAAGCCCTTCTCAGGATTGCAGTGGTGTATGATATCCCGATTGCAAATAATCTTGCAACGGCAGATTTTATGCTGAATTCCAGGTATATGACGGAGACCTATAGCCGGAGAGTACAGAACTTTAATAAAACGGTGCAGGAGAGAGTGGAGAAGATGAAGTGATCTCTGGTATAAACCGATTTAAATAACCTTATGTTGAAACAGAAAGGTATTTAAATTGGTTTATACTAGAATAAAAAAGTATAGTGCTGTTCATGGCTCAGGAGTGTACGAAACTGCGTGGACACAGACATTCGGTTTCAGGGAAGACTGGTATAACCGGAAAGGGTCAAGAGCAAAGGGTGTCTATAGAATAGGAGACAGCTGTATCAGACGTTTATTTTGATACGGTTGTCTCTTAATTATTGATTGTAAATTACCTTGTCCCGACACGCAGAGTCCCCATTCGCGGAGTGAATCCTAAATGGATTTGCTAGTGTTACTATTCACGGGTCAGGAATGCGCGTAAGCTGCGCATTCCGTAAGAACGTGATTCAAGGATGAGGGGCGATTTTTGCGCAGCAAAACTTTAAATATCGTCCCGAATCGTTACTATGAGCGGCCTCCTGGGCCGTGAATAGTAACCCGTTTTGACCCTGGCATCATAAAATAATGTTTCAAAGCTCTTTACAAATGATTCCGGTTGTGGTATTCTATTTTAGAATTACTTTATTGCTTTAAAGTGCAACGGTTTAAAGTTTAGCGGTTTAAAGTGTGAGAAGATAAGAAAGATGAGGGATAATTATGGTAATCAAATTATTATTGCTGGTAGTATTCTTTGCAGTGATGGTATCCGTAGGACTCTATTCCAGGAAACATGCGACAAGTGTAGACGGATATGTACTTGGAGGCCGTTCAGTGGGACCGTGGCTTACGGCATTTGCATATGGTACTTCTTATTTTTCAGCAGTTGTGTTTGTCGGGTATGCTGGACAGTTTGGATGGAAATACGGACTTGCCAGCACATGGATTGGCATTGGAAATGCCATTATCGGAAGTCTGATGGCATGGGTAATACTGGGGAGACGTACGAAGGTCATGACCCAGCATCTGAATTCCAAGACGATGCCGGATTTCTTCGGGGCGAGATACGAGAGCAAGGCACTTAAAATTGCGGCATCCGCCATTGTATTCATCTTCCTTGTGCCGTATACGGCATCCGTTTATAACGGCTTATCCAGGCTGTTTGGAATGGCATTCAACATACCTTATACATATTGTGTAATCGGGATGGCAGTATTTACCGCGATTTATGTTATCTTAGGCGGCTATATGGCAACAGCCATCAATGATTTTATACAGGGTATCATTATGCTTGCAGGTATTGTAGCGGTGATCGGCGCAGTACTTGGCGGCCAGGGAGGATTTATCCAGGCGATCCGGAAGATGGCGGAGATTCCAAGTGACGTGCCGGTTACCATGGGACAGCCGGGAGCATTTACCGCCTTTTTTGGGCCGGATCCGCTGAATCTTCTGGGCGTTGTCATTCTGACATCACTGGGAACATGGGGCCTTCCCCAAATGGTAGGAAAGTTCTACGCAATCAAGGATGAAAAAGCCATTAATACTGGAACCGTTATTTCAACCCTGTTCGCAGTGGTCATCTCAGGAGGATGCTACTTCCTGGGCGGCTTCGGAAGATTGTTCGATAATCCGTCGCTTTATGATGAAGCAGGTAATATGGCATTCGACGGAATCGTGCCATATATGCTTTCCACCCTGCCGGATATTTTGATCGGAATCGTAGTGGTACTTGTATTATCTGCATCCATGTCAACACTTGCCTCACTAGTACTGACCTCAAGTTCCACACTGACTCTTGATTTTTTGAAGGATAATATCATCAAGGATATGAGTGAGAAAAAACAGGTTCGTGTCATGCAGATACTGGTTGTATTTTTCATCGTGCTGTCACTTGTGATTGCACTGGATCCGCCTACCTTCATTGCCCAGCTTATGGGAATCTCATGGGGTGCTCTTGCAGGGGCATTCCTTGCACCGTTCATGTACGGACTGTACTGGAAAGGCGTGACAAAGGCATCTGTATGGGCAAGTTTTGCAGCCGGAATCGGAATCACAGTATCAAACATGTTTCTCCATTATATTGCTTCGCCGATTAACGCAGGGGCAGTCGCCATGGTCGCAGGGCTTGTTATTGTACCGGTGGTAAGCTTTATTACACCGAAGATGCAGAAGGAGAAGATGGATAAGCTCTTTGACTGTTATGAAGAGAAAGTAACAATAACCAAGAAACGTTCGCTGGAGGCAAATTAGTCGATTGTTAATTGGGGACGGGGTATTTTTAAAAATACCCCGTCCCCAATTTAAAATAGATCAAGAAAAATGATTAATTTTGTCCCTTCCATTTTTGTCAGACATATGTTACTATAAGGATGGTCTTAAAATAAGACAACTAATTTGATTGATTTTAATTTGCAGGAGAGGTTGAGACTATGAAAAATTGTCAGAAGTATGAGAGAACTTATTTTATGCCGCCAGAGGTAACTTACGACTGGGCGAGGAAGGATTATATTGACCAGCCGCCCATCTGGTGCAGCGTGGATCTTCGGGACGGGAATCAGGCGCTGATTGAGCCTATGAGCCTTGAGGAGAAGCTGGAGTTCTTTCAGATGCTTGTGAAGATTGGATTTAAGGAGATCGAGGTGGGATTTCCGGCGGCATCTGAGACGGAATACCAGTTTATGCGTACTTTGATTGAGAAGGATATGATCCCGGATGATGTGACGGTCCAGGTGCTGACCCAGGCGAGAGAGCATATTATTAAAAAGACCTTTGAGGCGGTTAAGGGTGCGCCCCATGCGGTGGTGCATCTTTATAATTCTACTTCCGTGGCGCAGCGGGAGCAGGTATTTAAGAAGAGTAAGGAAGAGATTAAGAAAATTGCTGTTGATGGTGCGGAACTTCTTCTTAAGCTGGCATCTGAGACGGATGGGAACTTTACGTTCCAGTACAGCCCGGAGAGTTTTCCGGGAACAGAGGTTGATTATGCGGTTGAGGTCTGCAATGCGGTGCTTGATGTATGGAAACCCACAGCGGATAACAAGGCGATCATCAATATCCCGACAACAGTGGAAAATGCTATGCCTCACGTATTTGCCAGCCAGTTAGAGTATGTACATAAGCATCTTAACTACCGGGAAAATGTAATTCTCTGCCTGCATCCCCATAATGACAGGGGCTGCGGCGTGGCTACGGCAGAGCTTGGTATACTGGCAGGAGCAGACCGGATTGAAGGCACTCTTTTTGGAAATGGAGAGAGGACTGGCAATGTGGATATTATTACGCTGGGGATGAATATGTACTCCCATGGTGTGGATCCGGGGCTTGATTTTTCCAATATGTCAGAGATCCGGGAGACTTATGAGCGCCTGACAAGAATGCATGTGTACGAGCGCCAGCCATACGGCGGAGACTTGGTGTTTACGGCATTTTCAGGATCCCATCAGGATGCGATTGCAAAGGGAATGAACTGGAGAGAGGAGAAAAGCTGTGACAAATGGACCGTGCCTTATCTCCCTATTGATCCCCAGGATGTGGGAAGAAAGTATGATTCCGATGTGATCCGTATTAACAGCCAGTCAGGAAAAGGCGGCGTGAACTATATCCTGAAGCAGAGCCACGGCATCAATCTGCCACAGCAGATGAGAGAGGAAGTGGGATATCTTGTAAAGGATGTGTCGGATAAGGCGCATAAGGAGCTGAATCCGGAGTGGGTATACCAGATTTTCTCCGACAATTATATTAACACAAAGCCTGTATTCCATATTGACGAGTGCCATTTTAAACAGATAGACGGAATTACCGCAGAGGCTACGATCAATCACGGCGGAGAGAGCCGGGTGATCACGGCAATTGGAAACGGACGTCTGGATGCAGTAAGCAATGCGATCAAGCAATATTTTAATATCAGCTATGAGCTGCGGTATTATGAGGAGCATACGCTTTCCAAAGGCTCATCTGCGAAGGCTGCATCCTATGTGGGAATTGTCTGCAAGGGAAGAACCTTCTGGGGCGTAGGAATCGATGCGGATATTATTAAGTCCTCAATAGAGGCCTTGATTGTTGCAGTAAATAAGATTGAAGAGATTGGCAATGCGGACGGGTGCAAGGACGAGCGGATGATTGAGATTATGACTTATATCCAGTCTAATTACAAAGATATCACACTGGATGACCTGGCAGAGCACTTCTTCCTTTCCAAACCTTATATTTCTAAGTATATTAAGGAAAAATCCGGGATGACCTTTGGGGATCTTGTAAAGAAGATCCGGCTGAAAAAGGCAAGAGCGCTTCTTAAGAGCAGCAGCATGACTGTGGAGAATATAGCGCTTACTGTGGGATATCAGAACGTGGAGCATTTTAACCGTTTGTTTAAAAAGGCATATGACATGACACCGATGCAGTTCCGGAATCAGAAATAAACCAATTGGGGACGGGGTAATTTTAAAAATACCCCGTCCCCAATTGATATTGGATACATATTGTAGTAAAATGGTAAAAAAGGAGGGCAATGAGAGATGATAATTTGTGCGAAATATCTAATAATCGGAGATGGAAAAACGGTACTGACAGATCAGGCTGTCCTGACGGGAAGAGACGGGAAGATTAAGAAAGTCGGGGGAAAGGATGATCTGATCAGGCAGTTTCCTGATGAGGAGGTAAAGGATTATAAAGATGCAACCATCCTGCCAGGCTTATGTGACATGCATGCGCATCTGGCTTACTGGTATTCCCAGCCGGACAGTTTTAATTATGGGCCGCAGCTTATTATGCTGTATGCACTGCAGCATGCCCAGGCAGCTTTTGAGAGGGGGATTACTTCGGTCCGGGATATGTCATCTGCCCACGGTGTGTGTAAGAACCTGAAGCTGGCTGCTGAAAAAGGGTTCATAGTTGTCCCGAAGATTACACATACGGATACTGGAATCTGCATGACCGGAGGCCATGCATGGGAAGAGGTGGAACAGGTGGACGGGCCATGGGAGGTCAGAAAGGAGATCCGCAGGCAGGTCCGGGACGGGGCAGAATGGGTAAAGGTACTTACAACCCACCGTTCCCACATTCCGGAGCTTACTCAGGAGGAGCTTGACGCGGCGGTGGACGAATGCCACAGAAGAGGCATCAAATGTGGAGTGCATGCGGGAACAAATCCCGGTATTCAGATGTGTATTGACGCAGGCTTTGACACCATTGAGCATGCGACCTTCATGACTCTTGACCATGCGAAGCAGATGGCAGAAAAAGGAATCGCGTGGACGCCTACAATTATGGCATATACACTGCTTTATGATATTTGCAAAGAAAATCTTGAGAAACATGCCGGAGCGCCGGTAAATGACCCGGTTATGCAAAAAGAGATGAAAGATTACCAGTATTTTGAGCCAGCCTACAAGGCATACCGGGATCACTTCAAAGAATTTTATGACACCGGAGTAACTATAATCGCAGGAACTGATATGGTTATGTACCAGTCGCCATTCCTGCCGCTTCCACGGGAGCTTGAATATATGGTAGAATACGGAATTACCCCTGTACAGGCAATCCAGACCGCAACAGGCAACCCCGCAAAGGTGCTGGGAGTGGAAGAAGAAAGAGGACTAATCAAAGAAGGGCTGGATGCAGATATCCTGGTTGTAGGCGGCGACCTCAGCAAAGATATCAGATGCCTTAACAACGTAAAACTCGTTACAATGGACGGAAAACGCGTCTTCGAAAACGGCATCCGCTACGTAGGAACCCATAACATGAATATGTAGCCGGGAATCAAAAAGGGGACGGGGTTTTTCTCCGCGTGGCAGCGCTTTGCAGTATGCCGGAGAGGTCGGGGACGGGGGTTTTTCTCCGCGTGACACCGCTTTGCAGTATGCCGGAGAGGTCGGGGACGGGGCTTTTTCTCCGCGTGACACCGCTTTGCAGTGTCACTGCTCGAAAAACCCCCGTCCCCTTTTGGCTGCTAAATTTCTCTTGTATATTCTTTCAGCCATTCTCTTTCTTCTTCGGTAAGATGCGGGCCGATCTTCTTGTATACATCTTTGTGATACTGGTTCAGCCATTCTTTCTCGTCACGGCTCATTTCTTCCGGATCAATTCCATCCAGGTCAATGGGGGCAAAGGTGACGGTTTCAAAGTGCATGAACTGTCCGTATTTATTCTGTACGCCTTTCTTGACGATGAATTCATTTTCGATTCGGATGCCGAATTTGCCGTCTTCATAGATTCCAGGCTCATCGGTAATTACCATGCCTTCTTCTAACTGATGGTGTTCGTTCTTACTGGGAACGACATACCAGCGGAAGCCTGTGGGCGCCTCGTGGACGTTTCCAAGATACCCGACGCCGTGTCCGGTGCCGCACTGGTAATCGAGGTCAAGATCCCAGATGGGGCCTCTTGCCAGTACGTCAAGGTTGTAGCCATAGCAGCCGTAGAGGAATCTTGCACGGGACAGGCGCATCATTGCGCGCACTACTGCGGTGAAGTATTTCTTCATCTGCTGATCTACTGAGCCAAGGACGAAGGTTCGCGTTATATCAGTGGAGCCTTCAAAATAGCCGCCTCCGGTATCATTCAGGAAGAATGCGCCGGATCTGAGTTCTACGTCAGTCTCCTCGGACGGGGAATAATGCATCATAGCCGCGTGGTCTGCATAGGCGCACAGGGGCTCGAAGCTGTCGCGGATATACCCTTCCTGCCCGGCACGGAAAGCGGTAAGCTTCTCAGCGGAGCTCAGCTCGGTGATCCTCTCTTTATCATAGCGGGTCTTTACCCAGTGCATGAATTTGGTTACGGCAACGCCGTCTTTAATATGTGCCTGTCTTATATTTTCAAGCTCGACAGGATTTTTCATTGCCTTCATGAGGATGGTTGGATTTGCAGCTTCTATAATCCTGCAGGGGATATTTTTATAGAGTGCATAATTCATCTTCATGGGGTCAATCATTACGGCAGCGTCTGCTTTCAGGCTCTTAATATCCTCATAAATGTCGTTGTATGGGTGAATATGTACCTGGTTTTTCTCTAATTCCCCGTGAATGCGCCCGTCAAGCTTGGATTCATCCACATACAATTCTACAGCATCTATTGTAACAACGGCATAGGAGAGAAGAAGCGGGAAGAAATCTATATCATCACCGCGGATGTTAAGCAGCCAGCATATGTCGTCAAGAGACGCGATCACATGGGTGTCTGCCCCGTTCTGCTCCATGACCTTACGTACCCGTGCAAGTTTGGATGAGGTGCTTTCCCCGGAATACTTCTCTTCAAGGAAGAATGCCGGCTTTGTAGACAGCGCCGGACGGTCCTCCCAGACGGCATCAACCAGGTCTTCAGAATAGTGAATGCCAATCTTTTTTCCACAGAGGGCTTCCTCATATTCCTGTCCTTCTCCCATAGAAAGGACGCGGCCGTCAAAGCCCACCGTGCCGCCTTCCGGAATATTGGCCTGTAAATATTCTGTGATGGACGGGGTATCGCCGACGAACATCTTCATTAGGCGGATGCCGCTTCCTTTAAGTTCATTTTCCGCCTGGAAAAAATACCTTCCGTCTGTCCATAAGCCTCCGTCATCCTTCGTGATGACAGCGGTTCCGTAGGAACCGGAAAATCCGGTCATGAACTTCCGCGCTTTAAAATGTTCCCCCACATATTCGCTCTGGTGGAAGTCAGCCGTCGGGACGACGTAGGCATCTATGCGCTTCTCCGCCATAAGTGCGCGGAGCTTTGCAA
The DNA here is from genome assembly GCA_910576335.1 of Lachnospiraceae bacterium. Classification (GTDB taxonomy): domain Bacteria; phylum Bacillota; class Clostridia; order Lachnospirales; family Lachnospiraceae; genus CAPEBR01. The sequence continues at coordinate 22,689 of CAJTIU010000002.1, forward strand.
TTCTTTCTGGTACACTCATTGTAAAAACCTCCTTAAAGCTTTTTTTGTTACTGTCCACGAAAGAGGACTGCAGCATTTTTTCTTTTATTTTATCATAATAAGCCAGGATATGCCAGGATAATATATTCGTTGTAGATCTGGACTTGCTGCTGTTCACGGGCCAGGAGGCCGCTTATAGCAACGGTTCGGAGCGCTATTAACTTGTCACTGTTCAATCTCCTGACCAGTAGAATATTTAGGTTACTGGTCACGGAGTGAACAGTAACCTATTCAGAGCAAAAATATTATCATTCACGCAATACCTGTTGAGTTGTTTTTAGAACTTTGATATAATAGGTATGGCAAGGAAAAACGTATATTCCGTGAATCATACATAGCAGGAAAGGAGAGGGGAGGGGACAGTGTGAATACAATTATAAAGATTTACCAGAAGATTACATGTCTGGTTTATGTTTTTTTCTTTGCGGCGCTCTGGCTTCCGTGGATGGAAATCGGCAACAAGAGTTATCATCTGCCAGGATATCTCAGGATGGTTCAGAAAGCCGGAGGAATCGTGGCTATGACAGACGGAAGTCCGGACTTTGTGGCTTCTTATTATTTGTTTTTCATTCCCGTTCTTGCGGGAATACTGGCGGTCATTTACGCAGTGAGCCTGCTGGCGGGAAGGCCGTTTAAGGTTCTGTACACAATGGTCAGGTGGTGTGAATTCATATATGTTGCAGCAGCGGTGATACTCTTTCCCATGGTGCCGCTTCTATGGACCTACATCCTTCCGCTTCTGTGTCTGGCAGAATATGTGGCGGGTCAGTATGTAGCGCAGCATGATGAGATTGCAAAGGCGGCCAGGGAACGGATGGAGCGCGACAGGCGGGAGAAGGAAGAGCGGAAGAGAAGGCTTTATTTTCCAGGACGATATGGAATTGATTTTTTCCGTATGGTTTTGAAAAATGCAAAATATCATATCAGGAATTACATTATGCTCATACTCAGCGGAACATTCCTGATGCTATTCTTGTACCTTACATTTGCACTGAAATATGCATTTCAGGGAGTACATACGGAAGAAGCGGTGGTCGGCGGCAGGCTGCAGGGGATTCTGCTTGAAGCAGTGTGGATCGGCCTGGTGCTCAATGCCGTGCTAATGGCTCTCTCCTTTTCCTATTATATCCGGAACAAGATAAAAGAGGAAAATGCCCTGGTTCTTCTTGGAATCCGAAGCAGGGCTCTTACGTCCATTATGGTAATGGAATATACAGGGTGTCTGGCATGTTCCGCCGTTATGGGGATTCTTATGGGAAACATTGCCTTTAGGATTCTTATATCGGCGCTTGGGAAAAGACTTCCGGTCAGGGCATGCAGTCTTCCGGTTTCCTCTTATTTAATTCTGATCGGAATCTTTGCAGTGGCTGCGCTTATAGCAGCAATGGTAAATGGCCATGTATATGAGCATATGCGGTGGGAGCAGGCGGGGCTTCTAGTGACAGGAACCGGAGAAATTCCCGGAATCTCGGTGTGGATTGGTCTGGCTGTAGGGTGTTATGCTATTTTCAGTGCAGTGAGTCAGTTCGGAAGAAGAGAAGGGGGAGAGGGAGAAGAGCTTTTGCTTTATTTCCTGTTTGGGATGGTGTTAGTCATACGTTTTCTTAAGGGGGTGCAGGTGCAGCGGCTTAAGAAAACGGAGCACCGGTACTATAGAGAACTTTTCCGAAAGCTTATTTTTATAAAAAGCTTTGGGCAGAATATGAAAAAAATCTATCTTCTTACAGGGATTGCATTCCTTGTTATGTATCCGCTCACAGCGGTGTACGCGGTAAATGCGGCGGTGACGGATATGGAACAGCAGTATCCTTATGATTTTGTATGCAGAGTGTCAGAAGAAGGGACGGATGCTTTTGAAGAGATAAGAGATCGTTATAAACTGGATGCAGAGGAATATCCGATGACGACAGTATATACTTTGATGCCAAATGACATTTCGGTCACAAGCAGCCTGAAGAGCCTTTTTTTCATGGAGTATGCTTCAGTTGCAAACGGACGCCAGGTATTAGTGGAGCCTCCGGCGCAGGCAGGGATCCCAGCATCTGTCTATCTGAAATTAAAGGAGAATGCAGGAAAGAAAGCAAAAGCACGAGGACCAGAGGGAGAAGACATCTTTGTGGTTTATCAGGAAAGCCTGCTTACAAGGGCGCATGTTCTGGACTGGTCGGGAACAGAGGAAAGCATCTTTCTCCAGACAGCCTGTGAGGGAATGGATGTGAACAGCTACTCTGCGTATACAGAACGGAGGGTGGCCGGTCAGGAGCGGGACATACTTACCGGAGTCTGCGATGGCGGAAAGCAGCAGAATCTGGTGGTTTTTTCAGACGAGTATTTTCAGACGATTTATCAGGGTGAAAAATTATATCTTTTTCAGACAGGTACAGCAGAGAAAGGCTTCTATGAAAAGGTAAGGGCTGAGCTTCAAAAAGCGGAAGAGGATACAGGGATGCTTCACTTTTACGACCGGAAAGCCAGTGTACAGGATACGGAAGCAGAACGATACCTGCGCCAGGTGGTATGGCTGTTTATGTTGATTTTAACAGGCCTTAGCGGGATTTATCTGTTATTTATAAAATTCTGTTTTGAGATGGATGAAATTACGGAGAGATATCGTTTCCTCTCCTGCATGGGAATGCGTGAGCGGGAAGTAAGGAAGACACTTCAAAGAGAGATGCTTCCGTTTTTCCTTCTGCCATTTTTTGCGGCAGGGGCTTCTGCAGTGATGTTTACAGGCCTTATGTTCCGGGTGAGGCTATACAGTCCGTCAGAGATGGGCCAGTATTTGCGGTATGCTCTTCCTGTATGGTGTGGTTACTGGCTGATACAGGCTATAGTCTGTCTCATTATCAGAGGAGTGCTGCATTCTAAAATAAGATTTGAACAGGGGGGAGTAAGGTGAAAGAGATCATTGCAACACAAGGGCTTGTAAAAAATTATTACAGGAATCATAATTCCAATCATCCAGAGGCCCGGATTGAAGTGCTGAAAGGGCTTGACCTGTCGATTCTGGAAGGTGAGTATGTGTGCATCATGGGGAGTTCCGGCGGAGGGAAGACGACGCTGCTTAAAATTCTCGGTATGATGGAGAGTATTACAGATGGAGAGTATTACTTCCAGGGGAAAGACGCCTCGAAGCTGTGGAAGGATGAGCTGGCTGACATTCGCAGAAAGAAGATTGGGTTTGTTTTCCAGGATTATTATCTGATGGACAGCCTCTCTGTGGAAGAGAATATTATGGTGCCTATGATTCTTGATAAAGCACCTGCTGACAAGATGAGAGAGAAAATGCACAGTCTGACAGAACGGTTCGGCGTGGAAAAACTGATCCGGAAAGCGCCCTGTGAGCTTTCTGGAGGGGAAAAGCAGAGGGTAGCGATCTGCAGGGCGCTGATGAACGATCCGGATATCATCATGGCAGACGAACCGACCGGAAACCTGGACGCAAAATCAAGCAGAAGATTAATGGAGACCTTTGATTCCATTAATCAGGAGATGAAGAAAAACATTATTCTTGTAACCCATGACCCGAAAATTGCAAGGTGCGGTAACAAGATTTTCTTTATTGACGATGGCGTGATCGTGAAAACTCTCAAGAAAAAGGAGGGCGACTCCGCAGCATTTTATAAGGAGATTCTCCATGAGATGGAAGAGTGAGCAAATCCCATTCACGAAGTGAATTGCAGATGGAGAGCGCTTATTAATTAAGAATTACATTAATGATGTAGTAGTAAGTTTAACGAATAGCCTGAAATATTGACTGGATAGTCTTGCTGTATGTACGGCAAAATAAGGGAACAGTCCTGATGACTGTTCCCTTATTTTGTATATTCTTTATGAAATTATGATTAGTTTTCTTTCTCCAGTGCGTCCAGTTTACCGCTGCATGCCCAAAGGATTACACCAAATACAATTACGACTACACCAACTGCGCCATAACCTGACTGGAACGGAAGAGTAGCCAGCCATGAGTATACCTTCGGATAAATCTGCTGGGCAAGGAATACTGCGATTGGCCAGAAGCCTAGCAGCAGACCAAGTACCTTTGCCGGAGCCAGCTTGGATACAAAGGAATTTCCAAGCGGGGAGAATACCATCTCGCCAACAGACATTAACAGGCAGACAAGTGCAAGCCAGAATACAGAGCACTGTCCATCGCCTCTGATGATGTCAGCAAGAACCATGACAAGGTAAGATACTCCTACCAGCATAGTGCCAAGAGCAGTCTTCTTGAACATGCTCATATCACCCTTCGGCCTCATAGCCATTTTCGCCCATACTCCCGCAAGAACCGGTCCTAAGATGATACAGGTAAGAGCATTCACAGAATCAAACCAGGATGTCGGAATCTGGAAACTTCCGATGTACCAGTTCGCATGATTCAGGAAGTCTGAACCGTCGCCCCATCCGAAGTAATAGTAAGCCGGCATATAAGCCATGTACCATACCATCCAGAAGATTGCGGAGAAAATGGTTACGAGAATAATCGCAACGATCTTTTTCTTGTCGCTTGCCGTAAGAGGTGCGGACTCAGCAGCAGCCTTCTTTTCTTTGGAAACGAACTCTCTCTGGTCATTCTTGAACGGCTTCTTACCAGCATCGCCAAGAGCCTTGCCATTGAAGATAAACCATGCAGCGTCAACGAACAGGAAGATCGCACAGATCAGGAATACAGTGTTAAAGCTGCATTTAATGCCAAAGAGTCCTGTGGTTGCCAGCATAGCAATGAAAGTAGTTCCTATAAAGGAACCGATATTTACGAATGAATACTGAATCGAAAATGCTGAGTTCAATTCGTCTTCATTGTGGAATAACAGTCCGTTTACACCGGACAGATTACCCTTGAACAGACCTGTACCTACAGATACAAGGATAACCATCGCCCAAACCATTCCCATGGAGCTTGCCTGCCATGTACACAGATAGCCTGCTCCCATGAGGATCATACCAAGAGCTACACAGATCCTCGGGCTTAACCAGTAGTCGGCGATGTACCCTCCGAAGATCGGCGTGATGTAAGTCCACGCCACGAAGGAAGCGGACATTGCAGCACCTTCCTTATCGGATAATCCTAGACCGCCTGAGGCAACCTCTGTTGCAAGCCAGATGGCAAGCAAGTACTTTACGGTGTAAAAGGCGCATCGCTCAAAAGTAAAGCCCAAAGAACACACGTAAAAACCAAAAGGTCTGCGTTTTTTTGCTGTTTCCATAAATTTCACCCTCCAATAATGAATTTTTCGTCATTTGTTTTAAATATATGTAGGAAGTCCTTAAAAAATTTAAAACTTTTGACTAAAATGATCATAGCACAAAATGAAAAGAAGTACAATAATTACTTTAAGAAAAAATTAAGGAAATTTATATAAAATTACCATGTGTGAATGATTTAACAAAAAATAGAGAAAAACAGAAAAATGGTTGCAGATTTTTTGAAAAGAGGATATAATAAAATAGGCATAAATTGGTTTTACTATTAAAATATGTAAGAAAATGGAGGGCTACACTATGGGCAACATGGCAACAGAAAATGCAGCCTGCGGTCGGATCACAGCACTTTGCGATGCAGGAAGCTTTGTTGAGATTGGCGGCGCGGTTACAGCCAGAACCACAGATTTCAATATGCAGGAAAAAGATACTCCGGCTGACGGCGTCATAACCGGTTATGGAGTAATTGACGGAAATCTGGTGTATGTATACAGCCAGGATGCTTCTGTATTAAACGGAGCGGTCGGCGAGATGCATGCAAAGAAGATTGCGAATATTTACGATATGGCAATGAAGATGGGAGCGCCGGTCATCGGACTCGTTGACTGTGCAGGATTCAGACTGCAGGAGGCGACAGACGCACTGGAGGCATTTGGCACTTTATATATGAAGCAGTCTCTTGCATCTGGCGTGATTCCTCAGATTACGGCAATTTTCGGGACATGCGGGGGCGGACTTTCAGTGGTTCCGGCGCTTTCAGATTTTACCTTTATGGAAGGAACGAAGGCGAGGCTGTTTGTAAATTCCCCGAATGCACTTCCGGGAAACGAGATTTCAAAATGTGATACATCTTCTCCGCAGTTCCAGAGTGAGAAGGCAGGACTTGTGGATGAGACAGGGACAGAGGAAGAGATCCTTGAAAGCATCCGGACGCTTGTGTGTATGCTGCCATGCAATAATGAAGAGAATGTGGCTTATGAGGAATGTACAGATGATCTGAACCGTGTCTGTACGGATATTGAGAATGCTGCGGAGGATACAGGAATCCTGCTTTCCGAGATTTCTGACAACGGTGTTTTCTTTGAGACAAAAAAAGACTATGCAAAGGACATGGTAACAGGATTTATCCGCCTGAACGGCATGACAGTAGGAGCGGCCGCGAATCGTTCAAAGGTATATAATGAGGAAGCAGAGGCCGTTGCGGAATTTGACGGTTCCTTATCTGTGGGGGGAGCAAAGAAGGCAGCAGAATTTGTGGATTTTTGTGATGCATTTAATATTCCGGTACTGACACTGACCAATGTCTCTGGCTTTACAGCATCCCAGTGTTCGGAAAAGGGACTTGCAAAGGCTGCGGCAAAGCTTACCTATGCTTTTGCAAATGCGACAGTGCCGAAAGTGAATGTGATCATCGGAAAAGCATACGGAAGCGCTTATATAACGATGAACAGCAAAGCCATCGGGGCGGATATGGTATATGCATGGCCGTCTGCTGAGATCGGCATGATGGACGCAGACCTTGCCGCAAAGATAATGTATGCAGACCAGGACGCCGGTACAATTAAAGAGAAGGCGGCAGAATATAAAAAGCTTCAGTCGAGCCCGCTTTCCGCAGCAAGAAGAGGGTATGTGGATACGATCATTGAGCCTGCGGACACAAGAAAATATGTGATTGGAGCATTTGAGATGTTGTTCACAAAAAAAGAAGAACGTCCTGCAAAGAAGCACGGAACAGTTTAGAGAGGTGAGGCAAAGTGAAGAGAAAAATTAGCTTATTACTCTGCCTGCTCCTTGGACTTCTGTGTTTTACCGGTTGTGCAAAAGAGGAGGAACCGGTAAAATATGATGAAGCAGTCATCGGGCAGACAGTGGACTTTCTGATAGAGTACTGTAATACAGTGGATGATGTGACGCTGGAGCAGTGGAACCAGTATTCCGAGTTTACACAGAACTATCAGATAATGACAACAGGGCTTCAGGTAACGCCAGAGAGCCTGACAGATGCAGTGGCGAGCTGGAAGGCGGGGATTGATGAATGCGGTGCATATATAAGCCACGGTGATTTCAGCTATGAGGCGGACGCAGACGGAGTGGATGTGTCTATGTCTGTGGAATATGAGAATAAGAATGCAGAAGTTGTATTTTCTTTTGATAAGAAGTCTTATCTGGAAACTTTAACGGTAAGTGCAGAAAATAGTATGTCTGAGATTCTTAAGAAGTCTGGCCTTAACACGCTTCTCGGAATGGGAACCGTATTTGCGGTACTGATCTTTATCTCAATCATTATCTCCCTCTTCGGATTCATTCCGAAGATTGAGGCTGCATTCAGAAAGCCGAAGGAGGCTTTGGCGACGCCGGCAGTCCGGGAAGAGCCGGCAGTAATAGAAGAGACTGTGCCGGAGACGGATGATCTGGAGCTGATCGCAGTTATATCTGCTGCAATTGCAGCCTGTGAGGGAACGAGTACGGATGGTTTTGTTGTGCGAAGCATCAGACGCCGCCCGTCAAATAAATGGAAAGCTTAACAGAAAATAAAGGAGGATATTTAGAAGATGAAAAATTATACAATTACAGTAAACGGCAATGTATATGACGTAACGGTAGAAGAGGCGGGCGCAGGAAGCGCACCGGCAGCGCCAAGAGCGGCAGCTCCGAGAGCAGCAGCGCCGGCGAAACCGGCAGCAGTGGCAAAGCCTGCAGCAGGCGCAGGCTCCATCCAGGTAAAGGCGGGAGCAGCCGGAAAGGTATTTAAGATAGAGGCCAGTGTGGGTCAGAGCGTGAAGAAGGGTGATGCTGTAGTAATTATTGAAGCAATGAAGATGGAGATCCCAGTTGTGGCACCGGAGGACGGAACAGTTGCAAGCATAGATGTAGCTGTAGGCGATGCAATCGAATCCGGGGCAGTATTAGCGACATTAAATTAAAAAGTGTCCCTTACACATATACGACTGGAGGTTAAGAAATGGAATATATAACAACAACATTAGGAAACCTCGTGCAGCAGACAGCGTTTTTCAGTCTCACATGGGGCAATCTGATTATGATTGCCGTGGCATGTTTTTTCCTGTTTTTAGCAATTAGATTTGGATTCGAGCCTCTGCTTCTTGTACCGATCGCTTTTGGTATGCTGCTTGTCAATATCTATCCGGATATTATGATGCATATTGAAGACTCTGCCAACGGGGCAGGCGGACTGCTTTACTATTTTTATCTGCTGGATGAGTGGGCGATTCTGCCGTCACTGATTTTCCTGGGTGTCGGCGCGATGACAGACTTCGGTCCTCTTATTGCCAATCCGAAGAGCTTTCTTCTCGGCGCGGCAGCACAGTTTGGTATTTTTGCTGCTTATCTCGGAGCCATGGCAATGGGCTTTTCAGATAAGGCGGCAGCGGCAATTTCCATTATTGGCGGTGCGGATGGTCCTACATCAATCTTCCTTGCAGGGAAGCTTCAGCAGACAGCGATTATGGGACCGATTGCGGTGGCAGCATATTCTTATATGTCACTGGTTCCGATTATACAGCCGCCGATTATGAAGCTTCTTACAACAGAAAAAGAGCGTAAGATTAAGATGGAACAGTTAAGACCAGTATCAAAGCTTGAGAGAATTCTCTTCCCAATCATTGTTACGATTGTGGTATGCACGATTCTTCCTACAACAGCGCCGCTTGTTGGAATGCTGATGCTTGGAAACCTGTTCCGTGAATCTGGAGTAGTAAGACAGCTTACAGAAACAGCATCCAATGCATTGATGTATATTGTAGTAATTCTGCTTGGTACTTCTGTAGGTGCAACCACAAGTGCAGAAGCATTCCTGAACTGGGATACAATTAAAATCGTGATCCTTGGTCTTGTAGCATTTATGTTTGGTACAGCTGCGGGAGTGCTTTTCGGGAAGTTGATGTGCATTGCCAGCGGCGGCAGGGTAAATCCGCTGATCGGTTCTGCCGGCGTATCTGCAGTTCCTATGGCAGCGCGTGTATCCCAGAAGGTGGGGGCAGAGGCAGATCCGACGAACTTCCTTCTGATGCATGCAATGGGGCCGAACGTAGCCGGAGTAATCGGTACGGCAGTTGCGGCCGGAACATTTATGGCAATATTTGGAGTGATGTAAATAAAAAACATGGAGGAATATATGATGGCAGAGATCGAAAAGAAACCAATAAAAATAACTGAAACCGTTCTGCGTGATGCGCACCAGTCTCTGATTGCTACGCGTATGTCTACCGAACAGATGCTCCCAATCGTTGATAAGATGGATAAGGTTGGATATCATTCTGTAGAGTGTTGGGGCGGGGCTACTTTTGATGCATCCCTTCGTTTCTTAAAAGAGGATCCGTGGGAGAGGCTCCGCAAGTTCCGGGCAGGTTTTAAGAATACAAAGCTTCAGATGCTGTTCCGCGGGCAGAATATCCTGGGATATCGTCCGTACGCTGATGATGTAGTAGAATATTTTGTACAGAAGTCTGTGGCAAATGGAATTGATATTATTCGTATTTTTGACTGCTTAAATGATCTGAGAAATCTACAGACAGCAGTTACGGCAGCTAATAAGGAAAAGGGAGAGGCGCAGGTCGCTTTATCCTATACTCTTGGAGATGCTTATACCCTGGATTACTGGATAGAGGTGGCAAAGAGAATTGAGGACATGGGTGCAAATTCCATCTGTATTAAGGATATGGCAGGTCTTCTTGTTCCTTACAAGGCAACAGAGCTTGTAGAGGCACTGAAGAGTGCAGTCAGCCTTCCGATTCAGCTGCATACACATTATACGTCAGGTGTTGCTTCCATGACTTATCTGAAAGCAGTTGAGGCAGGCGTTGATGTGATCGATACAGCGATGTCTCCATTTGCACTGGGAACCTCCCAGCCTGCAACAGAGGTTATGGTTGAGACATTTAAAGGGACTCCGTATGATACAGGTTTTGACCAGAATCTTCTCTCTGAGATTGCAGATTATTTCCGTCCGATCCGCGATGAGGCATTAGAGAGCGGACTCTTAAATCCGAAGAATATGGGAGTGAATATCAAGACCCTCCTCTACCAGGTGCCTGGCGGCATGCTGTCGAACCTGACTTCCCAGCTCAAGGAGCAGGGGGCGGAGGATAAGTACTATGACGTACTTGAAGAGGTGCCGAGAGTAAGAAAAGACTTAGGCGAGCCGCCGCTTGTAACGCCATCTTCACAGATTGTTGGAACACAGGCAGTGTTTAATGTTCTGATGGGCGAGCGCTATAAGATGGCTACAAAGGAGACGAAGGATATCTTAAGCGGAAAATACGGTGAGACAGTGAAACCGTTTAATGAGGATGTGAAGAAGAAGGTTCTCGGAGAGAATCCGGAGGTTATTACATGCCGTCCGGCGGATTTGATTCCGGATGAGCTGGATACCTTAAGAAGCGAGTGCGCACAGTGGATGAAGCAGGACGAAGATGTGCTGTCCTATGCATTGTTCCCACAGGTGGCAACAGATTTCTTCAAATATCGTGAGGCCCAGGAAACAAAGGTTGACCATACTATAGCTGATACGAAGAATGGAAGCTATCCCGTATAGAAACAGAGAGGCAGACATCAGGATGTCTGCCTCCATTTATTTTTTTAGTTACTTTTTCTCCAAAATGGGTTATAATAGGTATTAGGCTGTAATTGTGACGATAGAAAACAGTTCTGCCAGACTGAATAACCGAGGTGATGACAATTAAGGGTGAAAGTATGAGTGAAAAGATTGTATTGATAGATGGTCACAGTATACTAAACAGGGCATTTTATGGACTCCCGGAGCTTACAAACTCAGAAGGCCTCCACACAAATGCCATTTATGGTTTCCTTAACATCATGTTTAAAATACTGGAGGAGGAGAAGCCGGGGTATCTGACTGTGGCTTTCGATGTGCACGCGCCCACCTTCCGCCATGTGATGTATGAGGAGTATAAGGGCACGAGAAAGCCCATGGCAGAAGAGCTTAGAGAACAGGTTCCTGTGATTAAAGAAGTGCTGCTTTCTATGGGAATTAAGATTGCCGAATGCCCCGGCCTGGAGGCAGATGATGTTCTGGGAACCATTGCCAGGCACTGTGAGGGCCAGGGCATGGAGGTATCTATAATCTCCGGGGACCGGGATCTTCTTCAGCTTGCAACAGAGCATGTGAAGATCCGGATTCCCAAGACAAAGCAGGGACGCACCGAGGTGGAAGACTATTACGCTGAAGACGTAGTTTCCCGCTATCAGGTAACGCCCCGGGAATTCATTGACGTCAAGGCGCTGATGGGGGATACTGCCGATAATATCCCGGGAGTGCCCAGTATAGGGGAGAAGACGGCGACAAAGATTATTACGGAGTACCACTCCATTGAAAATGCCTATGAACACGTATCGGAGCTTAAGCCCCCGCGGGCGTCGAAGGCTCTGGCGGAGCACTGGGATATGGCGGTGATGAGCAAAGAGCTTGCGACAATCCAGGTGGAGGCAGACTTTTCCTACGAGCTCTCTGAGGCGAAGCTTGGCAATATCTTTACAGAAGAGGCATATGCTTACTTCCAGCGGCTGCAGTTTAAGAATCTGCTTTCAAAGTTTGATGTAACTGCTCCTGCTAATAAGATGGAGGACTCCTTTGCTGAGATCACAGGGCTTCGTGATGCAGAGAAGATCTTAAAGGATGCAGAAGGGGCGGCATGTGTCGGAGCCTGTATTTTTAAAGATACAGAGAACCTCCTGCCTCTTTTTGCCAGTCATGCAGAGATCGGCGGAATCGGTATCTGCTTTGACAAGACAAAGATCTTCTGCATAAGAACAGGTGATGAGATCTCAGGCGGATGGCTTTTGGGCAGACTTTCGGAAATTTCGGCGTCCGCAGGGAGGTTCGCCATGTTTGATATCAAGGCTGCTATGGAATATATGCAGATCAGCCGGAAGGAAGTATGCTTTGACGCAATGGTTGCGGCATATCTTCTGAATCCCCTGAAGAGTGATTATACTTATGAGGACGTTGCGAGGGAACAGCTGGATCTGATTATTGAGGAAAAATCTCCGCTCTGGGTCAGGGTATGCTACGAAGCATATACGGCTTATGAGGCATCCGGGATCATGCTGTCTAAGCTCCAGGAGATGAGAATGGATCATCTCTTTACGGATATTGAGATGCCCCTTGTATTTACGCTGTATGATATGGAGCAGAACGGAATCCGGGCAGAAGGCGAGGCTCTTAGGATTTACAGCAGTCAGCTCGGAGCGCGGATTACAGAGCTGGAAAAGGAGATCTATGAGGAGACTGGTGAGAGCTTTAATATTAACTCTCCAAAGCAGCTTGGCGTGATTCTTTTTGAAAAGCTGAAGCTCCCAGGCGGAAAGAAGACAAAGACAGGGTATTCTACTGCGGCGAATGTACTGGAAAAGCTTGCACCGGACTACCCGGTCATTCATAAGATATTAGAGTACCGGCAATATACGAAACTTAAGTCTACCTATGCGGACGGACTTGTGACATATATTCAGGAGGATGGCAGGATCCATGGGAAATTTAACCAGACGATTACTGCCACAGGAAGAATCAGCAGTACAGAGCCGAATCTTCAGAATATTCCGGTCCGGATGGAGCTTGGAAGACTGATCCGGAAGGTATTTGTTCCGGAAGATGGCTATATTTTCCTGGATGCGGATTATTCCCAGATCGAGCTTCGGATTCTTGCCCACTGCTCCGGGGACCAGCGGCTGATTGAGGCGTATAAGGAGCAGAGCGATATTCACAGAATTACAGCGTCACAGGTATTTCATGTACCTTTTGACGAGGTGACGGACCTGCAGAGAAGAAATGCCAAGGCCGTGAATTTCGGTATTGTTTACGGCATCAGTGCTTTCGGGCTCTCTGAGGATCTGAGTATCGGATGGAAGGAAGCCGCAGTCTATATAGATGAGTATTTCCGTACGTACCCAGGCATTAAGCTGTTTCTGGATGATACGGTAAAGCACGCGAAGGAGATGGGCTATGTGGTGACCCTGTTCGGCAGAAGACGTCCGGTTCCAGAACTTAGCTCCAGCAATTATATGCAGCGCTCTTTCGGAGAGAGGGTAGCCATGAATGCGCCGATCCAGGGGACAGCGGCAGATATTATCAAGATAGCCATGGTTGGAGTGAACAGACGGTTAAAGGAACAGAAGCTTAAGTCAAGGCTTGTTCTCCAGGTTCATGACGAGCTTCTGATTGAGGTATATAAACCGGAGCTTCCGGCTGTGGAGAAGATACTTCATGAGGAGATGGAACAGGCGGCAGACCTGGATGTGCCGCTTGAGATTGATATGCACACAGGTGAAAACTGGTACGAAGCAAAGTAGAGTATAACCCCATAAGAGGTGAAGGATATGAAAATTATTGGAATTACAGGCGGTGTAGGCGCGGGAAAGACTGAGATTTTAGAATACCTGAACAACAAGTACGGTGCAAGTATCTGCCATACAGATAAGGTTGGAAAGAAGCTCCAGAAGAAGGGCGGAGTCTGTTATGATGCTATTGTAGAGCATTTCGGAAAGGAAATACTTAATGAAAAGGAAGAGCTTGACAGGGAAAAGCTGAGTGATATTGTGTTCTCCAATCCGGCAGAGCTTGAAGCTCTGAACCGGATTGTACACCCGGCGGTAAAGAACGAGGTAGACCGCCTTATTTCCCATGAAAAACGTAAGAATACGAATCTTTTCATTATAGAATCCGCGATTCTCATTGAGGCGAATTATGGCTCTATGTGTGATGAGCTGTGGTACATTTATGTGGATGACGAGACAAGGAGAAAGCGTCTCTATTATTCCAGAGGGTATGATACGAAGAAGATTGACGAGATTATTGCCGCACAGCTTCCGAAGGATCAGTTCCTCAGAAACTGTGACAGGGCCATTGATAATAGTGGTGATTTCTCAGAGACAATGTTCCAGCTTGACAGTATTATAAAGGAACTATAGGAAGGAATTGTACATACATGAGATTATGCAGCATTGCCAGCGGGAGCAGCGGAAACTGCATCTATGCAGGGGATGAGAATACTCATCTTCTCATAGATACGGGAATTAGTAAAAAAAGGGTGGAAGCCGGACTTCATACTCTGGGTATTAAGGGAGAGGAGCTTTCGGGAATTCTGGTCACCCATGAGCACATTGACCATATTCAGGGGCTTGGGGTGTTCAGCCGTAAATACGGAATTCCGATTTACGCAACGAAAGGAACCATTGAGGGAATCCGGGGAACCGCAAGTCTTGGAAAGCTTCCAGAGGGAATCTTAAGGGAAATTACGGTAGATGAGGAATTCTGCCTGGGAGGAATGAAGATTCTTCCCTTTGCAATTTCCCATGATGCAAGGGAGCCGTCCGGATACCGTATTGAGAACGGAAAAAAGTCAGCTGCAGTTGCGACAGACCTGGGTGTATACGATGATTACACAGTATCCCGCCTTAAAAATCTGAACGGAATTGTATTGGAAGCAAACCACGATATACATATGCTTGAGGTAGGACCTTACCCCTATCCGCTTAAGAGGCGCGTGATGGGAGAAAAAGGTCATCTTTCAAATGAATTGTCAGGGAGACTCTTATGTGATATACTACATGACGGGTTACAGTATGTCATTTTGGGGCATCTAAGCAAAGAGAATAATTATGCGGAGCTTGCATATGAGACAGTAAAGCTGGAGATCACTTTAGGGGATAATCCATATAAAGGGGAGGATATTCCTATGATGGTGGCGAAGAGGGATACGATTTCAGAGGCAGTGACGCTATAAAGGCAGAGGAAGACGTAACAGGGCAGTCTGCCTGAACTGTTACAGGAAGATGGAGGAATGACATGAAAAAATGCATTATTACCGTAGTAGGTAAAGATAAGGTTGGGATTATCGCAAAGGTATGTGTGTATCTGGCAGAGACGAATATTAATATACTGGATATCTCACAGACAATTGTAGATGGTTATTTTAATATGATGGCCATTGTGGATGTGACAAACAGTACGAAAGAGATTGCATCAGTGGCACAGGAGCTGGAAGGACTTGGCTTTTCAATCGGAGTCAATATTCACTGTCAGAGAGAAGAGATCTTTGAGAAAATGCACCGTCTGTAAATCGGATCGTGCAAAACAAAGTGCGAAGCCCTTTGGGGCATCTCTTCAGATGATGAGCGAAGCCAGGGGATAACAGGAAAATAGAACCAGGAGGATGCAATGATTAATATATATGAGGTCAAAGAGACCCAGCACATGATTGAGCAGGAGAATCTGGATGTCCGTACGATCACGCTGGGGATCAGTCTTTTGGACTGTATAGATTCGGATCTTGACAGGCTGAATGATAAGATTTACAAAAAGATAACAGAGACAGCAAGGAACCTTGTATCAGTAGGAGAGCAGATTGAAAGAGAGTATGGAGTTCCGATTGTAAATAAGCGTATCTCGGTTACACCCGCAGGACTCATAGGAGGTGCGGCATGCAGATGTCCGGAGGATTATGTGAAGCTTGCAAGGACTCTTGATGCGGCGGCAAAGGAGGTCGGCGTAAACTTTATCGGCGGGTATTCGGCGCTTGTGTCGAAAGCCATGACAGAAAGCGACAGGAATCTGATCCATTCCATACCGGAGGCTCTTGCGGTGACAGAACGAGTCTGCAGTTCAGTCAATGTAGGCTCCACCAGGACAGGTATCAATATGGATGCCGTACGTCTCTGCGGCGAGATTGTAAAGAAGACGGCTGAGGCAACGAAGGAGAGAGATTCCCTCGGATGTGCCAAGCTTGTGATATTCTGTAATGCACCGGATGATAATCCCTTTATGGCCGGAGCCTTCCTTGGCGTGACGGAGGGAGATGCAGTCATTAATGTAGGGGTCAGCGGTCCGGGTGTTGTGAAGCGGGCTCTTAAGAAGGTCCGGGGCAAAGGCTTTGAGGAGCTCTGTGAGACCATTAAAAAGACTGCATTCAAAGTGACAAGAGTGGGACAGCTGGTTGCAGGAGAGGCTTCAAAGAGGCTGGGAGTTCCATTTGGGATTGTGGATCTGTCCCTTGCCCCGACGCCGGCAGTGGGCGACAGTGTGGCAGAGATCCTGGAGGAAATCGGTCTGGAGCGTGTTGGCGCGCCGGGAACAACGGCAGCCCTTGCCCTGTTAAATGACCAGGTAAAAAAAGGCGGCGTTATGGCATCCTCCTACGTGGGAGGCTTAAGCGGCGCATTCATACCGGTCAGCGAGGATCAGGGAATGATTGACGCAGTAAATGAAGGGGCTCTTACTTTAGAAAAGCTGGAGGCCATGACCTGTGTATGCTCGGTAGGATTGGATATGATTGCCATCCCGGGAAAGACAAAAGCCTCGGCCATATCTGGAATTATTGCGGACGAGATGGCGATCGGTATGGTAAACCAGAAGACAACAGCAGTGCGTCTGATTCCGGTAATCGGAAAAGACGTAGGAGAGACGGCAAGCTTCGGCGGCCTTCTCGGATATGCCCCCATCATGCCGGTCAATCAATTCGACTGCAGCACCTTTATAAACCGCAAGGGAAGAATCCCAGCACCGATTCACAGCTTTAAAAATTAGTAAACCAGCAAGAAAACCGAATTACAAAGCGAATATGCAGCTGTTCAGGTATCCTCGTAGTTACAAGAAAATATACAGCTGCGAGAAAATAAAAGAGAGGTAAGAGAAGCAAAAAATGGGAAAGATTGCGATTGTAACAGACAGCAACAGCGGGATTACACAGGCGCAGGCAAAGGAGATGGGAATCCGTGTATTGCCAATGCCTTTTTATATCAATGGGGAGCTGTATTTTGAAGATATTACCCTGACACAGGAGGAATTCTATAAAAAGCTTGCAGAGGATGCGGATATCTCCACCTCACAGCCTTCCCCGGCAAGTATCATGGAACTATGGGACGAGCTTTTAGAGGAATATGAAGAAATCATCCATATCCCCATGTCCAGCGGCCTGAGCAGCTCCTGTGAGACGGCTATGATGCTTGCGAAGGATTATGACGGAAAAGTACATGTCATTGATAACCAGAGGATATCCGTTACTCAGCGGCAGTCTGTCTTAGAAGCCATGGAGATGGCAGAAAAGGGATTCAGTGCACAGGAAATCGAGGATGTTCTGATGCGCGAAAAGCTGGAGGCAAGCATCTATATCACAGTAGATACTCTGAAATATCTGAAAAAAGGCGGCCGTGTCACAGCAGCAGGGGCAGCTCTCGGGGCAGTTCTTAATATTAAGCCAGTGCTGCAGATCCAGGGGGAGAAGCTGGATGCATTTGCAAAAGTACGCGGCATGAAGGCAGCAAAGAAAACCATGATCCAGGCAATCCAGAAGGATATGACAGAGCGGTTTGCCGGAAAGAAAGTACACCTGGCAGCAGCCTATACCTGCTCCGATACAGAGGCCGCCGGCTGGAAAAAAGAGCTGGAAGAAAAATTCCCGGGATACGAGATTCATATGGACCGGCTGTCCTTAAGTGTAAGCTGCCATATCGGCCCGGGGGCAGTCGCAGTAACCTGCAGTAAAGTGATCGATTTCTCGTAGCCCGGCAGGTTCGTGTATTTACGATTTTTATATTTGCTATCAGGTTCAAGAAGAGAACAAGGAGGTTCAACAAATGGAAAATAAATTTGAAAATAACCAGGAAAATGAAAAGCAGAATGAATTCTGGCAAAATGATTCAGCGCAGAATACGTCCCAGCAATATACCTATTCAAATTCCGGACAGAACAATGGCAGTCAGTCTTACCAGCAGCAGTATCAGGATAACTACAACTATAACGTGGGAAATAATACAGGATATGGCACCGAATACCAGGATGGAATGGATACCACTCCTTTATCAATGGGCGAGTGGGTACTGACCCTCCTTCTCATGGCCATCCCTTGTGTCAATATTATCATGTGCTGTGTATGGGCATTCGGTAAAACCGGTAACATAAACCGCAGAAACTTCTGCCGCGCAGAGCTTATATTCATAGCAATCGGAGTTGTTCTTTCCATCATTATGGGGATAGCCATGTTCGTAACTGGTATGAGCGTCATAGGAAACATGGGACACGGAAGTTATTACTATTATTAAATAGAAAAAGTTCTGTAATGATAGGGCGGACGCAGACAGGATGGACGCAGACAGGACGGACGCAGACAGGGACACGCCTATATTCCATTCAAACGGGGCAATATTCCGGTGAACTAACTGCTAACTGCGACTAAGCCGTTCGGGAGAACCCTCACGGCTAAGTCTTCGTAAGCAGTGGATTTTACCTCCATAAAAAGCGCCCCTGATTGTTTTCATCGGAATATAGGCGTGTCCCTGTCTGCTGTGTATTGGCTGCAGAAGGAGGCAGAGCTTATGGAACAGGAAAGAAGGATTCCCTTTGAAATCACAGCAGACCCAGACCCTTTTTACTGCGAAAGCAATATCCGCTATTTGGGAAAGAAAATGGAGGATTATAAGGCGGGACGGCTGAAATTGATGGAACATGAATTGATTGAGGAAGAGGGAGAATTTGAGCGGATTTTGGAGTCGCCGTATTAATGATGAACACAGGATTGTCTATGCGGTTGAGAAGGAGATGGCGGTGGTTATTTCATGCAAGGGACATTACAATTAGAGGGGGACAAACGATGTATAACGGAATAAAAAGCGATCGGAAACGTTATGAGAGTGGTAAGTTTCTGATCGCTTTTGTATATAGTTATCTTATTTTTGGAAGTTATCAGAAAAGTGCAGCTCGAAATCCTTGGTGATAAATACTGCATCTACATTTTCCAACTGGTTAATCAGCCGCATTCCCTTCTTATATCCCATAAGGAAACATGCAGTACTGAGTGCGTCTGCTGTAAGTGAGGAATCTGTTATAATCGTTACGCTGTACAGCGAATTTTTACAAGGCTGTCCCCTGGTAGGTGACAGAATATGATGATATTTTTTCCCATCTACTTCAAAATACCGCTCATAGACCCCGGTAGTTACGACAGACTGATCCGCAACCTTGACAGAGGTAATTGGAGAACCGGCTTCATCAAAGGGCCTCTGGATTCCAATATTATACTTCGAACCATCCGTTTTCGTACCAAGGGTAAGAATATTGCCGCCAAGATCAATAATCGCATGCCGGATCCCGTTCTCTTTCAGGTAATCCTTAATCCGGTCGGCAATATAACCCTTTGCGATAGCGCCCACATCAAGAGAAGCCTTCCGGTCTTCAAGCCGGACCGTGTTGCCGTCGATAATCACTTTTTTGTAATCTACATGCCGTATTGCCTTTGAGATGGATTTTGAAGATGGGACGGAGGGTTTTTCGGCCTTAAAATCCCACAGCTTCGATACCGGACCGATGGTAATATCAAATAGTCCGTTTGACAGATCACTGTAATAGAGCCCGGTCTTTATAAGCTTCAGCGTATCTTCTGATACTTCTACAGCCTCGCCTTTTGCATGATTGATTTTGTATATCTCACTGTCTTCATTTGTCTTTGAAAATAAAGCGTCATAATCCTGACACAGTTTTTTGCATCCGTCCAGTACATCCTGATCTGCAGGATCCAGAATCCGGACTGAGATGACGGTATCGAACAGGGTGTCTGTGTAGGACAGTTCTTCCTTACCCGGAAGCTTTCCGGAACAGCCGGAAAGAAGCAGTACTGCGGCACAGATAAAAGCAGTTAATCTTTTACGTTTCTGTTTCATGATTTGGATACCTCGGCTATAATATAGTATAAGTTGTTTCTGCGTAATCAGAATCGTTTTCTGAATAGACTGTAATTATTATAACAATAAAAAAAGAGATATGCAATCGAACATGTGATTGCATTGAGACGATAAGTGTGTTAAAATATCCATCAGAGAGGTAGCGCATATGAATGTGGATGTAAAAAGCAGACTAAAGAAACTGATGAATAAGGATATTATTTTGATTCTCATTATTCTTACAGTGGCATTTCTTGCATATTTTCTCCATGAGATTCTGGGTGGGGGGAGTGCTGGTTCTGTTACTGTGAAGGTGAATGGTGTAATCGAGGGCAGGTATAGTCTGAGTGAGGATCAGGAGATTGAGGTCAACGGCGGCACGAACCATCTGCAGATCCGGAATGGAAAGGCAGATATGACAGAAGCAGCCTGTCCGGATAAGCTCTGTGTGGATCAGAAGGCTGTGTCGAGGAGAGGCGAGAGCATTATCTGTCTTCCGAATAAGGTAATCGTGGAGGTGGAAGGCGGAGGGGAGAGAGAGTATGATGCCGTGACCAATTAAGGAGAACGGAAGATGGCAAAGAACAGGATAGCATATTTTGGTGTATTTACGGCACTGGCGCTGATTTTCAGCTATGTAGAGACTCTGATACCGGTTTCTTTTGGAATCCAGGGCGTCAAACTCGGTCTTGCGAACCTGATTATAGTCATAGCCCTGTATAAGATGAGGCTTAAAGAGGTATATCTGCTCTCGGTCACGCGGATTCTTCTGTCCGGATTTTTTTTCGGGAACTATTTCAGTATCCTGTATAGTCTTGCGGGCGGTCTCTTAAGCCTTACGGTGATGGCGCTTTTGAAAAAAAGAGAAGGCTACACGGTAATCGGGATCAGTGCCGCAGGCGGTGTGTTTCATAATGTGGGACAGCTCCTTGTGGCGATGGCTGTTGTGGAATCCTTTGCCATATCCGGCTATCTTCCGGTGCTTCTGATTGCAGGACTTCTGACCGGGCTTCTGATCGGTATTCTGGCTGGGCAGATGCTAAAAAGACTTACAAATATACGGTTTTGAGGAACTGGGTGATGTATAAGTGATTTATAACCAGTTTCCGGGGAGGGTTTATGATATCTTATATAAGGGGACAGCTTGCTTCTGTGGAGGAGGATAAGGTAATTGTGGATGTGGGGGGCGTAGGCTACGGGATCTATATGTCCACCCATTCCATGAGCCTTCTGCCTTCTGCAGGAAATGAAGTGAAGCTCCATACCTATCTGAATGTAAAGGAAGAAGCCATGCAGCTTTTTGGCTTCCTGACCAGGGATGACCTGCAGGTATTTAAGCTTTTGATCGGGGTGAGCGGGATTGGCCCGAAGGGCGGACAGTCCATTCTATCTGTACTGTCTCCTGATGATCTGCGGTTCGCAGTTGCGGCGGGAGATGTAAAGGCGATTCAGGCAGCGCCCGGTATTGGGAAAAAGACAGCGGAGAAGCTGATTGTGGAGCTTCGTGACAAGCTTAGTATTGAGACAGCATTGGAGCATGCGGTATCCGGCGCAGGAGGTGATGCCGGGGCGCGGGAGGCAGTGCAGGCAGACAGCGGGGTCTTAAGTGATGCAGTCCAGGCTCTCGTTGCACTCGGATATGGGAGTACAGAATCTTTGAAGGCAGTAAAGCAGGTTGAACTGACCGGGGAACTGAGCGTGGAGGATGTGCTGAAGCAGGCGCTTAAGTTTATGGCGCTCTGACGTCTGCCGGTTTACAGGGGCGGATTTGATTTTTTGATAAACTGAGGGGATTGTATGGGCAGAAGGATTATTACAACAGAGAATCTGGAAGAAGACCGCAAGATTGAAGGGTCGCTGCGCCCGCAGCTTCTTGAAGATTATGTGGGGCAGGAAAAGGCAAAGGAGACTCTGAAGATCTATATTGAAGCGGCAAAGGAGAGAAAGGAGGCACTTGACCATGTGCTTTTTTATGGTCCGCCGGGTCTTGGCAAGACCACCCTTGCAGGGATTATAGCCAATGAGATGAAGGTACACCTTAAGATTACCTCCGGACCGGCGATTGAAAAGCCGGGGGAGATGGCTGCGATTCTGAACAATCTGCAGGAGAGGGACGTTCTTTTTGTGGATGAGATTCACAGACTGAACCGGCAGGTGGAGGAAGTTCTGTATCCTGCTATGGAGGATTATGCGATTGATATTATGATTGGAAAGGGTGCGAGCGCCCGCTCCATCCGTCTGGATCTTCCAAAATTCACGCTGGTAGGGGCAACGACCAGGGCGGGTATGCTGACGGCTCCCTTAAGAGACCGCTTCGGGGTGATCCACCGGATGGAGTTCTATACACAGGAGGAGCTGGAAAGCATTATCCTTCGTTCGGCAGAGGTGCTGGGGGTAGGGATTGATGCAAGAGGAGCCTCGGCACTTGCAAGGCGCTCCAGGGGAACGCCGAGACTTGCTAACCGCCTGCTTAAGCGTGTCCGGGATTTTGCACAGGTGAAATATGACGGGCATATCACAGAGGATGTGGCGAATTATGCGCTGGATCTCCTGGATGTAGATAAGGAGGGTCTTGACCAGACTGACAGGGGCCTGCTTCTTACGATCATAGAGAAATTCGGCGGAGGGCCGGTAGGACTTGACACACTGTCAGCAGCAATCAGCGAAGATGCCGGAACCATAGAGGATGTATATGAGCCTTATCTTTTGAAGAATGGATTTATACAGAGAACCCCCAGGGGCAGGATTGTAACAGAGGCTGCATATGTTCATTTGGGGATTTCACGGTAATGGATGCGATGTCTGGCACATTTGCGGCCTTCTGGTTCGTGAATAATAACCGAAATTTTAATATTTCTTGTAAAAATAACCAAAAATGGTTGGTTTTTGATAAAGTATCGTTTATAATGGGAACATATTAGAAAGTTCGAGGGAGGCTTTTTATGGCATCATCAAAAAATTACACGGAAGTTTTAATAGGAGGAAAGGTATTTACCTTAAGCGGATTTGAAAGTGAGGACTATCTGCAGAAGGTATCTACATACCTGAATCACAAAATTGAAGAATGCAGCAGCAGTGAAGGATACCGTAAGCAGAGCGCGGAGACGCGGAGCGTCCTTCTTGCGCTCAATATTGCAGATGATTACTTTAAAGCCAGAAAACAGGGGGGGACTTTAGAGAACGATATTGAGGCGAAGGACAAGGAGATGTATGACTTAAAGCATGAGCTCATCTCCGTGCAGATTAAACTTGAGAATGCAGACAAGGCACTGGACAAGCTAAAGGAGGAGAACCGGGAACTCCAGATGAAGATTGTCCAGTTAGAAACAGAGATGAAGAATAAACGAAAGTAAAGTGTAACTGTGAAGGGGTTGGGCAGTTACAATAAAGTCATAAGAGGCTGCTTACAGAGCAGCCTTTGTTACTATAAAAACTCTCCGGGGATGCGGCGCTTATGTGAAGACGTATGCTGCCGCCAAAGGCCGGGCCTGGCACTGCGGGAATGTGCCGGAGCACATGATTAGGAAATTTAGGAAATGGATGACAGATGGATTGTAATAGGAAGACAGAGATATTAGCACCTGCAGGTTCTGTGGCCAGTATGGAGGCTGCGCTCTGTGCAGGCGCAGATGCAGTTTATATGGGAGGCAGTATGTTCGGGGCAAGGGCTTATGCGGATAACCCGGATGAGGAGCTCCTTCTTAAAGTAATTGATTATGTACATTTGCATGGACGTAAGATTTATCTGACGGTAAATACTCTGCTTAAGGATTCAGAACTTGCGGGACTGGGGGATTATCTGATGCCCTATTATCTCCAGGGGCTTGATGCAGTGATTGTACAGGATATAGGCGTGATGCAGTATATCAGAAGACATTTTCCGGGGCTGGCGCTTCATGTCAGTACCCAGGCAGCGGTGACCAATGAACCTGGAGCCGCTTTTTTTAAGGAGACCGGTGCAGACAGAATTGTCCCGGCAAGGGAACTTTCCCTTAGAGAGATACGCAGGATGAAGGAAAAAACAGGCCTGGAGATCGAGTGTTTTGTGCATGGCGCCATGTGCTACTGCTATTCCGGCCAGTGTCTTTTAAGCAGTATGATTGGCGGAAGGAGTGGAAACCGGGGGCAGTGTGCACAGCCCTGCAGACTGCCGTATCAGGTACAGGGGAAGAGTCCGGCAGATCTTTTAAGCCTTAAAGATCTGAGCGCGGTTGACTTGATTCCGGATCTCATAGATGCAGGGATTGATTCCTTTAAGATAGAGGGACGGATGAAGCAGCCGGACTATGTCTATACTGTAGTAAGTATGTATCGGAAGTATGTGGATCTTTATTTTGAAAAGGGAAGAAGCGGATACAAGGTTAAGGGAGAAGACAGAGATGATCTGGAAGGAGCCTATACGAGGAGAGGATATACCACAGGATATTATATGCGTCAGAACGGAAGAGAGATGCTGTCTCTTTCCCGGCCAAAGGAGCAGAAGAGCATTCCTGAAAAGGAGAGGACAAGCAGGACGGATTATAAAATAAAAGAAAAAATTAAGGGGAAATTCATATTTTCAGAAGGAAAGTATGCTACACTATGTCTGGAGTATAAAGGAAAACACAGAACTATTTATAAGGAGATTTCCGGTGAGCGGGTGCAGACGGCAGTTAAGGCGCCTCTTGAAAGAGAACGGCTGGAAAAGCAGCTTCGAAAGACCGGGGACACAGCCTTTGTGTTTGAGGATCTTGAGATTCTTATGGAGGGCAATGGATTTCTCCCAATGCAGGCGGTCAATGCACTCCGGAGGGAAGGCCTCCTGGCACTTCGTGATGAGATACTGGAGGACTGCAGAAGAGAAAAGCCGGAGATGGCTGATGACAGGAAGCCGGAGATGGCTGATGGCAGGAGACCGGAGATAACTGGTGACAGGAAGTTTTCTGACAGGGCTCCTGATACAGTTCAGACCAGGAGCCTGTATGAAGAGAGATCCCTTGAGGCTGTTGTCCAGACGAGGGAGCAGCTTCGGGCAGTTCTTTCGTCTGATGCAGTATCCCTGGTCTATGTGGAGGGAAGTATCGCGTTTGACAGGGATACTCTTAAGATCGTGAAGAATGCAGGCGGGAAGCCGCAGAAGCAGTTTTTTGCTGCAATGCCATACATATTCCGGGAGAGGGCGGTTTCCTGGTATGAGAAGGTATATGAGATACTTCTGAGAGAATATGACGGTGTTCTGATCCGGAATTTTGAGAGTCTTTCATGGCTGAAAAGAAAAAAATATCCGAAAAGAATGATTTCTGACAGTAATATGTATGTATTCAACCGGGAAAGTAAAGACTTTATAAGACAATGCGGACTTAGCGGATTTACATTTCCTCCGGAGCTGAATCTGCGGGAACTTACAGCTCTTGGCGGCGGTGGAATTCTTACAGTGTACGGCTATCAGCCAGTAATGGTTACGGCAAACTGCATCAAAAAGACAACCGGCACATGTGACGGACATAACGGTGTGATGTTTCTTACAGACCGCCGGGGAAAGAAATTTGCAGTTAAAAATGAATGCCAGTACTGCTATAATGTAATATACAATTGTGCCCCTCTTATGCTGACTGACCTCGCCTCAGAGCTCCAGCCTGTTTTCCCGGAAGGAGTGAGACTTGATTTTTCCATAGAGGGCGAAAAGAAGGTAAGGGAGATTCTTACATTATATGAAGAGGCATTTGTAAAAAAGAAACAAGTGAAGCCTCCGGCAGGGGAATATACAAGAGGACACTTGAAGCGGGGAGTAAAGTAGGTGAAGATTTGGTAAATATTATTGTAGAATTGTCAAAATATATTATGATTATACTGGTAACAATGTATACTTTTTTGTGCTTCAGTATCTTTGGATACCAGGATCCGGACCGGAAGAAGTGGCTTCTGACACAGCAGAATGTGCTTATGTTTATGATGCAGCTTACTGCATATCTGGTAATGTACCTGGAAAAAGAGGATGTCAAGCTTCTGGCTTTTTACCTGATGCAGGTGGTACTGTTTGGTGCTACTATTGTTTTGTACACAATTATTTATCCGAAGGTCTCAAGACTTGTGATTAACAACATGTGTATGCTGCTCTGCATCGGAATGATTATGCTGACCAGGCTTGATTATACAATTGCGGTTAAGCAGTTCGTGATCGCTGCAGCTGCAATCGGTCTAAGTCTCGTCATACCGGTAATTATAAGAAGGTTCAAATTACTTTCGGAGTGGCGTAAGTTTTATGCGATTATTGGGATCTTCTCCCTGGCTGCGGTTATTATAGTTGGAAGAGTGTCCAATGGAGCCATGCTTGGATTTGAGATTGCGGGAATCAATATTCAGCCGTCTGAGCTGGTAAAGATCGTGTTTGTATTCTTTGCTGCTTCCAGCTTCAAGGCATCTATGGAGTTCAGGAATATTGTGATTACGACAGGTATTGCGGCATTTCATGTGCTGATCCTGGTTGCCTCCAAGGATCTTGGTGCAGCACTGATTATTTTTGTAGTATATCTGGTTATGCTTTATGTGGCAGCCAGACAGCCGCTCTATATTGCAGCAGGGCTGGGTGCAGGAAGCGTGGCGTCTGTGGCGGCGTACTATC
The DNA here is from genome assembly GCA_910576335.1 of Lachnospiraceae bacterium. Lineage (GTDB taxonomy): Bacteria > Bacillota > Clostridia > Lachnospirales > Lachnospiraceae > CAPEBR01. Next base: position 49,219 of record CAJTIU010000002.1, read on the forward strand.
TGTTTAACCATGTGCGTGTGCGTGTGATTGCGTGGAAGGATCCTTTTGCGGCATATGATGTGGGAGGTTATCAGGTGGCCCAGTCGCTTTTTGCCATTGCCACGGGAAGCTGGTTCGGTACAGGTCTATACCAGGGACAGCCTGAGACGATTCCGGTTGTGGAATCTGACTTGATCTTTTCGGCCATTTCCGAGGAGATGGGACTGATCTTTGCACTGTGTATCATCTTAATCTGTGTGAGCTGTTATGTCATGTTTCTGAATATTGCCATGCAGCTCCATACATTATTTTATAAGCTGGTTGCCCTGGGACTTGGGACCTGCTATATCTTTCAGGTGTTTCTTACCATCGGCGGCGTGACAAAGTTTATCCCTCATACGGGTGTAACACTTCCCCTTGTAAGCTATGGAGGAAGCTCGCTGCTGAGTACGATTATTATGTTTGCAATTATTCAGGGACTGTATATATTAAGAGAAGACGAGGAGGAAGATCTTGAGAGAAGAAAGAAGGAACGGCTACGAGCAAAGAGAAGCAGTCAGGAAGCAAAAAAGAAGAGAAGAGAAACAGGAGATGTCACGAAAAGAGCGCAGAGCCGCAAACCGCGAAGACCGGAAGAAAGCAAAGAAAAAGCGCGCCAGAAACAAAGAATTCGCTAGAGTGACCTATGTCTTTGTGGCTCTTTTTATTGGAATGATGGGGTATATCTCCTACTTTAATGTTGTGAAGGGCAGTGAGGTCGTAAGAAATCCCTATAATGCAAGGCTGGATTCCCAGGCGGACCGGGTGGTGCGGGGAAATATTCTTGACCGGACAGGAAAGGTTCTGGCACAGACCAATGTGGCGGAAGACGGAACCGAGACAAGGGAGTACCCTTATGGAAATATGTTTGCCCATGTGGTCGGCTATACAGCCCAGGGAAAGACAGGGCTCGAATCCTACACAAACTTCGATCTCCTTGCCTCAAATTCATTTTTCTTAAAAAAGATTAAAAATGAATTTCAGGACAAGAAGAATATGGGAGATAATGTTGTGACCACACTAGATGCGAAGCTACAGGAGACGGCTTACAATGCTCTTGGAGACTATAAAGGGGCAGTAGTGGTGATGGAGCCCAGTACCGGAAAGATCCTTGTGATGGTGTCAAAGCCGGATTTTGATCCGGGAAGTGTGGGCGAGAACTGGGATACTCTTATAAATGATGAAGAGAACAGTGCACTTTTAAACCGCGCGACCCAGGGACAGTATGCGCCTGGCTCGACTTTCAAGGTCGTGACAGCGCTGGAATACATGCGGGAGCATCCGGATTATGACAGCTATGGGTATTCCTGCAATGGTGAAATTACGGTGGCGGATACTACCATCCGCTGCTTTAATGGAACTGTACACGGAGATGAGGATTTTAGGGACAGCCTGGCTAATTCCTGTAATACCTCATTCTGTAACATCGGCCTCTCCCTTGATATTCCGGCCTTCAGGAACACGGCCAAAGATCTGCTGTTTGATTCAAAGCTTCCCTGTGACCTGCCCTGTAACAAGAGCGAATTCCGCCTGAAAAAGGGAGCGCTGGACGGCGACCGTATGATGACTGCCATGGGACAGGGGCAGACGCAGGTAAGTCCCTATCATCTGGCGCTTATTACATCTGCAATTGCTAATGGCGGCACTCTGATGCGTCCTTATCTGGTTGATTCGGTGACAAATGATACGGGGGCAGAGATCCGGAAGAATAAACCGGAGAAGTACAGGGATCTGATGAGTGCTGCTGAAGCAGCGCAGCTGAAGGATTATATGACCTCTGTGGTTGACTATGGCACCGCGTCAGTTCTTGCAGGGCAGAGTTATACGGCAGCGGGAAAGACGGGGACTGCGGAATACAGCTCAGATGAGGAAAAGGACCATTCCTGGTTTATCGGAATGAGTAATGTGGATAATCCGGAGCTGGTGATCAGTATTATTATCGAATCCTCGGATGGGTCTGCAAGCGCGGTCAATATGGCAAAGCAGATTTTTGATGCATATTACTATTAAAATGATGCCAGAGTCAAAAGGTCATGTATGAAACGTGGTGTAATCCGCGGCATCATGGGCAGAAGGTATTTTGAGGTGGAGGTATGAGGTATTATTGTAATCTGTATTTAGGGGAGAGTATAAGGAAAAAAAGACGGAAAATAATCAGAAAGCTGAATAAGGGAAAGCTTTTGCCAGAGGTTTATATTCTTGCGCTTCCGGAAGGAGAAGACAATCAACTGGAAATCTATGGATGCGCCCAGTTTCTGCAGCCTTTTTTTCCTGAAAGAGACTTTTTTGTAGTTGGAATTGGAAAAGGTTTTGAAGAAGCGCTGGAAATAGTGGAAGAAATTACAAAAGAGGTGTATAATGAAACCATGGGTGCAGAAATTCGTGACTATATATTAAAAAAAGAGCAGGAAGGTGTACTGTGAAGTACTGTACAGTCACAGGAAGGGTAAGATGCTACATATATTACTTTTGATCTTAAAAATTGCAGGCATCATATTGGCATTAATATTGGGGATAGTAATATTAATGATTTGTATTGTTCTTTTTGTGCCCGTGCGCTATGAGCTGGCAGGGAAGACAGAAGGAGATCTGGGATCTGTAAGAGGAAGGCTGCTGATTACCTGGTTTCTGAGGCTCGTGCGGGTAGATGTATCTTATAAGGAGCAGAAGCTTAAGTGGCGGATCAGAATTGCGTGGATAAAAAGAACTGGAGGACAGAATAAGGAGGAAACCATTGATGAGGAAGACAGTGCAGAGGAGAAAGAGTCTGAAGAAGCTGAGGAAGTATCTGAAGAAAATGTTGAAACAGTGGAAAATCCTAAAGAAGAAAAAGAGGATGCAAAAGACAGGAAAATACGGACTGAGAAAGGCAGGGAGACTGAAGAGCCTGCAGAGGATCGGGAGCTTAAAGAAGGTAAAAGATCTGAAGAAGGCACATGGGAAAGGGAAAAGAATCTGGAGGAAGTATCGCAGACTGAAGCCTGCCGAGATTCTGAAGCTTCTAAGGAGGCGCAGGAAGATCAGGAAAGCAGGAAAGGTATTTTTGGAAAAATCAAGAGCGCCATTCAGGGCATTATTGAAAAAATCAAGGGGATAATCCGTAAGATACGGGATACGCTCCAGAATGCAGGGAAAAAACTCCGGGAGCTTGGTGAAAAGAAGGACAAGATTCTTGAATTTATCCATGACGAGACTCATGTCGGTGCATTACGCAAAGGGAAGAAGGAAGTATTTCATCTGCTTAAACGGCTGAATCCCCGCAGATTTATGGTGGATATACGGTTTGGATTCGAGGATCCGGCAGTTACGGGACAGGTACTGGCCGGGCTTAGTATTCTGTATCCCTTCATGGGAGACCATGTAATGATTACACCGGACTTTGAGGGACATGTGTTCAGGGGACGTGCTGATTTGAAAGGGAAGATCTTCGGATATTATTTCCTTTTACTATGTTGGAATCTGCTTTGGAGCAGGAGTGTACGTCAGACATATAAAGATATACGAAATTTTAAATTGAATGATCAGGAGGAGTCAGGCTATGGCAGAGAATAATTTTAAAGGGACAGTAGAGGCTTTGTTTAAAGGAATCGAAGGTGTCGTAACATCGAAGACGGTGGTAGGAGATGCGATCCATATCGGAGATACGATTATCCTTCCGCTTGTGGACGTATCCTTTGCGGTAGGCGCAGGTGCATGGGGGACGGATAAGAAGGATAAGGGCGCCGGAGGCATCGGCGGCAAGATGACGCCATGTGCAGTGCTTGTGATTCAGAATGGCCAGACCAGGCTTGTGAATGTGAAGAATCAGGATACGATTACGAAGATACTTGATATGGTTCCGGATGTGGTTGACAAGTTTACTGCCGGGAAAGAATCCAAGATTACAGAGGAGGATGTAATGGATATTCTAAAGGAGGATGAGGCCTGATCCGGATATTCCGGGAATGATTTTCTGCCGGGGTGCATAAAATGGGAATAAAGCATTCCGGGGAGTGATAGTTTTGAAGCGGATCATCGGATTTGCCTTATTCTGGGTGGCAGTGGGAATGATACTTGCACTGATTCTGCCAGGTACATTTGTGGAGGTACTGTGTATTATATTGTGCATACTGGCAGGATATAACCTGTTTTGTTGTTAATAGCAGTGAAAAAGAAAATCAGAAGATTTAGAAATAATGCTTGCATTTCCCTGACCAATCTGCTAAGATATTAGTGTTGTGAGTTCGTATTATCGAGCTATATAGGAGCGTTAGGAGGTGCAGTCATGGCTAAATGTGCTATTTGTGAAAAGGGTGCTCACTTTGGAAACCATGTGAGTCATTCTCATAGAAAAACACCAAAGATCTGGAAGTCCAATGTAAAGTCTGTCCGTGTTAAGACAGAGAACGGCGGAACAAAGAAGATGTATGTATGTACTTCCTGTCTTCGGTCAGGAAAAGTAGAGCGTGCATAATCAAAGAAAAGCAAATGAACTCAGATTTTATAAAATCTGAGTTTTTTGTTACTGTTCACACAGGACTTTGCATTTACTGCAAAGTCCGTAAAAAATGATTCAGGTGTGAGCAAATCCCATTCGCAAAGCGAATTTTAAATGGATTTGCGGCTGTTACTGTGAACGGAGTGAACAGTAACAGTTTTTTTGTATAATACAGGAAATTTCTGAGTATTTTTATTTGTAATATGCAGCGAAACAGAGTATAATATGATTGATCATTTGTGTCAGGATTTATATAGGAATGTTTTTGATTGATATGTAGAAGTGGAGGTTCTTTTATGAAAGGATGTATGAGTACGGATCACGGCATTATTACGATTGATCCGGAGGTCATTGCAAAGTATGCGGGCTCAGTGGCTATGGAGTGTTTTGGTATTGTCGGAATGGCTGCGATTAATGTAACGGATGGGCTGGTTCATCTTCTGAAGAGGGCGAGCCTGACAAGGGGTATTCAGGTGAATATTTCTGAGGAAAATCATGTGACACTTGATTTTCATATTATTGTTGCATATGGAGTGAGCATTTCAGCGGTAACAGATAATCTGATCAGCAATGTAAAGTACCGCGTGGAGGAATTTGCGGGGATGCCTGTGGATAAAATTAATATCTATATCGAAGGCGTAAGAGTCATCGATTAGTAAGAGGAGGACATAGGAAGTGGCTACGAAAACAATAAATGCAGATATGCTTGCAAAGATGTTTCTTGCGGGCGCACAAAGTATTGAAGCAAAAAAAGAAATGATCAATGAGCTGAATGTATTTCCGGTTCCTGACGGGGACACCGGGACGAATATGTCTCTTACCATAATGTCTGCGGCAAAGGAAGTAACTGCACTTGAGCATCCTGGGATGAAGGAACTGTCCAAGGCAATTTCATCTGGTTCCTTAAGAGGGGCGAGAGGAAATTCAGGCGTCATCCTTTCCCAGCTTCTGCGGGGCTTTACCAAGTCGATCCGTGAGGAATCTGTGATTGGCACTGAGGCTCTTGCAGCTGCCTGCCAGCGCGCGAGAGATACAGCATATAAGGCAGTTATGAAGCCGAAGGAAGGTACGATTCTTACGGTAGCCAGCGGGATTGCAGAGAAGGCGGCAGAGATGGCTCTTGAGACGGATGAACTTGAGGTATTTCTTCCGGCTGTGATTGATTATGCCGCGGAAGTGCTTATGAAGACTCCGGAGATGCTTCCGGTTCTTAAGGAAGCAGGAGTGGTGGATTCCGGCGGCCAGGGACTGCTGGAGATTATTCGCGGCGCTTATGATGCATTTCTTGGAAAGGAAGTGGATTACAGCGCAATTGCACCTGCAAAGAGTGTGTCTGCAGCAAAGGCGGAACCACAGGAGACAGCGGATATTAAGTTTGGATATTGTACAGAATTCATTATACTGACGGAGCGGGAATTTACGGAAAGGGACGAACAGGATTTTAAGTCCTATCTTGCTTCGATCGGTGATTCCATTGTATGTGTTGCAGATGACGATGTAGTGAAGATCCATGTTCATACCAATGATCCGGGGCTTGCTATTCAGAGAGCTCTCACATATGGACAGCTTTCCCGGATGAAGATTGACAATATGCGGGAGGAGCATCAGGAGAAGCTGATCCGCGACGCCGAAAAGCTTGCCATAGAACAGGCAGCTGCCAGCCAGGAAAATGCAGATCAAAAGAGCGTGAATGCCGCAGAAGAAAAAGAATCCGGCCAGCCGAAGAGCCCGGCAAAGCCGATGGGCTTTATCGCTGTGTCGATCGGCGAGGGGATGAATGAGATTTTTAAGGAGCTTGGAGCGGATTATATCATTGAGGGCGGTCAGACCATGAACCCCAGTACAGAGGATATGCTGAATGCGATTGACCAGGTAAACGCGGAAAGCATATTTATACTGCCGAACAATAAGAATATTGTACTGGCTGCCAACCAGACTAAGGACCTTGTGGAAGATAAGAATATTATCGTGATTCCCACGAAGACGGTTCCACAGGGAATTACGGCGCTGATCAGTTTTATTCCGGATGAGGATGCGTCTGTGAATGAGGCTGCTATGCTGGAAGAGATTCAGAATGTGAAGTCCGGTCAGGTTACCTATGCCGTGAGGGATACGCATATTGATGACAAGGAGATCCATGAGGGTGATATCATGGGAATCGGCGACACAGGGATTCTCGCGGTTGGCAAGGATGTAGAGGAAACTACGAAGGAGATGCTTGCATGTCTTGTAGATGAGGATTCCGAACTGATCAGCCTTTATTATGGCGAGGAAATAATGGAGGAGACGGCGGAGAGTCTTGCAAAAGAGATCGAAGAGCTTTATCCGGATGTTGATGTTGACATGCACTCTGGCGGCCAGCCAATTTATTACTATGTTCTTGCTGTGGAGTAGGTCTTTGAATGGTTGAAGAGAGCAGAATACGTGAACTAAAGGGCATTGGCGAAAAGACAGAAAAGCTTTTTGGAAAGCTTGGAATCTGTACGGCAGGGGATCTGCTGCGGTATTATCCTCACAGATATGATATATATGAAGAGCCGGTGCCGGTAAGCGAACTGGAGGAAGGCCGGGTTATGACTGTGACCGGTACGCTATATGGGCGTGTACAGGTATCTGGCAGTCAGAAGAGGCAGATTACGACAGCGTATGTAAAGGAACTTACAGGAACACTTAAGGTTATCTGGTTTAACATGCCTTTTTTAAGAAATACGTTGTCAGGCGGGGGTATGATTACGCTCAGAGGCCGGATCGCGGCAGGAAGAAACGGAGTCGTGATGGAGCATCCAGAGGTCTTTTATCCCAGTGAAAAGTATGAGGAAAGGCTTCATACGCTGCAGCCAGTGTACAGCCTTACGGCAGGGCTTACTAATAATGCAGTGTCTAAGGCAGTGAGACAGGTGATTGACGGCCTTGACCTTACAAGGGACACTCTGCCCCGGGAGATCAGGCTTAAATATGAGCTGGCCGAATACAATTATGCTGTGAGGGGAATACACTTTCCCGAGGATAAAGAAGTATTCTGCCATGCAAGAGACCGGCTGGTATTTGAGGAATTCTTACGCTTTATCCTGTCGCTGAGAAAGCTTAAGGAGAATAACCAGAAACTGGCGAATGAATATATCATTGAAAAAAAGGAAGAGACAGAAGAACTGGTCAGAAGACTTCCCTTTACCTTGACGGATGCCCAGAAAAGGGTGTGGGAGGAGATTGCAAAGAATATGTCTTCAGAGACTGTGATGTCCAGACTTGTCCAGGGAGATGTCGGATCCGGAAAAACGATTGTAGCAGTACTTGCCCTTCTGAATACAGCACTGAATGGATATCAGGGAGCACTGATGACGCCCACTGAGGTGCTGGCAAGACAGCACTATGAATCCATTACAAGAATGTTTGAACAATATGAGATTCCGGTAAAGGCAGTGCTTCTTACAGGTTCGATGTCAACAAAGGAAAAGCGCAGAGCCTATGACCGGATTGAATGCGGACTTGCAAAGATTATTGTTGGAACCCATGCACTGATTCAGGGGCAGGTATTTTATGATAATCTTGCCCTTGTTGTTACGGATGAGCAGCACAGATTCGGTGTGAAGCAGAGGGCGGCATTTGCACAAAAAGGCGGCACGCCCCATGTACTGGCCATGAGCGCTACGCCGATTCCCCGGACGCTTGCAATTATATTATATGGAGATCTGGATATCTCGGTGATTGATGAGCTTCCGGCGAACCGGCTTCCTGTTAAAAATTGTGTAGTAGGAACAGAATACCGGAAAACAGCCTGCAATTTTATGAAACAGCAGATTGAAGAAGGCCGCCAGTGCTATATTATATGTCCAATGGTAGAGGAAAGTGAGCATCTTGAGGCGGAGAATGTTACCGACTATTCCAGGACTCTGAAGGAAGAGATGGGAGCGCAGGTTCGTGTGGAATGTCTTCACGGCAGGATGAGCCAGGCGGAAAAGGATGATATTATGGAACGCTTTGGGCAAAACGAGATTCAGATTCTCGTCTCCACTACTGTGATTGAGGTGGGAATTGATGTGCCCAATGCTTCAGTGATTATGATTGAAAACTCCGAGCGCTTCGGGCTGGCACAGCTTCACCAGCTGCGCGGACGTGTCGGGCGCGGAAAGCATCAGTCTTACTGTATCTTTATGAGCAGTTCAAAATCAAAGGAAACAAGGAAGCGCCTGGAGATCTTAAATAAAACCAATGACGGCTTCAAAATTGCAAGTGAGGACTTGAAGCTCAGAGGCCCGGGAGATCTGTTCGGTATCCGGCAGAGCGGCCTTCTGGATTTTAAGCTTGGAGATGTCTTTCAGGATGCAAGGCTTTTACAGCAGGCAAACGAAGCGGCGGACTGGCTTTACAGCCATGAAAATGAATACATTCAGAAAATGTCAGATTATGAAAGAATTTCCAGTGTAATAATTTAAATCCTCCATATACTATCAGTGTAACAACGATAAAAGTTACAAAGATACAAAAAGGAGGAGTATTAAAATGGCAAATCGTTCAACAAACAGAGCAGCAGTACCAGAGGCAAAGGGTGCACTTGACAAATTCAAATATGAGGTGGCAAGCGAGCTTGGAGTACCGTTAACTGACGGTTACAACGGAGACCTCACGTCCAGACAGAATGGTTCTGTTGGCGGTTATATGGTTAAGAAGATGATTGAGCAGCAGGAAAAGCAGATGGCTGGAAAATAGTCTTTCGATCTTTTGTGATCTGGAGACCGTTTGAGTAAGAAAAAGCATCTGACGGCATGGAAAAGTGCGTCAGGTGCTTTTTTCTGTTTTTCTGCAAAGATGCTTGCGAAATCTTGCAAAATATGTCATGATAGACAGGTAAATTCAGATGGAAAACTTGTTGCTATTCATGGCCTGGGAGCCGTCATTGTAACGAGAATGTATCGATATGGAGAATGGATGATGAGAGTAATTGCAGGTACGGCCAGAAGGCTGCAGCTTAAGACCATTGATGGTCTTGATACCAGACCGACTACAGACCGGATTAAGGAAACACTGTTCAATATGCTTGCTCCGGATTTGTATAACAGCAGATTCTTAGATCTCTTTGCAGGCAGCGGCGGGATCGGTATTGAGGCACTTAGCCGCGGGGCAAAGGAAGCGGTTTTTGTGGAAAAGAATCCCCGTGCCATGGCATGCATTAAAGAGAATTTAAAATATACAAGGCTTGACCAGAAAGCAGTCACAATGCAGATGGATGCGCTGGAGGCCGTTCACCGTCTGCATGCTGGCCTGGATGGCTTTGATTTTATCTTTATGGATCCGCCGTATCATCAGGAATGGGAGCGCCAGGTGCTGGAAGCACTGGCTGACGGAAAGCTTCTTTCAGAGAATGGGATTGTTATTATTGAGGCGGCGAAGGATACCGGGATCAGCTTTGCAGAGGAGTTGGGATTCCGGGTCAGAAAAGAGAAGGTATACAAGACCAACAAACACATTTTTCTTGACAGATAAAGCCTATACGACAGGGAGGAAAAACGATGCTAAGAGCAATCTATCCGGGAAGCTTTGACCCGGTTACATTCGGACATCTGGACATAATCGAACGTTCTTCGTCACTTGTTGATGAATTAATTGTCGGAGTATTGAATAATAATGCAAAATGTCCGTTGTTTTCCGTAGAAGAACGTGTTAGAATGTTAGAGGAAGTCACAAAAAGCATACCAAACGTGAGGATCATCCCTTTTGAAGGGCTGTTGGCGGATTTTGCAAAAGCCATGGATGCGCGGATGATTATCCGGGGACTGCGTGCAATTACAGATTTTGAATACGAGCTTCAGATGGCGCAGACGAACCATAAGCTGTCCCCACAGTTAGAGACAGCTTTTCTTACGACAGGACTTGCGTATTCCTACTTAAGTTCTTCCATTGTGAAGGAGGTCGCCGCTTTTGGAGGGGATATTTCTCAGTTTGTACCAGAGATTATAATAGAGAAGATACAGGAGAAAATAAACAAAAGGAGAGTGTAATGAATGAGCAGCCGTATTGAGCAGATTATTGAAGAGATTGAGGAATATGTAGACAGCTGTAAGTTTCAGCCTTTGTCTACTACAAAGATTATTGTAAATAAGGATCAGATCGATGAACTGCTGCGAGAGCTTAGAATGAAGACGCCGGATGAGATTAAGCGGTATCAGAAGATTATTGCGAACAAGGACGCGATTCTGGCTGATGCCCAGGCAAAGGCGGACAGCATGATTGAGGAGGCACAGATTCATACAAATGAGCTTGTCAGCGAGCATGAGATTATGCAGCAGGCATATGCACAGGCGAATGAGATTGTAACCGCAGCCACAGAGCAGGCACAGGAGATTCTGGATAATGCGACCAATGATGCCAATGACATCCGCATCGGCGCTATGCAGTATGCAGATGACCTGATGGCAAATGCCGAAAGTATCATTGGCCATACTCTGGACAGCTACACAACAAAATATGACGGACTTGTCAACTCCCTGCAGGAGTGCTATGATATGGTTCGTAATAACCGCTCAGAGCTTGAAATTCCGGAACAGACCCCACAGTCGCTGGCAGCGGAATACGGAAATGAAACTCAGGATGCACCGGCCAATGATGCATATGCGCTGGATGACCTGGATGATGATGAGCTGATCTAGTATAACCCATACTGATTACCGATACGTTTCACGCAGGATAAATTTTCAGCCTGCAAGGCGGAGGAATGAGGCTTAGCGGTGGCTGCGCCGATTGACGACAACGCAGCAGATGCAATTTAGACGAGCGAAACGTACGGTTAATTAGTGTAGGTTATACTAGTATATAAAGTAAAGATAGAGACAACAGAGCAGGCTGGTTACCATGGCGGTAATCAGCTTTTCTATGGTGTATGTTTTTATGGACAGCCCGGTTCCGGAGATCATGCAGCTGGTCTGTGCGGCTGCACAAAAGCCGCCAAAGGAAGTGCATGTCATACAGAGAAAAAAGGCGGCCTGTTTTGACAGTGCACCTTCACACAGAAGGGAAATCCCGCTTGTAATCTCAAGGGAAGGAAGCAGGAGAAAGCGGAATAGAAAATGCTTGATTCCAGACCGTTCAGCCAGTGACATCAGGATGGAAAAAAGCATAATATATCCTCCCACCTTCGTAATCATCTCAAACCCATTCATAATACAGGTATCCACAATATTTTCCACACCATGGGGAATGGAAAAATTTTCCGCATGCCGGGCGGGGTTATCCACCGAAATGGCGGATTTATCCACAAAATGAGAAACTTTATCCCCCGTGCTTCCTTTTGTTTTCCACAGTCTCCGGAATAAAAAACTGGCAAGGACCGGGGAACCCATGAGAATCAGAAGAGCAGGATAAACCAGTTTTTCCTCAGAAAGATTCTGCAGGACAAGATAGCTGATAATAAAAACAGGGCTTGCGTTGTTGCAGAATGACAGGAGATAACGTGCTTCGCCCTGACTGATGTGCCCTTCTTTCAAAAGATCACATGTCACCTTGCTCCCCATAGGATAACCGCATAAAAATCCCGTGATAACTGCAAATGATCCATAATGTGTAACACCAAAAACAGGACAGAGAACTGGTCCTGTTATGCGTACAATCCAGTCCACTGCACGGGTCTTTATAAGTAATCCGGATACAATTATAAAGGGAAGCAGTGTGGGGAGCACACTGTTGAACCATAAAAGCAGTCCGCTGCAGGCACCCTCAAACACCTCTCCCGGAAAGATCAGCATGACAACAAAAAGTAAAATAACAGTTGCTTTCATTAAATATCGCTTCATAAATCACCGTCCCTGATTCTCACTGCCATTTACGTCTCAGGCCGTTTATACCAACGAATTATAAGTTGCTATTCACGGACTAACCGTCCGCTCATAGTAACGCATCCAGCCCGTTTAATAGTCGCTCTCAGCGAGGGGCTGGATGCCGGAAACGACCACTTTATCGACTCGGATGCCGTGCAGCGGGGTGCACGGCCCCGTGAATAGTAACAATTATAAATCTATAATAAATGTATGGATTTGGTTGATTTTTTATGTCTGGTGTAGGATAATAAGAGATAGAAATCAAAAAATAAAAAAGAAGCGAGGGAATGAACTATGGCAGTATTAGACCAGATTCAACCAAAAGAAGTATTCCGGTTTTTTGAGGAGATGTGTCAGATTCCGCATGGAACCTTTGACACAAAGCGAATCAGCGACTACTGTGTAGAATTTGCAAAAGAGAGGAATCTTGATTATACACAGGATTCTGTCAACAATGTCATCATCAGGAAGCCCGGGACAGCAGGCTACGAAGACAGCGAGCCAGTGATCATCCAGGGACATCTTGACATGGTATGTGAAAAGCGTCCGGGATCAGATCATGATTTTTCAAAGGATCCGCTTAAGCTCCTTGTAGAAGACGGCTTTGTAAAGACGGAGGACACAACGCTCGGCGGAGACGATGGCATTGCAGTTGCCATGGCAATGGCAGTTCTGGACAGTAAGGACATCCCACATCCGCCTATTGAGGCAGTATTTACCGTAGACGAAGAGGTTGGCATGGGCGGCGCGAATACAATCGACCTGTCATCACTTAAGGGCAGAAAGCTGATTAATATCGACTCCGATAACGAGGGCGTACTGACAACAGGCTGTGCAGGCGGATTCCGTTATGAGACGAAGATCCCGGTTACACGCACGAAGAAAAGCGGTACACTTGTTGAGATTAAACTGCACGGACTTCTTGGGGGACACTCCGGCGCAGAGATCCACAAGCAGCGTGGAAATGCGAATAAGATGATGGGCAGGCTGTTAAACCGCATTTTACTGGAGGTTCCGGTAAGTCTTGTATCTGTATGCGGCGGTGCAAAGGATAATGTCATCACAATGGACTGTACCGCAAAACTTCTTGCTGATCCAAAGGATGCGGGAAGAGTCCGTGAGATTACGGAAGAGATGAAGCAGATATGGGATTATGAGTTTATGGGAGACGAGCCTGGCTTTTTGGCTGAGGTATCCTCAGCAGAGAATGCAGAGGCAGATGCTCTGGATGAAGAGAGCACAGGCCGCGTGATTTCCTACATAACGGTGTGCCCGAACGGTGTACAGGGCTTTTCAAGAAAGCTTGAAGGTCTTGTCGAGACATCCCTAAACCTTGGAATTCTAGAGACCGAAGATACTTGTGTAAAGAGCTGCTCTCTGGTAAGAAGCTCTGTAGAGAGCCAGAAGCGCCGTATGGAAGAAGAACTGGCACAGTGTGCAAAATTTGTAGGGGCATCCACAGAGCTGATTAATGAATATCCGGCATGGCAGTATGATCCGGATTCAGCGCTTCGCAAGGTAATGGAGGATACCTATAAGGAGATGTTCGGAAAGGAGCCTGTCGTTTCTGCAATTCACGCAGGACTGGAATGCGGTCTCTTCCTTGGCAAACGCCCGGATCTTGACTGCGTATCCTTCGGACCGGATATGATGGATATCCATTCCTTCAACGAGAGAATCGACATCGCATCCACAGAGCGCATGTGGAATTACCTGAAAGGTGTACTTGCAAAGCTTAAGTAAAGAATGCTGCAGAAGAGCCATATACTTATCTTTTATATAAGTATATGGTTCTTTTTTCATATCAAAAGAACAGAACCTGTGACATTTGTGTCGGATTTTTCTTCGGGAGTGTCAGTAAAAATCAGGCACATAGGAGGATAAAATGGGTAAAGTATATGGATATGTGCGTGTATCAAGCGTGGAACAGAATGAAGACAGACAAATACTTGCAATGGAAAAGGAAGTCGCTGCCGGAAATATATTTATGGATAAACAGTCTGGTAAAGATTTTCACAGGGCTGATTATGAGAAAATGGTATCAAAGATGCAAAAGGGCGATCTGCTTTATATTATGAGCATTGACCGCTTAGGCCGTAATTATACCGAAATACAGAATCAGTGGCGTATGCTCACAAAAGAAATTGGTATTGATATTTGTGTGCTTGATATGCCGCTTTTAGATACGAGGAATGGGAAGGACCTTATGGGGACATTTATTGCTGATTTAGTTTTGCAGATATTGTCTTTCGCTGCAGAGAATGAAAGGGAAAATATAAGGAAACGGCAGAAACAGGGGATTGCCGCTGCAAAAAAACGTGGAGTCCGTTTCGGAAGGCCAGAAGTGCCTGTGCCGGACAATTTTGGTGAAATCACCAAAAAGTGGGAAAGCGGACAGATATCATTTAACAATGCGGTACAGGAGTGCAATATGAGCCAGGCCACGTTTTACCGTCGTTTGAGAGAATACCGCACAGGTAGAAAAACGTAAATAGAACTATCAAAACGTGTACATTTTGATAGTTCTTTTCTTACGAAATATCTTACCATAAATTGGATGGCGATGCAATAAATATCTGGTTTTTGGTTTATTTCTACCTTTCAAATTTGTTACTCTGAGTGGCCTTCCGGGCCGTGAATAATAATTTCATTTCACTAATATCTTGCAAATAATATGAAAGCGGAAATTATCAAAAAGTACACCTTATGATATTGCTTTATTCATGACAGTATTGCAGGGATTACATCTGTGCTGCAGTACAATTACCGTGAAAATTTGGACTCTTTTATACACAAGGAATAATGCAGTATGAGGTTAATTATAAGGAAAATTAAGATTAAAGGAGGTTTTTATGGAGCGAATAATCCGAATCAGTAAAGGACTGTTTTTTATGTTGTTAGCTTTGTTTTTTTTGTTTGAAACTGCAATTTTTTCAGAAGAAGCATATGCCACAACAGACGATCTGGACAGTGCAGGATCAGAACAGACAGATGCCATGTCGGGAGACTGCGGGGCAGATGGGTCAAATGTAACCTGGATAAGCGATGAAGACGGGACACTGACCATCAGCGGATATGGGGCTATGATGTCTTATAGCAATCGCAACAAATATTGGCGAAATGCAAAACGGGTTATTATTCAAAAAGGAGTAACCTCAATAGGAGACTCTGCATTTCATAGCTGCAGCAACCTAACGGGAATATCGATCCCAGACAGCGTAACCAAAATCGGATATGAGGCATTTTATGGCTGTAGCAGCCTGACAGGCATAGCGATTCCGGACAGCGTAACAGAAATAGGGGGGTATGCATTTTATGGCTGCGACAGCCTGATAAGCATAGTGATTCCAAAACGTGTCACTTCAATCGGGAGAGGAGCTTTTATGTACTGCCGTGAACTGACAGACATAGAGATTCCGGACAGTGTCACTTCAATCGGGGATTTTGCTTTTTGTATCTGCAAGAGTTTGACAAGCGTAACGATACCGGATCGTGTCACTTCCATCGGAAACAGTGCATTTTATGAGTGCAGCAAACTAACAGATATAACGATACCGGATGGTGTTACTTCAATCGGGAGTCAAGCTTTTGTTTTCTGTAAAAGTTTGACAAGCATAACAATTCCGAACAGTGTGGAATCAATCGGGAGTGAGGCATTTTGTTACTGCGAAAGATTGGCAGGTATAACAATTCCGAACAGTGTGGAATCAATCGGGAGTAATGCTTTTTATAACTGCAGTGGGCTGACAACTGTAACGATTCCAGAGAATATGGCGGTAATGAAGGAAGACCTGTTCCGTGGATGCAGCAGCCTGGAAAGTATAAGAATTCCAGAAAGTGTCACTTCAATAGAGTGTGGGGCATTTTGGGGATGCAGCGGCCTGACAGATATATACTACGGCGGAGGCGAGAGCAGTTGGAACTCCATAAGGATAAATTCTTATAGAAACGATGCTCTTACAGATGCCGCCATCCATTACAACAGCAAATGGATTTGTCTGTATGACGAAAATAAATCCGATCAAAGCAGCATATCCATGTCTGTTGGAAAGGAATTTTCTGTCACCCTGCTTACAAATCCAGAATCTTTTTCCGACAAAGATGTCCGGTGGGAAACGGATGATCCTGACATTGCAGCAGTTACCGGAGATTCCTATGCAGGAAAAATACGAGGTATGAGGGCAGGGGTAACAAAATTAAGGGTCAGCTGTCAAAGTTACACCGCAACTTGTAATGTATGTGTTACGACAGATTTCTATGGGGAACAACTGGATTTTGAGTGGGAGCCAGACGATTTAATCGTAAATTCCACATATTTCCCACGCAACGTCGGCATTGGCGCACTGATTCTCAGTTCGAAAGCCGAAGTCTCGACGGATGCCCTGGAACAGAGCCTGTTCGATCTGGGACTTGTCGAAGGTGTAAATGACTGGTCAAGGTGGAATTATCATTATGGTGGAAAATGGGATCTTGGAGTTGCCCATACGATAGCCTTGAGGAAATACGAATACGGCGGAAGAACGTACAATCTGATTACAGTTGTCACAAGGGGAACCACGGAATGGCATGATGTATTGTCTGATGTCAAATCTTTTGGTTTCGTGAGTACGGCAAACAAAATTATCAAGGATGACCTAAGGGCGTTCCTGGCGGACAGGGATATTGGAGTTGCTGATGAAAATAACATCTTCTTTGTAACAGGACACAGCCTTGGCGGAGGCGTGTCTAATGCCATGGCGGCCCAGCTGGTGGATGAATGGGGAATACCGGCAGATCACATGAATTGCTATACCTTTGCCAGCCCGCCCTCCACGCTTTCCACGCAGAAAAATGCAAGGAGCAAATGGTATATCAAGAATATGCTGAACAGGCAGGACTGGGTTCCCTACATGGCGCACCCCCTGACTGCTACGGGCAGATTCGGACAGGAATATTGGTTCTCTCCTGGAGATTATGCATCATTTGGAAGGTTCTTTAAACTGTTCAAAAAGGAGGAATGGTCGGGCACTGGCGTGAATAAACCATTTGGCATTAGCCATGAAACGGCTGTATATATGGCAGCTTTGATTGCAGATGGTCATTCAGACATCAGGCGTGCCGGAAATAACAGGAGGGTTGCTGTTGTGAGGTGCCCTGTCGATGTGGAGGTGTTGGATACGTCTGGCATCATAGTTGGTGCAGTGAAGAATAACACCGTGGTAAGTTGTGATGATAATGTAGCATTGTTTGTATTTGAGGATGAAAAATATATTGTTATTCCTGACGGCAACAGTTATTCCCTGGTACTTACTGGAACAGATGTGGGGGAAATGATTTATGATATATACGATTATACAGGCAATGAGGATTCAAACGAAGAAGATGTAAAGCTGAGATCCTTCAATGCAGTCGGACTGGAAAAGGGAAAGACCATGACAAGTAATATCAGCATGGATATCAAAAATGAGAACATTGATCTCTTCGTGACTGATAAAGAGGGAAATCATGTTGCACAAGTCGGGCAGGATGGTACAGAAAAAAATATTGTTTCGGACTCCGGCGGACAGACCCCAACACCGGAGCCCCCGGCAAAGCCATCACCACCGGCAGTATCTACGGAGACCACAACAAAGCCGGCAGACAATACGAAGCCTGTAGCATCGTCTAAAGCATCACCGGCAGACAACCAGACCAAGACAGCATCAAAGAAAAAGAGGCTTAAACTGACCATAAAAACGACGAAAAAGAAGATTACGGTAAAAACCGTGAAAAAAGCAAAGGTTGTATTAAAGGCAAATACAAAGATTTTTGCGGGAAGGAAAAAGAAATTGACCTTACAGGCTGATAAGAAGGGTATTATAAAAATTAAAACGATCCGGAAACTGACAAAAGGAATAAAACTCACGGTGACGGTTACCAAAAAAGGATATAAAAGGAAAGTGAAAAAACTGAAATTGTGATATTACAAAAATGGATCTTTATTCAATTGTAAATTACATGATTGAAACTAAACACATCATACAAATATACGAGGAGGATTTATTATGGGAAAAACATGGAGAAAAACGACTGCCCTGCTTATGGCGGCTGTGCTTGCCTTATTCGGACAGATGGAGGGAATGTCATACCAGATTATTCAGGCACAGGCGGCAGAAAAAGCTTCATCCCTTAATGTAAGCAGTGTTACTTTTGAGTATATGGACGATCCCTACACCGGGGAATCATACAACAATCCGATTGTAAGCATGCAGTGGAATACCGGATGGTCAGGCAGTTATGGTACGATTTTAAGGGGAAATTATGACTTTTACTGGCGCGATGTGGAAACGGGGAAAATACTTGCCAACACAGATATCTTTGAGAAAGGAAAGGAATACAGTCTGACACTGGAACTTCCGTGTGAGTTTGACCAGTGTACTGATTATGATACAGGAACATATTACCACTATATATACGAAAAAGATTTCCACGGGGAAGTCGGCGGCGTGACTTTTACGGCGAACGATTATATGATTGAAGACGATAAAATCATTGTCAAAGATATTTATTCCAAAATATGTATTGACAGGCCGGAGGATAAAATCCGTATCCATAGCATTGATTTTAGGAATATCAGTACGAAACTATATGAAGGACAGGATACGAATACCCTTAATGCATGGACAGGATATGAAGAAACCCCGATATACATCAATGGAAATCAAAAAGTAGAAAAAGGAAGCGTGTTGGATAAAAATCTGACATGGGGACTTTATTGGGTCAAGCTGGATTATAATGCGGCAGCAGACTGCTTTACCCTGGCTTCCCCAAGTGACAGTTCCTCATACTGGTGGGAATTGGATTTAAAAAAAATCGAACCGGATACATACTATGGACTCGTCATGATTCTGCGGTGGAACCAGTATAAAAATGGTCCTGAAATAGCATTGGACGCAGAGAGTCTGGATTATGGGAATAGCTCTTTTGAGTTTGTTCCAATGGTAAATGGAACAGGAATGGTTTCAAATTGCGAATCAGTTTTTGCCGGTGGTGACGACGGAGGCGGAATAGATGATGAAAATGATCCCGGCACCTCGTATATAAGCTATAGGCTCATGGCAGGAGTTTTTGCAATTACTAAATCTTTGCCAGATACAAATGTTAAACCAGGAACTACGACTGTACCCCAGACCCAAAAGCAGGATAAAGTCACAGTGCCGAAAGTGTCAAAAGTTAAGGCTGTAAAAGCAGAAGCCAGAAAGAAAAAACTGATTCTCAAATGGAAGAAATCTTCTGGTGTATCAGGATACCAGCTCCAAATCAGTACAAAGAAGAATTTTAAAGGTGCAAGAAAAATATCCATTTCCAAGTCAAAGAATACATACACAAAAAAAGGACTGAAAAAGAAGAAAAAATATAATATCCGCATCAGGGCTTACAAAACATATAAAGATGTGGACAAAAAGACAAAAAAAGTATATGGAAAATGGGTGACAGTAAACAAAAAGACAAAGTAACCTTTATTTCCATAACATATGAGTTTTTCCATAAATATTTTGTTGCAAAAGCGGCGATAAAACCGTACAATATAAGCAGGAAAGCATGTATGTTGTAAAATGAGCCATACTAATAAAGGAGGTGTTTCTTATGGCAACTTCAAGTATTACAAAGAATTTTGTTATATCAGGCCAGAAGCAGGTGGAGATGTTTGCTGATGCGATTGAGGCATCGGCTAATAATCCTACGCCTCCTGTCAATGTCAGCGCTACTTTTTTAACTGACCCAAAAGATATAGCGAAATTTATGGAGAAAAGGAAGAAAGCGAATGCAGGAAACAAGTAAATATACAGTTTTCAACATTCGTGAGTATTTGGGCGATGGAAGTCATGGACTCGGAGAGGACACGCTGCTTCAAGTTCTTTCCGAGTTTTCATGCAAGATCAACCAGGATGTTGAAAGATTCATAAAGAAACAGTCCGTTGAGTTTGCCAAAAAACAGCAGTCGGTTACATATCTGGTATTTTCAACGGAAGATGCGGAGTTGGTTGGGTATTTTGCGCTTACGATCAAGCCGATTACTGTAAATGCAAAACCATTCAGTAATACCGTAAAAAGAAAACTGTCAAGAGTAAGCACATTGAATGAGCAGGATCAGACCTATAATCTTGCGGCATATCTAATCGCTCAGCTTGGGAAAAATTATAATAATGGCGCAAATGAACGCATTTCTGGTAAAGAATTGCTGGGGCTTGCGATACGGCAGATACGGCAGTTGCAGTATTTAGCGGGCGGCATGGTTATCTTTTTGGAGGCAGCGGACGAGGAAAAACTTTTGTCTTTCTATCGTGAGAACGGTTTTCAGCAGTTCGATACAAGACTGACAGATTCCTCCAAAGGAGAGCCGCACGAATTGATACAGTTATTAAAGCTGTTGTAATGAAAAATTTTATAGTAAGAGTAACTTTTGGTTATCTAATGTATATCTTGTAAATGATGGGACGTTGTTTCTGTTGTATTTTTCCATAAATTGGTATTGCAAAGGGCTCTAGTTTTACGTAAAATAAAAGTAGGAAATCCTTATTTTCTTATAATACACCCCCAAAATGAACGAAAGATCATTTCGTCCATTTTGGAGGTGTGTATTTAAAGGACTTTTTTGGTAATTAAATATTCAACAGATTAGAAATATCGGAGAAGTTGATGTACAAGTCTTCATAAATGTTAGCCTTGATTTTATCGAAAAAGGAGTAGATGGAAGGAGCTGCATCGTTCCCCATATCATAGACAAGAATGACTTGCTTTATGGGGTCTACGATCCAATACTCCCGTACACCGGCGAATCGGTATAGAGATAATTTTGTATAATAATCCATAGGGCGGCTGCCCGGGGACACGATTTCTATTATCCAGTCAGGCGCCCCTTTGCATCCATGAACATTCAGTTTATTTGCATCACATATGACAGAAATATCCGGTTCCAGATATTTTGAATCATCTGCGGAAAGAAACACGGCAAAAGGAGCAGGAAAAACTTCGCAGGCTCCATTATTTTTGCGGATGTAATTCCCGATCTCCAAGTGTAAAAATGATAGTATTCTCTGATGTCTGGTGTCTGGCGGTGCCATGTAGTATATCTGACCATCAATAAGTTCTGCCCGCTCGCCATCCGGCAAAGAATAGATGTCATTAATAGTATAGAATTTTTCCTGGTGTAAAGTTTGCGCCATAACAACAATTCCTTTCTTTTTGGCTATATGCTGAATCACTTATGATTGGTTTTTATGATAACATAAAGATAGCGCAGACGCAATATTGACATAGTTGTTATACTGCACGCCAGATAAATCGTAAATCGTTGTTATAGGTCACGACCTAACCAAACAATCTTTTTATTTTGTGACAGTTCCTAACCTGTAAACTGAACAGCTGCATTGTTTTACACAATAAATATAGAAATAAATCCTTACATATGATACAATAGGCATAACAAAAAATGCTTTGCTTTTTAAGGAGGTGAAATAGAATGCCAACGAATGATAAAGAGTATAACGGCAATCTTTTTGACCAACTTTCTATTTTGGAAAGGATAGAGGCGGTTGCAAAAGAAGAAGCAGTTTTAAAACAAATTGCTACTGAACGTAGACAGATAGAGCGAAAGCTTTATCAAAAGCCGCCTTTAGTGAAAGAGTAAGATACTTCTCTTTTTAAGGAGGTGAAACAGTATGCCAACGAATGAAAAAGAAATCAATTGTAATCTCTTTGATCAGCTTACAATATTGGATGATCTGGAAGAGATTGCGGAAAAAGAACAGGCTGTGGAAACGCTAAAGATGATAGCCAAAAAGCGTAAACAGATAGAACGAAAGCTTTATCAAAAGCCGCCGCTTGTAAAAGAATAATTAAGAAAAAAGGAACTTCATAATATCAGAAGTTCCTTTATACATTTCCGTCATTTGATAACCAACCCTTTTCTTATAGCGTGTACTGTACCATAACATATAAATGGACATTTTGCACTGGAATCATAAATTTAAGTATTCTGCATATAATGCAAAAAAAAGGATTACTATGTGACAATCAGACAACTTGGGAAAATCATTTTAACAGTTTTTTTACTTTCTTTTTTCACAGTTCTTACAACACACAATCTGTATCATGCAGGGACACTTCAAAGATACCGGAAGATGACGCTTACAGATGACTGGTACCGCGCACATTTTTCGGACGGAGAGATGGAAGCAGTAGAACCGGAACTTTCACCAGAGTGTAAAGCCCTGTACCGGAATGTCATGCGGGAGGTACAGTATTTTCCCGTACCGGAATCAGCAGCGGATCCCTCCCTTACCGTATCCTATGTAGATTCCTGGCAGGCAGAGCGCAATTACAAGGGAACAAGCGGCCATGAAGGAACCGACATTATGGCATCTGAAAATAAGAGAGGAATCTACCCTGTACTCAGTATGACAGACGGAACCATAACGAATTTAGGGTGGCTTGAAAAAGGCGGTTATCGTGTAGGTATCACATCAGATAGTGGTACTTATTATTACTACGCGCATCTGGACTCCTACTCCAACATAAAAGAAGGGGATGAAATAAAGGCAGGAGAGTTCCTGGGGTATATGGGCGACTCCGGCTATGGAAAAGAAGGAACAAAAGGGAAATTTCCGGTTCACCTTCACGTAGGAATCTACACGTACAACGAACAAGAAGAAATCAGTGTTAATCCTTATTACATCCTGCTGTCACTAGATCACCAGAAACTACAATACAACTTCACGAATATAATGACTCATCGGCTAGTCAACCAACAGCAGGAAGGGACACGCCTATATTCCGATGAAAACAATCAGGGGCGCTTTTTATGGAGGTGAAATCCATTGCCTACGGAGACTTAGGCGTGAGGGTTCTCCCGAACGTCTTAGCCGAAGTTGGCAATTAGTTCACCGGAATTTTGCCCCGTTTGAATGGAATATAGGCGTGTCCCTTTCTGCGTCCGGTTTTTCGCGTTAAAAAACTGCAAAGTGCTAGAGTTATGCCTCCAAATATGTTATACTTATATTTATATATGGATTTTCTATGTACCGAATCACTTAAAAAACTGGAGGAAGACTATGTATTTGCCGGATAAGTTCACAGATAAGATGCAGCGGCTCTTAGGAAATGAATATGATAACTACCTGGCCTGCTTCGATGAGCCAAGATATTACGGCCTCCGTGTCAACACAGAGAAGATCTCTGTAGAAAAGTTCCGGCAGATATGCCCCTTTGAGATTACGCCGGTTCCATGGATCTCCAATGGCTTTTACTACGACGGGGATCAGACAGCCCCCTCAAAACACCCCTATTATGCGGCAGGGTTATATTATCTCCAGGAGCCCAGCGCCATGACCCCGGCAGACCGGCTTCCCATCGAACCTGGAGACCGGGTACTGGATCTGTGTGCGGCGCCGGGAGGAAAAGCCACAGAGCTTGGAGCAAAACTTGGCGGCACAGGCCTGCTGGCGGCAAATGACATCAGTAATTCCAGAGCCAGGGGACTGTTAAAGAATATTGAAGTATTCGGCATTGGAAATGTACTGGTGCTGAGTGAAGAGCCGGGGAAGCTTACAGATTACTTCCCGGAATATTTTGACAAAATACTCATTGATGCGCCCTGCTCCGGCGAAGGGATGTTCCGCAAGGAGCGGAAGATGATCCGGGCGTGGGAGGAGCACGGCCCAGAGTATTTCAGGAATATACAGAAAAGCATTATATTACAGGCAGCGCAGATGCTCCGTCCGGGCGGTCAGATGCTGTATTCCACCTGTACCTTTGATCCCATGGAGAATGAGGGGATCATCCGGCATCTCATCCATAAGTGTCCGGAATTTGAGATAGAAGAGATAAAGGGCTATGAGGGCTTTGCAAAGGGCATTCCAGAAGCTGTGGATGAGTCGGGGAATGGTGGAGTTCTTAGAGTGAATGAGGATGCTCTTGGAGAGAATGGGGAGTTTCTTAGAGTGAATGAGGATGCTCTCAGGAAAACCGTCCGGATTTTTCCCCACCGGATGAAGGGAGAAGGGCATTTTCTCGCTCTCTTACGGAAAGGGAATATTGGAGAAGCTTCTGCAGAATGGAAAGAAGAACCCGAACGGGAAGGAAAAACAGAATGGGAATGCGGCGGTTTCAGGGAGAAAAAGGCAGCCCTTCCCGAGGAATTCCTGCGTTTTCTTTCTGATGTGGAAAAGGATCTCGAACCGAAGCGCATGGCCCTTTTTGGAGAAAGGATTTACTACATGCCAGAAGGACTTCCTGACATGAGAGGGATCCGTTTCTTAAGGACCGGTCTTCTGCTGGGAGAGCTTAAGAAAAACCGTTTTGAGCCAAGCCAGGCATTTGCCATGTCTCTGAAAAAGGAAGAATACCGCAAAGTGTTTGATTTTCCCGTGCAGGATGATCGGGTAATGCGGTATCTGAAGGGTGAGACTCTGGATGTATCTGACCTGGCAGATACAAAGGAAAAGGGATGGTATCTTGTCTGTGTGGACAGTTTCCCACTTGGGTGGGGAAAGCTTGGCAGCGGTATGCTGAAGAACAAGTATCTTCCTGGATGGAGGCTTGTATGATCAGACTGGATAAATACCTTGCTGATATGGGAATCGGAACCCGTCAGGAGGTTAAAAAATATATCCGCCAGGGCAGGGTATCTGCAGGCGGAGCCACCTTGAAAAAACCGGAGCTTAAGGTAGATGAGGCAAAGGAGTGTATTGCTTTTGACGGACAAGAGATCAGGTATGCAGCATATGAGTATTATATGATGAATAAGCCCGCCGGGGTTGTATCCGCCACAAGGGACGGACGGGACCGGACGGTGCTTGACCTGATTGAGAGCCGGAAGCGAAAAGGTCTGTTCCCGGCAGGACGTCTTGACAAGGATACAGAAGGCCTTCTTCTCATTACCAATGACGGAGCCCTTGCCCACAGACTGCTCTCTCCGGAAAAGCATGTGGACAAGGTGTATTATGCAAAGGTAAGGGGAATCGTCACAGATGAGGACGTACGGCGTTTCCTTGAGGGCGTGGATATAGGAGCCGGGGAAGAGGAGGAGCGGACGCGTCCGGCAAAGCTTGAAATCATAGAGAGCGGATCTGTTTCTACGGTGAGGCTTACCATTCAGGAGGGAAAGTTCCACCAGGTAAAGAGGATGTTTGCCTGCACAGGAAAAGAGGTCTTGTATCTTAAGAGAGAGCGCATGGGAAGCCTTGTACTGGATGCGTCTCTTAATCCCGGTGAATACCGGAGACTTACAGAGGAGGAGATCAGAGGATTATGATAAAAATGCTGGAAGATATAGATGCAGTGCTCTTTGATATGGACGGTACACTGGTGGATTCCATGTGGGTCTGGGTTGCAGTGGATGAGGAGTATCTGGAAAGATACAATCTGACAGAGCCTGCAACCTTTCACGAGGACATGGAAGGAATGAGCTACCGGGAGGTGGCAGAGTATTATCACAGAGTATTCCCCACGCTCCCTATGACAGTTGATGAGATTATGGACGAATGGCATGAGATGGCATATGAGAAATATATGCATGAGGTGCCCTTGAAAAAAGGGGTGAAGGAATTCATTGAGATGGTGCGCAAAGAGGGAGTGAAGACCGGAATCGCAACAAGTAATTCAAGGAAACTGGCGATAGAGACACTGGAAGCACTGGGAATCAGCCACCTCTTTGATGCAGTGAAGACCTCAGAGGAGGCCGGAGCAGGCAAGCCCGCGCCGGATGTGTATCTGCTTGCAGCAGAGAAGCTTAAGGCAGAGCCGTCCCGCTGCCTTGTATTCGAAGATGTCCCGGCAGGAATTATGGCCGGGAAGAATGCAGGAATGAAGGTATGCGCCGTAAAGGATGATTTTTCCGAGCCGATGGCAGAAAAGAAGCGGGCACTGGCAGATTATTACATAGAGGATTATGATGACATTAAAAACGGCACCTATGAGGTGACACTTTAGGAGGATGCATAAGGGGATTGTAATGGCAGAAGGGTTTTTACCGGTTTGCAGACAGGATATGGAAGAACGCGGATGGGATACGGTGGACTTTGTCTATGTGTCAGGGGATGCCTATGTAGACCATCCGTCCTTCGGACCGGCAATTATAACACGGGTTCTTGAGGCACACGGCTACCGGGTTGGGATCATTGCACAGCCGGACTGGAAGGATGAAAAGAGTATTACAGAATACGGGGAGCCCCGCCTTGGATTTTTAGTATCTGCGGGAAATATGGATTCCATGGTAAATCACTATTCTGTATCAAAGAAACGGCGGCGCACAGATGCCTTTTCGCCCGGCGGCGTAATGGGAAAGCGCCCGGATTATGCGGCTTGTGTATATGGAAACCTGATCCGGAGAGTTTATAAGCATACACCGGTGATTCTGGGGGGAATCGAGGCGAGCTTAAGAAGGCTTGCACATTATGATTACTGGTCGGACAGGCTGAAACGGTCAGTTCTTCTGGACTCTGGTGCTGATCTTATTTCCTACGGGATGGGGGAGCGTTCGATTATTGAGATTGCAGAGGCGCTGGACAGCGGGATCCAGGTGAAGGATCTGACCTTTATTCCAGGAACGGTGTATAAGACGAAGAGTACTGACAGCGTATATGACGCGATACGGCTCCCGTCCTATGAGGAGCTTAAGGAGGACAGGCTTAGCTACGCAAGGAGCTTTTATATACAGTACAGTAATACGGATCCCTATTCCGGAAAGACGCTGGTCGAGCCCTATGGCGAACATCTCTTTGTAGTACAGAATCCGCCCCAGCGGCAGCTCACAGAGACAGAGATGGATGAAATCTACGGGTATCCGTATATGAGGACCTTCCACCCGTCCTACCAGAAGGAGGGAGGCATCCCGGCAGTCAGTGAGGTGCGTTTCAGTCTCATTAGCAGCCGTGGGTGCTTTGGAG
Organism: Lachnospiraceae bacterium; assembly: GCA_910576335.1. Lineage (GTDB taxonomy): Bacteria > Bacillota > Clostridia > Lachnospirales > Lachnospiraceae > CAPEBR01. The sequence continues at coordinate 76,428 of CAJTIU010000002.1, forward strand.
GCTGTTCCTTCTGCGCCCTTACCTTTCACCAGGGAAGAATTGTACAGACGAGAAGTCATGCTTCCCTGCTTGCCGAGGCGGAAAAAATGACCCGGGAAAAAGATTTTAAGGGATATATTCATGATGTAGGCGGTCCGACTGCTGATTTCAGACATCCGTCCTGTGAAGAACAGCTAAAGCGGGGCGTATGTAAGAACAGACAGTGCCTCTTTCCGAAACCGTGCAGGAACCTGGATGCAGATCATCAGGATTATATAGAGCTGCTCAGGAAGCTTAAGAACCTGCCTGGAGTGAAGAAAGTATTTATCCGTTCCGGCATCCGGTTTGACTATGTACTTGCGGATTCCGGTGACGCATTCCTCAGGGAATTGTGTGAACACCATGTAAGCGGCCAGCTGAAGGTTGCGCCAGAGCATGTATCAGACCAGGTTTTAAGGAAAATGGGAAAGCCGGAAAGCGGAGTATATAAAAAATTTGTAAAGAAATATAAGGAAATGAATCAGAAGCTCCAGAAGGATCAGTATCTTGTTCCTTACCTGATGTCCTCGCACCCGGGCTCTTCACTGAAAGAGGCTGTTGAACTCGCAGAATATGTACGGGATCTGGGGTATATGCCGGAGCAGGTGCAGGATTTTTATCCAACGCCTTCTACTTTGTCCACCTGTATGTATTACACCGGGGTGGACCCCAGGGATATGACGCCGGTCTATGTACCAAAAAGTCCTCACGAAAAGGCGATGCAGCGGGCACTCATACAGTACAGGGATCCGAAAAATTATGATCTGGTACTGGAGGCTCTGAAAAAAAGCGGACGTATGGATCTTGTCGGTTACGGCCGGAACTGCCTGATACGCCCTAAGCAGAAGAAAGCGCCAGAAGAGGGCAGGACGCAAGGAAGCAGCAGGGATCCGAAGAAAACAGGAAAGAAGAAAAAGACCATTCGAAATATACATTCAAAAAAAGACAGGAGGCATTAAAGTATGAAAATCGCAGTAATAACAGGAGCATCTTCTGGAATCGGAAGAGAATTTTCGTGGCAGATTCCCAGACTGTACAAAAGCCTGGACGAGATATGGATTCTCGCCAGGAGGACGGAACGGCTGAAGAAGCTTGAAAAGGAGCTTAAGGTTCCTGTCCGGATCTTTGACAGCGATCTTACCAGAGATTATATCTATGACAGGCTAGAGAAAGAGCTGGCGAGAATGCAGCCTGATATCCGCATGCTTGTAAATGCAGCAGGATACGGCAGGGTCGGCAGTTTTTCAGAAGCAGACACAGATGCCCAGCTTGGCATGCTGGATCTGAACATCCGTGCCCTTACAAGGATGACGAAACTTTGCCTTCCTTATCTCTCCAGGGGAAGCCGTGTTGTCCAGGTGTCGTCTGCAGCGGCATTTGCTCCCCAGCCGGGATTTTCCGTGTATGCAGCAACCAAGTCTTATGTATACAGCTTCACCATGGGACTCGCAGAAGAATTGAGTGCCAGGGGGATCTTTGTGACTGCTGTATGCCCCGGGCCTGTAGACACCGAATTTTTTGAACGTGCGGGAGGAGAGGCCGAAAGCATGAAGGATTCCTTTAAGGCATCGCCGGAGGCAGTGGTAAGGCAGGCCTTGTTAGATGCGGTGTCCGGCAGGAGAGTCTCTGTTTACAGCCTGCCCATGAAAGCGGCGAGAGTGTTTGCGAAGCTTTTGCCTGACTGTCTTACCGTGAGGCTTATGAGGAAAATAAATGGCGGCTGCCAGGCGGCTTCATAGCTGCAGTCATTACGTGGAGATGATGAAGAGATGGATTACGTGGAGATGATGAAGAGATGATTAAGATGGAAAAAGGAAAGCCGGGATATTTGAAGGCGAGGAAATTCCGGTATCTGTTATGGGCAATTCTGGAATTTGCAGTTGTAGCCGCGCTTCTGATCCTGGGCTATGTACAGACCGGGTCAAAATTCAATGTTCTGACTGTGGTTGCAATCGTCGGATGCCTTCCGGCATCCAAGATGCTTGTGGAGTATATTACAATGGCTCCACATAAAGGAATCTCCCAGGAGCATTATGAAGAGATTGAAGAAAAAGCGCCTCTTCTTGTAAAGGCATATGACATGATTATTACCAGCACGGAAAAGGTCATGCCGGTATCGGCAATTGTAATCTGCGGACATACTGTGTGCGGTTATACCCAGAGCAGCCGCACAGATGAGGCAAAATGCGCCCTCAGTATCAAGGAGATGCTTAAGGATCACCATTATGATAAGATGACCGTAAAGATCTTCCGGGATTACCGTGCATTTCTTTTGAGGGCAGAGGGCATGAACAATATTGCTGCTGTAGAAAAAAAGAGTGGGAAGATGGAGAAAGCAATTAGGAAGCTGATACTTACAATATCTATGTAGAACTATGAGAGAAATCGTGATAAAGGAAAACGAAGCGGGGCAGCGCTTTGACAAATACCTGAAAAAATATCTGCCCGAAGCCCCCGGAAGCTTTATCTATAAGATGCTCCGGAAAAAGAATATACTACTAAACGAGGGGAAGGCATCTGGCAGTGAAAAGCTCTCGGCAGGAGACCATGTAAAGCTTTTTCTAGGGGAGGATACCATTGGCCGGTTCAGCGCGAAGCCGCCCGTGGAAACAGAAGAGAAGCCTTCAAAAGCCAGGCTTGCGGTAATCTACGAGGATCATGATATACTGGTATTAAATAAGCCGGCGGGAATGCTTTCGCAAAAAGCCGGCAGGGAAGACTTCTCTGTGGTGGAGGCAGTCACAGAGCATCTTCTTTTCAATGGTTCACTGACCAGGGAGGAGCTTCGCACCTTCCGGCCAGGGGTATGCAACCGTCTGGACCGCAATACAAGCGGCATAATCGTGGCGGGGAAGAGCCTTTCTGGACTTCAGGTGATGTCAGAGCTTTTCCGGACCCGGGAGCTTAAGAAGTATTATCTGTGTCTGGTAAAGGGAGCTGTAACGGAAAAAAAGCATATCCGGGGATATCTGAGGAAGGATGAGCGGACAAACCGTGTGGAGATCCTGACAGACTCATCTGGCGGGAAGGAAAAGGCTCCGGCACCAGGGCCCGGCTTTGTCCCTGTTGAGACAGAGTATGAACCGGTAGCATACTGCCAGAAGCTTTCCCTTCTGAAGGTGCATCTGATCACCGGGCGCACCCATCAGATCCGGGCGCAGCTTGCCTTCGAAGACCATCCGGTACTGGGAGATTACAAGTACGGATGCGATGCTTTTAACGACAGCTATAAGAAGAAATACGGAGTTACCGCACAGCTCCTTCACGCATACTGCCTCAGTCTTCCGGACATTGACGGAAAGCTTGCGGGGCTTTCTGGGAGGGAGTTTTTCGCGGAGGTTCCGAAGGTATTTTATAGAATCATTGAGGATGTAAGATGGCAACATGGAACTCAAGAGGCCTTAGAGGTTCGACATTAGAAGAGATGGTCAACCGGACCAATGACTATTACCTGGAGAGGGGGCTGGCGCTTATTCAGAAGATACCGACTCCCATCACTCCGGTGAAGATGGATAAGGAGCACAGGCAGATTACACTGGCATATTTTGAAAAGCGCAGTACCGTGGATTATATTGGGGCTGTCCAGGGGATTCCGGTCTGCTTTGATGCAAAGGAATGTGTAGCAGACACATTTCCGCTTCAGAATGTCCACGAACACCAGGTGCGGTTTATGCGGGATTTTGAACAGCAGGAAGGTGTGGCCTTTCTGATTATCTATTATTCGGAGCGGAATGAGCTTTATTATATGCGGTTTCAGGAGCTGTTAAGATTCTGGGAACGCGCAGAGACGGGAGGACGCAAGAGTATCCGCTATGAAGAGCTGGATGCACGGTTTTTTATGAAGGTGGAGCATGGCTATCAGGTTCCTTACCTTGATGCAATCAACCTGGATCTTGAGATAAGGGAAAATAACTGATTGACAAAATGCTGGTTTATACGTATAATTCAATGAGGCTTTTATGTGGTAGCATGATAAAGTTTCTGGACAATGGGAGGAATTATGGAAAAATTACTGCATACTCCTGAGGGAGTAAGAGATATCTATAATGTAGAATGCGGAAAAAAATTCACACTGGAGAGCAGAATTAAAAAGACGCTGCATCTGTATGGGTATCACGATATCCAGACACCGACCTTTGAATATTTCGATGTGTTCAGAAAGGAGATCGGGACGATCCCGTCGAAGGATCTGTACAAATTTTTTGATAAGGAAGGGAACACTCTTGCCCTGAGACCAGACATCACACCGTCTGTAGCGCGGGCGGCAGCTACCTTGTTTGGTGAGGAGGAACTTCCAATAAGGCTCTGTTATACAGGGAATACGTTTATCAATCATTCCAGCTACCAGGGGAGGCTCAGGGAAGTAACCCAGATTGGCGCTGAGATGATCGGGGATGATTCCGTAGAGGCGGATGCAGAGATGATCGCACTTGTGATTGAGACGATGCAGGCGGTAGGACTTAAGGAATTCCAGCTAAATCTGGGAAGCCTTGAATTCTTCCAGAGCCTGATCGAAGATGCGGCTCTTGACGAAGATGCGACGGAGCGGGTAATTGAGCTGATTAATAACCGGAACTTTTACGGGGTCGAGGAATACCTGGACAGCATTATGGTAAAGAGGAGTTCACGGGAGGCATTTGCATCACTCGGGGAGATGGTCGGCGGGGTAGAAGTTCTTAAGCGGGCGAAGAATATAGCTCCTAATTCTGCGGGAATCATGGCGGTGAAGAGACTGGAACGTCTCTATAATGTGCTGAGGCTCTATGGAGTGGAAAAGTATATTACCTTTGATCTGGGGATGACAGGCACTTATGGATATTATACCGGCATTATCTTCCGGGGATATACCTACGGAATCGGGGATGCGGTTGTAAGGGGCGGTCGTTATGACAACCTTTTGGAAAAATTCGGAAAAAATTCGCCGTCCATTGGTTTTGCCATTGTAATCGATGAGCTGATGAAGGCAATGGCGAGACAGCGCACGCGGATTGTGTATACGAGGAAGAATCATATTATCCTGTATGATGAGGGAATGATAAAGGATGCGGTTGCCCTGGCGAGGGATTTCCGCAGCAAGGCAAAGAATACAGAGCTGATTAAGAAGGACAAGGAGCGGCTTTTAGAAGATTATGTTCATTATGGGAAGGAATACTATGCCGGTACGCTCATTTATATAAAGAAAGGCGGAGACATCCTGATGGTGAATCTGGTTACAGGAGAGCAGAAGGAGATCTACAAGCCGTCAAAAAAGATGGGAGATTAATATGCGATATCTGACATTTGCCCTTGGAAAAGGGCGTCTTGCGAATGAGACATTAAAGCTGTTTGAGAAAATCGGAATTACCTGCGAGGAGATGAAGGATGAAAGTTCAAGAAAGCTTATCTTCACGAACGAGGCCTTAAAGCTTAAGTTTTTTCTTTCAAAAGGACCGGATGTGCCGACCTATGTGGAATACGGGGCGGCGGATATCGGGATCGTCGGAAAGGATACGATACTGGAGGAAGGAAGAAAGGTACACGAGGTACTGGATCTCGGATTCGGAAAATGCAGGATGTGCGTGTGCGGGTACAAGAATACAGCTCCGCTTCTGAAACATCATGAACTGATTCGCGTGGCAACGAAATACCCGAATATTACCAGGGATTATTTTTATAATACAAAGCATCAGACTGTGGAGATTATTAAGCTGAACGGCTCCATTGAGCTTGCTCCCATTGTAGGCCTTTCCGAGGTCATTGTGGATATTGTGGAGACTGGCTCTACTCTTCGGGAGAACGGGCTGGAGATTCTGGAGGAGGTTTGTCCTTTGTCTGCCAGAATGATTGTGAATCCAGTGACAATGCGTATGGAGGGCGAGCGAATTAAAAACCTGATTATGAGGCTTCGGGCCCAGGTATAACTATAGGGTACTAAACAGTTATACTGCGCGTCAGATAAATCTGCCGCGAGTATACAAATAATGCTATATAGAAGCGGAGAGATGAAAAGATGAAAATACAAAAGCTTGATGAGATATCAAGAAAGAATCTGCTGGAGGATCTGCTTAAGCGCAGTCCGAACCAGTATAGTGAATATGAGTCTGTTGTTGCAGGTATTCTTGCGGATGTGAAGACTCAGGGGGATGCGGCACTGTTTTCTTACACGAAAAAGTTTGACAAGGCAGAGATTACAGCGGACAATATCCAGGTGACCCAAGATGAGATCAGGGAAGCCTATGAACAGGTAGATGAAAGACTTGTGGAAGTGATCAGGAAAGCGCTTGTAAATATCCGGGATTATCATGAGAAGCAGCGCCAGTACAGCTGGTTTGACAGCAAGCCTGACGGTACCCTGCTTGGGCAGAAGGTCACGCCCCTTGCAAGGGCAGGTGTATATGTCCCGGGAGGGAAGGCGGCATATCCGTCTTCTGTATTGATGAATGTGCTCCCGGCGAAGGTAGCAGGGGTTGACGAGATTGTTATGGCAACACCGCCGGGAAGGGATGGAAAAGTCACTCCGACAACACTGGTAGCGGCGCATGAGGCGGGTGTGGATGTGATCTACAAAGTGGGAGGCGCCCAGGCAATTGCCGCGCTTGCCTACGGGACAGAGAGTATTCCGAAGGTGGATAAGATTGTAGGACCAGGCAATATCTACGTGGCACTTGCAAAAAAGGCAGTATACGGGCATGTAAGTATAGATGCCATTGCAGGCCCCAGCGAGATTCTGGTGATTGCCGACGAGACGGCGAACCCGCGGTATGTAGCCGCAGATCTTCTGTCCCAGGCGGAGCATGATGAGCTTGCCTCGGCCATTCTGGTAACCACAAGTGAGGATTTTGCCCGGAAAGTATCAGAGGAAGCAGATCAGTTTGTAGAAGAGCTTTCAAGAAAAGAGATCATCAGCAGGTCTTTGGACAATTATGGATATATCTTGATTGTGAAGAATATAGAAGAGGCAGTCCTGACAGCAAATGAGATTGCTTCTGAGCATTTGGAAATACAGACCCGGAATCCTTATGAGGTTATGATGAAGATCCGGAACGCGGGAGCCATCTTTATCGGGGAATATGCAAGCGAACCCCTTGGGGATTATTTTGCGGGACCGAATCACATACTTCCCACCAATGGAACTGCAAAGTTTTTCTCCCCCCTTTCCGTGGATGATTTTATTAAAAAGTCCAGCATTATCTCTTATTCCAGGGAGGCGCTCCTTTCAGTCCATGAGGATATTGAGACATTTGCAAAGGCAGAACATCTGACAGCACACGCGAATTCCATTAAGGTTCGATTTGAATAGGAGGAGATGTATGGATCAGAGTATAACCTGTGAAAGAAAAACAAAGGAAACCCAGATCAGGGTTACACTGAATCTTTACGGAAACGGTAAGACAGACATCCATACTGGAATCGGCTTTTTTGACCATATGCTTGACGGAATGGCAAGACATGGATTATTCGACTTGTCTGTAGAGGCCAGAGGAGATCTGATTGTGGATGGACACCATACAGTGGAGGACACAGGGATAGTGCTGGGTCAGGCGATCCTTGAAAGTCTTGGGGACAAGGCTGGGATCAGACGCTACGGATATATGATTCTCCCCATGGACGAGACACTGGCTCTTTGTGCAGCTGACCTTTCTGGGCGGCCTTATTTTCAATATGAAGTTCCTTTTACGGCGGATCGGCTCGGTGAAATGGATACAGAGCTTGTGCGGGAGTTTTTTTATGCGGTATCCTATAGTGCCAGAATGAATCTGCATCTTAAGATACTGACTGCAGGAAATAACCACCATATGGCAGAGGCGCTTTTTAAAAGCTTCGGAAAAGCGCTTGACATGGCGGCTTCCAGGGAGCCGCGGATTGAAGAAGCATGGACAACAAAGGGCAGCCTTTAAAAGGAGTAAATGGTAATGAGTTATAAGAGATTAATTCCGTGTATTTTTATCGCGGGACAGAGGGCAGTAAAATGGTTTAACAATAAAGAAGTCTTATGTGAAGATGCCGTAAAGCTTGCAAAGGCTTATAATGACAATGGGGCAGATGAACTGCTGGTTTTTGATCTGTCAGAAACCGATGAGGAGCATGATGAGACTATCGGACTGATCAAAAGGATGAGCCGGATTATCCGGATTCCGGTAATTGCAGGCGGAAATATCAGGCGGATGGAGGATGTGAAGAAGATCCTGTATGCAGGTGCCAAGCGTGCACTGCTTAATTTTTCAAAGGCAGATAATGTACATATGACCGCGGAGGCTTCCAGGCGGTTTGGAAAGGAAAAGATCGCAGTCTCCCTAAACGATTTCGATGCACTGTTCAAGCATCAGCATATTATTCAGGACTGTGCAGGGGAGCTTGTTTTTATGCATCGTCTTGACCTCAATTCTGTCATGAATGTTACGGATCTCCCCTGTGTGATTGTTACAGATGCCATGGAAGAAGAGGAACTTGTCAGGATTCTGAAATGTCCCGGAGTCTGGGGGCTTTCAGGAAAATATATCAGCCGTCCAGAGATGAATTTTGCTTCCTTTAAGGAGCGCTGCAATGAAGAGAATATTATGATGACTGCTTTTGAGAGTTTGATGGAATTCTCTCAGTTTAAGACAGATGAGAAGGGGCTTCTTCCTGTTATTGTACAGCACTACAAGACTCAGGAGGTGCTGATGCTTGCCTACATGAATGAGGAGGCTTTCGATCAGACCATAAAGACAGGGCGGATGACCTATTTTAGCCGGAGCAGACAGTCACTCTGGGTAAAAGGAGAGACTAGCGGGCATTTCCAGTATGTAAAGTCTCTTACGATTGATTGTGACCATGACACTCTTCTTGCAGAAGTGGATCAGGTGGGTGCTGCGTGCCATACGGGAAACCCGACCTGCTTTTACCAGCCCATCGCAGGAGCCGGCGGGGATGTGAAGAATCCTCTGCAGATTTTTGAAACCGTGTATGAGACCATTATGGATCGTAAGGAGCATCCAAAGGAAGGCTCCTATACGAATTATCTCTTTGATAAAGGAATTGATAAAATTCTGAAAAAGGTCGGTGAGGAAGCAACGGAGATTGTCATTGCGGCAAAGAATCCGGATCCAGAGGAAGTTAAATACGAGATGGCTGATTTTCTCTACCACGCCATGGTGCTTATGGCCGAAAAAGGAATTGACTGGGAGGATATTATCCAGGAGATGGCGGAGCGTTAGGAACTGTTACAGTTCGTTAGTATATATCCGGGAACCGGCACATATCCTGTATTGAGGTGAGTGTGTATGAATTCTTCGGAGAAGAGAAGAAAGGAATTGCTGGAGCAGACCAGGAGACTGTATAGTGACAGGAGAGAACCGCCGGCAGTGCATCCACGGTATGGCGCTGCATATCACAAGCTGTATGCAGACGAAAATGAGCCGGATTCCCCGGCAGGTACATTCGGGCTTCGGATTTTTCTTGCATTTTTGCTTTTTGCGGGATTTGTGACAATGGACAGACAGGAATATAAGGTTCTCCAGGTAGACAGTGACCGGATTGTACAGGAGATCCAGGCAGACACTGATGCCGCAGAGGTGTGGAAGAATCTCTCCAAAGATATATCCTGGAACAAATAATTTGCAGGCAGCGGGTTCCGCTGCCTTATGTATATCTGGAAGCCAAAGCTTCAGGCAGTTGCCGTTTTGGGGAAAGAGGTGGTGTGTTATGCGAAGTGAAGATGATGTGAATCAGGCAGTAGAACGGTATGCCGATATGGTTCAGAGGGTTTGTCTTTATCACTTGAAAAACCAGACTGACACAGAGGATGTGTTTCAGAATGTTTTTCTGAAATATATGCTTCATGAGGAGTGTTTCCTTGATCAGGAGCATGAGAAGGCATGGCTGCTCCGTGTAACAATCAATGCCTGCAGGGATTATCTGAGAAATTTTTTCAGGCGTAATACCGTGTCTCTTGATGTCCTGAAGGAGGCAGAAGCCGAGGAGCGTAAGGACTACAGGGAGGTTTTGGAGGCGGTGATGTCCTTGCCGGCCAAATATAAGGATGCAATTTATCTGCACTACTATGAGGGATATTCTGCTGCCGAGATTGGAAGGATTCTTGGGAAAAAGGAGAATACAATCTATTCCCAGCTTTCAAGAGCGCGGGGAATGCTAAGGGACAAGCTGGGGGGTGACGGATTTGACGAATAAAATACAGGATGCGTTTGACAATATAAAAGCAGATCCACGGCTTACGGAATCGACCAAAAGGTATCTCAGTGAAAAGCGGAGAGAAAAACCCCGTCCGCAGCATCACCCGGTTATGCGGCTTGCAGTTTCAGCCGCCTGTGCAGTCTTTTTTATGATCATGGGAGCTTTTGGATATTCCTGGGTGCTTGAACCAGTCTCTTATGTGAGTATTGACGTGAATCCTTCTATTGAGCTGGCATTGAACCGCTCCAACCGGGTTATATCTGCGGCAGCATATAATATAGAGGGAGAAGAAATCTTAGAGGGCTTATCCCTGAGGTGGAAAAAATATTCAGAGGCAATCCATACGGTTATAGAGAGTGAAGGTATGAGTGTCTATCTGTCTGGAGAGGGAGAACTGGTCCTGACAGTGGCAGCAGACGAGAATCACAGGGAGGAGCTTGAGGAAGGAGTCAGCCGCTGTGCCGGTCATATAGGTCATGACTGTCATAATGAGAATGCTGACCTGGGAACAGTGTCCCAGGCCCATGAATTGGGACTGTCACTTGGAAAATATAATGCCTGTCTAAAACTTCTTCGGTATGACAGCTCAATTACAATGGAGGACTGCAAAAACATGAGTATGGCAGAGATCCTCATCCGTCTCAGGAAATTGGGGGCGGATGACGTGACAGACGACGCCGGTACAGACGATGTGATAAAGGAAAATCCCATAAAAACCGGCACAGACGGATCTGATCAGAATGAAAACTGCCGCAATAGGGGTGAGGATAATACGCCTCTGCGCCAAAGAAAGGGGCATCATGGGCACTGACAGCTGCACGGCAGAATGTCTAAACACAGACCGGATAAGAGGGATAAGAATATGATTTACTGTATTGAAGATGATGACAGCATACGGAATCTGATTGTCTACACACTGAAGGCCTCCGGCTTCGATGCTTCGGGCTTTGCTTGTGCCTCTGCATTCTGGGAGGCACTAAAGGACTGCACTCCGGAGCTGGTTCTTCTGGATATTATGCTTCCGGACGAGGATGGAATCATGATCCTTAAGAAATTCAAAAAGAACAGGGAGACTGCCGGGATTCCTGTTATATTTGCCTCGGCAAAAGGAACGGAATATGACAAAGTGATCGGGCTTGATCTCGGAGCGGATGATTATCTTGCAAAGCCATTTGGGATGATGGAGATGGTATCACGGGTGAAGGCGGTTCTGAGGCGGTCATCTGACAAGAAGTGTAAGCCTGGAATTCTGCATCTTGGAAAGATTGTGCTTAGTCCTGGAGAGCATATGGTTACTGCAGAAGGGGAGCATATTGCCCTGACATTAAAGGAATATGAACTCTTAAAGATCATGATGGAGAGTCCTGGACTGGTTTTCACCCGTGAGCAGCTTATGTCCAGTGTGTGGGGAGATGATTTCACCGGGGAAAGCCGTACAGTTGACGTTCATGTAGGAACTCTCAGGACAAAGCTTGGAGATTGCGGAAGATACATAAAAACAATCCGCGGAGTGGGCTATAAGATGGAGAAGCAGGTATGACAAAGAAGATCTTTTCCTCAATCTTTGCTGCGGCAGTCATCGTATTTTTTATTTCCATCGCACTGATTATGGGTGTTCTTTATAACTATTTTTCAGATGTTCAGATGCAGCAGCTTCACATCCAGGCAGAACTCGCGGCCCGGGGCGTGGAGCTAAAGGGAGAAGACTACCTGAACAGACTGGATGACAATGACTGCCGTGTAACCTGGATTGATCAGGAGGGAAATGTTCTGTTTGATAACAAAGCAAGCTCTGGCGGAATGGAAAACCATCTGCAGCGAAGGGAGATTATAGATGCGCTGAGGTCTGGGACAGGCGAAGACAAACGGTATTCCGCTACACTGATGGAGCGTCAGCTCTATGCGGCAGTGCGCCTTACAGACGGAACTGTCCTTCGCCTCTCGGGTTCACAGTATACCTGGTGGTCGCTTCTTTTGGAAATGCTGCAGCCGATTCTGCTTACAGGGGCGGCAGCGGCCGGAATTTCCCTGTTCCTTGCCTTTCAGCTTTCGAAGTGGATCGTGCATCCTCTTAATACGCTGAATCTTGATAAACCAGAAGCTCCGGCGGAATATGAAGAGATCATCCCTCTTCTGGAAAGGATTGAAAGTCAGCAGAGAAGACTGCAAAGACAGGAGGCAGAGCTAAAGCAGAGAAGGGCTGAACTTGAAGAGGCTGAACAGATACGCCGTGAGTTTACGGCAAATGTTTCCCATGAGCTGAAAACACCGCTTCAGAGTATTTCCGGATATGCCGAGATCCTTTCTGCCGGAATGGTAAAAAATGCTGACGTGCCCCAGTTTTCAGAGCAGATTTACTTTGAATCAAAGAGGTTGACCGCTCTTGTGGAGGATCTGATTCATCTGTCGCACCTTGATGAAGGAACTGGTGATATGCATAGAATGGAGACTGATCTGTATAAACTGGCAGAGGAGACGCTCAGAAGACTGGCGCCGGCGGCAGAGGCTGCCGGGATTTCCCTGAGTCTTGACGGAAGTACGGCGGTTGTAGACGGGATTCCGGCGCTTCTTGGAGGAATCCTTTATAATCTCTGTGACAATGCTGTGAAATATAATCAGCCAGGCGGAAAAGTTGAGGTATGTATAAAACCAGGAGACAAAGAAGTACTCCTGTCTGTCCTTGATACGGGCATCGGGATTGAGGAGTCTGAACAGGGCCGGATTTTTGAACGGTTTTACCGGGTTGATAAGAGCCATTCCAAAAAGGCGGGCGGCACAGGGCTGGGACTATCTATTGTGAAACATTCGGCAAGGCTTCATAATGCCGATATCCGCATAGACAGTGAACCAGGGAAGGGAACAAGGATAGAAGTGAGCTTTCCCAAAAGCGCTTTTTGACGGTGTACTTGCAAAATCCTGCATGAATGGTTTAGACATAACCGGGCAATACTTCCAGTAGATAGATTTGTAACAGTAATGGTATCTGAATTGTTTCATATATTTTACATAGATTTTACAATACTCCGATTTCAGATTTGATATTTGATTTGTATGATATACATAACATAAGAATCAAGGAATGGAACGGAGGTTTTTGATGTGGATATTTTTCATGTACTTACAATGATTGGCGGATTATCCCTTTTTCTGTTTGGAATGAATGTTATGGGGCAGGCACTGGAAAGGAGGGCGGGGAACCGTCTGAAGACGACGCTGGAAAGGATGACCTCCAGCCGCCTGATGGGATTTCTGACCGGATGCGGCGTGACAGCGGTGATTCAGAGCTCATCTGCCACAACGGTCATGGTGGTGGGGTTTGTGAATTCGGGTCTAATGACTCTGAAGCAGGCAATCCATGTAATCATGGGGGCGAATGTCGGGACAACCGTGACGAGCTGGATCCTGTCCTTAAGCGGCCTTGACAGCAGTAATGTATGGATCCGGCTGTTAAAGCCAGCTTCTTTCACGCCGGTGCTGGCGTTTATCGGAATTATTTTTTTTATGTTCTGCAGTTCTTCGAAAAGGAAAGACACGGGAATGATCCTGCTGGGATTTTCTACTTTGATGTTCGGCATGGAGACCATGTCCTCGGCGGTTTCGGGACTGGCGGATGTGCCGGAGTTCCGGGAACTGTTCCTTTTATTTAAAAATCCGCTTTTAGGTGTTCTTGCCGGAGCGTTTCTGACAGCAGTGATTCAGTCCAGTTCGGCTTCTGTGGGCATTTTGCAGGTTCTTGCCGCTACCGGACAGGTGTCCTGCGGGGCTTCGATTCCTATTATTATGGGGCAGAATATCGGGACCTGTGTGACAGCACTTCTCTCTTCGACCGGAGCGAGCAAGAATGCAAAAAGAGCTGCATTCGTTCATCTGAGCTTTAATGTGGCAGGGTCGCTGGTTCTGCTGTCTGCGTATATGGTTTTACGGGCCGTATTCCATCCGGATTTTCTGAATGCTTCTGTAAGTCGGTTTGATATTGCAGTTATCCATACGATTTTCAATGTGGCATGCGTGGTGATTCTGATGCCTCTGGCTCCCTTGCTGGAAAAACTTGCAATGACAGTGATCCATGACGCGGATGAGCCAGAGCAAAAGGTGAAACTGGATGAGCGTCTCTTTGCCGCCCCGGCTCTTGCACTGGAACAATGCCGGAATGTGGCGGTTGAGATGGCGCAGGCGGCGGTATGCTGCCTGGCAGACAGTATCCGTTCCTTTTCTGATTATACTCCGAAGCTTGCTGAGAGAATCCGGAGAGGGGAAGCCAGAACTGACCGTTATGAGGATATTCTTGGTACCTATCTGATCAGACTGAGCTCCCAGACGCTGAGTGAGGCAGACAGCGAAGAAGTCACAGTACTTCTAAAGATTATAGGAGACTACGAGCGCATTGCAGACCATGCCCTCAATATACTGGAATCCTCAGAAGAGCTGCGCGAGAAGAGTTTTACACTGACAGAGGATGCCCTGAAGGAATTTCATGTGCTTGCATCCGCAGTAGAGGAGGCGCTGTCACTGTCACTGGACGCATTTGAGAGACGCGATGTGGATGCAGCTTATGGGATTGAGCCCCTGGAGCAGGTGATTGATCATCTGAAGGAAGAGATGCGTACACGCCATATTTACCGGATGAGGAAAGGAAGCTGCAGCATTGAAGCCGGGTTTGTATGGTCTGATCTTTTAACAAATCTGGAGCGTACCTCTGATCATTGTTCCAATATTGCAGGCTGCATTATTGACACAGCCCACCATACCCTGAATATCCACAAGACCCTGAAAAGGTATAAGGATGACAGTACGGCGTTCGATGACAGATTCCATATGTATGAAGAAAAATATATGATACAAAGTTAAACGAAAAAGGCATTGTTTTGGCTCCTGGAATCAGTTATACTGTTTCATATAAGAAACTGTATGCTGATTTCGGGAGCTTTTCCTTTGAAAACGAAGGCATCAGACAGCGGTTATACTGCGCGCCAGATAAATCTGCCGTACAGCATAACATGATGCGTACAGCCGCATAAGGAAGCATGCCGCTTTTCGGCTGCGGCTTTTGCGATACTCCCGCATTTAGAAAATAGTAGGAGGGAAACATGGATTTTGTACAATATAAGTGCCCTTGCTGCGGGGCAGCGCTTCAGTTTTCTCCAGAGACACAGAAGCTGTCCTGCGAAAGCTGCGGCAACCAGTATGAACTGGAAACACTCCGGCAGTATGAGCAGGACAAAGAGCCTGGGAAAGAGCAGGATCTAAGTTGGGAATATCAGGGTGAAACCAGGGGCGCCAGGAAAACGGAGGATGGACTTTACATCTGTCCGTCCTGTGGAGCCAGGATTGAGGCGGATGAAAATACGGTAAGTACAACTTGCCCTTATTGTGACAATGTAGTAGTGATTAGGGAGACTGCATCCGGAAAGTATGAACCCGAGGCTATCATCCCCTTCCAGATTGAGGGAGACAGGGCAAGACAGATGTTAGAGAACTTCTGCCAGGGCAGACGCCTGCTGCCAAAGAATTTCCGCAATAAAAGCTATCTGAAGAATCTGAAGGGCTATTATGTGCCCTACTGGCTGTTTGACTGCAGGGCACATGCAGATATGAGCTTTCATGCAACCAGGGTAAGGATGTGGAGCGACGGTGATTATGAGTATACCGACACCTCCTATTATATGGTAAACCGGGCCGGAACAATGGAATTTTACCATGTGCCTGTAGACGGGAGCGCCGAGATGGACGATGATACGACAGAATCCATCGAGCCCTTTGATTACAGTGCCCTGACAGATTTTAAACAGGCGTATCTTGCGGGATATGAGACGGACAGGTATGATGTGGATGCAGGGACGGCACAAAGGCGGGCGAAGGAGCGTCTCTATAAGAGTGCAGAGCATGTGCTCCTTGGCACTGTACAGGGATATGATACGGTAACGGTCAGCCGCAGGAATCTTTCTTCTGATCATGGAAAAGTACACTATACCCTGCTTCCGGTATGGATGTTTGAGACCGTTTACAATAAAAAGAGATATCAGTTTGCGATTAATGGACAGACCGGCAAGATGGTGGGAGAGCTTCCGGTAGACAAAGGAGCTTTCTGGCGTTATCTTTGTGGATTTACAGCAATCGGAACTATTTTGTGTTCTGTTGCCGGTATTCTGTTATTTGGGGGTGTGTTGTGATGGGCAGAATAAAGAAGGCAAAAAAAACCAGACAGATGTTTCTTTTCCTTGCCTCCCTTCTGGCCGGAGTCATTCTGCATCAGGGAGTATGCGGTTTTTCTGTGCAGGCTTCTTCTGAGAGCCTGATGTTTTCCGGGATGGTACAGGATGACGCCGGACTTCTGACAACGGGTGAAGAGGAGGCTCTGGAGCAGGAGTGTCTGGACCTCTCGGACAGGTACAATACCGGAGTATACATAGTGACAACAAGAGAGTTCGGCGGCTTTGATATTAAGGACTGGCAGAGAGAGCTGTTTGAGAACAACCGTCTTGGAGAGAATTTTGGCGGAAGCGGCATTATGCTTGCCATCAGTATGTCAGAGCGGGACTGGGGTCTGGTAGGCTTCGGAGCTGCACAGGAAGCATTTACGACATATGGAAGAGAACGGATCGGAGAGCTGATCCTTGATGACCTGTCTGACGAAGAGTTTTATGAGGCATTTTCAAAATATGTATCTCTTGCAGACGATTATCTCACGGCAGCAGAAGAGGGAAAGCCTTATACCGAGAAACACCGGTATGGGGAGGGATACCGGATTCCCCTCGTGATCGGAGTATCCTTTTTGCTTTCCTTATGCATCTCCCTGGTTATTGTTATGTCGTGGAAAAAGAGTATGAATACCAGGGTACGCCAGGGAGGGGCAATGGAATACCTGAAGGAAGGAAGCTTCCGTCTCCAGAACCGGTCAGATCAGTTCCTGTATCATACAGTTACCAAACGGAAGATCTCTAATGACAGCTCTTCCGGAGGCAGCAGCGGCGGGATGCATTCAGACAGCTCCGGTACAAGCGGAAAATTTTAGATGGCATTGGGATACACTTTTGTGCAGACCTGCGGACAGTTACAGCAGATTCTAGATGAAATAAATAAAAAAGATGGAGGAAAATCAGAATGGGATTAATCAAAGCAGCATTCGGTGCAATGAGCGGTGCAATGGCAGATCAGTGGAAGGAATACTTTTACTGTGATGCGCTGGAGGCGGATATACTGGCAACCAGAGGTGAGAAGCATACCTCCGGGCGTTCTGCCAACCGGAGAGGAGAGGACAATGTGATTACGGACGGATCACATATTGCCGTGGCTGACGGCCAGTGTATGATCATCGTGGAGGGCGGCAGGGTAATTGATGCATGTGCAGAGCCGGGGGCGTATACTTATGACAGCAAAACCAGTCCGTCTATATTCGGTGGTTCCTTTTTGGACGGACTTAGGGGAATTGCAAGAGATGCATGGGAGCGTTTCCAATTCGGAGGGGGAGCTGGAAGGGATCAGCGCATTTACTATGTGAACATTAAGGAAATCCCGGGAAATAAGTACGGTACCCCGAATCCGGTTCCATTTCGGATTGTGGACAGGAATATCGGTCTGGACGTTGACATTTCCATTCGCTGCAATGGCGAGTATTCCTACCGGATTGTCAATCCTATGGCGTTTTATGCCAATGTCTGCGGAAATGTCAGCAATGTATATACAAGGGATCAGATTGACTCTATGCTGAAATCCGAGCTTCTGACCGCACTCCAGCCGGCATTTGCAAAGCTCTCTGAGCAGGGGATCCGCTACAGTGCCCTTCCGGGACACACCATGGAGATCTCTGACGCGCTGAATGAGGTCCTTTCAAAAAAGTGGACCGAACTTCGGGGGATTCTTGTATATTCCTTTGGAATGAACAGCGTATCAGCCTCAAAGGAGGACGAGGATATGATCAAACAGCTCCAGAAGTCCGCAGTAATGCGTGACCCGAATATGGCTGCTGCCACACTGGTGGGAGCCCAGGCCGATGCAATGCGCCAGGCGGCAGGCAACCAGCACGGAGCCATGAGCGGATTCATGGGCATGGGAATGGCCCAGCAGGCAGGCGGAGTCAGTATCCAGAATCTCTACGCAATGGGGCAGAATACCCAGAAGCAGGGCATGCAAGGGCAGGATGCCCGGGCGGTGGGCTCTGAAAAACCTGCAGGATGGACCTGTACCTGCGGCGCGGCAGGAAATACCGGGAAGTTCTGCGCCCAGTGCGGTGCACGAAGACCTGCGGATCCAGAGGGCTGGGTCTGCTCCTGTGGAACTGTAAACAAAGGAAAATTCTGTACGGAATGCGGAAAGGCAAAGCCAAAAGGTGCATTACAGTACAGATGTGATAAATGCGGATGGACGCCGGAGGATCCGGCGAATCCTCCGAAATTCTGCCCGGAGTGCGGAGATCCGTTTGATGACAGGGATATGCAATAAAAAATGAAAGAGGAAAAGATAAAGCGAAAAAAGACAGAATATAAAACGACAGCTGCAGAGCGTATCAGCTATTCCCTGTATTTTATAGGACAGAATCTGATCTATGCACTAATTTATATGTATATCAATGTCTATTTTACAGATGTGGGGATACCAGCGTTTGCAGTTGCCGGCATCGCACTGACTGTAAAGGTGTGGGATGCAGTAAATGACCCCTTTTTCGGCGGTCTTGTTGATAAGGTTCATTTTAAGAAGGGAAAGTTTGTCCCATGGATTAAGATTTCAATTCCGATTGTCCTGGCAGCAACCATGCTGTTGTTTGCGATTCCTGAAAATATGGGAAGAGCAGCAAAGACTGCCTGGGCGGTGGCAGCCTATCTGCTCTGGTCTGTGGGCTATACTATGAATGATGTTCCGATCTTCGGACTGGTCATGACTATGACGGACAATCAGAATGAGAGGACTTCTCTGAATGTAATCGGCCGGGTATCGGCCACGCTGGCGTCCACAATCGTCATGGTCATTATCCCCTCCTTCCGTGAATCTATCGGCGGATGGACAGCAACAGTTTTTATCCTGGCTGCAGCAGCTGCTGTTACCATGATCCCAATCTGTCTTACCGCAAAGGAACGAATGACGCCGGCAAAGGAGGAGCAGGAAGTAAGTCTGGGGGAAGTGCTTCAATATCTGATGCATAACCGTTTTCTGTTCATCTATTATACAGCGCTGCTGATCAGCGGCTCGCTGAATATCGCCTCTCCCTGGAGGCTTTATATTGCAAGATTCTGCCTGCAGGATGAATCCATTATGTCCATTACAGGAATCATGGGGGTTATCCCCACTGTTGCTGCCGGACTGTTCATTCCTGCGCTCAGCCGCCGGATTGATAAATTCAGGCTGTACTATACGACAGCATCTGCCGCCCTTATTCTGAATATGATCCGGTGGGCGGCAGGATTTGAAAATCTGACCGTTTATCTGATCCTGACCTTTGCTGCGTCAGTGCCTTCCGGTTTTACAAGTGTGCTGATGTTCATGTTTACTCCGGATTGTGCTGAATATGGATGCTATATGACTGGGAAAAGCTGCCCCGGAATCACCTTTGCCGCGCAGACATTTTTTGCAAAGCTTCAGTCAGCGCTCATGACCGCACTGGGAGCCTTTATTTTGGGAATGACTGGATTTATCGAAGGAGAGGATGCGGTACAGGCAGAGGGCTTTGCAGATGTACTCTGGAATACAGGCTGTATTGTCCCCGCGGCGGGAGCGGCAGCCTCGCTGGTGATTCTGCGTTTTTATAAACTGAACGACCATGATGTGCAGCTCATGGCAAGGTGCAATTATGGCGAGCTTACAAGAGAAGAGGCAGAAAGCAGGATGATTTACAGATATTGACGGAACCGTTTTTTTGGTAAGACATTATGATTTACACAAAAGCATCCGATAATCATTTAAAGGACAAAAGGGCAGGTGAAGACAGGATATGAAAATATACGGAAATGATTCATTTTTTACAGAAAAGACTAATATTCGAAATGCGGTACAGATGAAAGCAGTACAGGATAATAGAAAGATTACAGAATTTGCCGACCAGTTTATAGAGGAGCATCGCGCTGATGTAAAGGACCGGATCACCGTGTCCCAGGAAGGCGTGGATTATATCAGGGAGCAGCTTTCGGAGATGGAGAACAGAACAGACTCTGATACAGGGACAGAAAAAAGTCTGACTCAGATTACCCACGGAGTGCTTACGCCGTCGGATCAGTTATATGCTGATTATATCAGGCTGAATATTGATACAGTGGATGAGAACGGGGTGAGCCAGAATCTCTGTCTTGATTTAAACGCCCAGTTTCTGCATGAGATGGAGGGTAAGGACAGCCGGGACTGGAATCAGTATATGGAAGCGCTTGCAAAAGCGTATACCTCTGTACGGCAGCACATTACAAGAGGGTACGAGGAAGGCACCAGGGAGGTCTGGATACAGGATGACCGTGCCGGGGAGGATTTTGATGGGACCACGCTTGAGATAGACGGGCAGACGGTGCATTACCGCAGGCTTACAAAGGAAGAAGAGATCCGTTATCTAGACAAATCTCTTGACCAGTTTACACAGGATGTGGCAAAGTGGTACGTAAAAGAGGAAGCAGCGGTCAAAAGAGAGGAAGCAGAAAAAGAGGCGTACGAAGCTTATAAAGAGGAGAATAAAGGGTGGATCGCTTTTGAGAGGCTTGTAAACCGCCTTGTGGACGAAGCAAGGAACCTTTTTGACAAAGTCCGTGAGGAGATCGCGAAGCTGGAGGCAATGAACAAGAATGAGATAGACTTTGAAGGGAGAATGGAGGCAGAGGCTTATAACTACAGGGCAGAGACTGTGGAAAGAGGCCGGAAGCAGTCACAGCTGGAAAATTACAGGAAGATCAGCCAGATGACGTCAGATGTGGCGGCACTCTGGGGAAATATCCGGGCTTAAAGTAAGTGCAGAGGATTGTACAGTCCTTAAAAAGCTGCAAAGTTATGGAATCTGGACGGATAGTGAAATGAGAGTATGTGTGGACAATACAGAATAAAGGAAGAAGTGTGCATTTATGAAGGAAGAATGTTTGATATGTAAAGCTCCGCTTGAATATCTGAAAGCGAATGAGGTTATGGAGTGTGCCATATGTCATAAAAAGGAAAACAGCAAAACCAGATGTGTAAAAGGGCATTATGTGTGTAATGAGTGCCATACTGCAGGCATGGATGTCATTACCAGGATCTGCCTGCAAGAGGATTCAAAGAATCCGGTCCGGATCTTAGAGAAGATGATGGAACAGCCATTCTGCCATATGCATGGGCCAGAACATCATGTAATGGTTGGTTCGGCTTTGCTGACAGCATATAAAAATGCCGGCGGGAATATTGAACTGCAGCCATCGCTGGCTGAAATGATGGACAGGGGAAAAAGTGTACCCGGAGGAACATGTGGCTTTTGGGGCGCCTGTGGAGCCGGCATCAGCGCAGGTATGTTTGTGTCGATTATTACGAAATCTACCCCACTGGCTATAGAACCTTTCAGGCTTTCCCATTTGATGACTTCAAAGGCTTTGGGAGAGATCGGGGCAGTTGGAGGCCCCCGCTGCTGTAAAAGGGATTCGTACTTGTCTATTCTTTCGGCTATTGATTTTGTAAAGGAATATTTTTGCGTTGAGATGGAAAAGCCGGTGATTGTGTGCAGCCATTCTGCGCAAAATAATCAATGCATTGGAAAACGCTGTCCGTTTGCAAGGGTAAACCATAAGGGAGAAGAAGTCTATGAGCTTTCTGGAGATCTTCGGATATGATATTTTTACAGGTCTTTTCGGGCTTGCTTCGGATGTCTGTGTCGGCATAGTAATTTTAAAGAATATGCCCCGCGGCAGCAGGAGGAAGTATGCATTTTGTAAAGTGTTTTTGCCGTTGGTCTATGTTGTAACGTTAGCATTTCTCATGGCATTCCTTTATAAAGGCCATCTTCTCAGGCTTACTGCCGTCAATATAGCGGCATCTTATATGGTGCTTTTAGGGAATGCGGCCTGTATCAGTATGCTCTTTGGGGAAGCTTTCCAGACATGCTAGGGGATTGTTATATTCAGCGGAATCGCAAAAGAGTTTTCGGGTGCCGTATGCTTTTCACTTCTTTCAGACAGACCTTTGGATTTAAGTATTCCAAATGAACGTATGCTGTATTTATTTGGAAATACGCTGATGTCTCCTGCTTTATTTCTCCTGTTTTTATTTTTTCTATATAAGATGAAAATCGGAAAGGTGTACTGTCAATGGATGGAACACAAGAGCTCCTGGGGCTTTGGCCTGATCTGCTTAAGTACTTATCCGCTTCTATATATCGGAGGGGCTGAGTTTCTTATGGGCTGGGGAATGAGCCGCAATGGCAGCTTAATCTTTGTGTTTCTCATAATGTTCGTTATGCTGGCTCTTTTTAATTATATGGGTCTTGAAGAACAGCAGCGAAAGGAGTTCGATGCACAGCAGCTGATTCTTAAACAGCAGAATGCTTATATCCATACTCTGGAAGGAATGCAGGAGGAGATGAGGCGTTTCCGGCATGATTACAAAAATATGATGTCAGGGATGTATCTGAAAGCAAAGGAAGGAGATCTTACAGAAGCGTTGGAGTTTATCCGGGAAATGACAGAAGACTTTGACAGCCAGATTGGCGGACAGCTCCGGCAGATGTCACAGCTTGGCAATGTCTATATGTCCGAGATAAAAGGACTTCTCCTTACAAAGCTTTCGGAAATGCAAAAGGACCAGACAGCCTGTGAACTGGAGGTCATGCATCCGTTTTACGGGGCAGAATTTAAGACGACCGATCTGTGCAGATGTTTAGGCATCCTGATTGATAACGCGATGGATGAGGTGCGGGGAAGAGAGGATGCACGGGTATATATTATGATCAGCAGCCAGGAGGACTGTACGACATTCCGGGTGAAGAATCTGCTGTATCATAAGGTGGATGTGCCTGAGATCTGGAAGCAGGGCTATTCCACGAGGGGAACGGACCGCGGAACCGGGCTTGCAAGCTACAAGAAGACCGTGGATCTTTATGAAAATGTTCTCCCGGTTACAGCGGTGAAGGATGGATACTTCATTCAGGAGCTTAAGATCAGAAAACGGAATGCAGAGTAAGGGGGAATAACATATGCTTCCAGTGTACATTTGTGAAGATGAGGAGGAAATCCGCAGGATTCAGATGGAATATCTGGAAAAGCAGATTCTGATTGAAGGATATGATATGAAGATTGCCGTATGCAGCGGATGCCCGGAGAAGATCCTTGATGCAGTGAAGGATGCTTCCGGAAGGGGGATTTATTTTCTGGATGTGGAGCTTAAAGGAGAATCTATGGACGGGTTTTCACTCGGACAGCAAATCAGGAAATATGACCCCAGAGGGTTTATTATCTATGTGACTGCATATAAAAATCTGGCCTTCGAGACCTTCCGGTATCATCTGGAGGCCCTGGATTATATTGTGAAGGAAAGTATGGAGACAATGAAAGAGGGGCTCAGACACAGCCTTTCTGTAATTACGGAGCGGATGCAGGCGGAACAGGGGGAACACAGGGAATTCTTTTCTGTGAAGGTGATGGATGTGGTAAAGCATGTCCCGGTAGATGAGATCATGTTTTTCGAGGCCGCCCCAGGCACCCACAGGATTGCGCTCCATGGAACAAATGACTGGTTTGATTTTATCGGGAGCCTAAGAGAACTGGAGGGACAGCTTGGAAGCAGGTTTCTCAGAACCCACAGGGCATATCTGGTGAATGTGGAACAGATTGCAGAACTGGACCTTAAGGGACGCGAGATAAGAATGAAAAATGGAGAGAGATGTCTGTTTTCAAAGAATATGAAGGGACAGCTTCTGGAGAGAATCTGAGATGAGACGCCGCTTGTATTTCGACAGGGATTACAGGTTAGAAGTACAATAGCAGATAGGGAAAGGATACCCCGCTGCCTGACTGGTTCAGGCAGCGGGGTATCCTTTTCAGGCATATTTTTGTGTATAGATGAAGGGATGTGTTAGGATTTCAGTAATGTGCTAATGCTAATGCACAAGAAAAATAGAAAGAGGGTTATTGTATGGAACAGAATGTATTACTTTCTCTGTCGCACATCTCCAAACGATTTAAGACAGAACTTGCACTAAGGGACATCAGTATGACACTTTCCAAGGGCGAAATACTGGGCTTCTTAGGGCCGTCGGGCTCTGGAAAGACGACGACAATCAAGATTATTACGGGACAGCTCAGGCAGACCACAGGTGAGGCAAAGCTTCTGGGAACGGATTCGGCAAATATTGACGCTTCCATCTATGAAAAAATAGGGGTGGTTTCAGACAACAGCGGAATTTATGAAAAAATGACGGTATGGCAGAATCTTTATCTGTTTGCCAGGATATGGAAGGTGCCACGCGGGAGAGTGGAGCAGGTAATCAGCCAGGTGGGTCTTGCAGAGCATATAAAAAAACCGGCGGGGAAGCTTTCAAAAGGGCAGACCCAGAGGCTTGTTCTTGCAAGGGCAGTTCTTCATAAGCCGAGAGTTCTGTTTCTGGATGAGCCTACCAGCGGGCTTGATCCGTCTACAGCCGTAGCGATCCACAGGATGCTTCTGGATCTTAAGGAAGAAGGAATGGCGATTTTTCTTACAACTCACAACATGGAAGAGGCTGCAAAGCTTTGCGACAAAGTTGCGCTTCTGCATGAGGGGGAGATTGTGGAATTTGGCCCGCCCCAGGAAATCTGCCTGAAATATAACCAGATTAAAAAATATCATGTACTGCTTAACAGCAATAAGGATCTTGTGCTTGAGCAGAACTCGGAAAATATCGGCAGGATTGCCAGATGGATGGAGAAGGATCAGATTGCATGCATCCATTCTTGTGAGCCGACGCTTGAAACGGTATTTCTTGAGGTGACGGGAAAGGACTTAAATATTTAATAACTCAGAAGGGAGCTTTTTGTTATGAAAAATATGCACAAATTAGCAGCAGTAGCCCAGATTAAATGGCTCTGCATCAGCAGGAATACAATGATTATGATGGGACCGGTTATGGTGATTGCCATGGTGGAGGGATGTAAGATTCTTTATGGGAGTAAGTCAGGCGGCGGGCTTGCGCCTTACCTTACCGGGTTCCTTCTGAATCTGGGGCTCTCCATGAATATCTGCTGCGAAGGCTTTGTTATGGTAGGAACCACCATTGCAGAGGAGAAGGAAAAGCATACACTGCGGGTTCTCATGACATCCTCTGTTACCGGGGTGCAGTACTTTATTGGGACTATTATATTTCCATTTCTCATGCTGATGGCGGTAAATTATATTGTACTTCTTATCATCGGGATTCCTTTTGAAATGATACCTGCACTTCCCTTTTTCCTTGTGAGTGTTACAGCTTCTCTTACAAGCTGCGTGCTTGGGATGATTGTAGGAATCTGTGCGAAGGATCAGATGAATGCAAGTCTGATTGTCACTCCTTTTATGATGATTTTTATGCTGGTTCCTGTGTTTGGAAATCTGTCAGAGGGGCTTCATAAGATTTCGGGATTTCTTTTTACCGGAGTTATGACAGGGATGACGGAGTGCCTTGCGAACGGGGAAAAATATGTGATGACGTCCGTGGATGCAGCAGTGCTTTTTGGTGAGCTGATCATCAGTATTCTTGTATTTCTTGTACTTTATAAAAGGAATGGCTATGAGAAGGATTAAGTGAAAAATAATAGACTACGGATCATGGGATAAAAGCTATCATTTTTCCTTTGTCTTTCTTTAAATACTTATCAAGTATTTAAGAAATGCCGATATTATTATGTTAGGGTTAAAAGGTATTTTGACCCTGACATTATAAATATCGTATTTGAATAAAAGGAGATCAGGGATATGATAAACTTCATACGGAATTTAAGAATCAGATTAAAACTCTACATTCTTATAGGTGTTGCGCTGGCTGGCATGCTCATGATCGGGGGAATGTCATTTCTTTTAATGGGAAGGTTAAATGAAAAGACAGACGATATATCAACAAGCTGGCTTCCCAGTGTAGATACTGGCAGAGACATGTCCGCTACGCTGTCCAATGTCCGCCTCAATGAGCTTGGATATCTCACAGCTGTTTCTGACGAGGTTGCCAAGTCCAGTCTTCAGTATATTGAGAAAGAGAAAAGTGAGATGGACAGGCTTCTGACGAAATATGAGAGCCTGATTGATGCGGAGGAAAAGGGTTTTTATGATGATGCCATGGAGATCTGGGCAAAGTACCGGCAGGCAGATGAGAAGCTGGTTTCCCTGGCAAAGCAGGGAAAGGCAGAGGAAGCCCGCGGGATTCTGGAGGGTGAGTGTGTAGAACTCTATAACTCCTTAAATCGTGCATTTGATGAGATCATTACATATAACACGGAGGGCAGCACCAGGGAGACTGCTGAAAGCGCTTCTCTTTACCAGAAGGCAACGATTATTCTGGGAGCAATTATTCTTGGAATTATTCTGATCGGCGTTTTTTTCTCTTTCGTGATCATACGTCTGATTAAGATGCCTATATCCGAGATTGAGAATGCAGCCATAAAGATGGCAGAGGGAGATCTGGATATTGAGATTTCCTATACCTCAAAGGATGAGCTGGGCGTTCTTTCCGACCAGATGCGCAGGCTGGTCAGAAAGCTTCAGGTTATTATTGATGATGAAAATAAATTCCTTGCCAGAATGGCTTCCGGGGATTTTACGGTAGATTCTGTCTGCGAGGATGAGTATACAGGAGGTTTCCAGCCTTTGCTGATTTCGTTCCGTACCATTGCGGGAAAGCTTAATGAAACGCTGCTTCAGATCAGTAACAGTTCCGCACAGGTTGCAAACAGCTCCGATCATGTATCAAGCGGCGCACAGGCTCTTTCCCAGGGCGCCACCGAACAGGCCAGCTCAGTGGAGGAGCTTGCTGCCACAATTAACGAGATTTCTGAAAAGATTAAGCAGAATGCAGAGAATGCACAGCAGGCAAACACGATGGCAGGCACAGTCAGCGCTGAGATGAATACAAGTAATGAAAAGATGCAGCAAATGATACAGGCCATGAACGAGATCAGCAGCAGTTCCAATGAGATAGGGAAGATCATCAAAACGATTGAGGACATTGCATTCCAGACGAATATTCTGGCTCTTAATGCGGCTGTGGAGGCTGCGCGGGCGGGAGAGGCTGGAAAAGGCTTCGCGGTCGTGGCCGATGAAGTCCGCAACCTGGCAAGTAAAAGCGCAGAGGCGTCCAAGAGCACTTCTGCCCTGATAGAGAATTCTCTGAAAGCAGTAGAGGGCGGAACCCGGATTGCGGATGAGACCGCACAGTCCCTGCTCCAGGCTGTAGACGGAGTCAGCGAGATGACTGGTATTATCAGTCAGATTTCAGAGGCTAGCAGTAATCAGGCGTCCGCGGCTTCCCAGATTACGATGGGGATTGACCAGATCTCCAGCGTTGTCCAGACCAATTCGGCGACGGCACAGGAAAGCGCGGCTGCAAGTGAGGAATTGTCCAGCCAGTCACAGCTTATGAAGAATCTGGTAGGAAAATTCAGGCTGAAACATTTATAAACATGACATACAGATGTCACGTTCTTCCTGCTATAATGAGGCCAACATGTTGCAAAAGAAAGGATGGTCTTATTTATGAATTATGAAATTGTAACGCTGGAAGAGAAAATTGCCGTGGGGCTGTCAGCCCGGACAAACAATCTGTCTCCGGATATGGGAAATGTGATTGGCGGATTGTGGAACCAATTCTATAACGAAGGCGTATATGCCTCCATTCCTGATAAGGCAAATGAAAAGGCTCTGGGGATTTATACAGATTATGCCGGGGATGAGAGGGCGGATTATACGGTGGTTGTCGCCTGTGAGACAGGCAGTGTACCGAAAGAAGAGAGATATCATGTCTGCCGGATTCCTGCAGGCCGTTATGCAAAATTTGTCATTCACGGCGATATGGTACAGGCAGTTGCAGCTGCATGGCAGGAGATCTGGAGAATGGATCTTCCCCGGAGCTTTCGGTATGATTTTGAGGAATACCAGGATGACGGGATGGAGCATGCAGAAATTCACATTTACGTGGGATTAAAGGAGGAACGGGATGGCATTTGATTACAAAAAGGAATACAGGGAATTTTATATGCCAGGGAACACACCGGAACTAATCAGAGTCCCGCCTATGAATTTTATTGCTGTCCGCGGGAAAGGAAACCCGAATGAGGAGGGCGGTGCGTACAAGCAGTCTATCGGACTGCTTTATGGAATCGCTTTTACGATTAAGAAGACCAGTATGCACCCCGCCTTGGCTGTGGAAAATGCCAGACTGCAGTGCCCTGTGAAAGTAAAATTCCATTAGGAGGATATGGAAAATGAAGCTTGACCGGATGATTGGTATTCTATCAGTTCTTCTGCAGCAGGAAAAGGTGACAGCGCCATTTCTTGCAGAAAAATTCGAGGTTTCCAGGCGTACCATTAACCGGGATATTGAGACATTATGTATGGCGGGGATTCCACTGGTGACAGAGCCGGGGCGCGGAGGCGGTATTTCGATTATGGACGGATATAAGATAGACCGGACCCTTCTGTCCACATCAGATATGCAGGCAATCCTTGCAGGGTTAAGGAGCCTGGACAGCATCAGCGGGACGAACCGCTACGCCCTGCTGATGGAGAAGCTGTCCGCAGGATCATCTGGCCTGCTTGCAGGAGATACGCATATATTAATTGATCTGTCTTCATGGTACAAGGACACCCTTTCTCCGAAAATTGAACTTCTGCACAGTGCAATCCTTTCGGAAAACAGGGTTTCCTTTACTTATTTTGCGCCGAAGGGGGAATCCAAGAGGATCATAGAGCCTTATGATCTGATTTTCCGGTGGTCAAGCTGGTATGTGTGGGGATGGTGCGAAAGCCGGAAGGATTTCCGGCTTTTTAAGCTGGGGCGGATGACAGAACTTAGACGGGAAGATACTTTTGAAAAACGTTCTGCCCCGGTTCCGGATTTGTCACAAGAGAGAATATTTCCTTATGCCCACTGCGTAAAGGCAATT
Organism: Lachnospiraceae bacterium; assembly: GCA_910576335.1. GTDB lineage: Bacteria > Bacillota > Clostridia > Lachnospirales > Lachnospiraceae > CAPEBR01. The sequence goes on from CAJTIU010000002.1 coordinate 105,629, forward strand.
ATTCAGCCGGAATATAAGTGGCGGTTGGTGGAGGAATTCGGCCCTGAGAGCTTTACCGAGAGGCAGGACGGAACTTTGCTGTTTTCTTTTGATTTTACTGACAGACAGAGCATTGTGGGATGGGTGGCTTCCTTCGGAGACGGAGCCGAGCTTCTGGAGCCGGAGGAAATCAGGAAAGATATACTGGCATTCGCGGAAGGAATCAGGAAAAATTATTTATAATAGCAGCTGCGAAATCCGGCTATACTTTTTCAACGGGATAGCGTATAATGAAGCCAGAAACAAATCGGGATTGCAGGGAGAAAGGGGAGATGATTAAAGTGAGCAAAAGCTTTAATGTGACAGGATTATGTGTACCGTCAAAGCACTATATGGTGAGTCTTGAAAGCCGGATTAAGCAGATACGGGAAATGATTGATGCCGGTGATTATTTTGTCATAAACCGTGCAAGGCAGTATGGGAAAACAACAACTCTTGCCGCACTGGCAAAGGATCTGGCTGGCGGTTATTTTGTAATTAGCCTGGACTTTCAGGCACTTGGCAGCGCCTCCTTTCAGGATGAGAACACATTTTCCCTTGCGTTTCTACAGATTCTTTTAAGGGAAATGAAAAGAATAGGGATGACTGAAATATCAGGAATAGATGAAAGGACTGTGGAAATTAAGGAGACACTTAGCAAGAGAAAGAAAAGTTTTGATCTGCTATCACTATTTGAATATCTGCTTGGTGTCTGCGAATATTCTCCCAAACCTGTTGTTCTTATGATTGATGAAATAGACAGTGCTTCTAATAATCAGGTATTCCTGGATTTTCTTGCACAGCTTCGCGGCTATTATCTGGAAAGGGATATAAAGGGGGTTCCTTCATTCCAGTCTGTAATACTTGCAGGTGTATATGACATCAGAAATCTGAAAAGGAAGATTCGCTCTGATGAGGAGCATAAGGTAAACAGTCCGTGGAATATTGCAGCTGATTTTGATATTGCTATGGAGCTTGGAGAAGACGGTATTGAGAACATGCTGAAGGAATATGACGGGGAACGCCATATCTATATGAATACAGGAGAAATAGCAGGCCTTCTTTACCGTTATACCTCAGGCTATCCTTACCTGGTATCCAAATTGTGTAAATTGATGGATGAAAAAGTGTGCAGAGAGGGAGGTTCATGGTCAAAGGATAGTTTTCTTGAGGCTCTTCGCATGCTTCTTTCTGAAAATAATACATTGTTTGATTCTTTGATCGGGAAACTGGCAGATTATCCGGAACTAAATCATATGCTTGAAGAGCTTTTGTTTCAGGGAAAAGAGATTACCTATACACCAACCAGCCAGCCAATCAGCCTTGCGCTTATGTTCGGATTTGTAAAAAATAAAAACGGAAAGGTTATACCTGCAAATCGTATTTTTGACACATTGTTATATAATCATTTCCTTTCAGCAGAGGAAGGGCATTCAGCGGATATTTACAAAGCATCGCTTCAGGATAAAAATCAGTTTGTTGCGGGCGGTCATCTGAATATGAGAAGAGTACTGGAAAAATTTGTGGTGCATTTTCATGAGCTTTATGGAAATCGAAGAGAAAGCTTTGTGGAGGAAGAAGGGCGGAGATATTTCCTTCTTTATCTGCGTCCAATTATTAATGGTGTGGGCAATTATTATATTGAAGCACATACGCGAAGTATGGGAAGGACAGATATTATTATAGATTACAGGGGAGAACAATTTGTTGTTGAGGTAAAAATCTGGCGGGGAAATGAATATAATTCCCGTGGAGAGAATCAGCTGGCAGGATATCTTAAAGACTACTGTTTAAATACGGGGTATATGCTTAGTTTCAATTTCAATCAAAAAAAACAGCCGGGAGTCCGTAAAATAATTGCAGCTGGAAAGACTATTATTGAGGCGGTGGTGTAGAAGGTGAAAGAATGAGATGCTTTGCAGTGGCTGACACCAATCAAAAGCGACAGGAAAGCCTGTCAAATAATTGTGGAATATATACAAAAATCGAAAGGAAACCTATGAGAAAACTAGCCTTAAATGATGAAATATTACTAAAAATCGAGAAGCCGGCCCGCTATATCGGGAACGAGGTCAACAGTGTCATGAAAGACCCTGAAAAGGTGGATATCCGCTTCGCCATGTGTTTTCCCGACGTGTACGAGATCGGTATGTCCCATCTGGGCATTCAGATTCTCTATGATATGTTCAACCAGCGTGAAGATGTCTGGTGCGAGCGGGTCTATTCCCCATGGGTCGATCTGGACCAGATTATGCGTGAGAGGAAGATTCCTTTATTTGCCCTGGAGTCCCAGGATCCGGTAAAGCAGTTTGACTTCCTTGGAATTACCATCCAGTATGAGATGTGTTATACAAACATTCTCCAGGTACTGGAACTTAGCCAGATTCCTCTTTTTGCATCAGAGCGCGGGGAGACGGATCCCATTGTTATTGGAGGCGGTCCCTGTGTCTATAACCCGGAGCCGTTGGCAGATTTTTTTGATCTCTTCTACATCGGAGAAGGAGAGACCGTATACGGAGAACTTCTGGATGCTTATAAAGAAAACAGACGACATGGTGGTTCCAGAAAGGACTACCTTGAAAAAGCGGCAGAAATTGAAGGGATTTACGTTCCTTCTTTTTATGACGTAACCTACAGGGAAGACGGGACAATCGCATCTTTCCTGCCTAATAATCCCCATGCGAAGGAGAAGATCAGGAAGCAGCTTGTGATGGATATGACTGATACCTACTATCCGGAGGCTCCTGTCGTCCCCTTTATCAAGGTAACGCAGGACAGAGTCGTTCTGGAAATCCAGAGGGGATGTATCCGTGGCTGCCGTTTCTGTCAGGCTGGAATGATTTACCGGCCTACAAGAGAGAGAAAATTAGAAATACTTAAAAAATATGCTTATCAGATGCTAAAAAATACCGGACACGAAGAAATTTCCCTAAGTTCTTTAAGTTCAAGCGACTATAGCAGCCTGAAAGAACTGGTGATCTTCCTGATTGAAGAATTTAAAGGGAAGGGAATCAACATTTCCCTTCCTTCCCTCCGGATTGATGCGTTTTCTCTGGATGTAATGGAAAAAGTGCAGGACGTACGCAAGAGTAGTCTGACCTTCGCTCCGGAAGCAGGCTCCCAGAGAATGAGGAACGTCATTAACAAGGGACTTACAGAGGAAGATATCCTGAACGGAGCCGGGCAGGCTTTTGAGGGGGGATGGAACAAGGTGAAGCTTTATTTTATGCTGGGGCTTCCCACCGAGACGGAGGAAGACATGAAAGAGATTGCCGTCCTCTCGGACAAGGTTGCCAGGCGGTACTATGAGATTCCAAAGGAAAAACGCAATGGCAAATGTCAGATTACTGCCAGCAGTTCTTTCTTTATTCCCAAGCCGTTTACTCCCTTCCAGTGGGCACCTATGTTTACCAACGAGGAATATATCGCAAGAGCTGCGGTAGTAAAGCATGCATTCCGGGAGCAGCTGAACCAGAAAAGCCTGAAATACAACTGGCATGATGCAGAAGTAACTGTTCTGGAGGGAGTTTTTGCAAGAGGCGACAGGAGAACCGGGGCGGTGCTTCTGGAGGCTTACCGCCTGGGCTGCCTGTATGATTCCTGGACAGATTTCTTTGATTACGGGAAATGGCTTAAAGCCTTTGAAAATGAGGGCATCAGCATGGAATTTTATAATCTGAGGAACCGCTCCTTTGACGAGATTCTTCCCTGGGATTTCATTGATACTGGTGTGACAAAGCAGTTTCTTATAAAAGAGTGGGAGAGAGCGCTCCGGGCAGAGGTGACGCCGAACTGCAGACAGCAATGTTCTGGATGCGGCGTCTTAAAATGGAAGGGAGGCGTCTGTATTGAAGGCAAGAATTAAATTCCGTAAATATGGAGTTCTGAAATTTATCGGACATCTTGATGTCATGCGTTTTTTCCAGAAGGCCATGCGAAGGGCGGACATCCCCATCGCGTTTACCGGAGGATACAGCCCCCATATGATTATGTCCTTTGCCCAGCCGTTGGGAGTGGGAATTACCAGTGATGGGGAATATCTGGATATTGAACTGACTGAGAGAATCAGCTCAGAAAGAGCTGTCAGGCAGCTCAATGCAGTCATGGTGGAGGGAATTGATATTATAAGCTTTGTGGAAATTCCGGATGATAAGAAATCGGGCGGTATGACGATTACTGCTGCTGCGGATTACCGGGTTTTTCTGTTGGAATCTGCCGAATCACTGGATGTCAGACTTCCAGTTCCCGAAACATGGCGGGAGAATATTACAACGTTTTTGGGGAAAACAGAAGTAAAAGTGTGGAAAAAAACAAAAAAAAGTGGAAAAGAAGTGGATATCTTACCTATGGTATATGAAATGCGGGCGGATGAGGACAGCATTTATCTTCTCCTGGCGGCAGGGAGCGAGCAGAACCTGAAGCCAGAACTTGTCATGGAAGCATTTCTTACGGATATAGAAGAGCAGGGTAGTCCTCTTTGCTACCACCGTCTTGATCTTCGTGCAAGAAGAGCGGATGGTGCACTTGTTCCGCTTTCTGATATGGGCAAAGAAATCAAAGGAGGGGATGCACTTTGAGTAAAAAAGAAGTAAAGACAAATGCAATGCGGATGCTGGACCGTATGAAGATCCCTTATCATTACGAGGAATATGAGTGTGATGAGTTCACAGACGGAATCCAGATGGCGGACAGGCTCGGATATGACCATATGTTGGTGTATAAAACGCTGGTGACAACCGGAAAGAGCGGCGGATATTACGTGTTTGTCATTCCGATTGAGGAGGAGATTGATTTCAAAAAGGCTGCAAGGGTTGTAGGGGAAAAATCGCTGGAAATGCTGCCTTTAAAGGATCTCACAAGGGTGACCGGCTATGTGCGCGGCGGATGTACCTCCATTGGCATGAAAAAGCAGTTTCCCACTGTGATTCAGGAGGATGCGGCCGGACTTTCCTGCATGTATGTAAGCGGAGGGAAACTCGGAATACAGCTTGAACTTCAGCCGGAGGATTTAAGAAAGGCGGCGAATGCAAAATTTGCAGATGTAATCCGCCGTTTTAGGTAACTTTCCGATATTTTTTTCGTTGCAGTTAGGGATGAAATGAGGTAATATAGTAAAGGGCATGTAACTGCATGCTTTTTTATGCAAGTATGAAACGCATGACCTTTTGACGCTTGTATCATATTACATAAGAACGGCAGTTTGGAGGATTACATAATAAGATGAAAAAAGTAGTAAAATTCGGGGGAAGTTCCCTTGCCAGTGCAGAGCAGTTTGAGAAAGTAGGACGCATTATCCGGAAAGACAGTACACGGCGCTACGTGATTCCGTCTGCACCGGGGAAACGTTTCCCTAAAGATACAAAGGTTACAGATATGCTGTACAGCTGTTATAAACAGGCTATTTTGGAGGAAGATGAGGATACCGAAGAGAGCTTTGAAGAACTTCTTGTCCAGATCAGGGAACGTTATGATTCCATTATCAGAGGTCTTTCTCTCTCTTTGTCTCTTGACAAGGAGTTTCAGGTTATCCGCGAGAATTTCAGCAAAAAAGTAGGAAGGGATTATGCGGCATCCAGAGGTGAATATTTGAACGGAATCATTATGGCTGCATATCTGGGATATGAATTCGTAGACGCGGCAGAGGTAATCTTTTTTGATGAAACCGGAAACTTTGACGCAAAAAAAACCCACCGTATTCTGTCAGAAAAGCTTGCAGATGTAGAGAGAGCTGTCATCCCTGGATTTTACGGTTCAAAGCCTGACGGGAAGATTATGACCTTTTCGCGGGGCGGTTCGGACATTACCGGATCAATCGTGGCAAAGGCTGTTCATGCGGATATGTATGAAAACTGGACCGATGTCTCGGGATTCCTTGTGGCAGACCCAAGAATTATCAGTAATCCCAAGGCCATAGATACCATAACATACCGTGAACTCAGGGAGCTGTCCTATATGGGGGCTACAGTGCTCCACGAGGATGCCATCTTTCCGGTCCGCAAAGAAGGCATTCCCATTAATATCCGCAATACGAATTCACCGGAGGATAAGGGAACCTTGATCGTGGAGGCTACATGCCAGAAACCGAGATTTACGATTACCGGAATCGCAGGAAAGAAGGATTTCGCTTCTATTACAGTGGAAAAGGCGATGATGAACTCTGAGGTAGGTTTCTGCAAACGTGTTTTAGAAGTATTCGACAAGAATCATATCTCCATTGAGCATATGCCGTCAGGCATTGATACCATGACAATTTTTGTGCATCAGGACGAGTTCGAGGAAAAGGAGCAGCAGGTAATTGCCGGAATCCACAGGGCAGTGGAGCCGGATTTTCTGGAGCTTGAATCAGACCTCGCGCTGATTGCAGTAGTAGGAAGGGGAATGAAGGCGACAAGGGGAACCTCCGGGCGCATTTTTTCAGCCCTTGCCCATGCAAATGTAAATGTCAAAATGATTGACCAGGGCTCCAGTGAGCTGAACATCATTATTGGTGTCAGGAACCATGACTTCGAAGCCGCAATTGAGGCCATTTACGATATTTTTGTTACAACACAGGTTTAGAGGAGGAGCCTTTTCATGAATATATTATTTTTTTTAAAGCCGAAAAGGGATGTGGCCTACATCTATGATTATCATATGCTGCGTCAGGCGCTTGAGATCATGGAGTATCACCAGTATTCCTCGGTACCGATTCTGAATAAAGAAGGAAAATACGTAGGCTCCATTACAGAGGGCGATCTTCTGTGGAATCTCAAACGGCTGAATCTTATGAACCTTAAGGAGGCAGAGGATATCAGCATTATGAAAATTACACGGCGGCTGGATTACCAGTGTGTCCGGGCGGACTCCGATATGGAAGATCTGATTGGCCGCGCCATGGAGCAGAATTTTATTCCCGTCGTGGATGATGACGAGCATTTTATCGGTATTATCACAAGGCGTGACATTATCGGATACTGTTACAATAAGATGAAGGATAGTGATAAGGAATGATCATAGATTTTCACACACATATGTTTCCAGATAAGATCGCGAAGGGAACCATAGATTTTCTTGCCGGCGTCTGTAAGATCAAGCCATACACAGATGGAACTTACGAGGGGCTTAAGAAGGAAACTTTGTCGTCAGGGGTGGATTTATCAGTTGCCCTGCCCATTGTAACAAAGCCTTCGCAGTTTGAAACCATAAATACATTTGCTTCTCATTATCAGGAAAGGCCGGTTCTTTCCTTTGGAAGCATCCATCCGGACTGTGAGGATTATAAAGGAAAGCTGCGGCAGATAAAGGAAATGGGCCTTAAGGGAATTAAGCTCCACCCGGATTATCAGGAGGTTTATTTTAATGATATCCGTTATAAAAGAATCATTTCCTATGCCTCCGAGCTTGATTTCATTATCAGCGTCCATGCGGGCGCGGATCCAAAATGTCCTGATGATATCCACTGCACGCCTCCTATGTCGGCCGAGGTTATCCGGGATACCGAAGCCCCAAAGCTGGTTCTTGCCCACATGGGCGGAAACGACCAGTGGGACGAGGTGGAAGAGTACCTTGTGGGAAAGCAGGTTTATTTCGATACGGGCGTTGTACTGGATAAAATGCCGGAGGAGCAGTTCATAAGAATTGTCCGGAACCACGGAGCCGACAAGATTCTTTTTGCTACAGATTCTCCGTGGAGCGGTCAGAAGGAATTTCTTGAAATTATCAGAAGGATGCCTCTTACGGATGATGAGAGAAAGAAAATTCTTGGTGAGAACGCCTGTAAGCTGTTGGGGTTATAAAATCTGGCAGCATATTAGCTGCCGGTGGAAAGAGGCAGGGTAGTAAAATAGATTTCTTGAGCTAAAGCGGAGAAAGGATAATATATAAGAGTGAATGAACAGGAGATTAATTCTTTACGGCTTGGGATAGAAGCGTATGATAGAGGAGATTATACAGTTGCATTTCCCCTTTTGCTAAAGGCAGCAGAGGCCGGAGACAGGGAAGCACAGTTCAGGTGTGGTGATCTGTATCAGGATGAAGAAAAGAGCGGCCAGTTTGATGTGGAAAAAGCCATGTACTGGTACGAAAAGGCCGCAAAGCAGGGACATGCAGAAGCCCAGTGCCGATATGGGCTGGCTTATGATATTGGCTGGGGAGAAGATGGAATAACGGATGAGGAAGAAGCTTTCTCAAGGCTCTGGGACAGGGGAGATACGATGGGCCGTTATCTCTGCGCCATTATGTACCATGAGGGAATGGTGATTCCTTCGGACTCCGACGAGACTCTTGAGATTATACAGGGCTTTTCTCATGATGTCTTTGAACGCAGACAGGAAGAATGGATACAGGAATGTGTCAAACGAGGATATGATGCCTGGCCGCATTTAAAGCTGGAAACGGTTTATTTATCAGACTATTTATAAAACTTTAAAAACCTCTTGATTTTTCACTGCTTTCATGCTACACTTTACAAGTATGCCGCACAATGAGGTTTAAGCTTTACATAGAAAGAGAAATCTTTTTAAGTGTAAACACCGTAATTGGCGAGTAATGATAATAGGAGGTGCCATATGTACGCGATTATAGCAACAGGTGGTAAACAGTACAAAGTAGCCGAAGGCGATATCATTAAAGTAGAAAAGCTTGGTGTGGAAGCCGGAGAGTCTTATACCTTTGACCAGGTGCTTGCAGTAAGCGGAGACGGATTAAAGGTTGGTAATCCGACCGTAGAAGGCGCAACTGTAGAGGCTTCTGTAGTTGAGAATGGAAAAGCGAGAAAAGTCATTGTTTACAAGTATAAGAGAAAAACTGGATACCATAAGAAGAATGGTCACAGACAGCAGTATACGGCAGTAAAGATTGACAAGATTAACGCTTAATATTGGTGACAATTCATGATTCATGCAGTCATATATCAGAACAGAGGAGAAGAATGTGTGGGATTTGCCCTTTCCGGGCATGCAGGATATGCGGATTCAGGAGAGGACATTGTGTGTGCGGCAGTCTCTGTGCTTGTTATTAATACACTAAATTCCCTGGAGCGTTTTACAGAGGATTGTTTTTCCCTTGATTCGGATGAAGAGAGAGGAATGATTGTCTGCAGATTTGAAAATCGTCCGTCCCATGACGCGAAGCTTCTGCTTGACACCATGATACTTGGCCTTTCTGATATGGCAGATGACGAGAACTATGACGAATACATTCAATTAACATTCGAGGAGGTGTAACGACCATGATGAAATTAAATCTTCAGTTTTTTGCTCATAAAAAGGGAGTTGGTTCCACAAAGAATGGCAGAGATTCCGAGTCCAAGAGACTTGGCGCCAAGAGAGCTGACGGACAGTTTGTAAAAGCTGGAAATATCCTTTACAGACAGCGCGGTACGAAGATCCATCCGGGTATCAACGTAGGACGCGGCGGTGATGATACATTGTTTGCTCTCGTTGACGGTGTCGTAAGGTTCGAGAGAAAGGGAAGGGATAGAAAGCAGGTTTCTATCTACCCTGCAGCTGAATAGGAACGAGGAAAAACGGGGTGTTGCATAAGGAGCAGCACCCTTTTTTGCCATAAGGTTAAGAAAGAGGTACAGGAATGTTTGCAGACAGAGCAAAAATATTTATACGCTCAGGAAAGGGCGGCGACGGACATGTGAGCTTCCGGAGAGAGCTTTATGTTCCAAATGGCGGACCTGACGGCGGCGACGGCGGAAGAGGCGGCGACGTGATCTTTGAGGTCGATGAGGGGCTGAATACTCTCCAGGATTTTAGGCACCGCAGAAAATATACTGCCAAAGACGGGGAACCGGGCGGGAAGCGCAGATGCCACGGCAAGGACGCAGAGGATATCGTTTTGCGGGTGCCGGAGGGAACTGTGGTCAAGGAAGCAGAATCCGGAAAGGTGATTGCAGACATGTCCGGGGAGAACCGCCGCCAGATTATACTGAAGGGCGGAAGAGGAGGACTTGGGAATCAGCACTTTGCTACAGCAACCATGCAGATTCCCAAATACGCACAGCCCGGCCGGCCTTCGCAGGAGCTGTGGGTAAGTCTGGAGCTTAAGGTGATTGCTGATGTAGGCCTTGTGGGATTTCCCAATGTAGGAAAATCTACCCTTCTTTCCCGCGTGACAAATGCACAGCCAAAGATTGCCAACTATCACTTTACGACACTGAACCCGAATCTGGGCGTTGTAGACCTGGAGGATGCAAACGGTTTTGTGATCGCCGATATTCCGGGACTGATTGAGGGAGCCTCTGAAGGTGTGGGACTTGGCCATGAATTCCTGCGGCACATTGAGCGTACCAGGCTTATCATCCATGTGGTGGATGCCGCCGGAAGTGAAGGGCGCGATCCTGTTGAGGATATTCATAAGATCAATGCAGAGCTTATGGCCTACAATGAAGAAGTCGCCAGGCGGCCCCAGGTTATTGCAGCCAATAAGACAGACCTGATTTACAGTGGAGAGGAAGAAGATCCGGTTGACAGGCTGAGAGCAGAATTTGAGCCAGAGGGAATCCGTGTGTTTCCCATTTCCGGCGTTACCGGAGCCGGAATCACCGAACTTCTTTATTATGTATCAGATGAGCTGAAAAAGCTTCCAGACGAGCCCGTCATATTTGAGCAGGAATATTTCCCGGAGGAGGAGCTGATCTATATGGATCTTCCCTATACTGTTGAAAAGGAAGGCGGAATCTATGTGGTGGAAGGTCCGAAGATTGAAAAGATGCTCGGATATACGAATCTTGATTCGGAAAAGGGCTTTGCCTTCTTCCAGAAATTTTTAAAAGATACTGGTATCCTGGATGAGCTTGAGTCCGCCGGCATCCAGGAAGGGGATACGGTCAGAATGTACGGGCTGCAGTTCGACTATTACAAATAACATGAAGGGAAGAGGAAGATAGAAATGACAACAAAGCAGAGAGCTTATTTAAAAAGTCTTGCCATGACCATGGATCCAATCTTCCAGGCCGGAAAGAACAGCCTTACGCCTGAATTTGTAAAGGCAGTGTCAGAAGCCCTGGAAGCAAGGGAGCTAATTAAAGTCAGCGTGCTGAAAAACTGTGCGGACGACCCGAAGGAACTGGCGGCAGTTCTTGCGGAGCGGACACGTTCACAGGTTGTGCAGGTGATCGGGAAAAAGATCGTACTGTACAGGGAAGGCAGGGACAAAAATAAAAAAATCCAGCTTCCATAAACTATAAAAAGAAGGCAGGAGAGCAGTATGAAAATCGGTATCATGGGCGGAACCTTTGATCCTGTTCACAACGGACACCTGATGCTGGGAAGTGCAGCGCTTGTGCAGTACCACCTGGATGAAGTATGGTTCATGCCAAATGGAAACCCTCCCCACAAAAAAAACACCTCTATTGGTTCCTCTATTGATGCGCGCTGCGCAATGACGGAGCTTGCCATAGAGGATGTGGCAGAATTCCGGCTCGAATTATACGAAGCAAAACAGAAAAAAGTATGCTATACTTATGAGACCCTGGAGCATTTCCATAAGACGACGGAGGGTGCACAGTTCTATTTTATCGTCGGGGCTGATTCACTCTTCATGATCGAATCCTGGGTAAAGCCGGAGCGTATCTTCCCCTTGTGTACGCTGCTTGCCGCTTGCAGGGATGAGGTGTCTACGCCTGAAAAAATGCAGAAGCAGATCGAATATCTTGGTGAAAAATACAATGCCAGAATTGAGATATTAAGAGCCCCGCTGATGCCGGTATCTTCCCATGAGCTGAGGGAACGGATCAAGACCGGAACCCCTTTTTCTGCTTATGTGCCTTCGAAGGTAGCAGACTATATTAAAAAGGAAGGATTATATGGAGCATAAGATCAGCAAGCTTCGCCGCAAGTTAAAAGGCGAACTGGACAAAGAACGATATGAGCATACGCTAGGCGTCATGTACACTGCTGCATCCCTTGCCATGTGCCATGGTGCAGATATGGAACAGGCGCTTCTCGCAGGGCTTCTCCATGATTGCGCCAAGTGCATTCCCGCTAAAAAAAAGGTGAAGCTGTGCCGGAAATACCGCCTGGGCATATCAGATGTGGAGTATCAGAATCCCAGCCTTCTTCACGCAAAGCTGGGCGCATTTCTCGCGGCGAAAAAGTACCATGTGAAGGATAAGGAAATTCTGGATGCAATCTCCAGCCATACGACAGGCCGCCCGCATATGAGCCTGTTGGAGAAAATCATCTATATTGCGGATTACATGGAGCCTGGAAGAGCAGAACTTCCCAATATGGCTGCCGTGCGGGGGCTTGCCTTTCAGAACCTTGATGAATGTCTGTACCGCATTCTGAAGGATTCGCTTGATTATCTGAAGACAAAGGATCTGACAATTGACACAATGACAGAAAAAACATATGAGTATTATAAAAAGAAACTAAAAAAGGAGGAAGACGAATGGAACAGGCATTAAGTATGGCACGCATTGTATGCCGTGCACTGGAAGAGAAAAAAGGAGAGAAGGTCACTGTTTTAGACATCTCAAAAGTTTCTGTAATGGCAGACTATTTTGTCATTGCAAATGGAAACAATGACAGCCAGGTGCGCGCACTGGTGGAAAACGTGGACGAACAGATGCAGAAAGCGGGATATACGCTGAAGCAGCAGGAGGGGAAAGGCGGAGCATGGGTTCTGATGGACTATGGCGATGTCATTGTCCACATTTTTGACAAAGAAAACCGGCTGTTCTACAATCTTGAAAGGATTTGGAGCGATGGTGTTGTTGTGGAGAACCTGTAGTCCATGGAAGAGAAGCATAATGAAAAGAAACGATTCCTCTGGCGGAAACATATCATCACCATATTATCCCTTCTACTTGGGGGTATATGCGGATTTCTGATTGCCAGATATGCACTGCAGCCGTCAGAAAGCTCTGACGGAGTGTTTCAGAATATTGGTTTATATGACATGATACTGCCTTTTGCAGCCTTTCTTGTATCGTTCTACCTGCAGATTATACTTCATGAGACAGGACATCTGATTGGCGGGCTGTTAAGCGGATATTCCTTCAGTTCCTTTCGGATTAGCAGCTTCATGTGGATAAAGGAAAGAGGAGAAGTCCATTTTAGGCGTCTCTCTGTCGCTGGCACTGGGGGACAGTGTCTTATGATTCCGCCGGAAAATGATACAGATGACCGGGATATTCCAACCACGCTCTATAATATGGGCGGATCCGCTGTAAATCTGATAACAGGACTTCTGGCGCTGGGAATCTATCTGACATCCGGACGAACTTCCGTGATGTCCCTGACTTTTCTGATGTTTGCCGTTGCGGGAATTGCATTTGCACTCATGAACGGCCTGCCTCTTCAGACGACACTGGTCAATAATGACGGTTATAATGCGGTAACACTTTCCAAAAGCCCGTCTGCCAGGCAGGCATTTGCAGCACAGCTCAGACTGAACGCCTATCTTGCACAGGGCATCCGGATCAAGGATATGCCATCAAAATATTTCCGGTTTCCTTCTGACGAGGAGATGAAGGACAGCCAGATTGCTGTGGCCGGTATTCTGGCCTGTGGCCGTCTTCTTGACGAACACCGGTTTTCGGAAGCAAAAGAGTGGATTATGCACTTTCTTGGACTGGAATGCAGCATTGCAGGGCTGCACCGTAATATGCTGATCTGCGACCAGATTTACTGCAGCCTGCTCTGCAGAGAACCAGCACGGACTGTAGAACAGCTTTTGACGAAACATCAGAAAAAATTCATGAAAACCATGAAAAAATATCCTTCTGTTCTCCGCACAGAATATACCTGTGCGCTTCTTATTGAAAATGACGGAAGAAAGGCAGAGAAGATAAAAGGACAGTTCGAAAAGATATCCAAAACATATCCTTACCCTGCGGATATGCAATGTGAGAGAGAGCTTATGGAAATTGCATATGACTGCTGGGAAGAACGCTGAATGTAAAACATTTGTAACGAAGGTCTAAAATATGGAGGCAGAGTCAACAGACTCTGCCTCCATATGGTTATATATCTGCACAGATGTTTACTTAAAAAAACGAAATACACCGATTACCTTTCCTAAAATTTGGACATCCTGAACAATGATCGGATCCATCGCGTCATTTTCCGGCTGCAGGCGGATTACGCCTTCTTCTTTATAAAAGGTCTTAACAGTAGCTCCATCATCAATCAGTGCAACGACCATCTCTCCATTATGTGCTGTCTGCCTCTGCTCTACGAGAACCATATCTCCATCAAGAATCCCTGCATTAATCATGCTCTCACCCTTTACGGTGAGCAGGAAGGTCTGGCTGTTCGGCATGAATTCCATCGGAATAGGAAAGTAGCTCTCAATGTTCTGCTGGGCGAGAATAGGCTCTCCGGCGGCCACGCGCCCTACAATCGGAACATTCACCATCTCCCGGCGCATAAAATTAAAGGAGTCATCTAAAATCTCAATTGCCCTCGGCTTCGTGGGATCTCTCCTGATATACCCGTTTTTCTCCAGCGTCTCAAGGTGGGAGTGGACAGAAGAGGTGGACTTCAAGTGTACGGCTTCGCAGATATCACGCACCGCAGGCGGAAAGCCCCGCTCCAGAATCTGGGATTTAATATATTCTAATATTTCCTGCTGTTTCTGACTGATCTTACCCTGTGCCATATATAGTACCTCCTGACGTATATGTCTTTAATATCATTTTAACACACCCTTAAAAGAAAAGCAAACGAATGTTTAGAAAATATGTTCGATATTTCCCCTTATCTGTTGACAAACATATATTCGTTTTGTATAATTGATACAAACAAAAGTTCGGAACATATATTCTGAAAATTAAGGGGATGAAGTACGATGAAGGAGAGATCTGAGAATAAAATTTATATGCAGACAGCAGCACGAAAAAGAAAAAGGCATATTTGGATGAAAAGGCTTTTATTGTGGATCATAATATCCATATTTCTGATTGTGGGGCTCTGCATAAGTACAGGATATAATTTTTCTGCATCAGGAAATGCGCATTCAGATACAGATCCTGCCATACACAAATATTACAAAAGCATACAGTTAAAATCCGGAGATACACTTTGGGACATTGCCCGGGAACAAATGGACGAGATGTACTATGATTCCATAACGGATTATATCAGAGAACTAAAATCCATCAACAGTTTATCTTCTGACCAGATCCATGAGGGGCAGTATCTGACGGTATCATATTATGATTAATGATGCTTTGTAGAATACTGCCCGGAATGGGCAGAGATATTATCGGCTCCGGATGCCGTGCAGCAGTGTGCACGACATCGTAAATAGTAATATGTATCTATACGACAAATCTCAATTTTTCCAAAAGATATAGACAAAAAAAACGTAATATGTTAATATGATGATACAAGGGTCAAAAAGTTCGCGGGCATGAACGCATAAACGGGATGGCTTTGAGATGTATAAAACAATGGAAACATCCGTGTATCAGAAGCGTCATGAACAAGCGCAACACTCAAAACCTCGCAGCAGGTCGTGAAACCATGCAGGTAAGAAATAAAAAGGGGGATTTTATAAATAATGCCAGAACCAAAAACATATCATGAACAGACAAAGATTGACCAGACACTGCGGTTAAGGGAGGTTTTAAAAACGCTGCCTCCATTTGCTAAAGATTATTTCCGGGCCATAGAGCCAAGGTCATCTGCAAGAACAAGAATCAATTATGCCTATGATATCCGTATATTTTTTCATTTTCTTATGGAGGTAAACCCGGTTTACCGCAACTATACCGTTGAACAGTTCCAGGTGCAGGATCTGGAACGCATTGAACCTGTGGATATTGAGGAATACATGGAATACCTGAAGGTCTATACGCGGACCCAGGATGAAGAGCTGATTACAAATGGCGAACGGGGACTAAAGCGAAAAATGTCAGCGCTTCGGAGCTTTTACAATTATTACTTTACCCGTCAGGCAATTTCAAAAAATCCGACTCTGCTTGTAGACATGCCAAAGCTTCACGATAAAGCAATCATCCGCCTGGATGCAGATGAGGTTGCCATGCTTCTTGATTTTGTGGAATCTGCTGGTGATAAGCTGACCGGACAGGCACTCACATATTATAAGAAAACAAAAGAACGTGACCTGGCAATTATGACACTGCTTCTTGGAACCGGAATCCGTGTATCAGAATGTGTCGGACTGGATCTAAATGATGTAGATTTTAAAAATAATGGAATTACAGTGACAAGAAAAGGCGGCAATCAGATGGTTGTGTACTTTGGAGATGAGGTTGCAGATGCACTGCTTGATTACATAGAAGGAAGCCGTAAGGCGATTACTCCCCTCTCCGGCCATGAAAATGCACTGTTCTTATCCACACAGAGACGCCGTATGGGCGTACAGGCAGTCGAAAACATGGTAAAAAAATATGCCCGTCAGGTCACGCCGAATAAGAAAATCACTCCGCACAAGCTTCGTAGTACCTATGGAACTTCCTTATATAAGGAAACCGGGGATATCTACCTTGTAGCGGATGTCTTAGGACATAAGGATGTTAATACAACAAAAAAACATTATGCAGCCATTGATGAGGATCGGCGCCGGCTTGCGGCATCTGCGGTAAAGCTTCGGGAATCTTAGCAGTATATACTGCAGGTGCTCCACAGCAATCGGCATTTCTATCATAAGTTTTTATTGCAGTTTCCATATTAATAAAATTTGGAACTACCATATTTTTTATAATCTGACATAGTTCATTCATAGAAAACCTCCTTAATGAGATAAATAAGATAACTCCGTTGTATAATGAATATAGGTCTAATAAAACTATATTAAATACAACGGAGGTGTCCAATAGACGAAAAACTCTACTTCATATTCCCCGGAAATCTCGGAATTCCATCGAATCCGGCCTTAAGGTCTTCATCTGTCGGAATATAGTCTGTCATCTCACCGTTATGGAATTTTTCATATGCGACCATGTCAAAATATCCTGTACCAGTCAGGCCAAATACAATTGTCTTTTCCTCTCCTGTCTCCTTGCATTTTTCTGCCTCGTCAATTGCCACCTTGATTGCATGGCTGCTCTCTGGTGCTGGAAGGATTCCTTCCACTCTCGCAAATTTTTCGGCTGCCTCAAAGACGGCTGTCTGCTCCACCGCTCTTGCCTCCATGTACCCGTCTGCATAGAGCTGGGACAGAATGGAGCTCATGCCATGATATCTCAGTCCTCCGGCATGATTTGCGGAAGGAATAAAACCACTTCCTAATGTATACATCTTCGCTAACGGACATACCATACCTGTATCACAGAAGTCATATGCATAGACTCCTCTTGTCATACTGGGGCAGGATGCCGGTTCTACGGCAATAAAGTGATAATCCTTTTCACCCCTTAGCTTTTCTCCCATAAATGGAGAGATCAGCCCGCCAAGGTTTGATCCGCCTCCTGCACATCCGATGATAATATCCGGAGTAATCCCATATTTGTCCAGCGCACTCTTTGTCTCCATACCAATAATCGACTGGTGCAGTAATACCTGATTCAGGACACTTCCAAGGACATACCGGTATCCTTCACTTCCCACGGCAACTTCAACTGCCTCGGAGATGGCACATCCAAGGCTTCCGGTTGTACCTGGATGCTCTGCAAGAATCTTTCTCCCGACCTCGGTCTCTGAGGATGGGGACGGTGTTACACTCGCTCCGTAGGTACGCATTACTTCACGGCGGAAGGGCTTCTGTTCATAAGAACATTTTACCATGAATACCTTACAGTCCAGATCCAGATAAGAGCATGCCATAGATAATGCGGTTCCCCACTGTCCTGCCCCGGTCTCTGTTGTAACCCCTTTCAGGCCCTGCTTCTTTGCGTAATATGCCTGCGCAATTGCTGAATTCAGCTTATGGCTTCCACTGGTATTATTTCCTTCAAACTTATAGTAGATCTTTGCAGGTGTCTGAAGTTTCTCCTCCAGGCAGTATGCACGTACCAGCGGTGCCGGACGGTACATTTTATAAAAATTAATAATTTCACTGGGGATATCAATATAGCGGTTATCATTGTCCAGTTCCTGCTGTACCAATTCGTCACAGAATACACCGGACAGTTCCTCTGCGGTCATTGGCTTTAAGGTTCCCGGATTCAGAAGAGGAGCCGGCTTGTTTTTCATATCTGCCCGGACGTTATACCACTGCCTTGGCATCTCACTTTCTTTCAGATAAATTTTGTAAGGGATTTTCTGTTCGCTCATTTTTTGTTCTCCTTTCATATTTGGGGGCTTTGTTCCCCTTAAGGGACAGGGTATTAAAATATAGAACAAAAAATACCCTTATCCCATACAATAAATAATTGCTGGGACAAGAGTAATTACCATCAACTCCTGCGGTGCCACCCGGCTTGGTATGTCTTTTATACCCACTCATGCGTACCTTCATACGCGTACTTTTTTAACGGAGTACCCTCTCCGGCTTACCTACTGCCGTTCAATCTGAATCACTTTTTACGAACCTTTGCAAAAATAAATGCAAAAATCCTGTCTGAACTATTAATTCAATATGAACACTTCGACTCGCCCTCGGAAGCCCATTCCTGACAGTTCCGTTTACTGCATTCCACCATCCGCAGCTCTCTGTAAATCAGATATCTGACAGTACTCACTCTTCCTCATCGGTTTAATAGAACTTTACCACGGCATCGTACCCTTGTCAAGAACTTTTGCCATTTACTCATAAAATAATTTCCAACCGTACAGCTGGAATAATACGTCTGTCATATCAAACCTCTGAGAAATACTATTATTTAGTTGCGAAGTAAAGCCCCATTTTTTAACCCAAGTTACTATTCACGACCCGGGGCTGCTCATAGTAACCAAACCAAATGACATCGTTCGGTAATGCGTTACTATTTATAGAAAAAAATGAAATTATCTGCTACAATATAACTGGAAAAGAAATAACATGATACAAGCGTCAAAATACCTTTTGACGCTTACATCATAACATACCGGGAAAGGACGAATTATGACATTACAAAAACTTTTAAGCTATACTAGAAAAGCAGTTGATGAGTATTCTCTGATTAACGATGGCGACCGTATTGCGGTCGGTATTTCCGGCGGAAAGGACAGCCTTACTCTGCTATACGCCCTTCATGGCCTGAAAAGATTTTACCCCCATCATTTTGAACTGGGGGCAGTAACCGTTGACCTGGGCTACTCCGAATGCGATTTTACCCCTGTGGCTGAGCTTACAGAGAAGCTGGGGGTTCCATACAGAATCATAAAGACAGATATTGCCCACATCCTGTTTGAGGAACGCAGGGAAAGCAATCCCTGTTCCCTTTGTGCAAAGATGAGAAAGGGGGCTCTGAACCAGGCGGTAAAAGATATGGGCTATAATAAGGTTGCCTATGCTCATCACAAGGACGATATCATAGAAACCATGCTGCTTTCTCTTCTGTTTGAAGGACGTTTTTATTCCTTTTCACCGAAAACTTACCTGGACCGAATGGATTTAACAGTCATACGTCCCATGATGTTTACTGAAGAAGCAGAAGTCATTGGCTTTCAGAATAAATACAGACTGCCGGTTGTCACAAGCAGATGTCCCATTGACGGATATACGAAAAGACAGTATGCAAAGGAGCTGGTAAAAAGCCTGAATAAAGCGCATCCCGGGGCAAAACAGCGGATGTTTACCGCGATTTTGAACGGAAAAATAGAGGGATGGCCTGAGCGCATCCCCCATATAAGATAATATGTGCCCCGGCACATTCTTACATCACCTTGCGTAGACGCTGCGGTATATTACATTTGGCCGCGAGATATAGCCTGTCTGTGCTGTCTGCGGCAGTCTACAGCCTTCTGCTTTTCGCCTGTTCCTTCAGGTCAACCAGATGCTTGATTGCCTCCGCTGTTCCGTTAATGCCGAGAAGTGAACTGTCCAGACATATATGGTAGCTCTCGGCAGCACCCCACTTTTTATTGCTGTAATAATTATAATAGCTGGCACGCTTTTTATCGGTCTTAATAATCAAATCCCTCGCTTTTGCATCCGTCAGATCATATATCCGGGCAATCCTGCGTACTCTTGCATCCAGATCTGCATGAATGAACAGACTCAGCAGATTATCATATTCCTCCAACGCATAATCTGCACAGCGTCCAACCAGGATGCACGGTCCTTCATCCGCAATCTTCTTAATCGCATCAAATTGTGCTAGAAATACTTTATGATTAATCGGCATATCTGTATAACTTCCAGAGGTGTATCCGAGAGAATAGGTGTCCATTACCAAAGAATATAAAAAGCTGCTTGTTGGTTTTTCATCGTGTGTCTCAAAAAGCTCCTGGCAGAGTCCGCTCTCTTTTGCCGCTCTGTCCAGCATCTCTTTATCATACAGTTTGATCCCCAGATCCTTTGCCACCTTGTATCCAATCTCCCGCCCGGCACTTCCGTACTGTCTTCCTATTGTTATAATTGTGTTTGTTTTTGCCATATTAATCACGCTCCTTTATAAATCTGTGCAGCTGCCTCGTTACTCATTCACATGGCACATCACAGCTTTCAAATCACATTGTCCGTAATATACCTGGAATTTTTGCAGACACTACTTTAAATATATCTATATTATATAATAAATCCAGGGAAATGTATATAATTTTTGTATTTCGGAGCCATTTTTTAGCTCACTTAGTTACTGCTCACAGGCACGTCTGCTATGCTGCGCGCTAGATAAATCGATAAATCTGCCGCACAACATAACATGATGCACACAGCTGCATAAGGAAGTATGCCGCTTTGCGGCTGCGGCTTTTGCGATACTCACGGCGGATTTCATTGACCGTGAGTATAACAGTAACCCGCCCCACTTCACTTACGAAGTCTGGAAAGCAGACATGAAAAATACGCGGGAAACGGTGCATGGATTTCCAGATATTCTCCTGTCCCCGGATGGATAATGCCGAGTGTTTCCGCATGAAGTGTCTGCCCGGTCAGCTGAGGGAACGGGCATTTCTCTGGTCCATATACCCGGTCTCCTACAATCGGATGCCCGATACTTGCCATATGGACGCGGATCTGATGAGTTCTCCCGGTCTCTAACCGACACCGGATGTGGGTATAATCTCCAAACCGCTCAATTACCTCATAATGTGTAATGGCCGGTCTGCCGTTCTTTGCATGTGTGCTCATTTTTTTCCGGTCCGCAGGATGCCGTCCGATCGGCGCATTTACGCTTCCTGCATCCTCTTTTATATTACCATGAACAACTGCCTCGTAAAGACGGCGGATAGAATGCTCCTTCAATTGTTCTGAAAGGCTCTGGTGAGCCATATCGTTTTTACAGACTACAAGGGAACCAGTAGTATCCATATCAATGCGGTGGACAATACCCGGACGTCTGTCCCCGTTAATTCCGGACAAAGCATCCCCGCAGTGATACATCAGTGCATTCACGAGTGTTCCTGAATAATGCCCTGGGGCAGGGTGCACAACCATCTGCTTCGGCTTATTTACGATAATCAGATCCTCATCTTCATACAGTATATCAAGCGGAATATCTTCCGGAAGAATGTCCGGCTCTCTGATATCAGGAAACACCGCAGCTATGCGGTCACCAAAAATAAGCCTGTAATTCGGTTTCACAGGCTGGCCGTTCACTGTTATATTTCCCTCTTTGATCAGTTTCTGGAGATACGAACGGGAGCGGTCCGGCATCGCCTCTGCAAGATAACGGTCAATCCGTTCTCCCTCTTCATTTTCCACCGTGAAGTATCCGTTCAAGCTCATCCTCCTTATAGTAAAAACAGATTAACAGGAATAACAGGATCGTTGTAACTGTCACATAGATATCCGCCACATTAAAAATGGGAAAATCAATCAATTTAAAATACAAAAAATCCACCACATAATTCAGTCTCACACGGTCGATAAAATTGCCCAGCGCCCCTGATGCAATAAAGACCGCACAGATCCGCAGCGGCATATAGTGCCGCTCCATGGGAACTTTTATATAAAACCAGATTACAACCATCAGTATGGCAGCTACACTTAGATAAAAAAAGAACCTCTGGTTCTGAAATAATCCAAATGCCGCTCCCCGGTTTTCCAGGTATTCCAACTGGAAAACCCCCTTGATTATTACATAAGGATCCTGATCCTTTAATCTTGTAAGCGCATAATATTTTGTCAACTGGTCAAGCGCCACTCCGGAAAGTATTCCGGCTATGGCAATGATATAATGCATCACACGTCTGGACTCCTTCTCCATAATCCTCCTTACTGCCGCCAGAAAAAGCATAATCGTCCAAAGCCTCTGCCGTGTCTCTGAACTGTCAGCAAAAGCGGCCACTAAATATATTTTCTGACAGAGACCATATACCGGCCCTTTTTCGTCCCGGATAGTACGCCGTCATATACAATCCTTCCGGTTCCTCTGACAGATATAATATCCCCCTCTTTCAGATGATATCCGTTGCTTGTAACCAGTCTGCCATTTACAAATACTTTGCCGCCTTCGATCAGGGGAACCAACCGGCTCCTGGAAAGCGGATATGCCACTGCAAGCACCGTGTCCAGCCGGACAGAAGGAACCGTTCCCTTCAATGTCTCATATCTGGGAGTATATTGAATCTCCGTCATATCCTGTACAGACGCTGCAACCTGTGTATGACGGATGCGGAGAAGATTCTCTGCGATATAATCTGCAATCTCCTCTTTTACGAATACAGCAGCGGTCTCCCCGTCCGTAAGAATATCCCCGAATTTACACCGTTCGATTCCGAGATTCATAAGTGAGCCGAGGTAATCCCGGTGTGTAAGCTCCTCGGAAAAGCGTCTGTTCACGGGTGTCACTCTCACAGCCTTAATGGGATATGCAAAACAAAGAGCATCAGGTAGAAATGCAGCCATCTGACGCTCTGACAGATCATATCCTCCCCAGGTTTCATACCTGGCCGGAAGCATATTCTTTGGTATTGTATGAAGTATATTCAACTCGTTCAGATTCAGAAAATCTGAAAACACGGCAATGTCCCGGTGATATGCCGTATTTGACAGTTCAACGAGACGTTTTTTCAACATGGTTTCTTCTTTATTCATCATCTCTTTCACCTAGAATCTAGAACGCATAGATGACGCATCGAACGATGTATTGAGCAGATCCTGAAGATCTCCGGATATATCCACATTCGTCGGTGTAACAAGGAATATGTAATTGGAAATCTTCTGCAGATTACCGCTGATTGCATAAGTCGCACCTGAAGTAAAGTCAATAATACGCTGTGCAATCTCAAGGTCAAGCCCCTCCAGATTCAGGATCACTGTCCTTCCATCCAGAAGTGTCTCTGTAATCTCTCTCGCATCCTCCACAGAGGTCGGCTTAATTACACAGACCTCCATACTTACACTTGCTCTTCTCGCAGGCTGGCGCATTGGCGTCACCTTGCTGTTATTTGAACGGGAATTCCGTGAAGTCTTCGCCGGAGGATTATATCCGTCATCAAAATCATCGTCATCATTATAGACCGGCGTCTCTTTACGGAACAGGTTCCTCTTTGGTTTTTCTTCATAGCCATAGTCATCATATTCATCATCAAAGAAGTCATCATCATAATCTTCATCATCATTTAACTTCATGATGTCCATAAACCTGTCTAATAAACCCATTATTAATTTCTCCTATCTTGCATTTGTTTGAGCATAACTGCGCTCCCCAAATATACCTGTCCCCACTCGTACCATAGTTGCTCCCTCTTCGACAGCTACCTGATAGTCGTTAGTCATACCCATCGACAGCACACTCATATTAGTATTATGTGCGTTTTTCTTTGCAATGTCAACAGATAATTTTCGTAAATAGGCGAAAATTGGTCTGTTCTCTTCCGGATTCTCTACAAAAGGAGCAATGGTCATGAGCCCCTCTACCTTTAAATGGGCAAATTCCGAAACCTTATCCACAAATTCAGGAACCGCCTCCGGCATCAGCCCGAATTTGCTTTCCTCCCGTGCAACATTGACCTCAATCAGTATCCTTGCAGCCGTATTTTGCTTTGCAGCCTCTTTATCAATTGCTTCCGCAAGGCGTAAGGAATCCACGGAATGGATCAGCGCTGCCTTCCCGATTATATATTTTATCTTATTTCTTTGGAGATGCCCGATCATATGCCACTCAATATCCTCTGGAAGTGCATCATATTTTTCTACAAGCTCCTGAACCTTATTTTCCCCAAACACACGCACACCCAGGCCATAGGCTTCTTCCAGCATGCTTACCGGTTTGGTCTTGCTGACTGCAATCAGGGTTACCTCCTCTCTGGAACGTCCGCTCCGTTCACATGCCTTTCTAATCTCTTCTTCCACATGATCAAGATTTTCCTTTAACATCTTTCTTCCACTCCTTTTCTCAAAACAGTAATTGCGAAGGTACTGGGCAGTTACCTAAAACACAACATCATTTTCCCGGACATCATTTCCAACCAGCGCAATATGATCATAATTTGCAAGCCCGTAATTACTTCCGGCTTCCACGATATAGTACTCGTCACTTTCACACAAAATGCTGACTTCCCGGAACACGGCATAGCCTTTATTGATATTATATACTCCCCTCAGGGACTTTTTTTCCCGGAGCCTTAAGGTTTCATCCGAATCTGTCTTCTTAAGCAGGACATTCTCCGGGAACACGCCCGGATCCAGGTAAACCAGCCCTTTTTCATTATCCCGGTAATAGATGTCTGTCTTTTTGAACTGGGCATCTCCATTGTCTTTTGCAACCAGAACGCCTGTTTCTTTGCTGTCCCCGCCCTGGGTCAGGTAAGCATCCGGAACAACATAAAAGTCCTTCTTTACAACAGAGGATTTGGGTATCTTCAGTCCTGACTCGTCCTCCAGGATGAGCTCTATATCCAAAAAACGGTCCTCTGCATATCTGACCATGGAGGAAGTAAATGTGAGGAATCCAAGATTTCCATCCTCCGTATTATAGACGGCAAAGTCTGCAGTTCCTGTCTCATGATCCTTTAAGAATTGTACCCGTATCTGTTCTGTGCCGGTCAGCTGCTGCGCTGTCTCATCATCAAGCTCAATTGCCAGAGACCAGGTATCGTCTGTAATCACCTTGTAGACAGGATCCCCTGGCTTTACCATAGAATTATTTTCTACATCAGACGGTTCATATTTCCGGTTGGAGATCATCTCACAGGTCACATCGCTGGCAGCGATATTCTCATACCCGTCCGTAGAATAGATGACAACCCCGGGCTCCCCGGCCCGATATCCCTTTACATCCTTCTGATCTGAGGAAAGAAGCTCTTTCAGCCGTGTCTGCCGGCTCTGATTCGAACGGTTCTCCAGTATGAAGTCCAGATTGTTCTTTAAGCTATACACATCGGAAAACCGCCCATCCTGGAAATTCTCTGCAAAATCCTGCATCCTGATAAGAAGGGTCTCCTCTTCCTCTGGGGAAAGCTCTGCAGATGCGTCCCCTCCGCCTGACGAAAAATCAAGCTTTTGTGAAGAAAGAGAATAGACATATGTCTTCGCGCCCACCTTGCTGCCTTCGGGCGCAAAATAATTCACATACCCTTCCGCCTCTGCCAAAATGACTGTTTCACTGCGTATAATCAGGCCTGTATAGGCATTATCCTTTAAAATACTTCCTTCACGGACTTCATATGCCGTGACATGAGATCCAGTCAGATACAGAAGAACAGTAATCACAAGATAAATAAATACAACACCGAAGATCACAACACCAATATTAAGATTCCACTTTTTTCTTCGAAATGCGGTTACATTCGTCGTTTTTTTCTTAACCAACCTGCTTCTCCTTCTCCTGTCAGTCAGATACTCTGCCGTGTTCCTAAAAAGGAACACGGACTGTATCCTCAAAAATTAAAAATTTTTTTACGTATAATCTGCCTTCCTTAGGAAAATACTAGCACTAAAGGAGGGATGTACATGAAATGGTTCGATAATACTGCCCTGACCATTGTAATTATCGGCGCACTCAACTGGCTGCTGGTCGGAATATTCCGTTTTGACCTTGTTGCTTTTCTGCTTGGTAATCTGTCATGGGTCTCACGTATTATATATACACTTGTCGGATTATGCGGTCTGTATCTCATCAGCCTGTACGGCAGAATTGAAAACGTACCGGGCACCCAGTAAATAACAGGGGGTATCTCCAAATGGAGATACCCTCGCTTCGCCGGGGCAGACCGCAGACCTTGCTGAGTAGTTACATGGAATCAATCATTGCGGTCATCTCCTGATATAACAGCTCCTTTGTATCCGCCCCCATTACAATCGATATATAAGGATTTTCTGCTTTATCCCGATCCAGGAGAATCAGACAGTTTCCTGCTTCGCTGGTTGTTCCTGTCTTTCCCCCGATTACCGTGCCTCCCGTTGGAAGAGGTGCTTCACCGCTGGCATAATAATTCGTGGGCGCCAGCTTCATTTCACTAGTATTCCCATCTGCCTCTGTAATATGTGCAGTATAGGAATCGGCACTGATCATGTCCATAAACTCCTGATGTTTAATGCATTCATTAAAAATCAGATATAAATCATAAGCTGTGGTATAATGATCTTCATTGTGCAGACCATTGGAATTTACAAAATGGCTGTTTGTTGCCATAAGCGCAGCTGCCTGTTCATTCATCATATCTGCAAAGGCTTCCATATTTCCGGCAATATGCTCTGCAATCGCAACCGCATTGTCATTGCCGGAATAAAGTATCAGACCGTACAGCAGATCCCTGAGTGTAAGCTGATCCCCCGTTTTCAGCCCACAGATCTGTTCATCTGCCGCAAAGCTTGATGCAGATGCATTCTCCGAAACCGTAACCATGTCGTCAAGATTTCCCTGGTTAATCGCGACCAGGGCTGTCAGAATCTTTGTAGTACTTGCCGGGTAGAGACGGTCATGGATGTTGTAGGAAAAGTCCACTTCTTTGTTATTCATATCAAACAGCGCCGCAGCATGAATTCCGGATATCCGTTCGATCTGGTCTGAGGAAATATCATTCGAAGCAACGCACAGCTCCTCTGCATAAAGGCTCCCCTCCCTGTAAAGGCTCTTGTTATATTCTGCTGCTTCTAATTCTTCTGCCAAATACTCCGGTTTCGCGGAGGACTGTTTGAAAAAGTATATTCCTGCGGATGCCAGACATAGTATA
The DNA here is from genome assembly GCA_910576335.1 of Lachnospiraceae bacterium. Classification (GTDB taxonomy): domain Bacteria; phylum Bacillota; class Clostridia; order Lachnospirales; family Lachnospiraceae; genus CAPEBR01. Next base: position 132,754 of record CAJTIU010000002.1, read on the forward strand.
ATCAGAATACATGTCAGACAGCCTGCCTGCCTCTTTTTCCGCCTTTTCTTCTTTTTTGCTAATCTTTGATTCTGGTATCTCGTATTACTGACCCTTTTTTTATTTGCGGTATTGTTCTTTTTTCTTGTTCTGCCTCTTTCAGTTCCTGGTTGTTTACCGGTACATTTCACGCCAATCAAGATCTCCTCTGTCAATTGCTAAGATAACTAATTCTGCTGTGGCAAGGTTCGTTGCCATCGGGATGTTATATGTATCGCACAGGCGTATAACATCATTTACTTCTGGTTCATGGGGCTTGGGATCCATTGGTTCGCGAAGGAAAATAAGTGCATCAATATCATTCTGTGCAATCTGTGCCCCAAGCTGCTGCTTTCCCCCAAGCGGCCCCGCCAGATATTTGTGAATGCTCAGGTTCGTCACCTCTTCAATGAGACGTCCTGTCGTTCCGGTTGCGTACAATTCATGCTTGCTTAAAATCCCACGGTACGCAATACAAAAATTCTGCATCAATGTCTTCTTCGAGTCATGCGCAATCAGACCTATGTTCATTTTTTTCACTCCTTATTGATATTTTTTCGGCTGCAACCCTATATTTAATACAAATCCTATACCGATATAAAGACTCACGAGGGATGTAAGACCATAGCTTACAAATGGTAACGGAACACCTGTATTCGGGAGCATATTTGTAGCAACTCCAATATTAATAAAGCTTTGGAAGCCAATGAGCCCTCCAATTCCGCAGCATATAATCCTTCCGGAAATATCCTGCGCCCGGACTCCTATTAATATACATTGTATCACAATCAGTAATAATAAAGCAATAACTATACAGCTTCCGATAAAGCCTAATTCTTCCCCGATAATTGCAAAGATAAAATCTGTCTGGGGCTCCAGTATAAAATTGCCGTTCTTAACAGAGGTTGTCGTATTATTATCAAGTCCCTTTCCCATAAGCTGCCCGGAACCGATCGCCATCTCCGAATTATTCTGCTGGTATGCAGCATCGCTCATATGCTCCTCCGGGTTTAGAAATGCCAGTATACGCTCCTGCTGGTAGTCCTGAAGAAATGGCTGATTCGGCTGTACTGCAATCACAAGAAAGATGAGTGCCGACGGAATCAGTATCAGTATTACGGTCACAATAAAACGATAGCTTAATCCTCCTACATAAATCAGAAGACAGATAACAAGCGCTGTCAGAATTGTCGTGGAGAGGTTTGGCTCCGCCAGGATCAGGCTAAGTGGTATGCCCGCAAGTATGGCGTACTTTATAAGAGTTACAGGCTGGTTTACTGCATCCTTATGTTCCAGAATAAACCTGGAAAAAAACAGAATCAGCAGAATCTTGGCAAGCTCGGAGGGCTGAAAGGTTGTGAAGCCCAGATTAATCCACCTGGTTGCACCATTCACCTCCTGCCCGATTACAAGCACAAGGCCCAGGCTTCCTATGGCTGCAATATACACCAGCCAGTACATGTCAAGAACCCACACATAGTCAATCATTGATACGACCAGCATAATCACAATGCCGGCGACAACGCCGAATGTCTGTTTATTCTGCAGACTTTCCTTGGCGCTTCCCACCACAAGAATACCAATGAATGAAAGCACTGTCACCAGTATGACAAGGCTGAATCTGTAATCTCTTAATCTGTATGGTTTTGCTATAAATTTCGGTAATCTCACGTTTCATCTCCTGCAAATGTAATAAGTATATGGGTTCTGCATATCTCCACCCTGAAATTCTCTTCTGTAATCTCCATATATTTTGACAGGGAAGAAAATAGTTCTCTGCATATATTATCATAGTCACATGGTGCACAGCAGACCCTGTCTGATGTCACCAGTGTTTTCAGACGGCTCTTTGCAACCGCAACCGAAGACGTTTTCAACATGGCGCGCCTCCTAATTTTTGCGGAAAGCATCGGTTAATCTTGCAAAGAAACCTCTGCCGGCATTCAAATCTGCAAAAGGCACCTCCGCCCCCATAATCCTTCTGCAGACATTCAGGTAAATCTTTCCGGCGCTGGAATCAAGCCCGATCACAGGCTCTCCCTGGTTTGTTCCGATTACTACCTGCTCGTCATCTGGAATGGCGCCGATCAGCGGAATAGACAGGATTTCCGTCACGTCATCCACTGTCATCATATCTCCCTTTCGCACCATGTCCATGCGGATCCGGTTGATAATCAGTGCCATATCACGGATATGGTTGCTCTCCAGAAGTCCGATGATCCGGTCCGCATCGCGGATCGCAGATACTTCCGGAGTCGTTACGATAATTGCACGGTCAGCGCCTGCAATGGCGTTCTGAAATCCCTGCTCAATGCCTGCCGGGCAGTCCAGAAGTATGTAATCAAATTCTTCCTTAAGCTCCGAGGTAAGCTTCTTCATCTGCCCCGGAGAGATTGCCGTCTTGTCTCGTGTCTGGGCTGACGGCAGAAGATACAGATTCTCATAACGCTTGTCCCTTATAAGAGCCTGCTTAAGGCGGCATGTCCCTTCTACTACATCAACCAGATTATATACAATCTGGTTTTCCAGTCCCATGACTACATCCAGATTTCTAAGACCCAGATCAGTATCAATTACAATAACCTTTTTTTCGAGCTGCGATAGTCCTGCTCCAATATTTGCCGTTGTTGTCGTCTTTCCGACTCCGCCTTTTCCTGATGTAATTACAATAACCTCGCCCATGAATAACTTCCTCCTATAACTGGTTTTAACCTGATATCTCCGATTCGAAGTTGTTTCGGGCTCATGTGATGAGCCGCGATGACTGCCTCGTAATGTCCTCCTGCGCCTGCAATAACTGTACCGTAAACAGTTCCTGTTACCACCACATTCCCTTTGGAAACAACCATTGCACCTTCCTCAATATCTCCGACAATTACGATACTTGTCTCAGATTCAAGAATCTGTCTTCCTCTCAGTGTACCTCTATAGAACATACCGTCTTTTGCATGGTGCGCTTCTTTACTTTCTTCCAGCACTCTTTTCTGTATCTTTTCTGCGGAATCGCTTTTATCTATAATGCATAGTATGTGTACCCCCGCCGCCTCTTCAATCGTGTCAACAATCTGAAGCTCCTCTTCTTCCGTAAAAGTACGGCCGCAAAATTCAACCGTCATATCCGCATCTGCAAAAAAATGTGCAGATGCTTCAAATTTTTCCTTTACTGCAAGAAGCAGTTCCTGGTACGGCATATCTGCGTCAAGATAGATCGTAATACCATACCGGCTGCTCTTCATTCGAACAGGGTCCCTCACATAGCCTCTTCCTTTCTTAATCTCCGTGGGTCTCACTTGTACTGATCTTTGCTGCTTTTCCGGTAACAACCTCCTTTTCTGATGCCAGTTTATAATAATATTTCATTACATCCCTTGTAATCTCACAGGTATATACAGAGCTGTATCCATTTGCAATACGGGTAGCAAATGCAATCTCCGGATTGTCACTAGGCGCGTAGCCTACAAAAAGCGCATGATCCGAATGTGTCTTACTCTGCTGTGCAGTACCGGTCTTTCCAGACAGGGTAACCTCAGTGGAATTAATGTCAGAAAAGGTTGCTGCATTTGCAACAGTAACAACATTTCTCATTCCATTATGGATTGCCGTCCACACGGAAGAACTGACTGCATCAATCGTATTCTTTACCTTTGGCTTAAATTCTTTCAGGGTTTTCCCTTCTACATCTGTTGTTTTGTCAAGGAGAGACAGATCATAGACCGTACCCTTATTAGCGACTGCAGTAACATACCTTGCCAGCTGACTGATTGTATAGTTGTTGGTTCCCTGACCGATTGCCGACGGAACGGATGCCTCATCCGAAATCTGTGGTTCTGCCTCAGGCACCTCAATGCCGGAGGTTGAGTCAAACCCGAACATCTTCGCGTATTTTCCAATCGCATCTGTTCCTTTTTTACTGTCATAATATGCAGCCGTGGTCTTTCCCTCCAGATTATCCTCTGATATCTTTGATATACCCTTTTCTTCCAGACTTAACCGGTATCCTACTTCATAGAAGAAATTGTTACAGGAGTTTTCAATTGCTCCCTCCACATTCAGGCTTCCGTGGGCATTGGGATAAATCCAGCATTTTGGATTTGGTTCCACCTTTTCATAAATTCCATGACAGGGGAGATATTCATCAAGCGTTATAATTCCCTCTGTCAGTGCGGCTGCCGCCACCAGAGGCTTATAAGTGGAACCCGGAGCCGTCTTCTCCTGGGTTGCACTGTTATAGAACGGGCGTGCCCCGTCATTGACAAGACGGTTGTAATAAGCAGAATCCATTGTGTTGGCAAGCCTGTTGTTGTCATATCCAGGGTAAGATACGCAGGCAAGAACCTGTCCGCTCTTCGTATCCGTTACAACCATAGAACCGGTACATGGCTCAAGTGCAAGCTGTCCAGGTGTGATTTCCAGTTTCCTTATCTTCTCCCGGAGGAAGTCATATGCCCCCATCCTTCCGGACATCAGTGCCTCGTACTGGTCGTTGTCCTTCGGAAGGACCTTCTGTTCATACAGCATCAGACAGATCTGTCTTCCAGTCAGGCTGCCGCTGCGGATCATATAACGGTACAAGAGCTTATCAAAAGCATTATCCTCATTCATACAGTCTGTAATAAATGCAGACAGTCCCTCATATAATTCTTCAGAATCCGTATATTTTTCCCCTTCGGACACATGATTCTGAAGCTTTGATGTATCAATCCAGTTTTGAGAAATCGCATAATTCAGATACTGATAAATATTAATCGATTCCTTCTTTGTCCATGCCTGATAAGTCTTGTCACCTGTATCAATGGCATCGGACAGAAGAACCCCCTCTCTGACAAGCAGCTCGTCTACAATGTACAGCATATAGGCCTGCATCTCCCTGGACTGTTCTTTATAGACAGCCGCTTTTGGATTATTCAGCACCTTTGCAATGGTTTTCTGCTTCTTTTTCTTATAGGAGGCAAACGCCTGTGCAACTTCTTTTTCGGTTGCCTTTGCCGTATCCTCAGTGAAATGGTTCATATCTAGAATCTCATTGGAGATAAACGAATTGTACACATCCCCAATGGGTATAATTGCATCATTTCCATCTTCCATGTTCGTGCGGTCAAAATCAAGAGTATTTTGTATCTTGGCAAGAAGTATTCCCGCAAGCTCCTGTTCGATCACATGGTAGATGACCTTCTGAAGCCCGGCGTCTATGGACAGATAAACATCTCCGCCTGCTACCGGATCCGCCTGCGGTACTGTCTCAATAATTTTCCCCACACTATTCACATAGAGCTTTACTCTTCCCTTTTTTCCCTTCAGGGTGGAATCCATCACCTGCTCGATTCCCGACTTGCCAATGGTATCGGTCTTCTCGTACTTTTTTTTGTCCTCCTTACTAAGCTTATTATACTCTTCCAGTGAAATCTGTCCGGTATAACCTATAATATTCGCAAAGCATTCGCTGTCATTATAGCGGCGCAGAGATTCTTCTTCAATGCTTACGCCCTGGAGCACATCCATATTTTCCATAACATCAGCCACAGTCTCATCGCTTACGTCCTCGGCAATGGTTGTGGAGATATATTTCTGATAGCTGTTAAGGGACATGGCGTAACGGACATTGACAAGCTTCAGAATCTCCTCTTTGCTGAGTTTTTCCTGATCCAGCCCATAGCCGTATATCTCATCTGTACACAGATAATGGATAATCTGTGCTGCTGACTGGCTCTTCTGCTCCTTTGTCAGGTCATCGGTGTAACTCTCGCCGAATACATCCGCAACGAACCGGAGCCTCTGCACATCATTTTCCGCGACAAACATATAATTATTGTTATTATCAAGTATAATGCCAAAGTCACTGATCACCGTATCCCCGTTTGACTCCACCATCTCAATGACCGTAGAAACCACTTCGTTCAGCACCTGGTTTTTTTCTTCCGTACTGTCATACTCTCCGTTGTCTTCAATTGTAACGGAATATGCAAGCTCATTAAAGGCGAGGAGCCTGCCGTTACGGTCAAAAATATTTCCCCGGGTACCTTCTACCTCTTTCGTTTTCTGAATTTGAATCTCATACCTGTCGGCATAATCCTGCCCTTTTACGATCTGCAGATAAAAAACCCGTTGGACCAGTACTGCTGATAACAGACAGAATACAACTGCTGTAATAAATGCTCTTGAACCTACAATTTCCTTTATACCTGTCTTAAGGCGTTCTAACAAATCAAACAAACTTACTTGCACTCCTTTGTTCTTCTGCTTCTAACTTCTTGTTAATGTACAGGATAATCTGATATAAAACCAGAGTCGCCAGTATCGTATAGACAAGCTCCGGCAAAATAATATGAAAAAGATGATTGTAAATCTCAAAATCTCCTCTCAGGACATAGATACAGAAGCATGTAACCAGTCCATACACCAATTCGCTGATTCCGATCAGCACAAGCGGAAGCTTGATATCCTCATCAAAAAACAGCCGGTGAAAATATCCGTTTATATAGCCGATCACGGCAAACAGCATCATATTAAACCCCAGAGATGTTCCCCAGAAAACATCTACAAAGATTCCGGCCGCAAATCCCACAAACATCCCTTCCTTCTTCCCCCGCATAAAGCCAAAGGAAGATGTGACGACTGTCATAAGGTTGGGCACTACCAGAACAGGAAAAATCCTTGGAAATACCGTGCTTTGGAGCAGGAAGGTAATAAGCAGGATAAAAAATATAGTGATCTTCCTTTTCATTCCTTCTCACTGCCTCCTGTCATGTCTGCCTTTGTGGTGGTAATGACCAGAACCTCCTGCAGCTTGCTGAAGTCAACGGCCGGTGTAATATAACCGGACCGGGTCAGATTATTGGAATCCACCTCAATCTCGCTGATATAACCAATAAAAATACCTTGTACAAAGCGGTCGCTTACATGAGAGGTTACAATCTGTTCCCCGACTTCAATCACATTGTCATTATTCTTCATCTTTTCAAAACGGATTCTTCCATCCGGTATGAGCTTCAGATCCCCCCTCACCATGCAGGTGTCTGAGGTGGATAAAACCATGCCGCTGACATTACTTGCATCATCAATAATCGACCGTACCCGGGAATAATCCGGCGCCACTTCTGTTACAATTCCAACCAGGCCGCTTCCTGCCAGCACATTACAGTTTACCTTGATTCCGTCATTGCTGCCTTTGTCAATGGTAAAATCGCTGAACCAGTTGCTGCCATTGTTGGCAATTACATGTGCACCGATCTTTTCATAATCCGAATAATTTTCGTCCAGCTTATAGAGCTCTCTTAAGCGGTCCAGCTCATACTGCTCCTGCCGGAGCCTTGTATTTTCGATGGTAAGCTCATCCACCTTGGTCTGCAGTGCATCCTTTTCGTTTCTTACATCCTCTAGTGTATCAAAATTGTCGGAAATATCACTCAGATATCTTCCTACATAACTGATCCCCTTCTGCATGGGGACAACCGTATAATTTCCAATCAGGCGGAATATGCCGCCCCCGTCAGTAAATCTCTCAATTCCCAGAAGCAGTACACACACTGCTACCAGAACCATAAGCCAGTATTTACTTGAAAGTGAAGATTGGTTTTTAATTTTCATATTAACTCATCCACCTATATCTGTCGTCCAGCATGGAAAATGCCAGCTGTCGTAATTCTTTTGACATGATAATCTTTTTCAGTCCGTTTACGGAGCAGAACTCCGGGTTAACCGCCGTCCTGGTCGTTATGCCCACATTCTTTTCAATATAGGCATCCAGTCCGTTTGTATTTGCGACGCCGCCTGTAAGAAATATGCCGTTCTTATGAATTGCCGTGCGTACTTCAGGCGGCGTCCTGTCAAGGAGCGACTGGATTGACTGGATACATTCCATCAGCGGATCCCTCACGGCTGCACGCACCAGGTTAATCGATATGGCCTTCTGCATGGGAACACCTGTAATCAGATCACGTCCCGCAACCATAAATGCAGCCTCAGAATCAGCTTTAAAAATATCAAATCTGCGCCGCAGCGCCTCTGCGGTGTGTCTTCCGATCAGGAAATCATGACTGTTGCGAATTATGGTGATGATTGCGTCATCATAGTTCCTTCCCCCAATCGGAAGCAGACGGTTGAGAACCATTCCTCCTCCTGCAAGGACAGAAAGCTCCGTTGTCTCTCCGCCGAAATTTGCAATAAAGGTTCCCCTCGTATTCCGGGCGTCAATATTCATGCCGATGGCATCTGCGATGGAGCGTTCTACAATATTTACCTCCTTCGCTTTTGCAGTAGAATGAATGACCAGATCAAAGAAGGCCTTTTTCTGGACCTTCGTCACATCTGTGGGAACAGCGACAACATACTCTGCCCCATGGGAAAACTGCCTCTCACCCTTAATCAGGTTCTGCAGGAGAAACTGCATGTTCGTAAATCCGGTGATCATACCTGCCTTCATAGGAAATAATACCTCAATGGATTCAGGTGTTTTTTCATACATACAATAGGCATCATCCCCCACCGCATAGATCTCTCTTTTATTCTTTATTGCAATGACACATTTTTCATTCCAGATTGTGTCGCGCTTTTTATCATAAACCTTAATGTCATAAGAGCCAAGATCCAGCCCGTATGTGTTCTTTGCCATATGGATCTTCCTTTCTACAAAAGCCCTTCCTTGCGAAAGCTGATAAAACAATTATTGCCAATAATAATATGATCTAACAGATCTATCCCAATTAAAGCTCCTGCTTCTTTAATCCGTCTTGTGGTCAGCTGATCCTCCCGGCTCGGGGTCGGGTCGCCGCTTGGGTGGTTATGCATAATGATAATGGATACAGCGTTCTTTTGCAATGCTTCTATAAAAAGCTCTCTCGGCGTGATCAGTGAAGCATTCACAGTTCCTTTGGAGATCTCGGTCTCGCCGATTAATTTCGATTTGGTATTCAGCATCAAAAGCTTCATATGCTCCTGCTTTTCGTGACGGAGGTCTTCCATATAATATTTTGCAATGGTATCCGGATTCTGAAAGCATAGAAGATCCTGTGCGCTTGTCCTGGCAAGCCGTTTGGCAAGCTCTGATATACAGGAGATCTGAATTGCCTTCACTCTGCCGACACCCTTAATCTGCATCAGGCGTTCCCTGCTGAACTGATGGATGCTTAAGATACCGTGATCACCGGTATGATACAGAATCCGTTTGGAAAGTTCCAGTGCGTTTTCTCCCCGTGTACCTGTACGCAGAAGAACTGCAAGAAGCTCTGCGTCACTAAGGCTTTCTGCACCGCGGCTCTCACATTTCTCATAAGGCCGCTCCATGTCGGGTATCTCTTTCATGGTATTTTTCTGATTCATATGTTCCTTTAGATTCAACGATGCTCTTTTGTGGAATGAGAGTAGCAAAGACGGCCTGGCTGAATGTTTACGGGCTATAAGAAGCGGTAAATGATAATAGCAATAATAATTCCTATAATACTGGCAATTGTAATCTTAATCGTAAGCCCGAAGGTAATAACCAGCAGTCCCAGATTCAGCACGATCGGTTCGTGCAGTCCAAACATCTGCCCATAGCTTAACCACTTAAGGGCCGGCACGCCTTCAGACAGCATTCCGATAAAGCCGCCAAGAACAATTCCTGCCAGAATCAGCAGAAAAAGTGCCCAGGCATTCTTGCTTCCTGTTCCCTTCATTATGTACTCCTCCTCATACTTCTCTAAAAAACTCAATATATTCTATCATATTTTCCAAAAACTGTATAGACTTATCCTATTAAAAATTTCTTAATCCCTTTTAAGATTTGTCGAAAGACAGACAGATTCTGCGGATATACCGCCTCAGAAAGCCTTTTCAAATGGCCTGTAAATACGGCTGACAGCTTCCGCTACCCTAAGTCCGTCTGCAGCCGCTGATGTAATACCTCCTGCATATCCGGCGCCTTCCCCACACGGATATAGTCCGCTGACACTGCTTTCCAATGTCTCACATCTTACAATCCTGACCGGAGATGAGGTTCTGCTCTCCACCCCGGAAAGTACTGCATCAGAAGCTGCAAATCCGGAAAGCTTCTGATCAAATGCCTTGATACCTTCCTCCAGGGAGGCAGAAAGAAATTCCGGAAAAATACCCCGGACATCTCCCCATGTATATCCGCCCTTTATATGAGGCCTGATCGTTCCCGGCCCCGCAGACGTCCTGTTTTTACAAAAATCTCCAAAAAGCTGTACCGGCACTTTTCCCTGTCCGGCGAAAAATGCACGTTCTTCCAGATATCTTTGGAAATGCATACCCGAAAGAACGTCGTCAGGCGTTTCCCCATACCTGGCAAAATCGTCAGGATGAACGGTTACAATCACCGCACTATTTGCATTCTCCCCATTCCGCCCGCTGTAGCTCATGCCATTTACTGCAAGATGTCCTGCCTCTGAGGAAGCGTTCACCACATATCCGCCCGGACACATACAGAAGGTATAGACTCCTCTCCCGCTTCCGGTCTTAGCCGTAAGCTTGTAGGCAGCGGCTGGAAGCCTGCTGCTATGCCCTTTTCCATATTGCGCATCATTGACCAGCGCCTGGGGATGTTCCACCCGGACCCCGGCCGCAAAGGCCTTGGGCTCCATGTGGATGTTTCTCTGGCGAAGCATGGAAAAAGTATCCCGTGCGCTGTGGCCGATCGCAAGCACGGCAAGAGAGGTATTTAAAAATGACTCTTCCCCGTTTTTTGTATCACGCACCGTAAGACCAGACAGACAGCAGGATTTTTCCGATATATGAATATCTGTAACCTTTGCGTGAAACCGCACGTCTCCGCCCATGCTTATAATCGCATTCCGGATGTTTTTTACAACACCCGCCAGAATATCTGTTCCGATATGCGGCCTGCTCTCATATAAGATCTCTTCCGGTGCTCCGTGCAGGGCAAACAGACGGAGCACCTCCCGGTTACGACCACATGTGTCATGAGTAAGGGTATTCAGTTTACCATCTGAAAAGGTGCCTGCACCCCCTTCCCCGAACTGTACATTGGACTCTGGAAGGAGTTCGCCTCCTTCCCAGAAATCCTGCACATTCTTTACACGGGTATCCACATCTGCTCCCCTCTCCAGCAGGATGGGACAGTATCCCATCCTCGCAAGCTCATAGCCGCAGAAAAGTCCGGCAGGTCCAGTTCCGATAATGACTGGCCGTTCGTTCAGCGGAATTGTTCCGAAAGGCTCTACTCTATATACAGGTTCTTTCCCCTGGACAGTAATGTTTTTATTTCTTAATCTTTTATAGATCTGCAGCTCATGCCTCACCCGGACATCTATGGTATAAACATCATAGATCTGCGGCTTTTTCCTTGCATCCAGTGAGTGCCGTCTGATCTTATAGGACATAAGCTCCGTTTCTTTTGTAAGGAGCTCCTTTACGATTCTTTTTCTCAGCGCCTCCGGGCTGTGCCCGGCAGGAAGCTTTAGCTGTTGAATTCTAAGCATATTTACCTTCCTTTACAAGCAGGGAAATGCGCGCATCCTGCTGTATGAAACGACAGTTCCATCTGACCCTGGTATCATTTTGCAGCCGCGTTTCCGGCCAGCCAGCCGGTTGCCCATGCCCACTGCAGATTGTACCCGCCGCACATACCGTCCACATCCAGCAGTTCTCCGGTCAGATAAAGTCCTTCCACATAACGGGATTCCATCGTGCGGCAGCAAGCCTCCTGAAGGCGCACTCCTCCTGCACAGACCTGTGCATTGTCAAACCCATTGGTATCTTGTATCAGGAGCACCGTGTGTCTGCACTGTCTGACAAACCGCCGGATTTCGTCCCCTGACAGCTCCTTCGCCTGTTTTTTCGGAGAAATTCCCGAAAGTGAAAGAAGACATAAGGTAAGCTTTTCATGAAAAATACCAGTCAGATATTCGGAGACCTTCCTCCTCTCTTTCATACTTCGTTTCTGCAGATATTCTGTCAGCTCAGCTTCACTCATTGCAGGAAGAAAGTCAATGACTGCCTCTGCCCTTCGTTTCTGGTACAGCGCTTTCGCAAGATAACGGCTGATCTGAAAAACCGGAATACCCGAAATGCCATAATTTGTAATCTGCAGCTCTCCTGTGTCCGCAGATACTTCTGTCCCGTCCACAAGAGCAGACACCGATGCCTCTGTACGTACTCCCGCGGCATTTTTTAATGGATGATCTTTTACCTTAAGCTGCACCAGAGCCGGAACAACCGGTACAAGGGAATGTCCAAGAGACTTTGCCAGTGTATATCCGCTTCCATCTGAGCCAAGCACACTCGCCGCACGTCCGCCGCAGGCCAGAATAACTTTATGGGCATAATATCGTTCCTTTCTGCGGGCAGTTTTGTCCGCGTGTTCTCCCTGGATCTGAAATCCCTTTTTCCCCGGAATGATCTCTGTTACGTGGACGCCCGTATGGATCCTGACCCCGGATTCCTCTGCTTCTCTGACAAGAAGCCCGCGAACCACAGAAGCCTGTTCACACCTTGGATAAATGTACCCGTTTCTAGAGCGCACCATAAGTCCAAGTCCTTCAAAAAAAGTAATTGCTTCATGAGATCCGAACTGTTTCAGAACTTCTTCTACATATTTCGTTTCCTCACTCCGAAAAAAGGAGGTGTCCATCTTCTCATTCGTAAGATTACATCTCCCATTTCCTGTAGAAAGAAGCTTCTTTCCCGCCTGCTCCTTATGCTCCAGTATAAAAACCTCTGTATTTTGCCGCCTGGCTGCCGTAATCGCAGCCATCAGTCCCGATGCGCCGCCGCCGATTACTCCGATTCTATTCATTCTGTATCTCCTGTTATAAGCCGTCATACCCCATTATATCGTGATCTGTAATCAGACCGTCCCGCATCATGTATTCCAGTGACATGAGGATTCCAAGTTTTGCGTGATGCCATGTAAGCCCCCCTTGAAAATATACTGCATAGGGCGGCCTGACCGGTCCGTCTGCACTTAGTTCAATGGAGGAGCCCTGTACAAACGCACCCGCTGCCATGATCACATCACTGTCATAGCCCGGCATTGCCCACGGCTCTGGTATGACATAGGAATCCACCGGAGCCGCAGCCTGGATTCCCCTGCAGAAGGCAATCACTCCTTCTGGTGTACCAAGTTCCACTGCCTGGATAATATCATGCCGGCTCTCCCTGCTGTCCGGAACCACCTTATACCCAAGCCTCTCATATATATTTGCGGCAAAGACAGCGCCCTTCAGGGCTCCGGCTACCACCCCGGGAGCCAGAAACAGCCCCTGGTAAAAAGACTGCATCACGCCGAGAGATGCGCCTACTTCTCTTCCGAGCCCCGGCGAGGTAAGACGGTATCCGCACAGGTCAATCAGTTCTTTTCCGCCTGCAATATATCCACCGATAGGGGCGAGTCCGCCTCCTGGATTTTTAATGAGGGATCCAACTACCAGATCTGCTCCCACATCACTGGGTTCTAGTGTCTCAACAAATTCTCCGTAGCAGTTATCCACCATACAGATTACATCTGGTTTTTTCTTTTTTACAAACGCAATCAGCTCCCCGATCTGCCTGACAGAAAAGGTTGGTCTTGTAAGATACCCTTTGGACCGCTGGATTGTGACCAGCCTCGTATTTGGGCGGACCGCCTTTTCAATGGCATCATAATCAAAAGTTCCGTCAGGAAGGAGCTCCACCTGGGAATAGGTAATTCCATACTCTGCAAGAGACCCCTTTGACGGCCGGATGCCGATTACCTCCTCAAGCGTATCATATGGCTTTCCTGCCGGAGATAAAAGTTCATCCCCGGGTCTTAAAACTGCGCCAAGCGCAAGCGCAAGCGCGTGTGTGCCGCAGGTAATCTGCGGTCTTACCAGTGCACTCTCTGTATGAAAAACAGATGCATAGACCTCTTCAAGTGTGTCTCTTCCCGGGTCATTGTAACCATACCCGCTGGCATAATAATGAAGGCAGTTCTCATTGACCTGACTCTTCTGCATAGCCTGGATCACCTTTAGCTGATTGTATTCTGCAGTCTGGTCAATCTCCTCAAACCGCTCCCTCAGGCTGTCAAGAATTCTGTCCCCAAAATGAGATACCTCATCCCGGATTCCCAGATCTTTATAAAGTTCCGTAAGCTTAGTTTTCTTCATTACATTGCCTCCATAACCTTTGTCTTCATCTGTGCACATTTTGCATCAAATTCCGGATTAAATAAAGGAATTTCAAGCAGGATATCTGCTGCCTCGCGGTAACGCTTCATATCATAGAGAAGCGCTGCCCGGTTCAGCTCATAAAAATAATACTCTCCTTCCTTTTTAATCAAAGGCTCCAGCCTCTCTAATTCCCTGTATGTCATCTCCGCATTCTGACTGGTGGAATAGACCTCCATCAGTGTATTCATCTTCTTTAGAAACTTTGATCTTCCAAAAAATCTCCTTTGAAACATAATACTCCCTCCAAATGCAACTGTTCAGTACAATCATTTTCTTACGGTCTGCGCAGTCAATACCCTCGCTTCACTGGGGCAGATCCTGTGAAGACCTGCTGAATAACCGCCAGCATAGTACTTAACAGCCTCTTCTCATCATAATCACAGTCCCGCCAGTCAATCCAGACAACATCCTTCTCCCGCCTGAACCATGTGAGCTGTCTTTTGGCAAAATGCCTGGTATCCCGTTTGATTCTGTACACAGCCTCATCAAGGCTCATCTGCCCGTCAAGATATGCAAGTATTTCCTTATAACCCAGTCCCTGCATGGAGACATTCTCAGATGTATACCCCTTATTTTTCAGTGCCAGGACCTCATCTACAAGTCCCTGCTCCATCATCTGATCTACTCTCAGGTTAATTCTGTCATAGAGCCGTTCCCGCTCATCCGTTAATACAAAATATACAAACCGGTACGGCGGGCTTTTTTGTTTCTCCTTTTCATTATGCTCGGAAATCCTCTGGCCGGTCTGGCCATAATATTCAAGCGCCCGGATGACCCTTTTCACATTATTTGCATGAATCTGTCCGGCAGATACAGGATCCACTGCCCGGAGTCTTTCATGCAGTGCCTCTGCTCCCATCCGGTCTGCATATGACGAAAGTTCTCTTCTAAGCTTCGTGTCCCCGTCATTGTCCGTAAAATCAATGTCATAGAGCAGCGCCTGTATATAGAAGCCTGTGCCGCCCACAACGATGGGGATGTGGCCGTTTGCATAGATCCGGTCCATCGCTTTTTTGGCCATCTGCTGGAAGCGTACCACATGAAATTCCTCAGAAGGCTCCAGTTCATCAATCAGATAGTGGGGAATACCCTCCATCTCCTCTGGGCGTATCTTGGCCGAACCGATGTCCATATGCTTATAGATCTGCATGGAATCTGCAGATATAATCTCGCCTCCTACAGCCTTCGCAAGCCTGATCGAGGCTTTTGTCTTTCCTGCAGCCGTAGGTCCGGTCAGAATAATCAGCGGTTTTTTCATAATTATACAATCCTTTTAAACTTCTTTTCAAGCTCTTTTTTCGACATAGCAATAATGGTAGGTCTTCCATGTGGACAGTGGTAGGGATTGTCCAGTGTCAGAAGCTCTCCGATCAGCGTATCCACTTCCGCTGCCGAGAGCCTCATATTTCCCTTTACAGCCGCCTTGCAGGACATGGAAGCAATCCTTTCATCAATCAGATCCGCAGAAATATTCCGGCTGACATCCACAGACAGCTGATCCAGCATTTCCAGCAAAAGCTCTTTTTTTGCAATACTGAACAAATTGTCCGGCACAGCACGTACCGCATAGGAATCCTGTCCGAATTCCTCGAATTCAAAGCCAATGCCAGTAAAGCGTTCCATGTAGTTGTCAAGAAGCTCCCTTTCCTGCATAGTAAGCTCAAGCACAATGGGAGGACTGATCATCTGAGAGGTAAACTCTCTTGTCTTCATCCCTTTTAGTGTCTTTTCATAAAGTATACGCTCATGTGCCGCATGCTGATCAATGATGTACAGACTATCATGATACTCCACAAGCCAGTAAGTGTCAAATATTTGTCCGATGATTTTATGCTCTGGTACTGCCCCGGGTTCTAACAACTTATCCTCAAAAAGATTAAGCTGCTCTGGCTCCTTTACAGAATCCTCCTCTTCCCGGGACTTTTCTGTATGACTGGCTGAATAAAAAACTGCCTCCCGAATCCGGTCTGCCTGTATCCCGGGGCGGTATAGTTCTGATCTTCCTCTCACTTCCGCCGACGAGTTCTGTTCATGATAAGACCGGACCCGCTTTTTCATCTTATCCATGAAGTAATCCAGATCATGCTCCGCAGACTGCTCTGGTTCTGGCGTGCGAAGTCCCTCTTTTGCCTTTTTCTGCAATATCCTCTGCTCCCGGGAATCCTGCTCCTGTCTTTCATCCTTCCCTGGTCTTCCTCCTTTTTCCGGATTCTCTTTCTTTGCATTTTTTTCCGCCTGGCTTCCGCCTGAAACAGGATCCAGTGTAATATGAGGAATCAGCTCCTCTGCGTGAAGCCCTGTACTGACAGCTTCATACAGTACATTATAAACCTCCTGCTGGTTATGAAAGCGTACCTCCATCTTTGACGGATGGACATTTACGTCCACATGCTCCCCGTCAAGCCCGATATGCAGCACCACGAAAGGATATTTATGCTGCATGGAAAAATCCTTATAGGCGTCCTCGACCGCCCTGGAGATTATATTGCTTTTGATATATCTTCCACTGACAAAATAATTTTCAAAATTCCGGTTTCCCCTGGAGATTACCGGCTTTCCCAGGAATCCCGTAACATGGATTCCGTTTTTTTCAAAATCAAGTTCCAGAAGGTTTGCTGCCGCCTCCCGTCCATACACATGATAGATCACATCCCTGACACTTCCGTTCCCGGATGTATGAAGCTTTGGCTGCCCATTATTAATAAAACGGAAGGATATTTCCGGATGGGACAGGGCAATCCGGGTCATCAGATTCCCTACATGACTGGCTTCTGTCATGGCTGTCTTTAAAAACTTTTTCCGCGCCGGTATATTATAAAAAAGCTGCCGGATCAGAAATGTGGTCCCCTCCGGCGCGCCCGTCTCTTCAATATCCTCTTCCTTCCCGCCTGCAATACGGTATCTTGTACCGAATTCTTCTTCCCGTGTCTTCGTGATCAGCTCCACCTGGGACACTGCCGCAATACTCGAAAGGGCCTCTCCACGGAAGCCCAGGGAAGCAATGCGAAACAGATCCTCCGCTGAACGGATCTTGCTAGTTGAATGTCTTAAAAATGCCGCCCTGACATCCTCCCCTGCAATCCCGCAGCCATTATCAGCGATTCTCATCAGGGAGATTCCGCCTTCCTTAATCTCCACAGTCACAGCCGTAGCACCTGCGTCAATTGCGTTTTCCGTCAGCTCCTTGATAACGGATGCCGGACGTTCAATCACCTCTCCCGCAGCGATCTTATCAATCGTTACCTGATCCAGTACTTGTATTTTTCCCATCTCTACCACCTGTTTTTCAGCTTATTCTGAAGCTGGTATAATGTATTCAATGCATCAATCGGCGTCAGATTGCTGACATCAAGGTTCTTAATCTCCTCCAGTACATCATCATCCTTCACTGTATCAAACAACGACATCTGCGCCAGGTCTACCTCATCATATTTTTTCGTATTAAGTTTCGGAGTATGCCCCTGTACCGCAATGTCTTTAATCCGGCCTGTAATATCAGTCTGAACCAGTTCCTCCACGATCTCCTTTGCACGGCTGATTACCGTATCCGGGACGCCGGCAAGCCTTGCCACCTGAATTCCGTAGCTTTTATCAGCGCCGCCTTTGACGATTTTTCTGAGGAAAATAATATCATCCCCCTTTTCCTTCACGGCGATGCAGTAGTTATTTACACCTCCGATCTTTCCTTCCAGCTCTGTAAGCTCATGATAATGGGTGGCAAATAAAGTCTTTGCCCCCAGAAGCCTGCTGTCACTGATATGCTCAATTACTGCCCAGGCAATACTGAGACCGTCAAAGGTACTGGTACCCCGGCCGATCTCATCAAGAATCAGAAGACTTTTATTCGTTGCATTCCGCAGAATATTGGCAACCTCCGTCATCTCTACCATAAAGGTACTCTGACCGCTTGCCAGGTCATCTGACGCGCCTACTCTTGTAAAAATCCGGTCTACCAGCCCGATATTCGCTTTTCCTGCCGGAACAAAGGAACCGGTCTGCGCCATCAAAACAATTAGCGCTGTCTGCCTCATATAAGTTGATTTTCCAGCCATATTGGGACCTGTAATAATTGAGATCCGATTCTTCCTGTCATTCAGATAGGTATCATTCGAAATAAACATATCATTAGGAATCATCCGTTCCACAACCGGATGACGGCCGTCCTGGATATCAATGACTCCCTTCTCATTTAGCTTCGGACGGACATAGTTATTCTGCTCTGCCACCAGGGCAAGGGAGGCAAACGTGTCAATCTGTGCCACGGCCTTCGCTGTCTTCTGTATCCGCACAACATCCCTGGCAATACGGCTTCTGATCTCACAGTACAGCTCATATTCCAGGGAGTACAGCTTATCCTCAGCGCCAAGAATCGTATCCTCTAATTCCTTAAGCTCCGGAATAATATAACGTTCTGCATTAGCCAGAGTCTGTTTCCTTGTATAATAATCCGGCACCATATTTTTGAAAGAATTAGTCACCTCCAGATAGTAACCGAATACCTTGTTATACTTAATCCTGAGATTCTTTATCCCGGTTTTTTCCCGCTCCTCGTCCTCCAGCCTGGCAATCCAGTCTTTTCCATTAGACTTGGCCATCCGGAGCTTATCGACCTCTTCATTATAGCCGTCCCTGATGATGCCGCCGTCCCTCATGGCAATAGGAGGCTCCTCCTTAATAGAGGTCTGTACCAGACCGCAGAGATCATCCAGTGTGTCCAGTCCTTCATATATGTCCTTTAAAAGAGGGCTTTTCATCTCGCTTAATATGTACTTGATATGGGGCAGCATGGAGAGTGAGCTCTGAAAAGCGATCAGATCTCTCGGGTTTGCTGTCTGATATGTGATCCTGCTGACCAGACGCTCCAGATCATAGACTGGCGACAGATATTCCCGGATCTCCTCCCTTGATATGGCATTTTGCAGAAGCTCTTCAACCGCATCCAGTCTTCGCTCAATCTCTGACTTATGAATCAGTGGCTGCTCAATATTTTTCCTGAGATTCCTTGCCCCCATGGCTGTCTTTGTCTTATCCAGCACCCACAGAAGCGAACCTCTCTTCTGCTTCTCCCGAAGTGTCTCACAAAGCTCCAGATTCCGCCTTGTAGAACTGTCAAGCAGCATATATTTTCCCGTTGCATAGGGTGTAAGCCTTGACATATGAGAAAGAGAGGTCTTCTGTGTCTCCTTCAGGTATATCAGAAGCGCCCCTGATGCAATCACTCCGCAGTCATAATCCGAAATTCCGAGCCCTTCCATGGAACTTACCTGAAAATGCTCTTTTAGTGTCTGTGTGCAGATGGCATCATCAAAATACCATGCATCCAACGAGTAAATCGTAACTCCCAGCCGGTTCTTTAAATCATCAATGTCCATGCCGCTCATATAGAATGCTTCATTACATATCAGCTCTGACGGCATAAATTTATAAATCTCATCAAAGAGCTTCCCGGCATTTTCAATCTCTGTTACAAAATAATCCCCTGTGGTAACATCCGCAACCGACATTCCGAAGCGGTCTGCAATATATGCCACACACATAATATAATTATTCCGTGATTCATCCAGGGCCTGCATATCAAGATTCGTCCCCGGTGTAGCCACACGGACTACCTCACGCCTTACAATCCCCCTTGCATTAGACGGCTCCTCCATCTGCTCACAAATTGCCACCTTGTACCCTTTGGAAACCAGCCGGTTCAGATATCCGTCCACAGAATGAAAAGGCACGCCGCACATGGGCGCCCTTTCCTCTAATCCACAATTTTTTCCGGTTAAGGTAATATCAAGCTCCTTTGACGCCGTAATCGCATCATCAAAGAACATCTCATAAAAATCACCCAGCCTGTAAAATAAAATGCAGTCCTTATACTCCTCTTTGGTCTTCATGTACTGCTGCATCATTGGTGTTAACTCAGCCACAGTTTTTTCTCCTCTTTTCTAATAACGTCAGCCCGTCAGACTGATTCCATTATACCCATTCTTATTCCATATGACAATACCCTTATTGTATCAGCTTCCGGTGTATGGACTGGTACTTACTCTTTTTCATCTCCTTCTGGAGCTTCTTATAATCTTTCGTGTAGCGTCCGATTCCCTGTCCGTTCCTGCCGCGGTACAGCCATACATAATCACTCTTAATCTCCAGTGAGTACCCTTTTTTTGCGGACAGGACACCTTTCAGTTTTTTTAGGTTCATCTCATAATCCCGGATCAGCTTCGCATAGCTGCCCTCAAGTTTCCGGTAGGCCTCACGGAATTTTTTATTATTCATGATTCCTCTGTACACATCCGGATAATGGGCCTTTGCATAGTACAGGTAGTGCAGAATGTAATATTTGAATTCTGCATAGGCAAGCTTCCCGTTCTCACATTCATTAATATAAATCTTCCATTCATCCCAGTCTGCCTTCTGTCTGACCAGATACGGGTACAGGGAAACATCCGTATTCATCCCTGCCCTGTAAGCCATAAATTCATTTAACAGGCCATATGCTCCTTCTACATTCGATGAGAGATTCGCAACCGGCTTTCCGATATAAGTATTAAAACGGAAAGTTCTGTATTTCCCAGGAACAGACTTTGCCATCTCTTTCGTGTTATATATCTTTGTATGTGGCACATACACGGTTTTCTTCTTTCCCACAAAATAGGCCCGTCCCCTTGTGTTCATATAAGAATAAAGGTAGCCATGGGTTTCTTCGTGGACAGCCGTACCCAGTCCGTCAAGAATCCGTCCCTGGTTAAACCAGGTAAGGACATTATCTCCCTTTGCAATCTGCTTTTTTAAGATATAGGCGCCGTCCCTGTCATACTGGTTCAGAACCTTTAATACATTGTTTTTTGTAACCCGGGCATTCAGTCCCGGTGTCCTGGATGCTGCCTGTACCCGGGATGCCTCCATGGGAGTCCCTGCAAAGATATGAAACAGCATAACAAAAATCAATAATCCTGCGATAACCTTATTCTTCTTCAGCCTCTTCAACATCATATACCACTCCTCTTTTCATGAAAACCAGTCCTCACCTGCTTATTTCTTGTATTCTTCTGATAACGTTCCGGCAGATTCTTATTCCTGTGTATACTATTGACAACGTTCCGGCAGACCTGCACAGACATCAGAAATCACGTATCCTGGCTGCAAGGCTAAACGGAATAATCCCTCCCTGCACAGTCTCTTTATAAGCCCTCTCTTCATGCATATACTCAACAATCTCGGAAGCCCTGGCACTTCTGAACCGGGCAGTCACGGCATCCAGTACCTCCTTCTCGCTGCTGTCCAGTATAGAATAATCTGCATGAGGATCCGGATATACATGAAGCATCAGATCATAATTCAGACTTACCTCTTCACGTATATTCAGTTTTTCAAGATTCATAAGGCTGTAATGTCCAACCGGAAGCGCCCCCATGGCTTCATGCCTGTACACAAGTCCTGTCATCGCCTTTCCCGTCCGCTTATAGGACAGAGCATCTGCATACCAGAGCATCTTCATAAGCTTAACCTTAAAGAGATTCGAAACCTGCATGGCAAAATACGAGATCACAGTCTCCAGCTTATCAATGTCCAGCAGTGTATATCCGTTAGAATCCGACGGCTCGTCAAACAAAACATATTCGCCCTCAAATGTCTGTCTTGTAAGAAATTCCTTTCCATAAGAATCCAGCTTTTCCACAATCCGCTCTCTGATATCCCTTCTCTTATGTACCGTAAACTTATCCCCGTTTTTTTTCAGAAATTCCAGCGCCTTCAGCGGGTTATCCTTGATCAGCCGGAGCATGGTATCATATGCCTCATCCTGGATGGCCTTACTCTCATAACGGGAAATCGTAGCCTCCCCCCATCCTAACAGCCTGGACAAATCAACCTGGGACAACCCATAGCTTTCCCTGATCCCGATAATCTCGTCTGATGTAAGAAGACCATGCCTGATCCGGTATGCATTCCGTGCATTCAGCTGGTTCTCACTTGCCACTTCTCCGGTTTCAAATTCATCCGTATCCCCTTTTGCATCCGGACACCGGAAAAACTTCTGTTCATAGATTACCTCTTCCCCTTTTACCCTGGCAGCTGCTGTACGTCTTCTCTCTTCAACCTCATGAAGCCTGTTGCATAAAGGGCAGTCCATATGGATTTTCCTGACTAATTCCATCACTTCAGTCTCCTCTCCTTATGTATTAGAAATCCCGTAACGGTTCAGTCCCTTTACTTTTTATCCAACACATCCTATCAATTGATAGTATACCAATCAATTGATAGGATGTCAAGACGAATCATAAAAAATGATAATGCGGCTTTTCCTCACCATAAATCCAGTAAAGCAGATATCCGCCCAGCAGTATCCCCACTGCACACAGCCCTGAAAAGATCACAGCAAACTGAAGGCTGATCTGCCCAAAAATCTGAAAAGGCAGGCCGCTGTAATCCCATACTCCCAGCTGCAGCCACTTATTCACGATAATCCCGGTGATAAACTCCATGCTTGTCACGAAGATACTGCACCGCAGAATCTGCCTCCACAGAGGATCCTCCCAGCGGACCATCCTTCCCTGTACAGTAAAGAATACCAGACAGAGTCCCCCCAGTAAAAACATCGTCCAGTGTGAAAATCCCCGAAATATAATTTCAAATCCATAATACAAAGCTCCCCCCAGAGTCCCTAGAAATAAATATTCACTTAATTTTTTCATCAAAAAATGTCCTCACCAGTGTTTTATACAGATAAGCTTATGCTGTAACCGTTCCCGGTCTCTTCACAGCGGTCTCTTATCCCACATCATAGTTTGGACATTTTTTCATGTTTTGATACAAGCGTCCCAGGGTCATGTTTTTTTCATGCCTGACACTACTCACTTTTTTTCCCGATATAATAAAATCCCTTACATTCTTCCAGCAGTACTTTTACATAAGAACCTATAAGCTTAGCTTCTCCCGGAAAATGCACTAGCAGATTATTACTGAGTCTTCCGGTAACCATCGTCTTGTCATGCTCACTGAGTTCCTCCACCAGAACCTCCTGGACCGTCCCCTCATGCACAGAGCATGCATGTGCGGCAATCTCCTGCACCTCCTTAAGGAGCCGGTCAAAGCGATGCCGGATCACATTCTCCGGCACCTGATTCTCCATTACAGCCGCCGGGGTTCCCGTCCTTTTCGAATAGATAAAGGTAAAGGCACTGTCATACCTTACCTTCCTAACAACATCCAGTGTCTCCTGAAAATCCTCCTCAGTCTCCCCTGGGAATCCGACAATAATATCTGTTGTAATGGAAATATCCGGCACTGCCTCCCGAAGTCTCCTGACCAGCGCAAGATACTGCTCCTTTGTATACCGGCGGTTCATCTTCTCAAGAATCTTTGTGCTTCCTGACTGAACCGGAAGATGCAGATGCCTGCAGATCTTATCAGACTTTGCCATCACCTGAATCAGCTCATCTGACAGATCCTTTGGATGAGACGTCATAAACCGGATCCTCCGGATTCCCTTGATCTTCTCTATCTCCCTAAGAAGCTGTGCAAATGTCACCGGGACATCCAGCGTCTTCCCATAGGAGTTCACATTCTGCCCAAGCAGCATCACCTCACTTACACCATCCGCCGTAAGCCTTTCAATCTCCCGTATAATCGCATCCGGTTCCCGGCTTCTCTCCCGTCCCCTTACATAAGGCACAATACAATAACTGCAGAAGTTATTGCATCCAAACATAATATTAACACCTGATTTAAACGGATATTTTCTCTTATTCGGAAGATCCTCCACAATCTGGTCCGTATCCTTCCAGATATCAATTACCTGCCGCCCGCAGTCCATCCTGGCCGCAACAAGCTCTGCAAATTTGTATATATTATGTGTACCAAAGATCAGGTCTACAAACCGGTAGCTTTTCTTAAGCTTCTCCACCACCTCCGGCTCCTGCATCATACACCCGCAGAGCGCAATCATCATCCGGGGATTCTTCTTTTTACGCGGCTTTAGCTGTCCAAGCCTGCCATACACCCTTGTATTGGCATTCTCCCTTACTGTACATGTATTATAGATCACAAAATCAGCAGTCTCCTCACTGCCCTCATCATATCCAATCTCACGCAGCACTCCCCGCAGCTTCTCAGAATCCCTCGCATTCATCTGACAGCCAAACGTCGTAACACACGCAGTCGGACGCCGCCCATTTTCCTTCACAAACTCCTGAACCCATTCCCGGCATTTCATCATAAAATGATACTGCCTTGCAGGCTCCTCTGCGGGCGGCTCAACACTTATATCTATTTTATCCAAATCAATTTCACGATACATTTCTCTTGACTTTTTCCCTTTCTATCATATAAGTACTAAAAAAGAAGCGGGTTTTTTACCGTACAGCTTTATGGTTCAAGCAGGGTGCTCGTTTCTTTTTTTATATTTATAATGTCATGATACACCGGATTTCTCCGCGCTTTACGCCCCCGAACCCATTCCCGGCACTTCATCATAAAACAAGCTCCACATGGAACACATATTCCTCTCAGACAAACTGATGCAGGGATTCATCATATTCATAATCAATCTCCTTCAGAAGCATAACAATCGTCTCCCGGTCCGCCTGTATATCTTCGCACAATGCATCAAGAGAATGATACTCATCCCGGATTTTCGTATTCACTACACTCAGCAGCATTACCGGATCCTTCGGCAAATAATCCATCATCAATACATCCCTTTCTCTGTTGCGAGCAGATCTACCCGCACATCTGTTTTTTCCGTCTTTATTCGATCCACAATCTGAAATTCAAACGCAGCGCCGATCGTACGTATCTTCCTATGAGCCGCAAGATATCTGTCATAGCAGCCCTTACCGTACCCAACCCGGTTCCCCAGCCTGTCGAATGCAATCCCCGGAAGAATCATCAGCCCCTTTTCATCATAAAAAGCCTGCCTTCCTCCCGCTGGCTCCATAATCCCAAAAGCTCCGGGTCCAAGCTCCGAAAAAGAACTAATTTCATAAAAATCCATCCATTCCCCGTCCATCCGCGGCACACAGACCCTCTTTCCAGCCCGCCACGATTCCTCAATCAGTCCCCTCATTCCCACCTCGCCGCGAAAATCCACATAACAAAATATCATTTCCGCCTCAGCAAACCACGCATGCTCCTTGATCCGCTTCGCAATCGCCTGCGTCCCACATTCCCATTCAGAAGCACCTAGATCCATCCGCAGCTTCAAAACCCTGCGCCTAATGTCCTCTTTTCTTTCCAAACTTCTCACCCAGATCCGTAATACTCCCATCAGCCTCAACAATCGAAATATTATCAAGCTGACTCCTCAGATTCTGCCGGAACGAATCAACATACTCCCTCCGCAGAATCTGCTGCTCCTTCAGTTCCTCCTCACTCAGGCCTTCCTTTTTCGACTTATGATACAACTCATTAATCCGGGCAATTTTCTTCTCATCCATATCTATAAACCTCCAGAATCACAGTAACACTATCTTACACCATCTCCACGCAGAAGTCAAAGTATAGTTAATATTCACTATGAACAATAATGAATAAAAAATAGAAAAAACGCTGATACTATAATCAAAAAAGGAGTTGTCCTTATGCAGAAAAACAAATATGCTATCTACTTCGCCGTTCTTTCCGTCAGCGCAATTCTCATAATCACCTGTGCCTACCAGCTCAGCTACTACCGCGCAAAAGAACGCGCCCAGGAGGCCCGACTGAAAAAAGAGACTGAAATCACCATAGAAACCGAACAAGAGCCCGCCCAGGAACCCGAGCAAACCGTTCCCACTGAAGGCGAAGCCCTAAAAGAGGACTGCTACTATCTTATGGAAGTAAACGGATACATCGTCGTCTACCAGAGCGACAAAAAGACGCCCTACGAATACACCGACATCCTCTACGACGAACTCCCCGAAAAAATCCGAAGCGAAATCCGAAACGGCAAATACATCCAGAACATCCAGGAACTCTACAGCTTCCTCGAAAACTACTCCAGCTAACACACAATCCCGGCAAATCCCTTTATCCCCTGCACAGACACAAATCCTCTTTTGCAGTCCGCTAGAGCATGTTTGAAAATTCATTCATGCCACCTGAACTCCTCCGCCTCCCCACACAGCCCTTCTGCGAAAGCCACGGTGAGGAAACCGGGCGGCGGCGGTGCGCGTGCATGCTTTCTCCGGCCTGCGTTTGGAAGGCGTGTTACAATCCGTTCATGAAAAGAGACGGTTATCCGGTATCCCGAATAACCGCCTCTTTGAATGTTACGGAGTGTTCACGCCCGGAAAAGCAGAGCGGATAAAGCATGCACGCACACCGCCGCCCGCCCGGTTTCCTCGCCCGCTCCCCTTTCACATATACTCATCACCTAAAGAGCCCCGCCTTCCTGCACACTCTTACCAGCAAGGCCCCTTTCGGCATCTCATACATCTCCTGCTCGCTCACCCCGCCAAGCATGACAAGCGCCATTGCATACACAACGACAGCCACCGGAAGCGCCACCAGTGTAGCCACCTGTGTACTGCTAAACAGTTCAAACAACAGATGGATTCCCAATGCAATCACCCCCATGATGACCGAGGCAATTGCCGGAATAATAAATGTCTTCTGCTGCTCCTGCACATAACCGATCTGCATTCTAAGGGAATGGGCATTGAGAATACTCGTAGACCCGGAAAATACAATCCTGCTTAACACAACTGCATAGATCCCCCACCGGAACACAACCAGCATTACAAACAGGGAAATCGTGTACAGCACAAGAGAAATCGTTGCATTCTTTACTGGGGCCATCATATTATCAAGTCCCTGAAGCACCGCATTGGTAACCGTGGACAGACAATAAAATACAACCGACAAAGCCCCTAACTGCAGCATCAGCCCCCCCACCTTATTATCCTGTGTAAAAAACAAGAGATCAAGAATGGGCTCCGCCAGCACAATAAACCCTGCAGCACAGGGAATAGCAATCATCATATTAAACTTTGTTACTAACTGGATCTTATTATGTACCTGTTTTCTGCTCCCGGTCTGGGCAGCAGTTACAATTGCCGGGATCAGGGAAGCACCCAGGGAATATGCGATGGAGATCGGAACATTAATCAGGGTATCATACTTCCCGTTCAGAATGCCGATCAGGGATGTATACTCTGTCGTCTTATGACCCTGTACAGACATAATCTTTGCAAACATGGCATTATCAATCACTCCGCACAGATTATATACTGTAGAGCTTAAAATTACCGGTGCAATGGTAATAAACAGAATCTTGTAGATTCTCCTGAAACTTTCCTTCCTGTGTCCCCGGTCTCTGCGCATCTTCCGTTTTAGAATCCTCTTATATACCGCATAGACAAACAACAGGAACAGCAGTGCAGACAACGCCCCTATGACCGTTCCGAGGGTACCGCCCGCCGCCGAGTAGGCTGCGCCGTAGGAATCATTTCCCCGTATCTTCGCCACATCCATACCCACCTGAAACAGCATATATGCCCCGGCGATGCTGACGCCTGCATTCACAATCTGCTCCAGCACCTGGGAAAATGCAGTCGGAATCATGGAACCATTTCCCTGGAAAAAACCGCGCATGACTCCCAGAATCGCTACAACCAGAATACAGGGAGCCAGTACCCTGAGCGCATAAGCGCTGAACTTTACTGACATAATCTGTTCCGCTATAAAACCTGAGCCAAAAAAAATAACGGCGCCAACAAGACCGCTGACTATAATGGCAAATGTCATCGCACCGCGGAAGACCCTGTGTGAATTTTTATACTCTCCTCTTGCTACTCTTGCTGACACAAGCTTTGATACAGCCAGGGGGAGACTGTAGGATGTAAGGGTCAGTGCAATCGAATAAATCTGAAATGCAATACCATAATACCCCATTCCTTCATCCCCGATAATATTTACAAGCGGAACCCGGTAGACTGCCCCGATCAGCTTCGTGATCACACCGGCTATTGCAAGAATAGAACCCTGTAAAAGAAAACCTTTATCTTTATTATTTCTGTTTCCAGCCATACGTTATTTACTCCATCTCAAAAACAACCGCTTTCTCAGGCACTGTCATTTATTCCCGTATTCCCGCGAAGCAACGAGCCATGCAGCCATGCCTGCATGGATATTTGTCTATGTTCACGGCAGATTTATCTGACGCTCTATAAATTACAGTGTCTTGCGCGATGGTCTTTTATCGTAATATATTCAGCTTTTCTAAGATCTGTCTCTGAAGCGTCTCCATGACAGACCTCTCATCTTCCTCCATATGATCATACCCTGATAAGTGTAACATAGAATGTGCAATTAAGAAAGCAAATTCTCTCCTGAGCGTATGTCCGAACTCCTCAGCCTGGGAAAGCACCTTCTCCTTGGAAATAACAATATCACCAAGAATCAGCTCTCCTGTCTCCGGATGAAAACAGTCATTTCGCTCTTCCAGGTGAGAAAAATCTCCAGGTGTCTCATATTCAGTCATCGGAAAGGACAGTACGTCTGTAGCCCGGTCTATATGCCGGAACTCCCGGTTCATCTCCCGGATCTGTACGTCCTCAGTAAGAAGCAGGTTAACCTCCGCCTCATAGGGACACCCGAGTTCATTCAATACTGCCTCCGCAACCTCTTCCGCCAGCTTCTGACATGCAAATGGAAGTCTGATACTCCCTTCCTCCTCATAGTAAAGCGTCATGACCTTCTGCTCCTTTTATTCCTGCCGCCTTTTTCCTTCCCACGGCTCTTTGACTTTGTTTCATATTCCTCATATGCCTTTACAATCTTCTGCACAAGCGGATGCCGGACCACATCCCTGCTTGTCAGGCTGCAGATTGCAATATCCTCAATATTTTTCACCACATTAACTGCTACGTCCAGGCCGGATGTCTGTCCCAGGGCAAGATCCTTCTGTGTGGCATCCCCGGTAATCACAACCTTTGAGCCAAAACCAATCCTGGTAAGGAACATCTTCATCTGCGCAGGCGTTGTATTCTGCGCCTCATCCAGAATGATAAATGCATGATCCAGCGTGCGCCCCCGCATATAAGCAAGAGGGGCCACCTCAATCAGCCCCTTTTCCGAGTTCTTCAAAAAGCTCTCCGCCCCCATAATCTGGTACAGGGCATCATAAAGCGGCCTCAGATAAGGATCAATCTTGCTCTGCAGGTCTCCTGGAAGAAATCCAAGCTTCTCCCCTGCCTCGATGGCAGGCCTTGTAAGAATGATCCTCCCCACCTCATTATTTTTAAAGGCCGTAATCGCCATGGCCATGGCAAGATAGGTCTTTCCTGTTCCGGCAGGGCCAAGACCGAACACAATCATCTGCTGCCTGATCGCGTCCACATACTTTTTCTGTCCGAAGGTCTTAGGCTTAATTGGCTTTCCCTGAAGCGTATGGCAGATAATATCCCGGTCAATCTCAAGCACATCCTCGCTGCTGTCCTCCATCACAAGAGAAAGGATATAGTCCACATTCTGCTCCTGTATCGTATTTCCACGAACCGAAAGCTCCAAAAGCTTTACGAGAACAGTGCGTGCCCGCTCTGTCCTTACAGGATCCCCCACGATCTTTACATTCTCTCCCCTTGCAATCAGAGAGACCTTAAGAGTCCTTTCAATCTTCTTCGCATATACGTCAAATTGTCCGAAAATATTCGCCTCATGTTCGGCCGGTATCTCAATCACTGTCTCCGCTATTCCCATTCAACTATTCTCCTGACTGTTCATTTTCCTCCTCCGGCGCTTTCACCTCCGCCGGCTTTGACGGCTTCCTGGTTCCCACCGGCATAATTACAGTTAGAGTCCCTTTTGCCGTGGCTTCTTTGGACCCTGTGTATATTTTAACATTATTCCCAATAATTTCTACCCCTTTTTCACTTAAATCTTCACAATATCGTGAAAATCTTTCTGTCAGAATCGTCTGGAGCTCCTTTTTCTTATATTTTTTCTCATCCAGGGTATAGGGGACCACCCTTTTCTCCCCGAAAAAGACAGGCAGGTAGAAATTATCAAAAAGCTTTACCTGCTTTTCCGATGAATAATGTTCACAATGCTCATAATCATTCTTAAGCCAGCCAAGGCTTAGCCTGAACTCTCCAAGCCTTAGGAAATATTCCCGCCTCTCTACATATTCCGGCACTTTCAGCTTGTTCGCAATTCTTTTTTTCTTATCATAAGTAAGGCTCTGTTTATCTTCATAGGTGATCTTTGTCTTGCCCAGAATATCCGCATCAGATTCCTGGTACTGATAAGAGACGGTCTCACCGGCGTCATTGTTCACGGGAATCTGCCCTGATACAAGGATATCTCCTTTTTTTATCTTCTCGCCTTCCCTGATCTTTGGAACTCCCCGCCTTGTAATAATGCTTGTTACCGTGCAATTCCGGTCAGCCACAATATCTGTAGGCTGAACCTTTCTGCCGCTTTCTGTTTCCGCTTTTTTTTCTTCACGCTGGTCCCCGGACTTTTCATCCGCCGGTATCACATCCTGATTTTCCTTTACCTGGATAATCAGCTTCGTCCCTTCAATGGATGCGGACACCCAGATAATATCGTCATATTCCCTGCGGATATCTTTTACAATCCTTCCGCAATTCACATCTGAAAGCAGCATTCCGTTTTTCACAGCCTTTGTTCCAAGGAATTCCAGAAGTGTCTCGTCTGTTCTTGTCAGGTTCCCGCGGATGTCAATACTCCAGACAAACTTTGACAGTGTATAGATTAAGAGAAAGAAAAGAACCGCTCCTGCAAAAAAAAGCTTTCGCCTGCGGTATCTATATAAGAAAAAGGGAAAACCCTCCCGGCGTATGATCACAACCTTTGCCCCTGTCTTGCGTACAATAGGCTTGATCTGCCGGAATCCCCTGATACTGATATTCATCTCGTATGCATTGGCCGCCGGGCTCATGTTCCACAGACGGATGCCTCTGTGCCGGCATGCATTGAGAAAGCGTTCCGCCGAATAACCGACAACACGTATACGCAGATACCCCCGGATATACTGAAGAATCTTAAATATCACTTGTGCCGCCTCCTCTACTGCTGATATTCTATGGCTTCAATCCGTCCGGTAAGCTTCATATCGTCATTCGTATAGTAATCCACACTCAGATTCTTTCCTGTGATACGGATCTGTCCGGCCTTTGTCTGAACACGGATCAGTGCATCCGTATATTCGATAATTCCGCGGTAATTCTCAATATTAAGCTCCATCCGCCCAAGAACAGTCACAACAGGCTGCCCCATAACAACGTCCTTCGGCAGTCCGGAGGCCTCCGCTATTTTATTTTTCAGGGATTGCTCTTGAACTCTATTTTTCATAACAGCGCCATTCATAAGGTTTATAGTAATCTATGAATGACGGACGCAGAATATGACTTTCAATTATTAATTAAAGCCCCGGTAATGATTTCTTCCGGGAATCCCATTGCACCAAGGAGGCGTATGGCATTTCTCGTATCGCTGATCCCAGGATACAGCTTATAATCAAACAGGACATCACCTTCCTCCACCGACTCACGGA
Source organism: Lachnospiraceae bacterium (assembly GCA_910576335.1). GTDB lineage: Bacteria > Bacillota > Clostridia > Lachnospirales > Lachnospiraceae > CAPEBR01. Next base: position 164,410 of record CAJTIU010000002.1, read on the forward strand.
AATGAAAATTCTCACAGGACTCTTTCATTATTTCTGCAAGTTCCAGGTCATGAGTAGCCACCATCAAAATACAGTTTCTCTGATTCAGATATCTCAGAACCGCAGCAGATGCCGCAATCCGTTCTTTTGTATTCGTACCGCGCAGAATCTCATCAATTCCGAAAAATGCCAGTCTGTCCTTTCCGCTCCTGTCAATCATTCGTTTCAGATAACGGATTTCCCTTATATAATAGCTTTCTCCGGACAACACATCGTCCCTGACAGCCATGGACGTAAGTACAGATACCTTTGGCATGGACATGGTCTCTGCCGTACAGGTATGGATGCTCTGTCCCAGGATCAGATTCACTGCAACCACCTTAATGAACGTGGATTTTCCTGATGCGTTCGATCCGGTTATGATCATGTTTTTTTCCATAAAGACATCATTCGCCACCGCATGCTCAATGAGAGGATGGCAGATTCCCGTACCGCATAGAATTCTGCCTTGACGGAATTCAGGAATACAATAGCCTGTAGTTCCAGACAGGCTTTTTCTGAACGAGGCAACGGCAATGCTCATATCCACCTCACCCACAAACCGGTAGACTTCCCCAAAGCTCTCCTTTTTTTCACACAAAAGCCGCACCGCTCTGTCATAAAGAAGAAAATCCAGCATAAATGCACCCAGGAGATAATCTGACGCCATTGCAACCGCATCTCCCGAAAGACGTGCCTGCTTTCGCTGGTCAAGAACAAGGACGATACGGGAAAGATTCTTTAAGTCCTTTGTCCTTTCGCCTTCCCTGGATATTTCCTCTGGACAGAGCTTCTGCACAGCCTCCCCAATCTTCACCGTACGGACAATTCCATAAAAAGCTTCTATCTCTACCTCATATTTTGCTTTTGCAATGGCATACACGGCAATATTTATCAGGAAATGAATCCCGGCTATGGATGCAATCACCGGATTCGCTGTCAGCAGAGCCGCTGCAGTAAAGACCAGAAGGGAAGTAAGCAGCATTCTGCAAAGCAGGGCGAAGGGCATCTTCTGAAATTCTAGCTGTTCTATATATTCCGGAATATAATAGTTAACTGACTCCTTTTTCAGTCCCCATAACAAAACCTGCGTTTCCACACGCTCATCTGGATGGCTGTCAAAATAACCAACCTTGCGTTCCAGTCTGTCAAGAATCCTTTGATCCCCCGAAAGACGGTGCAGCCACGCAAAAAGAAGCTGCTCCCCTGCACAGGATACGGTTGTGTTCAGACGCCGGAACACAGAATCCATCTCCAGGTCTGACCACGTAATCTCATCCACGCGCTCATCCTCTGGAATATTATCCCTGATCAGATTATAATAGATCGCTGTCTCCTTATAATCCGGAAGTTCCATGCCCGTATCCGGCTTCTGTCCGTATTCTGTCCGCAGCTTCATCCGCAGCTTCTTTTTAAAATTCTTCTTTTCAAGGGAATAAGTAACAAGGACTGCCAGAATAACCAAAACTACAGCTGTCATACCGAATTCCATGTTCTCACCCGATAAGCCCTTTCATTTCCTCAAAATTTCCTCGAAATACCGCTCCCGCTATCCCGGCTTTTTTTGCTCCCTCCACATTTGCCTCCATATCATCTATAAAAAAACACTCCTCCGGTTTCAGCCCGCAGGTCTTAAGCAGATGCTCATATATACGGATATCCGGCTTAACTACATGTACATCGCAGGACACCACGACCCCGTCAAAATAATCCAATGGAGCGAAGCCTGGAAAATAATCATAAAAGGAAGTACTTGCATTTGACAGTACATAAATCCGGTATCCGGCTTCCCTCACATACTCTGTAAATTCCTTTGCCCCTGGAACCGGCTTCATACACATCATCCACTCCAGGGTACAGTTTCTAAGCGCCCCATGGAGACGCGGCGGGATCCGCCTGCTCACTCCGTCAAAACGCTCTGCATCTGTAATCAGTCCCAGATCGCCTTCTACCCATTCAGGTCCTTCAAAAAGCTCTTTTCTTATGATTGCCCTGTCCTCCTCGTCCTGGACAAATCTGTTCAGGCAAACATCCGGATTATAGCTGAGAAGTACATTTCCCATATCAAATATTATATTCTTAATCATAGCCGTATTCTCATCCTTCCTTACAGGCTGCAGTTATTTGTCAGGTTCCGTTATAAACCTTTCCTCAATCTTACTCTGCCACCATACAGTACCGCCTATGCCTACGACACAGAATATTGCAAAGAAAAAGACAGCGAATGCCGGGTTCCACGCGATCAGAATCCCACCGGCGAATAATACACCGGAAAAGGCGCACCACATCTTTCCTACTTCCTTATTATAAGCAGGTATATCTGAGACCATGTCCTCCGTAAGCCTGGAAACGAAAGAAAGCCGCATAGGTTCTTTTTTATTCATTGCATAGATTCCGACAACCAGGTATACAATTGCTGCTCCCCACATAATCATCAAGTATTTCATACAATCCTCTCCCTTCTTTCCTGCATTCCATGATGCCAGGAATTGCTCCGCATTTCATCCATGACCTTTACCCTGGCATCACTCTGTTCTTTTACTCAGTATATAACTTCTTACATCAGAATTCAAGCCGGAAAGCAAACATGTTGAAAGTTCTTACGCACCCTGAATCGTTATTATGAGCAGTTTCCAGTCCACTCATAGTAACGTGGTTTTAATTAATACCACCACATTATATTGTGTGTTTATTTTTCAATTTATCAATATCTATAATATACAATGAATCTGCACCCATATCATCTTCTCTGCTTTGGGATATATATATTTTTTGTTCATCCCTCCTGTTAAGTGGTTCTAAAAAGAACCACTTAACAGGAGGGATGCCAGATTACAGGCTGCACTGCTAAAATACTCAACAAGTTCATAGTCATTTTCATAATACTCTTTTATAAAATTAACAGTCATCTCCTCTACCTTACTTTTTACCTCTGCAAATTGTAATGGACGCAAATCACATTACAAGACTTGTATTTTGATATGATAAAGATAGAGAGGGAACAAAAGCCCCGGCAATGTTCCCTCTCTATCTTATATCTGATCTCTTTTCACTTATTTTACGATTTTGATTCTGGGGAAATATTGAAACATTGCTTTTGCAATAATCTCATCTCTTTCCACATATGTATCATCCCAGTATCTTGAATCACGGGAATTATTCCTGTTGTCTCCCATTACAAAATAAGAATCCTCCGGCACTTCATAAGGACCGAATTCACCTTCAATCGTATCCTTCAGGTATGGTTCATCAAGAGGCTCCTGTGAATCATTTATATATACCTGACCATCTTCAATCCGGACCGTGTCGCCGGGGAGCCCAATTACTCTTTTGATAAAAATCTGTGAAGGATCATCTGGATAGTGAAATAATATAATATCCTTCCGCCTGGGCTCTCCTCCAAGATAAGCAAGGCGAAATCCAATAATCCGGTCACCCGGATGTATGGTGTTCTCCATGGAACCGGAAGGAATATTGGCATTTACAATCAGTACTTTACTGCAAAACAGAGCAAGAACTACTGCTATTACCAGTACCTGGGCATATTCCCGGATTACCTTCGCCTTACTCTGTTCTTTTTCCTTGTCTGCGTCCTCTGTATCCTGTTTTTTCCTGAATAATACCATATCTTGTTCCTCCAGTTTTATCTATTTTTCTGCAAATTAATATCATAAATTTTGATTCCGCAGCAGCATACCGCATCTTACATATATCTGTTAATATAACTGATCAGCCGTTTTGTATCCTTCTGGCACGCTGCGATTCCAGGAGAACCTAAGACAATCGTGATATATGTTTTTCCATTATACTTATAGGCTCCGGAAAAACAATTCTGCGCCTGGTTTGTAAATCCCGTTTTTACCCCGCATATCCCATCTACCTCCCCAAGCAGTCTGTTGGTAGAATACATCGCATATTTATTCTTCTTTTTCTTTGTCCGGAATTTGCAGAACCTGGTATTTACCACTTTCCGGAATGTCTTATTCCCCATGGCATAGCGTGTGATCAGTGCCAGGTCCTTTGCTGATGTATAATGTTTTTTTGCATGGAGTCCGTGGGGATTCTTAAAGGAGGTATTTGTGCATCCAAGCTCCTTTGCTTTTTGATCCATCATTTTTGCAAAGTTCTTCACGCTTCCCCCGGTATGTATGGCAAGTGCTGTGGCGGCTCCATTATCAGAAGGCAGCAATGTCAGATACAGTAGCTGCTTCATGGAAGCCCTGTCATTCAGCGCCCTTGTCCCAAGAACGGAATACGGCGTATAGACTGCTTCTGCCGTGATCCGCACCTTACTATTCAGCTTTTTCTTTTCCAGTGCAAGAATAGCGGTCATAATTTTGGTTGTGCTTGCATTGGGCCGTCTTGTATTCATTGATTTTCCATAGAAAATCTGCCCGGATTCCATCTCCATAATAAGAGCACTCCTGGCCTTTAAGTTTAGCTCCTTCCTGTTACGTGTGGTGATTGTGACGGGATCGCTGATATATTCGCTGCAGCCATCTTTTGCATCAATAACAATCCTCCACAGGGACGTGTTTGCCTTCTTCCATGCCTTTGGGTAAACCAGTGTTACCCTTCCGTCCCCTATACCAGTGGAAAAAGAGCATTTTTTCTTCCACTCACCGCTTGACGGCTGGTACATCTGAAGAGAAACCGTACGCTCATCACCCGGAGTGATTGCAATCGTATCGCGGATCTCAGAGGAGGCCGTTCTCTCAAAGGACATCTTCATGCCAGAGACTGCTGTTTCGATTATGCTGCCAGCCCCTTCGTCCCCGTTTCCCGGATCCTCCGGGTTCCCCGGTTCTTCTGGACCCTCTGGATTGCCGGGTTCTTCTGGTCTTTCCTCTTCTCCCGGATCCTCCGGATTGCCGGGCTTCTCTGGCTGTCCCTCTTCCCCGCCTGATTCCTCAGGGTTTCCCGGTTCTTCTGCTTCCGCCTGGATTCCTGGCTTTTCTAGATTGCCGGGCTTCTCTTGTCCTTCTATGTTTTCCACAGAAATTCCCTGCGCACAGGTCCTCCCACCCATACACAGACAGGAATACAGCATCACTGCAATGAATAAAACTATTTTTCTCTTTACGGCTCTTCTTTTCATCTCGTTCTCCTAAAAATAACTTATATTGATACAGACTTCCATTCCCTTACTTATGATACGGCTCCCCTCTGGCAATTCGGAAGCTTCTGTAGATTTGTTCTAACAAAATCACACGCATCAGCTGGTGCGGAAAGGTCATCCGCGAAAAGCTTAGGGCAAAGTCGGATCTTTTCCGGATCTTTCCGTCCAGGCCCAGAGAACCTCCAATAATGAATACTACGGAACTCTCCCCCTGAATTCCAAGGCCTTCAATCCGTTCGGCCAGTTCCTCAGAAGAGAGCTGTTTTCCCTCTATCTCCAGTGTGATTACAAATGCATCCTCTTTTATATGACGGGAAATCCTCTCTGCTTCTTTTGCCCGGACCGCCTCTTCTTTTGCTTTGCCGGCATGCTCTGGAATCTTCTCATCTGCTACTTCTATGATCTCCAGCCTGCAATATCTGCTGAGGCGTTTCATATATTCTGCAATTGCGTCTTTTAAATATTTTTCTTTTATTTTTCCTACTGTTATTAACAAAATCTTCATCTTAATCTTTTTATTTTTATCCAAGCGCTACATCAAGCATCATCATCAGTACAAAGCCTGCTGCGAATCCAATCGTTCCTATATTGCTGTGTTCACCTTCTGCTGACTCTGGCACGAGCTCTTCTACAACCACATAGATCATTGCCCCTGCTGCAAATGCCAGAAGATACGGAAGTACCGGTGTAATATATGCTGCGAGAAGCACCGTAATCCCTCCTGCAACCGGTTCAACAATTCCTGACAGAGTTCCATAGAGGAATGCCTTTCCCCGTCCGCCGCCTTCACTACGTACAGGCAGTGATACGATGAAGCCCTCCGGAAGATTCTGCACGGCAATGCCCACTGCCAGTGCAAATGCCCCCGCCATTGTCACGTCCCCGCTGCCGGTTAGAAGTCCTGCAAATACGGCTCCGCCTGAGATTCCCTCTGGTATATTATGAATTGTTACTGCCAATACGAGCATGGTAGATTTGTTTAACGTAGTCCCCGGACCCTCAGTCTCCTCTGAGCCGATATGCATATGGGGAATCGTTCTGTCCAAAACCAACAGGAAGGCGATACCGAGCAGAAATCCCGCGGCGGCTGGAACAAAAGCAAATTTACCCATATGGGATGACATGTCCATGGCCGGAATGAGCAGTGACCATACAGATGCAGCAACCATAACGCCTGCCGCAAATCCCAGCAAAGACTTCTGAACCAGGGGTTTTAGTTCATTCCTCATAAATAGAACACAGGCTGCTCCCATTGTGGTACCGATGAACGGAATCATAAGTCCTAGAAAAATCATCATAAATTCACTCCTTTACCGCTTTTCAGACACAAGTATAGCATAGTTTTTTCATGAGGTATAGGCATGTAAATGCAAAAAAACAGTGCTGTGCAGATTTTTTGTTACTGTTCACTCCATGACCAGTAACATTCGCAAATCCATCTAAAATTCGCTCCGCGAATGGGATTTGCTCACTCCTGAATCACTTTCTTACGGTCTGTGCAGTAAATGCACAGACCTGTGTGAACAGTAACAACTTTTTATGCACAGCACTATTTTTTTCCTGTTCTTATGTTTTTAACGAAAAAATCTATTTGCCGGACAGAAGCTCATGGATTCCCTTTGCGCCTGCTTTTCCTGCTCCCATAGCAAGAATAACGGTTGCAGCGCCTGTCACTGCATCACCGCCTGCAAATACAGCAGCCTTTGACGTCTGGCCATTTTCTTCCTCCGCCACAATACATTTTCTTCTATTCGTCTCAAGTCCCTTTGTCGTGGACGCAATCAGCGGGTTCGGTGATGTTCCGAGAGACATGATGACTGTATCAAGTTCTATCTCATACTCAGAGCCAGGAATCTCAACCGGACGTCTTCTGCCGGATGCATCCGGTTCGCCAAGCTCCATCTTCACAACAGTCATACCCTTAACCCAGCCGTTCTCATCTACAAGAATTTCCTTCGGGTTTGTAAGAAGGTCAAAGATAACGCCCTCTTCTTTTGCATGATGCACTTCCTCTACTCTGGCCGGAAGTTCTGCCTCGCTCCGGCGGTATACAATGTGTACCTCTGCGCCAAGGCGGAGAGCTGTTCTTGCAGCATCCATTGCTACGTTGCCGCCGCCAACTACTGCAACCTTCTTTCCGGCCGCGATCGGTGTATCATAGGAATCATCAAATGCCTTCATCAGGTTGCTTCTTGTCAGATACTCATTTGCAGAAAAGACGCCGTTAGCCGTCTCTCCCGGAATACCCATGAACATCGGAAGTCCTGCACCAGATCCGATGAATACAGCCTCAAAATCCTCTTCCTCCATGAGCTGGTCAATGGTGGTGGATTTGCCAATTACAACATTGGTCTCAAATTTAACGCCTAACTCTTTTACCTTTTCAATCTCTTTCTTTACTACTTTATGCTTCGGAAGACGGAACTCTGGAATTCCATATACAAGCACACCGCCAAGTTCATGCAGTGCCTCAAATACGGTTACCTCGTAACCTAATTTTGCCAGATCTCCGGCACAGGTAAGACCGGACGGACCAGAACCGATTACTGCAACCTTGTGTCCATTCGTCTTCTCAGCCTTTGCAGGCTTGATATCATGCTCTAATGCATAGTCAGCAACATATCTTTCCAGCTTACCGATGGATACCGGATCTCCCTTGATACCGCGGATACATTTGCATTCACACTGGGACTCCTGCGGACATACACGGCCACAGATAGCCGGAAGCGCAGAGGACTCACCAATTACCTTATACGCTCCCTCAATGTCCCCTTCCTTTACTTTCGATATGAAGCCTGGAATATTAATTGCTACCGGACAGCCCTGAATACACTTTGCATTTTTACAGTTCAGGCAGCGGGATGCCTCCTCCATAGCCTCTTCCTTATTATAGCCATAACATACTTCTTCGAAGTTTGCTGCTCTTTCCTTTGCATCCTGCTCTCTTACAGGAATTCTTTTTAATACATCAGCCATTAGTTGTCACCTCCGCAATTACCGCATCCACCGTGGTGGGTGTCTCCTTCTTGTACTTTCAGAATTGCACGACCTTCTTCTGTTTTATACATCATCTGTCTCTTCATTGCATTATCAAAGTCCACAAGATGTCCGTCGAACTCTGGTCCGTCTACACAGGCAAACTTTACTTCTCCGCCTACAATGACACGGCAGGCGCCGCACATACCGGTTCCGTCAACCATAATCGGATTCATGCTGACAATCGTAGGAATCTCCAGCTTCTTTGTAAGAAGACAGGTAAACTTCATCATAATCATAGGACCAATGGCAACGCAGACATCGTATTTCTTGCCTTCTTCTACAAGTTTCTCGATCTTAGTAGTAACCATACCAGAATGACCATATGTACCGTCATCTGTACATGGATAGTAATTGCCTGCAACCTCTGCCATCTCTTTTTCCAGTATAAGCATGTCCTTTGTCTTTGCACCAACAATGACATCCACATCAATTCCGTGTTCCTTAAGCCACTTTACCTGTGGATAAACAGGGGCTGCACCGACGCCTCCGGCTACGAACAGCATCTTCTTGTTTTTAAGACTTTCGATGTCTTCTTCTACAAATTCGGATGGGCATCCAAGCGGTCCGATAAAATCGCGGAAGCTGTCTCCTGCCTTCAGGGCAGACATCTTCATGGTAGAAGCTCCTACCTCCTGGAATACGATTGTAATCGTTCCCGCTTCTCTGTCATAATCACAGATTGTCAGCGGGATTCTCTCGCCTTTCTCATCCATCTTAACAATAACAAACTGCCCCGGCTCACAGTGTCTTGCAACACGGGGAGCTTCAACATCCATAAGATAGATCTTATCAGCCAGTTTCTCAGCTTTTAATATCTTATACATCTTACGTTCCTCCTAATATTTTTACTTCTTATAATGATATAGTATATTTGCGAAAATATCAAGTATATTATGATACAAGCGTCAAAAGGTCATCATATTATTTATTGCAAAATATTTGTACCAATTTTTACGCAGTAAAACCGGATTAGCAGAACTACTCATATTTTTGAATTATGCAAGTATGTTTTTTTGTTTTTTGACTATTCTACATACATCCCTCTTTTTAGAATCGCCTTAAAACCATCTGGCGGCGGATTGAGATAAATTCCCATCTTTCGAATCTCCTTCTAATAATATACTTATACTAAGGAGCAGAAAAATCTGCTCCTTAGTATAACTGATTATATCACATAAAATATTAGAAGACAAATATTTACCGCTTAAAAGTCAACCTCTGTTCCATAATATGTGCAATGAAACAGCTTCTCCATTGCAGCCGCATCAATTGCCCTTGGATTAGAGCCTGTACATGCGTCGCCTACTGCGCGCTCTGCGATTCCTGCAACCTTCTCCTTAAACTCATCTTCATTGATTCCGAATTCTTTCAGAGTCTTTGGAATATTGAGCTTTACATTGAACTCATCAATCTTTGCACACAGACTGTTGATCAGCGCCTTCTCAGATGTGCCCTCAAGACCCATTCTGCGTGCGATCTCTGCGTAACGTCCTGCTGCAGTCTTGTCATGTGCATTGTATTTAATGACATAAGGCAGATAGATTGCATTAGCACAGCCGTGCGGAATATGTCCGGTTGAGAATGCAGCTCCAGTCTTGTGCGCCATAGAATGTACAATACCAAGCAGTGCATTGGAGAATGCCATACCTGCCAGACACTGTGCGTAGTGCATCTGCTCTCTTGCATCCATATCGCAGTTATAAGAAGCCGGGAGATAATCAAGTACCATCTCTATTGCCTGTAATGCCAGTGGATCTGTAAACGGACAGTTCAGCGTGGATACATATGCTTCAATGGCATGAGTCAGTGCATCCATACCTGTATATGCAACCTGCTTTACCGGAAGTCCTGATACGAGATCTGGATCAACAATTGCAACGTCTGGTGTAATATTGAAATCAGCAAGAGGATATTTTACGCCTGTCTGATAATTGGTAATAACGGAAAATGCCGTAACCTCTGTTGCTGTCCCGGATGTAGATGGAATAGCTGCAAACTTTGCCTTTGTACGAAGCTCCGGGAAATTAAATGGAATACATAAATCCTCAAAAGTGGTCTCCGGATATTCGTAAAATGCCCACATCGCTTTTGCTGCATCAATAGGAGAACCGCCGCCCATGGATACAATCCAGTCAGGCTCAAATTTACGCATAGCCTCAGCACCCTTCATAACAGTCTCAACAGACGGATCCGGCTCAACTCCTTCAAACAATTCAACTTCCATGCCTGCTTCCTTCAGATATCCGACTGCCCTGTCAAGAAAGCCCTGGCGCTTCATGGAACCGCCTCCGACTACAAGGATTGCTTTTTTCCCCTTTAAGTTCTTTAACTCCTCTAAGCATCCTTTTCCGTGGTAAATGTCTCTTGGTAGTGTAAATCTGCTCATTTTTCTATCTCCTTTACTTGTTAATTATTTAACTTGACTAAATTATACCTCTGTTAAATAATTAACGCAACCGTAGAAGAAAAAAAGATTGTACTAATTAACGTACAATCTTTTTCCTTTATTTTTCTAACATATAATTTCTGGTGGTAATTCCGCTTACGCGACCGCCTCCGCTTACGAGGATTGCCTTAAACAAAGTCTCCCCTTCAGGCATGTCAACCGGCCCGCTATACTTTGTGGAGGCTGTGGTCGGATCTTCGCCATCCATCGTATAGTAAGCCTCGTATCCATCCGGCACCTTAATTTCAATCGGATGTGCGCTTTCATACTGTCCGGTGGACGGGGATACTGCCGGGGCATCCTCCACAGGGAATTCGATCACATAGGTCTTTTCCACAGACATGCCCGGGATTCCCCGTTTGTCAAGAGCTACTGCCCGGATAACATTCTCTCCCTCTTCCAGCTGAATCGGACCGTCATAACTTTTTCCCGACTGCAGGGGATCGGTCTGATCCGTAGTATACTGGATAGTGTTTTTTCCGGCTGAAAGTTCCAGCTGCTGCACATCATCATACACTTCCTCGTCATCCAGATTAAACTCCGGTACCGCGATAATATAGTCGGACAGCTTCTTCCTGATACTGTCCTGCGCCTCATCCAGAACTAGCGGAATCAATGTCTTTCTGTCATTATTGACACAGAATTCCATATAAGCTTCATAAATATCTGCATTGTCCGGCTGCTTTGCAATCGTATCATTAAATAAGTCTGCCGCATCATCCACTCTGTCCTGACGGATATATACCTGGGATAATCCCACATAAGCTTCTGATTTTTTATCATTTTTTCCGATTGCCTGGTTAAAAAAGGATTCTGCACTGCTATATTCCTGATTTTTAATCGCCTGATATCCTTTATTTACAATTCCGTCATAAGAATTCTGATAAAGAGTATAACAGCCCGCACCGATTGCCAGGACAAGAATCACAAGAACGATCGTAATATTCCGTCTTTTCTTTTTCAGGCTCTCTCTTTTCTTTTCCATCTGACGGCGGTACCGCTCGCGCTCAGACAGCTCTCTTCCAGCTGTATTCTGTCTTGTACCGTTATTTCTCATGTAACCTGTGTTTCTGCCAGTGCCCGTATTTCTCCTTGATGAAGAGTTCCTGCCAGCAGCTGTATTTCCTCTGGATCCCGGGGTCCTTCCAGTACCCGTATTCCCTCTGGCACCCGGGATCCTCCCGGTACCCATATCTCTTCCGGAAGCTGAATTCCTGCCAGTACCTGTATTTCTTCCGGGAGCCGGGTTCCTGCCAGTACCTGTACTTCTTCCCGAACCCATACTTCTGCCGGAACCAGTGCTTCTTCCTGGAGCAGTTTGCCGTCTGGGATCCATACTTCTGCCTGGACCAGTATTTCTTCTGCCTGAGCCGGTGTTCCTTCGTGCAGCAGCATTCTGCGGATTTCCGGTACGTCTTACAGAGGTCCGGCCTCTGACATCGTCAGATAGATTATGATTCAGATAATCTGTATCCCCCTCATTATTCACGCCGACCTTAATCTGTGCAGTAAGCATATCATCAAGCGGATTATAATCAGGAACAATGAATACTTCTTCCCCACATCTTGTACAGTATAATTCGCCTTCTGGTATCTCATATCCGCAATACCTGCACCTCATACTCTCACCAACCTCCTATTTAGCTGCTGCTATACAATTCTTCATCAGCATGGCAATGGTCATCGGTCCGACTCCTCCAGGAACCGGCGTGATAAAAGCTGTCTTCTCCTTTACATTGTCAAAATCAACATCACCGCACAGATGACCGTCCTCATTCCTGTGGATCCCGACATCAATGACTGTCGCTCCCTCTTTCACATAATCGGCTGTAATAAAACGCGGCCTGCCGATTGCCACAATCAGAATATCTGCTCTCTGTGTAATTTCCTTCAGATCTGCTGTACGGGAGTGGGCAATTGTTACGGTTCCGTTCTCCTTCAAGAGGAGAAGCGCCATGGGCTTCCCGACAATATTACTTCTTCCAACTACTACGCATTCCTTCCCCTGGATCTCAACCCCGCTGCGGCGAAGAAGCTCTATAATTCCTGCCGGGGTGCAGGAAAGAAATCCTTTCTCTCCGATACAGAGTCTTCCTACGCTTTCTGGATGAAATCCATCCACGTCCTTATCCGGGGAAATGGTCTGTATGACCTTATCCTCGCTAATATGTTCCGGAAGCGGGAGCTGCACAAGAATCCCATTTACTGAATCATCCTCATTCAGCCGCCGGACAAGTTCCAGAAGCTCATCCTCTGCCGTATCCTCCGGAAGTTCAAAAGATGCTGACCTTATCCCCACATATTCACATGCTTTCTTTTTATTTCTCACATATACACTGGAGGCAGGATCATTCCCAACCTGTACCACCGCGAGACACACTTGTATTCCTGCCTGTTTCAGACGTTCGGCCTCTTCCTTTACCTCTTCCTTAATCTGAGCTGCAATGCTTTTCCCATCTATTAACTGGAACATACTTCTCTCCTTAAAATAATCCTGTAATATTACCGTCCTCAGATACATCAATTCCGTTTGCCGCTGGAACCTTCGGAAGCCCCGGCATCGTCATGATCGCACCAGTGATGGCGACAATAAAGCCGGCTCCTGCACTTACATACACTTCCCGGATCTTCACGTCAAAATCTGCCGGCCGTCCAAGCTTCGCCGCGTCGTCAGACAGGGAATACTGAGTCTTTGCCATGCAGACCGGAAGCTTCCCGAATCCCATCGCCTCAATCTTCGCAAGCTGCTTTTCTGCAGCCGGCTCATAGATGACGCCTCTTGCCCCATAGATTTCTCTGGCAACTGTTTCAATCTTCTCCTTTAAGGAAAGTTCATCCTCATAGAGTGGATGGAAATGGCTCTCCTTCGTCTCCAGTGTCTCAAGAACCTTCTTTGCAAGAGCCGTTCCGCCCTCTCCGCCTTTAGCCCAGACTTCGGCAAGCGCGAACTCACAGCCCTTCTCCTCACAGAATTTGCGGATGAATTCATACTCTGCCTCTGTGTCGGATACAAAGGAATTCAATGCTACAATAACCGGCACATCATATTTCTGTATATTTTCAATATGCTTTTCAAGATTTACGATTCCCCGCTTAAGAGCCTCGACGTTCTCCTTTTCAAGCTCCCCGCGCGGTATGCCGCCATTATATTTCAAAGCCCGCACAGTTGCAACCAAAACGACTGCATCCGGAGCAAGCCCTGCTTTCCTGCACTTAATGTCAAAGAACTTTTCCGCTCCCAGATCTGCGCCGAAGCCCGCCTCCGTAATGGTAATATCACTCATCTTAAGAGCCATTCTGGTAGCGCGTACACTATTGCAGCCATGGGCAATATTTGCAAAAGGACCGCCATGTACGATTGCCGGTGTATGCTCTAATGTCTGAATAATATTCGGCTTGATGGCATCCTTAAGCAGTGCCGTCATGGCGCCGGTTGCCTGCAGATCATCTGCCGTAACAGGATCGCCGTTAAAATTATATGCCACAATGATTTTTCCAAGTCTGCGTTTTAGATCCTGAATATCATCAGCAAGGCAGAGAATCGCCATGATCTCAGAAGCAACCGTAATTACAAAGTGATCCTCCCTCACCATGCCGTCCATCTTATTTCCCAGTCCGACAACAATGTTTCTCAGATTTCTGTCATTCATATCAAGGCAGCGTTTCCATACCACCTGCCTTGGATCAATCTGAAGCGCGTTTCCCTGCTGGATATGATTGTCAAGCAGAGCTGCCAGCAGATTGTTTGCCGAGGTAATGGCATGAAAATCCCCGGTAAAGTGAAGGTTCAGATCCTCCATGGGTACTACCTGGGAATAGCCTCCGCCTGCTGCGCCTCCTTTAATTCCGAAGCATGGTCCAAGGGACGGCTCTCTGAGGGCAATGACTGCCTTCTGGCCCAGTTTTGCCATTGCCTGTCCAAGTCCCACTGTAATGGTTGTCTTACCTTCTCCCGCTGGTGTGGGATTAATTGCTGTGACAAGCACAAGCTTTCCGTCCGGGTTGTCCTTGATGCCTTCCCAAAGCTCGTCAGACAGCTTTGCCTTGTACTTCCCGTAAAATTCCAGCTCTTCTTCCTTAATACCTAATTTCTCTGCTACATCCTTAATATGCAGCATACTTGCCTCCTGTGCAATCTGGATATCGGTCTTCATTTGTCCTTGAGATCTCCTTTCTTCGTTGCAGGATCTTAAGCCCCCTGCGTCATCTTCACTCGTTACCTGTTACATACTGCTCGAATTCCTCTGTGGTCATTAAAATCTTCCGGGGCTTTGTCCCCTCTTCTCCTCCGACTACCCCTGCCTCACAGAGCTGGTCCATAATTCTGGCTGCTCTGTTAAAGCCGATCTTAAATGCTCTCTGCAGCATCCCGATGGATGCCTTTTCCTTATCTATGATGAGGCGGCCTGCTTCTGCAAAGTACTGGTCGCGTTCATCCCCTTCTGCGGGTGCCATGCCTGATGCCCCTATATTTGCCGAATTTACATGGGTGGTGATTTCTTCATCGTAAACTGCATCGCCGTTATTATGTATCAGGTAGTCCACAACATCCTGGACCTCTTTATCTGATACAAAGGAGCCCTGGACTCTTGCCGGCTTCTGATAGCCCGCCGGATAAAAGAGCATGTCTCCCTTTCCAAGGAGCTTCTCCGCTCCGTTCATATCAATAATCGTCCTGGAGTCCACGCCCGAGGATACGGAAAATGCAATCCTTGACGGCATGTTTGCCTTGATCAGACCAGTAATGACATTCACGGACGGCCGCTGTGTTGCAAGTACAAGGTGAATCCCTGCGGCCCTTGCAAGCTGGGCAAGACGGCAGATTGCCTCTTCCACTTCCCCGGAAGCCACCATCATCAGATCCGCCAGCTCATCTACAATAATGACAATCTGCGGCATGATTGCCGGCCGTTCGTCCTCAGGCACAGACATTTTTCTCACCTTGTCATTATAACCCTTCATGTCCCTTACATTGTGCTGGGCAAATGCCTGGTATCTGCGGGTCATCTCGGCTACCCCCCAGTTGAGCGCTCCTGCCGCCTTCTTTGGATCTGTAACAACTGGAATCATAAGATGCGGGATGCCGTTATACACACTCAACTCAACTACCTTGGGATCAATCATAATAAGCTTGACTTCCTCCGGCCTGGCCTTATAGAGAATACTCATAACCAGTGTATTAATGCAGACTGATTTACCAGAACCTGTCGCGCCTGCAATCAGAACATGAGGCATTTTGGCAATATCTGTCACCACAGCCTTACCTCCGATATCCTTTCCGGCAGCAAAAGAAAGCTTTGAAGTGCTGTTCTTAAATTCCTTCGATTCCAAAAGATCCCGGAGCATTACCGGAGAATTTTCTTTATTCGGAACCTCTATGCCTACAGCCGCCTTTCCCGGAATCGGAGCCTCGATCCGGATATCCGCTGCCGCAAGATTCAGTTTAATATCATCTGCAAGCCCCACAATTTTACTTACCTTCACCCCCATCTCGGGCTGAAGCTCATATCGGGTAACCGACGGCCCGCAGCTGACATTCATCACTGTAACGTTCACCCCGAAATTCTTCAGCGTCTGCTGAAGCTTGATCGCTGTCTCTCTAAGAGCAGCATCCGACTCCCCGCCGGTCCTGCTTCCTCTCTTAAGAAGGGAGAGCGGCGGCAGATGATATTCTTTTTCCGGTTTCTCTGCTGCTTCTGCCACAGATGCAGCAACCTCCTTCATCTCATCCTCCACAGAAATCTGTGCGGCTTTGCCCCTTCTTTTGGAAGAACCAGATGCTTTTTCCGAAGGTTCTGCCAAAATCTCATTTTCTTTCGTCTCCTGGACGCCTCCAGGCGTCACAGTGTCGCCGCGGTTAATGACAAACCGGGGTTCTGCCAGGGTGCTCCCCTCCTCTGTCTCTCTGGAAGATGGCCTTTTCCTTCCCTTCGCTGCAGATGGTGTTTCATCCTCCGGCACAAGCAGTTCCTTCATCTCCGGGGACTTTTTGGAAATCTCTGTATCAAAAGATACTCCTTCCACATGCCGGTCCGTCCGTTTCCGGGCGCTCCCCTTCGTCTCACCCCTTACTGCCTTTCTTGCAATCATCCTGGCAGATGACGCTTCATGCCTTTTGGCAGCATCTTCTTTTGCACGGCTGTATGCCCTGCTCCCCTGGCTCTTTACTCCCTTAAGCGCAGATTTTCCTGTAATCCCCACTAGACAGATAATCATGCAGATAATCACAACCACATAGGTGCCGACTGCACCAATTGCCGGAACCAGAAGCCCGGCCAGGAGACTCCCGATGATTCCTCCTTCTTCCTGAATCAGCTCAAAAAAGATGCAGAAAAGAATCATCAGTAAAAAGCCTGCCGCTGTCTTTGCATATGCAGTAAAATTATCCTTATTCGCAGTCAGAAAAGCAACAGCCCCGAATAAGGCAAAGGGCACTGCATAAACCGTCCAGCCAAATATATCTGTCAGAAAGGCTGACAGAAAGACACCTGCCTTCCCGCCAAGCCCGAAATTACTGATTAGCAGAAGGATGCTGACGGCCAGCGCCGACCATATGACTATCTCATCGCCTAAAAAGCTGCTCTCAGACACATTTTTTTTCGTCTGCTTTGTACGTTTCTTCTTTTTTGCCTTTGAAGCCATACGCTTCCCCCTTCTTCATGATATTGCCAAAACACGCTTGTATCATTATATCATTTTAAAGGGACACTGTCATTAATTAATTTCGCTCTTTTTTTCTTTGTATTCATCAATCATTTCGTGCAATTTATGAAGAGCGTCGCTCATTCCGCCTACTTTATCAATTAATCCTTCTGATACTGCCTCCTGTCCTTCTAAAAGAGTACCCACATCCTTTACAAGCTCTGTCGGGTTGAGCATCAGCTCTTCTACCCGCTCTTTTTTCATTTTTGAGTGTCTGGCAAGGAATCCTGTAATGCGGTCCTGGGTACGCAGCATATTCTGCAGGCTCTGTCTTACCCCGATAAACATGCCGTTGGAGCGTACTGGATGTATGATCATGGTTCCTGTCGGCACAATAAAGGAATACTGGGCCGCTACCGCAAGGGGCCCCCCGATGGAATGGCTCCCGCCCAGTACAAGTGATACGGTGGGCTTGCTTAAGGATGCAATCATCTCCGCTATGGAAAGTCCTGCCTCTACATCTCCCCCCATGGTGTGAAGGAGGATTAATAGTCCTTCAATCTCTTCGCTGTCCTCCACCTCTGCAAGCATGGGAAGAAGATGCTCATATTTTGTTGCCTTTGTGTTTCCGGACACTGCCTCATGTCCTTCAATCTCCCCGATAACTGTAAGAAGCTTTATCTTATGATGCCGCTTATTCTCTTCCAGATACACGCTTCCGGTTTCTTTAATCTCATCCTTCTTTTCTGCTTCGCTCTGATTTTGTCCCTCTTTCATACAAAAACACCTCCATACTCCATTAGTATGGAAGTGTTTCCATATTTTTATACTTGATCTAGAGCCTGTTGTAAATCTGCAATAATATCCTCACTGTTCTCAATACCAACACTGAATCTGATCAGATCCGGCTGCACGCCTGCTTCCTGAAGCTCCTGGTCATTCATCTGGCGGTGTGTATGGCTCGCGGGATGAAGCACACAGCTTCTTGCATCAGCCACATGTGTCACGATTGCAATCATCTTA
Organism: Lachnospiraceae bacterium; assembly: GCA_910576335.1. Lineage (GTDB taxonomy): Bacteria > Bacillota > Clostridia > Lachnospirales > Lachnospiraceae > CAPEBR01. The sequence continues at coordinate 182,697 of CAJTIU010000002.1, forward strand.
AGGCTGTCCATCATGCGCACAGCCGCATCTCTTCCGCCCTTCAGGCCAAAGGTAATGACGCCGCAGGTTCCCCCTGGCATATATTTCCTGGCCAGCTCATAATATCTGTCTCCCTCAAGGGACGGACAGTTTACCCACGCCACCTTTTCATGGTTCTTAAGGTATACGGCTGCTTTCAGCGCATTCTCACAGTGCCTTTCCATACGAAGATGCAAGGTCTCCAGGCCAAGATTCAGAAGGAATGCATTCTGCGGGGACTGGATTGAGCCAAGATCTCTCATAAGCTGTGCGGTCGCCTTGGTTATATATGCACCCTTCCCGAACTTTTCTGTATAAATGATCCCATGGTAGGTTTCATCCGGCATCGTAAGCCCTGGAAATTTTTCCGCGTGTGCCTCCCAGTCAAAATTGCCGCTGTCCACAATTGCCCCTCCTACACAGGTGGCATGTCCATCCATATACTTTGTAGTAGAATGGGTAACGATGTCTGCGCCCCACTCGAAGGGACGGCAGTTGATCGGCGTTGCAAAGGTATTATCCACGATAAATGGAACTCCATGGGCATGTGCTGCCTCTGCAAATTTTTCAAAATCCAACACAACCAGAGCCGGATTGGCGATCGTCTCCCCGAAAACTGCCTTTGTATTTTCACGGAATGCTCCGCGAAGCTCTTCCTCTGTACAATCCGGATCCACAAACGTTGCATCTACACCCATCCTGCGGATTGTATGGGCATAAAGATTATACGTGCCTCCATAGAGCGCAGATGCACATATGATGTGATCCCCTGCCTGTACAATATTCATAATCGCATAGAAATTTGCCGCCTGTCCGGACGAAGTCAGCATGGCTGCCGCACCGCCTTCCAGATCGCAGATCTTTGCAGCTACCGCGTCATTGGTTGGATTCTGAAGCCTTGTATAAAAATATCCGGCCTCTTCCAGGTCAAAGAGTCTCCCCATCTGTTCGCTGCTTGAATATTTAAAAGTTGTGCTCTGGTAGATGGGAAGCACTCTAGCCTCCCCGTTTTCCGGCTTATATCCGGACTGGATACATTTCGTCTCAATCTTATAGCTGCTCACACTGATTCCTCCTGTCATCTTTCATTTAAATTAAATAAATATTTTTTTTGAAGCCCCCGCACCATTTCGGTATAGAGGCGTCTGCAGTCTTCATATCTTTTCTGCTCAATGTACCGGATACACGGAGACAGATAGTCCTCATAAAGACTCTGATAGACTGCCGGAGCATCCGGCTGCATGTTCAGGATCCAGACGAGAGAAGGAGCCGTATCATAATACTCCTCCACAAGGGCTCTTCCCTCTGCATCCCGCATCATATAGCTGTCTCTATATGCACGCAGGCTTGTAAGCTCATAACAGTCATCTTCTTTCTCCTGCCAGTCACACACCGCAGTCGTAATAAAGCACAGTCCTTTCTTAAACCCTCCGGCAATCTCCTCATAGGAAGACATACTCAGTGTCAGAGAGGTTACCTTTTTTTCGTTCCACAGCCCAACCATACGTTCTGCAAGCCTTCTGCAGTTTTCCTCCCTTGTATAAGTAAGGATCGGAATGACATAGACAGCCATATTCAGATTATAATTGATTGCCGTGCGTTCCTTCTTTGCCTTTGGAATACACTGTATCTTCTCATATGCATACTCCGGCACAACGCCAGCAAGCTCTTCTGTCATCTGTTTCCTTTCCACATCATTCTTACTGCTTAAGAGCTCGCAGATACTGGAGATCACCCCTTTATATTTTTCAAATCCTTCCTCAAACAGCCCCTGATAAGTCTTTCGTTTGAAAGAAGAAACCTTAGGAAGCATCTCTTCAAACAGATCTGTTAATTCCTTCTTAATCTTCTCCATGTTATATAACCCTTATTCATCCCAGTTATGATATACGTTCTGCACATCATCATCGTCATCCAGCATATCCAGCGTCTTCTGGATGCCTGCAATATCCTTTTCATCTGTAAGCTCCACATAGGTCTGCGGAATCATCGTTACCTCCGCAGCCGCCATGGGGATCTTCGCTTCTTCAAGAGCCTGACGGACTGCGCTGAAGTCCTCTGGATCCGTCAGAATCTCATAGCTGTCCTCTTCCTCCGAGAAATCCTCTGCCCCTGCATCAAGCGCCGTCATCATAAGCTCATCCGCATCACACTCATACTCTTCCTTGTCAATAACGATCTGCCCTTTTTTATCAAACATAAAGGACACACACCCAGGTGTGCCTACATTACCCTTGCCCTTTGTAAATGCATTCTTTACATTCGTAGCAGTCCGGTTCCGGTTATCTGTGAGTGTCTCAACAATAATCGCCGTACCGTTTGGGCCGTACCCTTCATATGTAATATACTCATAGTTCGCAGCGTTGGCATCGCCGTCCGCTTTCTTAATGTTCCTGTCAATGGTATCATTCGGCATATTATTGGCCTTCGCCTTTGCGATGACATCTCTCAGCCTGCTGTTATTTGCCGGGTCTGCACTTCCGCCCTCTTTAACAGCAACAGCAAGCTCTTTTCCGATCTTTGTAAATATTTTTCCCTTTGCAGCATCATTTTTTTCTTTTTTATGCTTGATGTTGGCAAATTTTGAATGTCCTGACATATTTTTCTCTTCCTCTCTTCATCTTTCTTTGTAAACAAATCACATTTTTTATTCTATCACGCTTTTTCCGGTTTTTCAATCCCGGCAGACTGCCGGTCTTCCCTGTTGATTTTAACCCTTTGTATGGTGTTGTCATTTACCTCAAGAACAGTGAACCGGTAACCCTCATATTCAACAATGCACTGCTCATCCTCCCCGGGAATCCGGTCAAGCTGGGCGATCAGAAAGCCGTTCAGTGTCCCATACTCGTCTTTTTCAAATGTAATGTCAATACGGTCCTCAAGTCTCTCCAGATCAAGGAACCCCCTGGCTATGTAGCCTCCGTCAGCCTGAAGCTTCAGCTCCTCTTCCTCCTCATCATACTCATCCAGGATATTTCCCACGATCTCCTCCAGAATATCCTCCAAAGCCACCAGGCCCGCTGTCTGCCCATATTCATCGATTACGATCACGATATGGTTCTTCTCTGCCTGCATCTCTTTAAACAGTGTGTCAATACTTTTTGTTTCCGGTATAAATGCCACTGGACGTATGTAATCCGCAAGCTCTTCAATGGGGGTATCCCTAAGCTCCTTATTGAGATAACAGGTCATCGCCTCCCTGAGATGCATAAATCCGATGATCTCATCGATCCCTTCCCTGTAGACCGGAAATCTTGAATACGTTTCCTCCAGCATGAACCTTAGGGCATCCTCCAGCTTTTCCCTGCCGTCAATTGCCACAATATTCCTTCTGTGTGTCATAATGTCCTTTGCATCTTTGTCAAGATAGCGGACGATATTACGGATCAGCCGGGCCGCTTCCCGCTGTAAACTGCCGTCTTCCTCTTCCTCAATCTGGAATATCTGTCTCATCCTCCCGAATAAACTGCCGTCTTCCATAATAATTTCTCTTATTCACTCCTTTTCTATGTATGAAGCTCGAAACTCACCTTCAGGGCTTCATCTACTTTGTACATAATTTCTTTATCCAGATGACAGACCAGATCCTTAAGCCTCTGCTTGTCAATGGTTCTGACCTGTTCCAGTAAAACGACTGAATTCTTCACGATCTGATAGCGCCTCGCATCAATCTCCACATGGGTCGGAAGCTTCGCCTTATTCATCCTTGAAGTAATTGCCGCACAGATCACAGTCGGGCTGTGTCTGTTGCCAACATCGTTCTGTATCACCAGCACCGGCCTGATTCCTCCCTGCTCAGAACCCACAACCGGGCTTAAATCTGCATAAAATATATCTCCGCGTCTTACCTGCACTCTATTCACACTCCGATTTTTTTAAGATAAAATTAGTATTTCCACCTTTTTCAGAAGTATTCCATAGAGTTTTAACAATATGATACAAATGTCCTTTTGACGCTTACATTACAATATTTATTCAAAATAATCCATCTGTCCTACCACTTTGCCGTGCCGAAGATAGGTTCTTGGAATTCTCTTCCCAAGATTACAGACAAATTCATAATTAAACCTTCCAGACAGGCGGCTCAATACCTCCACCGGAAGAAATTCACCGCCGTCATGCCCCACCAGGGTAACCGTATCGCCAAAGCTTACATTCGGAATTTCCGTAACGTCTACCATAAACTGGTCCATACAGACCCTGCCAAGAATCGGAGCCTTTTTCCCATGAATCAGGACATACCCTTTCCCGGAAAGCTTCCTTGGATAACCGTCGCCATATCCAACCGGAATCGTTGCAATCCTGGTGTCTCTCCGGGTGACAAAGGTGCCGCCGTAGCTTACAGGTGTTCCTGGACCCACCCACTTCACATGTGCAACATGACTAATAAGCTCCATGGCAGGTTTAAGGGGAACTTTCTCCTTTTTAACCTCCCCTGACGGATACATGCCGTAAGAAGCTATCCCTGCACGAACCAGATTCATATTTGCCTCTTCCATATCAATGATTGCAGCACTGTTGGAACAGTGATACCAGGAAAAGAACACCTCCCGCTCTTCAAGCGCCCGCTTCATATACAGAAAATCTTCAAGCTGACGTCTGGTAAAGCCCTTGTCCTCTTCATCCGACTTTGAAAAATGAGTATACAGCCCTTCCATAACCAAATGGGGAAGTCTGCTGATCTCCTCAATGATTCCCACGCTTTCCCTGTTGGCAAGAAAACCAAGCCTGGACATCCCCGTATCCAGCTTCACATGAATATAGGCATCCTTTCCGTATTCCTCTGCAATTCTGGAAAGCTCCTCCGCCATCTCCTTTGTATAGACAGTCAGCCGGATCTCATGCCTGACCATCTCTTCCCTCTGTTCCGGGAATACACATCCCAGTACAAGAACCGGCTTTCTTATGCCCTGTTTCTTCAAGATCAGCGCTTCCTCCGGCGTTGCAACGGCACAGCCCCATATATATTCCTTTTCTTCAAGCATCTGTGCGATCTGCACGGCTCCGTGTCCGTATCCGTCCATCTTGACAACTGCCAGCATAGATGCATCACTGCTGATATTCTGCTTCATTCTTTCAATATTATATTCCACCGCGTCCAAATCTACTCTCGCACAGATTCTATTGTACTCCTTCACAATCCAAATCCTCCAGTTCTTTGATTACATATCCGAGACTGTCTGCGATCTCTCGCGCCAGGAGACTGTAACGTCCCTTTTTCTCAGCCGCATATTCGCCGGCACGCCCATGAAGCCAGGCTCCCAGAACAGCGCCTTCTGTTGGCGGAACGCCCTGCGCCAGAAGACCGGCTACGATTCCTGCCAACACGTCTCCTGCCCCGGCCTTCGCCATGGCTGCACAGCCTGACGGGTTGATATACATACGCCCTCCTCCGGAAAGAACCAGTGTCCTGGCATCCTTCAGGATGCAGGTCACCCCGGTCTCTTCTGTAAAGGCACGCAAGACCCCTGCCCGGTCTTTTCTAAGCTCACCTACCGGGATGCCCGTCATATAGGAAAATTCCTTCATATGTGGTGTAAGAACCATCTTCCTGTTCTCAAATGCCCTCATGTAGCGGGGATTTTCCGAGATCAGATTCAGCGCGTCAGCATCAATCACGCAGGGCACTTCTGCATTCTCAAGGGTAGTTCTCACAATCTTCCGTGACTTTTCACTCCTTCCAATACCAGAACCGATACAGATAACGTCAGCCTGGTTAAGAAGCCTTAAAAGCTCCCTCTCATCATACAGATCATATGTCGTGACCACTGCCTCCGGAATCTGTCCCTGGAGAATCTCCCGGTTATCCTCTGTGGTATAGAGCCTCACAAGTCCTGCTCCTGCCCGGTATGCACCCAGGGCATTCAGATAAGCTGCCCCTGACATTCCCCTGCTTCCTGAGATCATAAGAAGCCTTCCGTAAGTTCCTTTGTTTGAATCCGGCATTCTTACCGGAAGCATTCTCCTGTAGTCTGCAGGTGACAGCATACATGCGGTCTTCCCATCCTCTTCAAACATTCTTAAGGTAATTCCGATGTCCGCTATCGTAACCTTTCCTGCATATTCCTTTCCCGGGTAAAGCACAAGCCCCAGCTTTTCAGCCTGGAAGGTAACTGTCTCGTCCGCCCGGAAGGCAGTTCCCAGTATGACGCCGGTATCTGCCGACACTCCGGAGGGAATATCCACAGCAAGCTTCCACGCAGAGCAGGCATTCATCTTCCCAATCAGATCATAATAGCTCCCGGAAATCTCTCTTGCTAATCCAACGCCAAAAAGAGCATCTACTATGATACTATATTCTTCCTCTGAAAATCCGTCACACAGCCTGCCCCCTGCCTGCTCATACTTCTTTTTCTGAAACGCCGCCTCCTTTGTAAGGTGCTCTGGGTTTCCTGCCATAACGGCGGTTACAGAGAAGCCTTCCTCCGCCAGCATTCGTGCTATGGCAAAACCGTCTCCTCCGTTATTCCCCGACCCGCACACGACACAGACTGCAGAAGGGATGGCTTCTCTCTTTTTAATCCTGTCCACGCAGGCCTGTGCTGCCCGCTCCATCAGTGTAAGCGACGGAACTGAAAGTGTCCGGATCGTATACTGGTCCGCAGCCTTCATCTGCCCTGCTCCTGGTAAATATCTCATAGCCTCTCCACTCCTCCCGGAATTTTAAAAAGAAAGTGTGAAGGAAAGCCTCTTTTCCTGGCTGACTTTCCGTTCCACACTTTCCGCCTGCTGTACTAGTTGCCGTCAGTGCGGCTGTGTTTTTCATTATAACGGCCTATGTTATAAGACAGTCTCATCAGGCTCTCTGACAGATGAACATTCTCCACAATAATATTCTCTGGAAGATTCAAGTCCGTATGGGCAAAATTCCAGATTGCGTGTACGCCGTTCTCTACAAGCAGATTCGCCACATCAACCGCCATCTCCTTAGGAATCGTAAGGGCGGCAATCTCAATCTCATTATGGGAAATAAATTCCTTAAACTCATCCATCATACGGACTCTCACGCCGCGGATTACCGTGTCCTTAAGCTCCGGATTCACATCAAACAGCCCCTTCAGAACAAATCCAAGCCTGTCAAAGGTCGCATATTTCGCCAACGCCTGTCCCAGGTTTCCGGCTCCTATAATGATCATATTATGATTTTCTCCAAGACCAAGGATCTTCCCGATCTCTGTATATAAATACTTCACATTATAACCGTACCCCTGCTGTCCGAAGCCTCCGAAATTATTCAGATCCTGACGAATCTGTGATGCTGTTACCTTCATCCTCTTACTTAAATCATTTGATGATATTCTCTCAACTCCATTTTCAAGCAGATCACCTAAATATCTGTAATATCTTGGCAGCCTTCGTATAACCGCCTGAGAAATCTCTCTGCCTTGCATTACATGTTCCACCTTTCCCCTCAAGTATATCTATACGCTATTATATAAAATTGTATCATTAAAGTCAAACTTTTAGTTGTTTTTTTAACAATTTTCGTTATAATAATGATTAAAGTCGTACTTAAAGTCAAAATTTGGAGGGGAAGACACTATGATACTGGCATGCCATGGAATTAGCAAGTCATTTGGCGAGGAGGTCATCGTAAAGAATGGCTCGTTTCATATAGAAGAACATGAGAAGGCGGCACTGGTGGGGATCAACGGCGCCGGGAAGACTACCATTTTAAAAATGATCACAGGCGAACTTCCGCCTGACGAAGGCGGTGTGATCCTCACAAAAGGGAAGACACTGGGTTATTTGGCGCAGCATCAGGATATGACAGGAGGCGGCACCATCTATGAAGAAGTAAAGACCGCAAAGTCCGAACTGATCGCCATGGAACAGCAGATCCGCGCAATCGAGCTTGAAATGAAGCAGCTGGACGGAGATGAGCTCAGCCGGCGTATGGACACCTACCACAGACTTATGACCGCTTTTGAAAACAACAACGGATATGCATACGAAAGTGAAATTACAGGGGTTCTGAAAGGACTTGGATTTGAGGACGCAGATTTCGGCAGGCATACAGATACCCTCTCCGGCGGGCAGAAGACCCGGGTATCCCTTGGAAAGCTTCTTCTCACAAAGCCGGACATCCTCCTTCTTGATGAGCCGACGAACCATTTGGATCTGAATTCCATCGCATGGCTTGAAACGTATCTTCTCAATTATCCGGGAGCAGTGCTGATCGTATCCCATGACCGGTATTTTTTGAACCGGGTGGCAACAAAGATCGTTGAAATCGAAAGCGGCGGGCTTATGACTTACATAGGCAACTACAGCTCTTATGCCGAAAAGAAAAAACAGCTCCGGGATGCAAGGCTTAAGGAATATCTGAATCAGCAGCAGGAAATTAAGCATCAGGAGGCTGTCATTGAGAAGCTGCGCTCCTTTAACCGGGAAAAATCCATCAGGCGTGCAGAGAGCCGGGAAAAGATGCTGGAAAAGATCAGGCCTGTGGAAAAACCAGTGGAGCTCCACACGGAGATCCATCTAAAGCTCACCCCGTCAAAGACGAGCGGAAACGACGTACTCTCTGTAGAACACTTAAGCAAAGCCTTCCCGCCCCAGACCTTATTTACAGACGTGAATTTTGAGATAAAGCGCGGGGAGCATGTGGCAGTCATAGGTGACAACGGAACCGGAAAAACCACGCTTCTGAAAATATTAAACCAGGTAATACCTGCCGATTCCGGTTCCTTCCGTCTTGGAACGAATGTACAGATCGGCTACTATGACCAGGAGCACCATGTCCTCCATATGGACAAGACCATATTCGACGAGATTTCAGATGATTACCCGTCCCTTACCGGTACTGAGATCCGCAACATGCTGGCAGCATTCCTCTTTACAGGGGATGACGTATTCAAGCTGATCGGGGACTTAAGCGGCGGCGAGAGGGGACGGGTATCCCTGGCTAAGCTTATGCTGTCAGAAGCGAATTTCCTCATTCTCGACGAGCCAACCAACCACCTGGACATTACCTCCAAGGAGATTTTGGAAAAGGCGCTCAATGATTACAGCGGTACCGTACTCTATGTATCCCATGACAGGTACTTTATCAATCAGACCGCTGCAAGAATCCTGGATCTAGTAAACAGAACCTTCGTAAACTACATTGGAAACTACGATTACTATCTCGAAAAGAAAGACGAACTTACCAAAACCTATACTGACAGCCCCAGGTCTGGTTCCGGCGGAAAACATTCATACGGCAGCCCTTCCATCACCTCTTCCGCCCCGCCTTCTTCCCGGCTAAGCTGGCAGGAGCAAAAAGAAGCCCAGGCAAAAGAACGTAAACGGCTGAATGACCTGAAAAAAACCGAAGAACGGATTGCAGTCCTGGAACAGCGCAGCACAGAAATAGATGAGGCCATGACCCGGGAAGAGATCTACACAAGCTCCGTAAAATGCCAGGAACTCTCAAAAGAAAAAGCAGATATTGAAGCAGAGCTGGAGACATTGTATGAAACGTGGGAGGCTCTAGCCGAATAAAACAAAGTTGGGGACGGGGCATTTTTAAAAATGCCCCGTCCCCAAATCAGAACTTCAAATTACCTATAACGTATTCTTACTTTTCTAGAAGCCATTCCGCAATATTACATATCTCAATGCCTTCATATGTGTATCTCGGATGTTTGGTTCTGGCAATTACTTTTTTGGGATACGCATCCCGTATGCTTAAAAGCGGTGCAACCTCCCTTTTAAACGTGTCCCCGCCGGTAATATTATCGCTGACCTGAACATATATTTTTTCACTTCCACACTGAGCCACAAAATCAATTTCTTTTTGATACAGTTTTCCCACATAGACATCAAAGCCTCTTCGGAGAAGCTCCATACAGACAATATTTTCATATATCCGCCCATAGTCCATATTCCTGCTGCCCAGAACCGCATAGCGAATGCCTGTGTCGCACAGATAAAATTTATCCAGGGATTCCAAATACCTCTTTCCCCGGATATCATATCTCTTAATGTCATAAAAGACGAAGGCATTACACAAATATTTAATATACTTTCCGATTGTCATATGGTTGGTAATAATCTTGTTTTCAGATAAGATATTGCTCACCTTATTGGGGGAAGTCAAATTGCTTACATTATCCATCAGAAATTCACTGAGCCGCTGTAGTACCGTAGTATCGGAAAGATTATACTTCTGTACAAGATCTCTAGTTACAATTGTTTCATAAACTTCTTTAATGTAATTTGTTCTATCCTTTTCGGTTCGATATACATAAGAACCCGCCAGTCCGCCGTTTACGGAATAATCCTCAAAAAGCTGTTCTCTGTCTTTGATATCACTGTAATATTCACAATATTCCTCAAAGCTAAAAGGAAATACAGGAATCTCAACATATCTTCCTGTAAAAAGCGTTGCCAGATCCGCACTTAATAAAAAGGCGTTTGAGCCCGTAAGATAAATGTCATACTTTCTTTTTGCATACAGGCTGTTAATGGCAAGTTCAAATCCGGGACACATTTGCACCTCATCAACAAAGACATAATTTGCCTTTCCTGCCTGATGCTGCTCTTCCACGTAATGATGAAGCGCATGATACTCTTTGATTTTCTCAAATTCCAGATCCATATAATCTATATAAATAATATTGACATTGTCAAAATTATTCTGCAGATATTCTACAAAAGCCTGCATCATCTGAGATTTTCCAGAACGCCTAATTCCCGTAATGATTTTTATATCCGGAGTATCTTTCAAATCAATCATTCTGTCTAAATATCGTTTCCTCAAAATGGTCTTCATTAATTCACTCACTTTCAAAAATCAAATTTTTTTCTTTTTTTGAAATTAGTATATCATGATTGCAGAAAATATGCAATGAGCTTACTTTCAAAAATCAAATTACTTTTGTTTTTTGAAAGCACTTATTTGTATTCCTATTGCGTAAGATCTAATTATATAAAAACAAAAGCACAGCAATACAGGGAGAATTTTAAACACTCTCCCTGTATTATTTCTTACTATAAGTTCTTTTATTATTGGACGGTAATAACGACTCTTTGGTAATGTGACATATAGTTTTCTCTTTTGTCTCTTACCTTTACAATCATATGAATGGTATCGCCGCTCTTTGCATCCTTTGGAATAGTAATTGTGGCAATATGCTTTGAACTATTTTCTTCTGGAAGAAGCTTTCCATCAGAATCCCCACTGTAGCTATCCGCCTCATAATACTGCCACCATTCATAACTTATCCTGTCCCCATCCGGATCAGTTGCCGCTGCATGCAGTGTAACCCTCTCACCAGGTGCCGCTGTCAAGTCAGTGCCCTCGCTGACACTTACAGTCGGTCTATGGTTCGCCTTGCCGTAATCAGATGCCACACACCAGTCTGCTCTTGATGCAAAATCATTCTGGATATCATCAAACCATCTTGTAAAAGTATATGCCGAGCTCATACCGCCTGCAATATTGCCCGCTTCGTCCCTCAGATATGGATTATAGTCAAAGGCACATCCGTTTGCTCTGTAAACATTATCCGTATCTTTTACAAATCTTCCATTCCATCCTCCATAAGCAGGATCCTCCAGGTTGCGGAGCCCTGTATCCAACAGATAGAAATATGCCGGGGAATCCCCTTCTGAAAGGAATCCGTCATCCGATGAATTCAAGTGGTAATTTGCCAGTAACGGACCGTGACCATTCTTAATGTTACCAAACATCCAGTCTCCAGAAAAGGTGGTTGTCAACTCCGGTTCTCTCGTGTTCCCGGCAATATTGGCCATCCATGGATAAGCAAATGTCCAGAAAATTCCATCAAGTCCTTTATTTTGCGTTCCGTCCACAATCGCACGAATCTCTGGCCACTCTTTGGAGATGTACTCAGAATAAGTTTCATCCTGCTCTCCAATAAGGTACAAAAAGGCTTTCCTGTTTATTTTCTCGCAGATTGCATTCCACTCTGAGGAATTAGCATATTCTTCCTGAATGGATTTTAATGCCATGGCAATCGTGTTGGATCCTCCCCACGCCTGTAGGTATAAAGTTCTCTCATCATCATCTAACAGGGCCTCTTTAACCAGACGGGATCCCTCTGTCTCCCCTGTCATATCGCCTTTGAATTTGATGTTTCCTTCCTTAACAATGCTCTGAAGGTAATTTGGTGCAGGATATCCGTCGGCATGTACTTTTAAGTTCTCATATACCTTTGCGTAATCATCCAGAAGTCCTTTTGCCCAGTCTGTTCCTGCCCAGGAGTTCATCTCCACACCTGTTTCAGGGTCGCCTGCCCAGTGGAACTGGGAACTCGTAAACACCAGACCCTCCAAATCTATTTCATTTGCATACAGCATCAGGCGCATAAAGGAATTTTGATCATCCGCCTCCGCATCAGATGTTACGATAGTACGTATTTTGCTTTCCTGTACGACTGCCACATTTACAACCGTACTTATTCCACTTCCGTCTGCAGCTGAAATAGTAATCTCAGCATTCCCTTTGGCATGTGCCTGAATCATGCCGGATTCACTGACCGTTGCCACATCAGGATCGGATGTATTGTAATTCAACTTCTTATTTGCTGCATTTTCCGGAGTCACCGTTACATTAATCTGCTTTGGCGTACCCACTTCTAGCTTAATAGAGGTCTCTTCTGCCAATATACCGGATACCTTAACCTCGGATGCCGTTTTTGTCTTAACCGTAATCTGAATGGAAACACTCTTTTTACTGCCATCTGTTGTACTGACATTAACAGTAGCCTTTCCTTCTTTCTTTGCCGTAATCAGACCCGTTGAAGATACACTTGCAATACTATTGTCAGAGGATGTGTATTTCAGCTTCTTCACACTGGCATTCCCGGGCTTAATGGAAACCTTAACCGCCTTTGTTGCTCCAACCTCCATTACAGTACTTGAAAAATCCGTTGTCAGGCTTTTAATCAGTCTCTTTTTTACAGTCACCTTACAGGCCGCCTTTAATGTCTTTTTATTTTTGTCTTTAGCGGTAGCTGTAATCGTAGCTTTTCCTGCCTTAAGCCCTTTTACAATCCCCTTTTTGTCTACTTTTGCTACTTTTTTGTTAGAGCTTTTCCAGTTAATTTTCGCAGATGCACTTTTTGGGGCTTTTGTAACCTTAAGTTTCTTTTTTGCTCCCACGTAAACAGTGGCTTTCTTCGGAACAGATATTTTCTGCAGAGGCTTCTTTGCGGCCTCAGCCTGCAAAGTATTTCCAGGCATTACAAAGGAAGCACCAACCATGACGAATGCCAGAAAACCCGCTAATAATTGTTTCTTTCTCATATGTTCTCCTTTCTTTTTTTCGCAGGAACCCTTTCGCGATCCATGGTACCAAGGTTCCTGTTCTGTTATCAGCCACTTTTATTATATATGTTATTTTTTAGGAAAAAAATAAGAGTTGTACCGCAAAATATAACGTTTGTAACCAGTTGGGGACGGGGCATTTTTAAAAATGCCCCGTCCCCAACCGAACTATCCCTGCTTCCTGTATTGCTTCGGCGTGATCTTCATCTTCTCCTTAAAGTGCTTGATAAAATATGCCGGATTGGAATATCCCACCTGCACTGCGATATCCGACACCCTGCAGTCGGAATGCAGCAAAAGCTTCTTCGCTTTCTCCATTCTTACAAAGGTGATGTAATCCCGCAGCGACATATCTGCATACTCCCTGAAAATGCGGGAAAAATAGTTCGGATGAACAAAATATCTTTCTGCCAGTTCTTCCCTGCTCAGTGGTTCGTCGCAGTGTGCCTTGATGTACTCCTTTGCCTTTTCCACAACTGCTTTTGCGTCTGCCGCATCGGACTCATCTGTTCCCACGCCTTTCTGTATAGCCTGCAGCAGGGCGTCCTTCAAGTCTTTCATTTTTATTGGTTTCAGCAGATAGTCAGACACCCCAAGTCGGAGCGCCATTGCCGCATAGTCAAATTCAGCATGTCCGGTAGAAAAGATCACTTCAATCTCCATCTTACGATTCCGGATCCATTTTGTCAGATCATGTCCGCTTCCATCCGGCATCTCAATATCACAGATTACGATCGCGACCAGGTGCTTTTTTAAGATCTCAACGGCTTTTCTGACACAATTGGCCCGGTAAATGTGCTCAAACTCAATCCCGCTTTTCTCTACCAGCATCTCGATCAGATCCACTTCAATCTCTTCATCATCTACGATCAGTAAATTCAATTCTACTCTCCCTTCCCGTTTCTTTTTCTCCAGTTATCAAACTGTTTCTGCTCCTCCCGGATAATCAAGTCCAGACCGCTGCTTTTCATTTCATCCATCATCTTTTTTCCGCCCTCCTCCGGGTTGTCTAATCCGCTTTCCAAGATCCACCTGTAATCATGGTAGATATCCATGACTCTTGCATATTCTGCTGCCACACTGCTATAATCGAAGTTAAATCCCATCTTCGGCCCCTTCCCCGCAGACTCATTCTTCGTTTTCACCTGCTCCCAGAAATCCAGGTCATTCCCCTCCCACACATGGGAAATGTACTGGTTCGGCATGTTGTAGTTGTTCCACAGGAAGGGATCCTCCCTCTCTTTCTGTGCATGGGTAATATGTCCGTCCTTAGTTTTTTTATAATGAACTCCTTCCACTCCGTAGCAGAGAAGATTCTCAATTTCAGGATTGGAATAGAAGAGATTCAGAAGCTTCATGGAGGCTTCCGGGGAGGCACTGTTAGAGGTAATAACATAAGGCATGGAGGCATAGCCTCTGTGCATCAGGCTGGAAGGCTCTGGGGAAACCCGCACCATCTCCATATCTCCAATCTTAAAATTCTCATGTTCCCCGCTCCATGCGGCTTTCCTCTCTGTATATGCGAACAGCTCTCCCCTTTTGACCCTGGAGTACACATCCTCTGCCACCCCGAAAACATCCTCATTAAGGTACCCCTTTAAATACCACCGGTGTACCCTCTGTAATGCACTCTTATATTCTTCTGATTCAAAGGCACTTACCAGTCTGCCGTCCTCTTCGCAGACAGTCAGGGAGATCCCTGATGAGGTGTCCAGGAAATCCAGATTCGCAGAAAGAAGTGTATTACCTGGCTCTGCTCCTGAAGACAGCACAGTTATTTCCGGTTCCTTCTCCCTTACAGTCTTAAATACATGCTCCAGATCTTCCATCGTCCGGATTCCATATGGATCTAGCCCGTATTTTTCCAGTATATCTTTGCGCATGACGTAGCAATTCCTCTGCTGCGTATAATCTCCATTCACGGGAATACCATAAAGCACGCCGTGAATATCACAGGAATGGATCTGTTCCTCTCCAACCTGCCTTGCGATATCCTGCCCATACTGCTCCAGCAGGCGGTCTAGAGGCAGCAGCTTCCCATCTACATAGCAATCCATAAAGGCTCCAAATCCTGCCATCATAATATCCAGCTGCTCTGGCGTAGACAGCATCAGCATAGCCTTTTCAAAATACTGGCCCGAGGTGGAAAATTCCGGAAATTCTACTGTTATACCAAGTTCATTCTGTGTAATTTCATTGATTTTTTCCTGCACCATTTCCACATCTTCCCGGGGTATGCCGGTAAAAGGAACCGCTGCGACCAGCTTCGTATATTCAAGTTCTGCAGAATGACCAAAAACAGCTGCACCTAATGTACCCAAGGCTAGAATTCCCATCATACACAGGGCCGTTATATATTTTTTCATTTTTTCTCTGATTCTCTCTTTCTTCCTTCTCTTTATCTGTCAGGGAACAGACTATTCTGCTGGTACTGTATCAGATCCAGGCGCGGGATTTACCGGCTGCGATAACAGACAGATCCTCACTTCTGAGCCGCCGTTATCCCGATTGCAGATCTCAATGGAGGCAGCGCCTTCGTAAAGGATGTCGAGCCGTTTCATGATGCTGGTAATTCCAATATGCTTAATTCCATTCCGGTCAACAATTTCCTTCCCTTCCCGCAGCTTCAGAAGTACATCCTCCGGAAAGCCTGCCCCATTGTCCTTTATGGTAATTTCCATACCTTTCTCCTGCTCATCCATCTTTCGGAAGCCTGCCCTGATCTCTATTTCAATAATGCCGTCTTCTCTTCCAAAATGTTTCGCCGCATTTTCTGCGAAGGTATGGAGCAGCATGGTAGGAATCTGCTTTTTGCCCACCCCATCTTCCAGCCAAATGTCCACATGGATCCTGTTTTTCAGCCTGAGCTTCTGTAGTTCATACCAGGAGCGTACCTGCTCTGCTTCCCTTTCTACAGTGACTAGAATATCTGGCCGCAGGGAGGCTCTGGTATAATCGGAAAGGACAAGTACCGCATTCTCTGCTTCCTCGTACTGCTCAAATAAAATCAGGTTCCGTATCAGGCTCAGGCAATTGTTTAGGAAATGCGGTTTAATCTGAAGCTGCAGAAACTGAAGAGTTGCCTTATTCTGCTCCAACGTCTTTTTCAGCATCATATGATCAATCGGTTCAAAAACAACACCTCTGACAAGTCTCCATACGAGAAGCAGAATCATAATCCCCATGCACACAATGCCCAGTATGGGGAATGCTGCATACCAGAAGACTTCCTGCCTGTGGCTTCCCTTTACCAGTACTTTTAGAGAAAGATTCTGCCGTGTGGAGTCATATCCATATACACGATACCGTTCCTGATCCACAAAAACCTGCTCTCCTTCTATCCTGATTTCACCCAGGCACTCCAGAGGGGTGAGGACACGTGCCCTGCCATCGCAAAGCAAAAAGTAAGTGTGGCTTTTTCCCTGGTTTTCAATGCCCTGCAGCAGATGCTCCGGCTTCATCCATGCGCAGATATAGACTGTTTTTACCTTAATCATACGAATCAGGTAATACTGTTCTTCCAGTTTCATGGCTGACCATTCGTTTTTAATATTTCCCTTTTCAAAATACTGTGTTATATAAGCCATATTTTCTTTTATAGAAGAATACATGTCAAATGTCACGTAATCGCCAACCTGACTGACAAAGACCCTGCTTTTGCTGTCATAGAGGAACATACCGTCCAGAAACTGATATTTCTTTATCTCTTTTCCAAACTCACGCTTCTTCCTTATAAGCGCCATATGCCAGTCAATACCTTCCCCTCCTCTGATGATTTTCTCCATATTTTCATCTTCCTTCGTATCACTGAGCAGCATGTTTTCAATATCTTCCATAAAGGCTTCCATAAACCGCATAGAAACCTGCAGGTCATACCAGTGGGACTGGCTTACAATTTTCTCATCCAGGCGGATGCTATACATACTATAGCCCAGAATAACCAGCATGGCAACGCCAATCATTCCACCTATAATAAAAAATAATTTTTTCCTCAGGCTGTTCATTGCAATGCCTCCGCTTCCATCTTCTGAGCCCTTTACAAATCTTCCGCTCCACCTTATTATCCACTTTTATTATACATTTTATTTTCCCCGAAAAAAACAAGAATTGTACCACGAAATATAACTTTTGTAACTTTTCACGGGTCAGGAATGCGCTGAACTGCGTATTCCGTGAGAACATGATCTAACTAACTTTTAGAAAGTTTGGGACGGGGCATTTTTAAAAATGCCCCGTCCCAAACTACACCAGTTTCCCGGCAATTGCCTTGATAAACTCTTCACTGTTTAATACAACCGGATCTGGAATGGTTGTAATAAGCGCCAGATCCTTTGTCATCTTTCCCTCTTCTATCGTATCAATCGTCGCCTTTTCCAGCCTGTCGGCAAATCCCATCAGCTCCTGATTGCCGTCCAGCTCCCCGCGTTTCCTGAGTGCTCCTGTCCACGCAAAGATTGTCGCAACTGAATTTGTGGAAGTCTCCTCCCCCTTCAGGTGCTTATAATAATGACGCTGCACCGTTCCGTGAGCCGCCTCGTACTCATAATATCCCTCCGGTGACACCAGAACGGAAGTCATCATGGCAAGTGAACCAAACGCAGAGGACACCATATCACTCATGACATCTCCGTCATAATTCTTACATGCCCAGATATATCCGCCCTCTGACTTCATTACACGGGCCACTGCATCATCAATTAGGGTGTAGAAATATACAATCCCTGTCTCTTCGAATTTGTCTTTATATTCTGCGTCAAAGATCTCCTGGAAAATGTCCTTAAAAGTATGGTCATACTTTTTGGAAATCGTATCCTTTGTGGCAAACCACAGGTCCTGCTTTGTATCCAGTGCATAGTTAAAACAGCTTCTTGCAAAGCTTTCAATGGAATCGTTAAGATTGTGCATTCCCTGGGCTACACCTGCGCCTGTGTAGTTATGTACCAGTTCCCTTACTTCTTTACCATCCTCAGCTGTATAGACAAGCTCAACCTTGCCTGCGCCCGGAATCTTCATCTCTGTATTCTTATACACATCCCCGTATGCATGTCTGGCGATGGTAATCGGCTTCTTCCAGTTTTTCACACAGGGCTCAATTCCCTTCACAACAATGGGAGCCCGGAATACCGTTCCATCAAGAATTGCACGGATTGTTCCGTTCGGACTCTTCCACATCTCCTTTAAATCATACTCCTCCATGCGCGCCGCATTCGGAGTAATGGTCGCGCATTTTACTGCCACCTTATATTTCTTCGTGGCATTTGCCGAGTCAATGGTCACCTGATCATTCGTCTCATTCCGGTATTCAAGTCCCAGATCATAATACTCTGTATTAAGCTCCACAAAGGGCTCTAAAAGATGCTCCTTAATCATCTTCCAGAGAATCCTTGTCATCTCGTCTCCATCCATCTCTACAATGGGTGCTGCCATCTTAATCTTTGCCATGTTTTTTTCCTCCTACTTTCTGCTTTTTATAATAAATGCGATATGACTTCACAGACCTGCTGAATCATTACAATGCGATTTTCTCCGGACAAATGCAAGGAGGTTATCCGCCTATATGAAGATTTGCCATAACATTCATGATATGCTGGTTGGCAAGCCTCTCCGCCATATCCGCATCCTTTCTCTTAATCGCCTCCAGAATCTCCTTATGCTCCAGAATCGACTTTTGTGCCCGGTTCTTCGAACCGACAGATATCCTGCGCGCCATCTTGACATATTTATGAAAATCTGTAAGCACATGCTCTAGAATCCTGCTGTTGGAGGCCTCATAAAGAACCTTGTGGAATTTTCCGTCAAGAACAGATACCTGTTCAGCACACGCCTCCTTTTTCTTCAGATGAAATTCCGAAAGAAGAATAATCTCCTCCAGCTCTGTCATCTGCTCCTCTGTAATATGCTTTGTCGCCCACCTGGCACATAAGCCCTCCATCATGGAACGGATCCTGTAGATGTCCCTTACGTCTGCCTGAGTAATCCCTGTCACATATGCCCCCTTATTAGGAATAATCTTTACCAGTCCTTCCAGCTCCAGCTGCCTTAATGCTTCCCTTACAGGAGTCCTGCTCACTCCAAGTTCCTCGCCAATGGAGATCTCCCGAAGTTCATCCTTCTCCTTATAGACACCAGATAAAATATCCTCACGGAGTCGTTCAAACACTCTTCCCCTAAGTGAATGATCCGCATATTCTTCCATTTTTCCATATTCCTCTCTTCACATATATTTTGCTGCGATTCACTGCACTCCCCATCATTTTTACGGTCAGCGCAGCAAGTACACAGACTTGCTGAATCATTGCACTACTTTTCCATTACAATTCAATTCCAAGCTTCCTGCTGGAGTCTTCAATTACTGCAAGCAGCTCCTCGTCTGTAAGCACAGTCACGCGCCCGCTCTCGTATTCACTGTCTACCCAGCTTTTCACCATTTCGACAAGTTCTGATGTTTTATCTACCTGTCTGTCCTTTGGCAAATGAAAATAAGTATTGATCCAGTGCGCGATCCCGGCGAGTCCGGATGTATTGGACACTGCCACGAGAGGCGGCCGGTTTAGAAATTTTTCAGTATCAAATACATTATAAATCTCCTCATTTTTCAAAAGACCGTCTGCATGAATTCCCGCCCTTGTCACATTGAAGTTCCTTCCGGCAAATGGCGTCCTTGATGGAACCCGGTAGCCGATCTCCTTTTCGTAATACTGCACCAGCTCTGTAATAACAGTCGTGTCCATTCCGTCAAGGGTCCCCCGGAGCTGGGCGTACTCAAATACCATCGCCTCAAGCGGCGTATTGCCTGTCCGCTCTCCGATTCCAAACAGAGAGCAGTTTACCCCGCTTGCACCGTAGAGCCATGCTGTTGTAGAATTGCTGACTGCTTTGTAAAAGT
The DNA here is from genome assembly GCA_910576335.1 of Lachnospiraceae bacterium. Classification (GTDB taxonomy): domain Bacteria; phylum Bacillota; class Clostridia; order Lachnospirales; family Lachnospiraceae; genus CAPEBR01. The sequence continues at coordinate 202,879 of CAJTIU010000002.1, forward strand.
CATTGTGCCCGTGGAATTCAATGAGCTCACTGGGGACTCCCGCATGAACCCGGATTCCATAGATAATTCCTGGAATGGATCTGGGAATCACTGCACCCGGATAATTCACGCCATATCCCATGGTGTCGCAGACACGGATCTTCACCGGAATCTGGTATTCCTCCATCAGCTTCATAAGCTCCAGGCAGAACGGGATTACAAACCCATAGATATCCGACCTGGTAATATCCTCCAGGTGACACCGGGGACTGACTCCTGTCTCCAGACACTCTCTCACGACAGACAGATAGTGCTTCATGCACTCCCGCCTTGTCATCTTCAGCTTATAAAAAATATGATAATCAGAACAGCTGACCAGGATTCCGGTCTCCTTCATGCCAATGTCCTTCACAAGCTCAAAATCCTTCTTGCTTGCCCGGATCCAGCTCGTCACCTCCGGAAACTGGTAGCCCTTCTCCATGCACTTATACACCGCATCCTGGTCCTTCTTACTGTACAGGAAAAATTCACACTGCCGGATCTTTCCATTGACACCGCCCAGCTTGTGAAAATAATCGTACAAAGTCACAATCTGCTCTGTACTGTAGGGTGCTCTTGACTGCTGGCCGTCCCGGAATGTAGTATCTGTAATCCAGATCTCTTCCGGCATACTGTGCGGTACAATACGGTCATTAAATGCGATCTTTGGAATCTCATCATAGCTGAACAGATTGCGGAACACATTCGGCTTCTCCACATCCACAAGGGGATACATGTGCTCCTCAAGCTGCAGCAAATTCGTATGTTTATCAAGGTACACCTTCCTGTTCTCCATATTCATCTCTCCCAGTCATGCTAAGTCCAGGCAGCCATTATGCTGCATGTTCATCAGATTTCATTTCTGTATAATTGTATACAATTATACAGAATGTGTCAAGAAAAACTTGTTATTTTTTTACTTGATAAAATTCCTGTAAACTATTTATAAGGTTCATATAACTAAATCTTTACACTGGATTTGCAGGTTGCCATAATAAAAATACGAAAAAATAGGACTTTGAAAGAGAGATGACGAATATGAATAGCCAGGAATTATGTATACTGTTAGATTCGATACTGGCTTTGCTAGAAACAGATAATACCGAAAAAGCAAAAGAGATTATAAAAAATGGGATTAAACGTATTGATAAAGGTATGAAGAACGGTAAATTGGGGACGGGGCATTTTTAAAAATGCCCCGTCCCCAATTTTTAATATAACTTCGCCCCGATTTCTCTTGGCCGGAATCCGTCCTTTTCCAGCATATTAAGGATCTTCTCCTTATGCTCTGTCCCAAAGACTTCTATTGTAATCCGAAGCTCCACTGCAGCGTTCCGGTTTGTGCTGACAAACTGGTTATGTTCAAGCTTAATTACATTCCCTTGTGCTTCGGCAATAATCTGTGCCACATGCACCAGTTCACCCGGCTTATCAGGAAGAAGCACGGATACAGAGAAGATACGCCCTCTCTGAATCAGTCCATGCTGCACTACGTAGGACATGGTGATTACGTCCATGTTGCCGCCGCTTAAGAGCGCCACCGCCTTCTTTCCCTTAAGCTCCAGTCTCTTAAGAGCCGCCACGGTAAGAAGTCCGGAATTTTCCACTACCATTTTATGATTCTCCACCATGTCAAGGAATGCACCGATCAGCTCATCATCCTCCACAGTAATCATCTGGTCTATATTTTCCTTCGCAAAGGGGAAGATTGTTTCCCCGACACATTTTACAGCTGTGCCGTCTGCGATGGTGTCTGCACTTTCAAGCTCTACCGGCTCTCCTGTTTCAAGAGCCGCAGTCATGCTTGCTGCTGACGCGGGTTCGACCCCAATCACCTGAATCTTCGGATTCAGCATCTTTGCAAGAGTTGCCACGCCGGTAATCAGCCCGCCTCCTCCGACTGGAACAAGAATGTAGTCTACTGTCGGAAGCTCCTGTACGATCTCCATGGCAATGGTTCCCTGTCCGGTCACCACGTCAAAGTCATCAAAGGGATGGATAAAGGTGCTTCCCCGCTCGCCGGCCAGCTTCATGGCATATTCGCAGGCATCATCATAGATATCCCCATACAGGATTACCTCCGCGCCATAATTCTTTGTACGGTTGACTTTGATGAGCGGCGTGACCGTCGGCATAACAATGGCTGCCCTGCAGCCGAACTTCTGGGCCGCATACGCCACTCCCTGGGCATGGTTTCCGGCCGATGCTGCTACCAGTCCCTTTTCCCGTTCTTCCTCACTTAAGGTACTGATCTTATAATAAGCGCCCCTTACCTTATAAGCGCCTGTATACTGCATATTTTCCGGCTTTAGATATACCTTTCCCCCAGTCTGGCTGCTAAAATACTCGCTGTAAACCAGCTTTGTCGGTAATGTCACATTTTTTACAAGCTCACTTGCCTGTTCGAATTTTTCTAATGTCAGCATGTCTCTTCCTCCTTCTGCTCTGTCATAAATAATGCATTTACAAATGTATCTGCATCAAACTTCTGTAAATCATCTATACTTTCCCCAACCCCGATATATTTTACCGGAATCCCAAGTTCTGCCTGAATCGCAACAGCAATGCCGCCTCTGGCAGTTCCGTCCATCTTCGTGAGTATAATGCCTGTAATCTCTGCAACCTCATTAAATTCCTTCGCCTGCTGCAGGGCATTCTGTCCGGTTGTAGCATCCAGCACTACCAGTGTCTCACGGAATGCCTCCGGATATTCCCTGTCAATGATCCGGTTCATCTTTCTTAATTCTTCCATTAGATTCTTCTTATTATGGAGACGGCCTGCTGTATCGCACAATAAGACATCCGCATGCCTTGCCTTTGCTGCGGACACCGCATCATATACAACCGCTGCCGGATCAGAACCCTCCTGGCCTCCGATCAGTTCCGCCTGAGCCCGGTTTGCCCACTCCTTAAGCTGCTCTCCCGCAGCCGCCCGGAACGTATCTGCCGCTGCAAGGACCACCTTTTTATTCTCATTCCGGAGCTTTCCCGCAAGCTTCCCGATGGTAGTCGTCTTACCTACGCCATTCACTCCAATCACCATAACCACTGAAGTCTTCTCTTCAAATTCATAGGCCAGGCCGCCTACATTCATCTGCTCTTTGATGCTGTCAATCAGCACCTGGCGGCAGTCTGACGGCTCCTTGATATGCCGTTCCTTTACCTTTGCCTTCAAATCATCCAGGATATCATAAGTTGCCTGCACCCCCAGATCCCCCATAATCAGAAGTTCCTCAAGCTCCTCATAAAATTCATCATCAATATGGGAAAAACCATTAAAGATGCTGTCCATCCCAGATACAATATTATCTCTCGTCTTCGTCAGGCCTGATACAAGCCTGCTAAAGAACCCTTTCTTTTCCTCTGCCATGTGAAAAAGTCCACCTCCTGTTTTTCGTTACAATTCACGGCACAGAAGGCCGCTTATCGCAACTATTTTTCCAGTTCATCCTCCAAAAGGCTGACGGATACAAGGGTTGACACACCCTTTTCCTGCATGGTGATTCCATACAGCCTGTCCGCAGCAGTCATAGTTCCTCTTCTGTGAGTAATCACTATAAACTGTGTATTTTCCGTCAGCTTATGCAGATACCTGGCAAATCTCACAACATTATTATCATCAAGCGCTGCCTCAATCTCGTCAAGAAGACAGAAGGGGGATGGCTTCAGATTCTGAATCGCAAATAAGAGTGCAATCGCTGTCAGAGCTTTTTCCCCTCCGGACAGCTGCATCATATTCTGGAGCTTTTTCCCCGGAGGCTGGGCAATGATTCTTATGCCCGCCTCTAGAATATCTTCCTCTTCCATAAGCTCCAGAGTACCCTTTCCACCGCCGAAAAGTTCCTTAAAGACTGCGTCAAATTCACTGGAAATCCGTGCAAACTGCTCTGTAAACTGCCTGCGCATGGCCGCATCCAGCTCATCAATAATCTGAAGCAGTGTAGCCTCTGCCTTCGTCAGGTCATCATGCTGTTCCTTCAGAAATGCATAGCGCTCTGAGAGACTCTTGAAGTCCTCAATGGCATTCACATTGACATTTCCCAGATCCTTAATCTCACCTTTCAGTTCCTGAATCCTTTTTCGCATCTTCGACAGATCAGTCAGGTTCTCATTTCGAAGCTCCAGTGCACGGTTATATGTAAGCTCATATTCCTCCCACATATAATTAATCTGCTTCTCAGAGGCCTCTTCATATCCGTTCTTCTGACTTTCAAGACGGAAGACCTCCTTGTCAAGCTCAGACATATACTTTGACAAATCCTCACGCTTCTGTAAAAACGATTTGTGCCGCAGATTTAATTCTTCCCGTTCTTGCTTGAATTTTTCAATCTCTCCCTGAATCTCTGTAAATAATTCCCCGGAATTCTCTATCGTCTCCTTTAACTCAGCGATCTGATTCTCCTTCTCTTCAATCTCTCTGGAGGTGCCGTCCTTACTTTCTTCAAGCCCTCCAAGCTCCTCTCTAAACTTGGAAATCTCTTCCCGGATTCGGTTCACATTTTCCGTTACGAATGCATCCTTCTGTTCCAGGCTCGCACAGACAAGATGAATTTCCTCTGAGATCCTCTGTTTTTCGCTCTCTGTCATCCGTTCCCTGTCCAGCTCCTTCTGGGACTCCTGAGTCTTGTCATTAAGCTCTGACTCCAGCCTTTCTGATGTGTCAAGTTCTACATTGATAGATTCCTGATTGTCAATAATTTCTGTAATCTGACGGTCCAGCTCATCCGCCTCCTGCCGGATATCCTCTGCCATATTTTTAGAAGCCTTTACCTTAGATGCTGCCTGGTCAAGATTCATCTTCGCCGTATTTTGTACGACATAGGCTTTCTGAAGCTCTTCCTTAATCCTTGCCGTCTCTTCATAATAACCGGCACGTTTTTTTCTGAGCTTCTCAGATTCTGCCTCCAGCTCGTCCATTTCACGCTTCAGCTGCCTGACTGTCTTCTCAAATTCCTCAATCTCCCGTCTCCTGCTTAGCAGATTACTGGAATTCTTAAATGCCCCTCCTGTCATGGAGCCTCCCGGATTAATCAGCTCCCCCTCCAGGGTAACAATACGGATCGACTGCCTGTACTTCCTCGCAATGGCAATCCCATGGTCAATCTGATCCACCACCAGTGTCCTTCCCAGAAGATGGGCTGCAAGCTCCTGATACCGCTCATCCACCTTCACAAGCCTGTCCGCTGTACTGATGGCTCCCGGCTCCTTCAGCGCCTCCGGCCTCGCAAGCCCTCCGTAAGCCCTGATACCTGTAAGGGGCAGAAATGTGGCGCGGCCGAACTTATTTTGTTTTAAGAATGCAATCATACGCTTTGCCGTGTCTTCATCCGCTGTCACAATATTCTGAATATTCCCTCCAAGAGCCGTCTCAATGGCAATCTCATATTCCTTATCTACCTTCACAATATCCGCCACAACGCCCAGGATCCCTTTTTCCTTATCCCTTCTGTCCATTACCCTGCGGATGCTGTTCCCGTACCCGTCATAGCGCTCTGTAATATTTTTCAGGGACTCCAGTCTGGACTCCTCCCTGTGATAGGTTGTCTGCCCAATCCGGAAGTGCTCTGTCTGCTTCGCCAGAATTTCCTGCAGCTCCTGTATCTTTTTCTCATAACCGGCATTTTCCTCTGTGAGACGGATAATTTGTCTGGAAATGTCCTTAAGTTCCCGGTAATATCCGTCCACAAGGCTGTTCTGGGTCTTCTCCTCTTCTTCTGCCTCTGTAAGACGCTGTCCCAGCTGGTTTTTCCGCATCTGTATCTGTTCAAGCATAGTATCATATTTCTGGAGCTTTGCTTTCGTAGATGCACGGTTCCCGAGAATCTCCATAATATCACTGTTGCTCTTCTCAATCACCGAGCTGAGAGCTGCAATTCTTGTCTGAACCGCAATCAGCGCCTCCTTCGCAGCCGTTTCCTTCTCCTTCTGGCTGTGAAGCTCTCCGCCAATCTGTACCTGCTCCTTCTCAAGGGCAGCCAGCTGGCTTTCCCGCTCATTGATCTCGGAACGAATGGTTCTCGCACGCTGGTCAAAATGCTCATCATTCATATGGGCACTGTGTATCTGTTCTTTTAAAAGAGCAATCTGATTCTGGAGCTGCTGCTTTAGCATCGTTGTCTCATTGAGTTGTCCCTTTGCCTTCTCGATCGATGAGTCAATGCCATCTACCTGCTCCTCTATTGTCTCATACTCTTTCTTCATATTATCATACTGACTGCTTGCGGTGCCCAGCTCTTCTGACGTAAGGCTTAAACGGTTCTCCACTTCTTTTATCTGCTCCGCGATACGGGCTGTCTCAAGGAGAAACATATTAATATCATAGAGCTTCAGCTCTTCCTTCTTTTTCAGATACTCCCTTGCCTTCTCCGCCTGTCTTTCCAGCGGCTCTACCTGCTTTTCGAGCTCAGAGAGAATATCCTTTACACGCAGAAGATTCTGCTGCTCCTCCTCCAGCTTCTTTACTGACATATTCTTACGCCGTTTAAACTTCACAATCCCGGCAGCCTCATCAAAGAGCTCTCTTCTCTCTTCTGGCTTACCACTTAAGATCCGGTCAATCTGCCCCTGCCCGATGATCGAATATCCTTCTTTTCCAATCCCGGTATCATAAAACAATTCATTGACATCCTTAAGCCGGCAGGTACTTCCATTAATCAGATATTCACTCTCACCGGAGCGGTAAAGCTTTCTTGCAATTGTCACCTCTTCATAGTCAATTGCAAGCTCATGCCCGGAATTATCAAGTGTGATCGCCACAGACGCATAGCTTAAGGGCTTCCTGTTCTCTGTACCGGAAAAGATGACGTCCTGCATACTTCCGCCTCTTAGCTGCTTCACACGCTGCTCTCCGAGCACCCAGCGCACTGCATCCGCAACATTGCTCTTCCCACTTCCGTTCGGCCCGACAATCCCGGTAATACCGTTATGAAAGTCAAACTTAATCTTATGTGCAAAGGACTTAAATCCCTGCACCTCAATACTTTTTAAATACATATAACACCCACTTAATATTGTATACTCACGGCCGATGAAATCTGCCGTGAGTACCGCGCCAGCCGCAGCTGCCTCCATTACTTTATGTTCTTCTCATGGAGCTTCAGGATGCTCTGATAAGCGGCCTCCTGCTCCGCAGCCTTCTTTGTCCTGCCCTTTCCAGCTCCGAACCTGGCGTCGCCAATATACACAGCCACATGAAAAAACTTATCATGCTCCGGACCTTCCTCTCCCAGCAGCCTGTAAGAAACCGTATCCGTAAGGTTCGCCTGCACAATCTCCTGCAGGATAGTCTTGCTATCAAAAAAGAGCTTTTTATTTTCAAGGTCATTGAGAACACAGCGTTTAATAAACTCTTTTGCACTAGCAAAACCACCATCTATATAAACCGCCCCAATCAGGGCCTCTAGTGCATCTGAAATAATGGAGTCTCTCTTTCTGCCTCCCATTGCCTCCTCTCCCTTCCCAAGGAGGAGAAATTCACCCAGTGTCAGGTCTCTGGCACAAAACGCAAGGGAAGGCTCGCACACCATGCTTGCCCTTGTCTTCGTAAGCTCACCCTCCGGCATCTTTGGATGCTCCCGGAACAAAAACTCACTGGATACCAGTTCAAGAACAGCATCCCCAAGGAACTCCAGCCGCTCATTACACCTGTGCTTGGTCAAGTGCTTCTCGTTGGCATAGGAGCTGTGTGTCACTGCCTGCCTGAGAAGCCGGGGATCCTTAAACTCATAGCCAATCAGCTTCTCCAGCTTTTTCAAATCCTTTATCATATCCGTTCTTCCTCCCATTGCCAAAGGCAAATTAAATTGGATTTTGTGTGCTGCCGTCCATTCTGAACCAGCAACATATTCATGATGCAAAAAAGCCCTGCCGGGCTTTTTTTCTGACAAAATTAGTTACTTGTCGCATTCCTGATCTGCTCGACAGCATCGCCAACCGTCACGATATTCTCTGCTTCATCGTTATCAATCTCCAGATCAAACGCTTCCTCTATTCCCATAATAATCTGGAATACATCCAGGGAATCCGCCCCCAGATCATCCATAATTTTCGAATCCATATGGATATCCTTCACATCAAGATTTAATACATCCGCGATAATTTCCTGTAATTTTTCAAATTCCATCTCATTTCTCCTTTTTTAATTTTGTGTTTTTATTATTCAGCGGCCAGACCTGTTATTCCGGCTGTTCCGCCTGAATACATGCTTTAATCTTTTCATTGATCTTCTGGTTCTTAAAAGTCACGCACTGCAGTATTGTATTGCAGATCTCCTTCGCTTTCGAGCTCCCGTGGGTCTTCACTACCAGGCCGTTAAGCCCCAGAAGCGGCGCCCCGCCGTACTCACTGGAATCAAAGGACTTCATCGTCTCTTTCAGCGCAGGCTTGATGAGAAACGCACCAATCTTACTCCTTAAGGAACTCATAAGACCTTCCTTGATCTTTTTAATAAGAACTGCGCCTGTGCCCTCGAAGAGCTTCAGGATAATGTTCCCTGCAAAGGCTTCGCAGACAATCACGTCCACCTTGCCGTAAGGAATGTCCCTGGCTTCCACGCTTCCTGTAAAGTTGATGCTCTTCGTCTCCTTAAGAAGAGGAAACGTCTCCTTTACGAGGGCATTGCCTTTCTCCTCCTCTGCACCGATATTCACGATACCGACTTTCGGATTCTTCACATTCATAATGTGCTCCATATAGATCGTTCCCATCTTGGCAAATTGTACTAGATGGGCAGGCCTCGCGTCAACATTGGCCCCGCAGTCGATCAGGAGTGAGAAGCCCTTCGCGGTCGGAATCAGAGGTGCAAGCGGCGCCCTGTCCACGCCTTTAATCCGTCCTACAATCACCTGCCCGCCCACGAGAACTGCTCCCGTGCTTCCGGCAGATACAAACGCATCAGCCTTTCCTTCCTTTACAAGCTTCATACCCACTACAATGGACGAATCCTTTTTCTTACGGATGGCGTTCACCGGCGGCTCTGCCATCTCGATGACTTCGGAAGCATTTACAATCATAAGCCTTTCTTTTTCATACTCGTACTTCGCAAGCTCTTCCCTGATTGCCTCTTCCTTCCCTACCAGAAAAATCTGTACATTCTTCTCTTTCTTTACAGCGGCAACTGCTCCCCTGACCATTTCCCGGGGTGCATGATCTCCGCCCATAGCGTCAAGCGCTACTTTTGTAATCTCTGCCATAGCTGTTCCTCCTAGTACCTGGTATCATTCTACTAAACATTGGGGCAAAAATCAAGAAAAAGTGTATCTGGATTGTCTATTAAGCCATTAGTGGTTGCTATTCACGGACTAACTGTCCGCTCATAGTAACCCTTAGTATTACTCTGTTGACATCTTCATGTCTATACTATAGACTGTATCCTAAAGGTATTGAACACGATTCTTAACGGTTTCTGCCACGCCCGCAGATTAATTTTCGTGAAGATACATGTTAAAAGCGCAGGCACAAGGAGGAATGATACGGTGAAACGAAAAGTACAGGAATATTTTTTCTATTTTATATTGTATTCTGTGATTGGGTGGTTTTATGAGGTTTTTTTAGAAGTTGTTGTATACAGATGGGGGTTCTCGAACAGGGGCGTACTGTTCGGGCCATATTGCGTTATCTATGGAACAGGTGCGCTGATCTTAATCTTTTCTTTAGGAAAGCTGCAGAAAAAACGGATGTACATAGGGAAGCTCTTTATTACTCCCATACTGGTCTTCTTTGGCATTATCTTTGTCACAACTTTTGTCGAACTTATAGGGAGCTATATTATGGAACTGACCACAGGAAACTGGATGTGGGATTACCGTAGGTTTTCTTTTAATTTCCAGGGACGTATTGCGCTGAACCCAAGCATACGTTTTGGAATTGGGGGGATGTTATTTTTATATGTACTGCAGCCGCTGTTTGAAAAACTGACAGAAAAGCTGCCTTCGAAGACATTTACAGTTATAACGGGGATTATAGCTATGTTATTCTTTACTGATGTAATAATAACTTTTCTCCTGTGATATGGAATCTGAGAATCTGGGACGGGGTATTTTTAAAAATACCCCGTCCCAGATTTCTCCTATCGAAAAAAGAATCCGGCAGAGCCGGATTCTTTTTTTACACTTAGTTGTCCTGAGCAATAATTTCTCTCTTGTTGTAGCTTCCGCATGCCTTGCATACTCTGTGCGGCATCATTAATTCGCCGCATCTGCTACACTTTACCAGATTCGGAGCGCTCATCTTCCAATTAGCTCTTCTCTTATCTCTTCTTGCTTTAGAAGATTTATTCTTTGGACAGATTGACATAGGTTACACCTCCTTAAAATTCTTAAAAACATCCCGGATAACTGACATTCTAGGGTCAAGACCTGTATCTTCACAGTCACAGGTCCCCTGATTCAGGTTTTGACCACATACATTGCAAATACCCTTACAGTCTTCGCTGCACAGAATCTTCGTCGGCCACCCTATCAATATCTCGCCGCATATCAGTTTATCTGCGTCAAGCGTATATCCGTCAATATAATATGTTTCATCTAATTCGTCTGCCTGTTCGCCGTCCGGAACACCTAAGTCGATATGCTTCACAAAATCCAGAACAATCTCCTTTTCCACTGGTTCTAAGCATCTGTCACACGGAATCTCAAAGGTCACTCTGCCGCTGCCTGTAATCTGAAGTCTCCGTTCTTTCTCATGCGTTACCCTGACCAGAAACGGGGTTTTTCCCTTTAGCGGAAAGCTCCTTCCACCTGTGGAAAACTCCCTGATCTCAAGCTCCACTTCCTTCTCAATGTCCGTATGCTGTTCAGACAAAACACAGGATAGGTCTAATAACATAACTATTACTCCTATTCACACCTAAATTATTATATCACGTTACATAATTTTGTCAACAGAAATCTCCAAAGATTTTCCAAAAGGTTTTCCCAAAAACCGATTCAGCCATACAATATATATGGCTGAATCATTAATATCTATACTAATGCTACTGTTTCGCGTGCGATTGCAAGCTCTTCGTTGGTTGGGATTACCATGACCGTTACTTTGGAATCCGGTGTAGAGATCGTAATCTCCTCTCCGCGTTTTCCATTTGCCTCTTCATTAATCTCAATTCCAAGATAGCCAAGATATTTTGCGACAGCGCTTCTCACTGTGCCGGAATTCTCACCAATGCCTGCTGTAAATGCAATCACATCTACACCGTTCATTGCTGCAGCATAGCTTCCCACATATTTTGCTACACGGTAAGCAAATACCTCAAGAGCCACTCTTGCCTGGTCGTTGCCGCTGTTTGCACCTTCCTCCAGGTCACGGAAATCACTGGACAGGTTATTGGAAAGACCGAATACGCCAGACTTCTTGTTCAGCATGTTCATCAGTCCTGCAATGTCAAGCTCTTCCTTTTTGGAAAGGAACTCTAAAATCGCCGGGTCAATATCACCGGAACGTGTTCCCATAACAAGTCCTTCAAGAGGAGTAAGCCCCATAGAGGTGTCTACGGATTTTCCATTTTCCACTGCACAGATGCTTGCGCCATTGCCCAGATGGCATACGATTGTCTTCACCTGATCATATGACTTGCCTGCAAGCTCTGCTGCTCTCTTTGATACAAAGCTGTGGCTGGTTCCATGGAAGCCATATCTTCTTACCTTGTATTTGTCATAATACTCGTATGGAAGACCGTACATATAGGCTTTTTCAGGCATTGTCTGATGGAACGCCGTATCAAATACAGCTACCATAGGTGTTCCGGGCATCAGTTTTTCACATGCATTGATACCGATCAGGTTTGCCGGATTGTGAAGCGGCGCGAGATCATTACATTCCTCAATTGCTGCCTTTACCTCCTCTGTAATTACAACAGAGCTTGCGAACTTCTCTCCGCCATGTACGACACGGTGTCCCACTGCCCCGATCTCGTCAAGGCTCTTAACAACACCTGTCTGGGCGTCTGTAAGCGCATCAATTACAAACTGGATTGCCTCGGTATGGGTGGGCATGGCCTTATCGGATTTTACCTTCTCGCCGCCTTCCGGCTGATAAGTAAGACTTCCGTCAATTCCGATTCTCTCACAGAGCCCCTTTGCCAGAACCGCCTCGGATTCTGAGTTGATGAGCTGGAATTTCAATGATGAACTTCCACAGTTGATGACTAATACATTCATTTTTCTTTACCTCTCTTTTTTATATAGTATTTTTTATACAATTCTATCTTCAGACATACACTGTACTGCTGTGATCGCAACAACGCCCTCAATATCCTGTGCGCTGCATCCGCGGGACAGATCATTAACCGGAGCTGCAATCCCCTGTGTCAGCGGTCCGTATGCCTCTGCCTTCGCGAGTCTCTGTACAAGCTTGTAGCCGATGTTCCCTGCATCAAGATCCGGGAATACAAGAACATTTGCTTTTCCTGCCACCGGACTTCCAGGCGCCTTTGACGCTCCGATCTCCGGTACTATCGCTGCATCTAACTGGAACTCACCGTCAAGAAGAAGACCCTCCGGCGCGTTTTCCTTTGCAATTCTGGTAGCCTCAAGAACCTTGTCAACATCTGCATGCTTTGCACTTCCCTTGGTAGAATGAGAAAGCATGGCAACGACAGGCTCTTTTCCCGTAAGAATCTTAAAGGAATCTGCTGATGACAGTGCAATTGCCGCAAGCTTCTCTGGATCCGGATTCTGTTCAAGGCCTGAGTCTGCAAAGATAAAGGTTCCGTCCGCCCCCATATCGCAGTCTGGTACGACCATTACGAAAAACGCGGATACAAGCTTTGTCCCCGGCTTTGTCTTTAAGATCTGAAGACATGGCCTTAAGGTATCAGCTGTAGAATGGCATGCTCCTGAAACCATTCCGTCTGCATCCTTCATCTTAACCATCATTACGCCGTAGTACAGATAATTCTTAAGAAGCAGCTCCCTTGCCTGTTCCTCTGTCATGCCCTTCTTCTGCCTGAGTTCCACGAGCTTTGCAATATATTCCTCCGTCTTCGGATTCGTTGCCGGGTCAACGATAACTGCACCGCTGATATCAAAATCACCCTTATTCTTCGCAATCTCCTCTTCGCTTCCAACCAGAATAAGGTTCGCCGTACCCTCTTTTAAAACTGCCTGTGCGGCTTCGTAGGTTCTGATGTCCTCTGTCTCCGGAAGTACTATTGTCTTCTTATTTGTCTTTGCTTTTGCCTTAATATCATCAATAAATCCCATGACTGAAAAGCTCCTTTCCATATATTCTCAATGCCTACATTATAATACAAAGCTTGCCGCTGGACAAGACTTCTTAATCAGAAACATGTCTATTTTTTCGTACATCATTACTATTCACGGACTAACCGTCCGCTCATAGTAACGCATCCAGCATCGCCGCCATTAATTTTACAGCCCAAATACCGCACTGATAATTGCAAAATACACACTGATCGTACTGATGTCTACCAGGGTGGAGATCAAAGGCGTCGCCATGATCGCCGGATCAAGCCCCACCTTCTTTGCAACCAAAGGAAGGGTGCAGCCTACAATCTTTGCAATAATCACAGTACATGCCATAGTAACCCCGATTGTGCACGCAAGCAGTGCGTCCCCCTGTCCCATAAGCACGATGCGGCATCCATTGACAACTGCAAGAATCAGGCTTACAGATACTGCAACCCGGATTTCCTTCCATATAACCTTAAGAAGATCTGAGAATTCAATCTCCCCTACCGCAAGTCCGCGGATCATAAGTGTAGAGCTTTGGGATCCACAGTTGCCGCCGGTTCCGGTAAGCATTGGAATAAAACCGGTAAGCTGCGGCATCACTGCAATCGCTGCCTCATAGCTGTTCATGATCATCTGGGTAACTGTCGCAGACAGCATCAGAAACAAAAGCCAGGGTATCCTGCTCTTCACATGTTCAAATACAGTTGTGCCAAAATACGATTCATCATTTGGATTAACACCGGCCATGATGCTGATGTCCTCTGTCTCCTCTTCCTGCAGAACAAGCATCGCATCATCAACCGTAACAATTCCTACCATACAATGCTCATGGTCTACGATAGGAAGTGCAATCAGCCCGTATTTCATAATAGTCCGGGCGACCTCCTCCTGATCATCCGTCGTCTCCCCGTAGAGCATATTCGTATCCATAATCTCCTCAATCAGACGGGATTCACCGGTTGTCAGGAGATCCTTGATATCCACCACGCCGATCAGATGCTTCTTCTCTGTCACATAGCAGGTATAGATTGTTTCACGATTCAGTCCCACCTGGCGGATCTTCAGGATTGCCTCTTCAACAGTCATTTCTTTACTTAGGGCAATATAATCCACATTCATGACGCTTCCGGCACTGTCCTCCGGATACTGAAGCAGCTGATTAATCCGTGCCCGTCTCTCCTCGTCTGTGGCAAGAAGCAGCCTGTCCACAACGTTGGCCGGCATCTCTTCCAGAACATCCACCGTGTCGTCCAGGTACATCTCTTCCATGACCTCCTCAAGCTCAGAATCAGTCAGCGCATCTATAAGAAGCTCCCTGAGATCACTGTTCATATATGCAAATGTCTCCGCCGCCTCTTCCTTTACAAGCAGCCGGAATATGAGAACAAGCTGTTTTTCATCAACCTCCTCCAGAATATCCGCGAGATCCACGGGATACATATTATTTTCCAGCTCTTCCTTCAGCTCCTTAAACCGTCGGGCATTTAGCATCTCCTGAATCCGCTCAATGGTCAGTTCCTCCCGTTCAGGAGGGTATTCCTCTTCTTCCGGCAGATCATCATAATCGAACTCACTCCAGGCGACTGCACTGCCCCACTCTTCATCTGCTGATCTTCGCAGATCGTCATTTGTCTTCATAATATACCCTCCTTCCCTGTTTTTTAAATAAAGAACATGCCCCGTGAATAGTAACTAAAAAACAACTACTTGCGGCAACAGACGCAAATAGTTGTTTGCGAACTCTTTTCCTTTATAGTATAATCAATTTAAAAAAATTTTACAAGGAGATTATTGTGAAAGTCGTTGGACTCATTACAGAATATAATCCGTTTCATAACGGGCATTTGTATCATATCAGGAAAGCAAGGGAGATTACAGGGGCAGATTACGTGCTTGTGATTATGAGCGGTGACTTTGTGCAGCGGGGCGCTCCCGCCCTCATGCCAAAGCATCTCCGCGCAGAGATGGCATTAAAAGCCGGCGCCTCGGCAGTCCTGGAGCTCCCTGTCTGCTTTGCAGCGGGCAGCGCCGAATATTTCGCCGCAGGAGCCATCGCCCTGGCTGAAAAGGCAGGCTGTGTGGACGCGGTCTGCTTTGGAAGTGAATGCGGGGATATCGGCATACTGGAGAGAATCGCCGAAGTCCTGATTCAGGAACCCGAAGAATATAGAGCCTGCCTACAGGAGAATTTAAAAAGCGGACGTTCATTTCCCCAGGCAAGACAGACGGCGCTAAAAAGCTATTTCAACGGCTCCCTTAAAGGCTCTTTAGGAGATGCAGATCTGGATGCGATACTGGGACTGCCCAATAATATTCTTGGAATTGAGTATATCAAAGCGCTCCGGTCTAAAAAAAGCGCCATGGCAGTTCATACCATCCGGCGCATAGGCTCTGGATATCACAGCGAAACGCTGCCAGACGGCAGCTGCTATGGCTCTGCATCTGCCATACGCCGGCTTATTTCCGATGTATCTGGCAAAACCAGCAGAGCTTACAGAACTTCTTTGTCGTCAGTCCAGCCTCTTTTAGATAAACAGGTTCCTCCGTTCTGCATTCCGGTTTTTCATGATGCATTTGGAAAACGGTATCCCATTTCCGGAGATGATTTTTCACTGCTCATAAAGTACCGGCTGATGACAGAGACTCCGGACACGCTGATGCGTTACATGGATGTCACGGAAGATCTGGCCAACCGAATCAAAAAGCATAGAGATGAATTCATCACCCTTAGTCAGTTTCTTAGCCTAATCAAAACAAGAGACATAACCTATACAAGAATAAGCCGCTGTCTCTTTCACATCTTATTAAATATCACAAAGGAAGACCTGCTTCTTTATAAAAGGAAGGGGTTCTGTCAGTATGCACGCATTCTGGGCTTCCGTACAGACGGTACGCCGCTTCTCTCCCTCCTGAAGAGCTGTGCAGGGGTGCCCCTTATTACAAAGCTCACCCGGACAGATGCCTTAAGCAGCACAGGCCTTAACATGCTCAGGCAGGATATCTTTGCATCCGACCTCTATGAAAGCGTTATAACAGACCAGTTCCAGACTCCCTTTATAAATGAGTACCAGAAACAGGTTGTAAAAATTCCTGGATCACATCATGAACCGTTGAGATCTCCCTAATCTTTCCCACTTTTGCCCCGCAGAACACCAGGCCATTCTTAACATCCCCCTTCACTGCCCGGATCAGTGCGTCTGTAATACAGTACGGAATCTCTGCAGGGTTACATTTTGCAAGACATCCGTAGCATTTCCTGACTTTTGTGCGCTGCTCATGAACCTGTCTTAAAAAATCATTGTTGAGAGCCCGTCCAGGCATTCCCACAGGGCTCTGAATGATTGTCACATCAGATTCCTCCGCATGAATATAGGCTTCCTTGTATGCCAGAGCGGCATCACATTCCTCTGTTGCCACGAATCTTGAAGCCACCTGAACCCCGTCCGCTCCCAGACTAAATGCATGCATGACATCCTCCCTGGTGAATATTCCGCCTGCAGTTACCACCGGGATTTTCTGCCCGAATTTGTCCCCATATTCTTTTACGGCTGCAATAATCTTCTTTATCTCAGAGTCATAAGCAGCCGCGTCTGTCTTCTTCAGCTCTTCCGGGGAAAAACCCAGATGACCTCCGGCCTGCGGTCCCTCAATCACCACAAGATCCGCAGTCCTTTTATATCTTCTCTCCCACAGCTTTAAGATAACACGGGCTGCCTTTTCTGTGGATACAATGGGCGCAATCTTCGTATCAGAGCCTTCCACCAACTTCGGAAGCACGACCGGGAGGCCCGCTCCCGAGATAATCAGGTCTGCACCAGCCTTTACGGCTGTCCTGACATGCTCTTCATAATCCTTTAGGGCAGCCATAATATTTACGCCAACAAGCCCGCCATCCGCCTGCTCTTTCGCCAGTTTTACATGCTTTTCAATGGCTGCGCGGTTGCATGCTTTCGGATCATCCTCAAATCCCGGTTCCCCGTAACCGATCTGCGCCGTGGAGATCACCCCCACGCCGCCCTCTGCCGCAACGGCTCCCGCTAATTTTGAAAGGCTCACGCCGACTCCCATGCCACCCTGGATAATGGGAAGCCTGGCAGACTTATTTCCAATCACTAAGTTTTCCATCATATATAATCTCCTCTTTTCCAAATATAATCTGTAACTTTCAGGTATTCAACGCTGTCGTCCTCCTGTTACGGTTCACAGACAAATAATCTGCTCCTAATACAGCATCTCACCTGTCACATTTTAATACCATATGGTTATGATGTCAATATATTTCGGTTTATTATATCAATTTATATAGTTTTAAAAACTATGTTTAAACATTTGCAGAAAAAATACCTTTTGACGCATACATCATTATATAATATAATGATTCTCAAAGGGATTTATATTAGAGAAAGGGGCTCTAAAATGGGATTCTATTTAAACCCGGGAAATGACGGTTTTCTGGAATCAATCTGCTCCCGGATATATGTAGACAAAACCGGACTTGCCGCATGTACAAATGAGCTGATCAATACAGAGGAAAAATATGTCTGCATCAGCAGACCGCGCCGCTTTGGAAAGTCCATGGCTCTTAAGATGCTTGCTGCATATTACAGCCGCGGGTATGATTCCAGGGAATTATTCACGGGAAAAGCAATTGAGCAGTATGACAGCTTTGAAGCGCATCTGAATCAATACGACGTAATTTTTCTGAATATGCAGCAATTTCTGATCGGTGCAAAAGAGCGAAGTGTTACAGACTATCTGGAGCAGGAGGTTCTGGAAGAGATTTTGGAAGAATTCGGGAATCATCTTACCAGGAAGGATAGAGGACTGGCTGACACCTTAAAACGAATCTATGTAAAAACAGGTAAAAAATTTATCTTTCTAATTGATGAGTGGGACTGTGTCATAAGGGAACGGCAACAGGAGGAGGAATTGCAGAAGCAATACCTTGATTTCCTCAGAGGGCTCCTAAAAGACCAGCCTTATGTTGCACTTGCTTATATGACAGGCATCCTTCCTGTCAAAAAATATGGAAAACATTCTGCTCTGAATATGTTCTGGGAATACTCCATGACAAGTCCCGATGTTTTTGAGGAATATACCGGATTTACAGAAGAAGAGGTCAAAAGTCTGTGCCAGCAATATGATATGGATTTTTCTGAGACAAGCCACTGGTATGACGGCTACCGTTTTCAGAAATTCAAGCATATTTACAATCCGAGATCCGTTGTGGCAGCAATGAAGTGCCGGCGTTTTTCGAATTATTGGACCTCAACCGAGACTTATGAGGCATTGAAAATCTATATGGATATGAATTTTGACGGACTTCGCTCAGCTATTGTAAGAATGCTCGGCGGTGAACATGTCAGATTGAATACTCTCAGCTTCCAGAACGATATGAAAACATTTAAGACCAGGGACGATGTACTGACACTACTGATCCATCTTGGCTATCTAGGATATGATCTTGAAGCCAGGGAAGCATTTATTCCCAACAAAGAAATTTCAGATGAATTTGAAAATGCAATGAGCGCAGGCGGCTGGTCCGAGATTATGCGCGTTCTGAATGCTTCTGAAAAACTGCTGGAAGCAACTCTGCAAGGTGATGAGAAAAGAGTTGCAGAAGGGCTTGACACAGCACATACAGAAGTCGCCTCCATCTTGACTTACAATGACGAGAACTCCCTTGCCTGCGCCATAAGTCTTGCCTATTACAGCGCAAGGAAGGATTATCTCATGATCCGGGAACTGCCGTCAGGGCACGGATTTGCAGACATTGTATTTTTACCGCTGCCTGCTGCAGCCGGAAAACCCGCACTCGTAATAGAGCTGAAATATAACAAATCGGCAGATACTGCAATACGACAGATAAAAGACAGGCGATATACACAGGCCCTTGAAAAGTATACTGGCGAAATACTGCTTGTCGGTGTGGATTATTCGAAGGATGATAAGGGCAAATCTCATAGTTGTATCATAGAAAGATATTTCCTGCCATAGATGACGGGGCAGGCGGTGATTATCACCGCCTGCCCCGTCATCTATGGTACAAATGAAAACTTCAGACTGCCGCTCTTATATACTATGCTAATTTTGCCAATTTTTCACTGTGCTCTGTCACTACCTTTTTCAGCAATTCAATATCGTTAAAGGCAGCGTCCATCTTATCCGAATAATTTTTATAACGGTCGTATGTATCAGTATAACAAGCCTCAATATTCTGCAGCCGAGGCAAAATATTATTTTCAAGCGTTAATTCAAGCCTTGTCAGACGATTCTCAATAGGTTTTAAATTGGATTCAAATTTTTTGTCCATCATTTCTGAAATGGCCAGTAACAGCTCGTTATCACTCATAATATACAGCTCCCCTCTTAATTATAGTAAAGGCATTATACCATATCGCAGCCTGGCTGTAAACAAAATTAGTTGGATACTACTTCTGTTTTTACACCTTAAAACGTGTTGTACAAGGTCAGCTGACAGCTGTTCCCTTTAAAGGCCTTCTTTCCGACTGTTTTCACCGACACTCTGCATCCTCATCTAGCTTTAATCGTTTTCAACAGCAATGGATGAAAATTCATAAAAATTTTCCACCTCTTCTTTTTTGAAACTATTTTAATCTAATCTTTACGGATGCCTTCTTTCCGCTTCCATCCGTTGCCATGGCTGTAATCTTTACCGTCTTCCCTTTCCCGGCTCTTTTTGTCTTCACCTTACCGGAACCTGTTACGGTGGCATACTTCGTATTGCTGCTCTTCCACTGCAGTTTTTTATTTGCCCCCTTTGCAGCCGTAACCTTAGCTTTCAGCTTCTGGGATTTTCCCGCTGCCATGGTTTTCTTTCCTGTAATAGCTACCTTCTTTACTACGCCCTTCATGGATGTGATCTTGTAAGCTGCCTTAACACCGCTTCCGTCAGCGGCGAAAGCCGTAATGGTCACCTTCTTTTTCCCAGATTTTTTATTCAGCGTAACTATACCTGACTGATTCACTTTTGCAATCTTTGTATTACTGGATTTCCAGGTCACATTTTTATTTTTGGCATTAGAGGGTTGAACAGATGCTTCCAGCCTTATCTTTTTGCCTGCAGCAATTTTTTTGGAAATTCCGGATATTTTTATCCTTTGGACTTTTACGGGTGTATTCTTTTCTATCTCATCTTTTCCGGACGGATCCTTTAAGGCAATTCCTCCATCTTTTCCAGTCTGTACCAATACATTTGCTGAGTCATCCGGAATCGCAGAGGTACTATTCCCCCCATCTCCATATGACACAGCTGACATTCCTTTTGCATGACTGGCAGAGACGATTGTACCTTTTGATGTCGGCTGAATTACCAGTGAATTTCCAGCATTACCACTGACCGAAAGCATGGTACTGTTTTCATCCTTTGTTGAAATGAATGATTTCTGGACAATATCTGTTCCCTTTATGGCAATACCATTTTCTGCCGAACAGTCAATCTGCTCTGCCCCGGATACATCAACACTCGCAAACATCTCATCATTGCAGATACTAATATCTATATTTTCAGACGACGGAATAACCGAATATGAAGTATCCTTTGGAAGCTCTATATAATACCGCACGGTACTTCCTTCTCCAATCGTACTGAATTCCTCTATCAGCTCCGTATTTCCAGTGATCTCTGCCCCCTGGATCTTTAATGACTTACCGTTTCCTGCAATCAGCGTAAAGGAGTCGGGACCGCAGTACTCCACCCTTGTTAATTCACTTCCGTCATGCTTATCCCCCAGCTTCTTCAGGAAGCTGTCCAGCGTAATGTAGTTGAAAATGGTTATATTTCTTTTCATTGTGCCTAAACTGTTGAAGATCTCCATATTCATCCAGTCACCATCCTCAGGTACAGAGTATGTATCCAGAGCCTTTGTCTTATTGGGGTCAATGATCTTTATAACATCTGGTTCCCCGCTGTTCCCCTCCTGCGCCGACACTGCCAGTACCGCATGGCTCTCTTCTTTCCCCTGATACTCATATGAATACAGAACAAGAACCGGATCTTCTTTTACCGCATCTATAAAGTCTGACATAACCTCCCTTCTCTTTGATTTTGATGTTTTTCCAAAGCCTTTCATCTTTATACTCCCGTCAGCCTTGTACCTGGATGTCTTTTGAAACAACTGATAATAGTTCACTGTATGCATCAGGGCCTTGTTCATTTCCAATTCATAGAAAGTCTGAACCTCCTGTCCCAGATCTTCAAGTCTGATCTTTCCCTGGAATACAAGCCCCATCAGTGCACAGATGCCTTCACAGCTTCCAGTATGCGGTGTTGTCTCCATAAACTTTAACAGACTGTTGCGCTCGTGCTTATTCGCAGCAAGACGGTCGAGATTTTCAGTCGTTGTTTCATAAGTCCATTCCTTAAATTTACTGCCCATATTTCCGTTGGAAAAAGAATTGTTGTCCTTCTGTATGGTAAATGGAATCAGAGAATTGGAAACAACTGGAAACTCTGTTACATGTTGCTCCGGATCTCCGGTAACATATACTGTAATTGATGTGTCGCCAAAATAGTGCCGCATTTTCTCTTCTTTAATCTTCACCTGCAAATCGAATGTCTTCGTCTCTTTTGGGGCAAGGGTTGGAATAACGGTACTCCATACTCCCTCGTCCACATCTTCTGCAAAATCATCTGATATCAGATACATATTTTCAGGGAGTATGCATGTAACCTCTACATTCTCTACGTTTTCTCCTCCAGATGTGCCGGTATTGCTTCCTCCGTCAGGAGAACTTTCATTTTTTACTTTAATGCGCATATTTCCAGTTGGATTTACATATTCATCTGTCCACATAAACGCAAGCTGCCGTACTGGAAGCATATTTCCTACGATAGCATGGACATCAAAAGAAAGGAATTCCGCCGGTTCATCGCCGCCAGGTTCATCCTCTCCTTCTGCATTCTCATCCACAGTCCCGTCAGAGCAGACTGTACCTGCATATTTCCACTGACCGGCTTCAGAATCCAGATTCAGTGCCGGACGGATTCCGTATGTTTCCCCATAAATATTACGTCCATAGATATTCACGTAGCCTGTATCATACACATTGACAGCAAGCTGTGACATATTTCCAGGTGAACGCAGCGGCCAGTGGCAGCATCCTTTATACTCATTACTATCATTACTCCATATCCCCATTGCTTTTCCATAAATACTGCTCTTACAGCTGCGTGCCTCATCAAGCAGCTCGCACTCAGCAGAGAATCCATGCACGACTGCATTCTCTCCATAGGTTTCTGATTCTGATAAAAGAAAAATCTTATCTTCTGTGTCCTTCCCTCCTACAGTTTTGTAATGGGAATTATCATTATTTACTACAGATGTGTCCACAATTGACAAGATTTCATCCCTAGAAAATGCACAGTTGAAAAAGCTTTTGGCACTGTAATCAATTCCCTGCCCGTTATATGACGCTCCATATCCATTTAGCCAGCTCCGAATCGTACTTTTTTCCCATGTGATGTTTTCTGCTTCTGTATGATATTTTTGATTATCAAGCGCAATATCTGACAGAAGAAGCGCCTGACCATCTTCCACCTTTAATACCCGCCATTTAATCGGCTCATATTTAAAATAATGATAGGCATCCGTCTCATACTGCCAGTCATAATGGTTGCTGTATCCAGATGTTGAGTAAACTGCCTCACTCTTTTTCAGCCGGCGGTATACACTCCCGCTCACCTCTGTATCTCCGTTCTCATCCCATACTGATTCATCCAGATTTTGTAAAGTACGGAACAATCTGTCATCCTCAATCACTTCTTTTTCGGTCCGCATGTCTTCCTTCACTGAAGCATAATCCTCTGACGAAGGTACAACCTCTGCCTGCGGATAACTGCCGAACCACACACAGTCCCATGTAACCTTCTGCTTTGCTTTCATACTGTTGTCTGCTGTGATTACCGGATTCCTTAGCTGTACTGCTCTTCCTTGCACCTCCTGTGCCACTGCGCTATCAGAAGCCAGCCCAGTCCCACATAATCCAAAACACATTACAATACTTAGGCTCATAGCTATCAGCCGCTTTTTAATACACTGATCCATTTTCCATTCTCTCTTTCTTGCAGGCAGCCATTCAGCGCCTTCATAGCTGCCCGCAGTCATTAGATAATTGAAACCGTTACCGTCTTCTTTTTCTTACTGCCATCCGTTGCAGCTGCCGTAATCTTTACCTTTTTCCCTTTCCCGGCCTTTTTCGCGGATACCTTACCGCTGCTGCTTACCGTTGCATATTTTTTATTGCCGCTTGTCCATTTCAGCTTTTTATTCGCACCCTTTGTGGCTGTGACCTTTGCAGTAAGCTTCAATGTCCTTCCCGCCTTCACTGTCTTTTTACCGGAAATGGCTATTTTTTTCACCACGCCTTTCATGGAAGTGATGGTAAAGGATTTCTTCACATTACTTCCATCTGTTGCTGCAGCAGTGACTGTTACCTTTTTCCCTCCGGATTTTGCTTTCATGGTGACAACGCCCTTCTGGCTTACTGTTGCAACCTTTTTATTACTGGTCTTCCATACAAGTTCTTTGTTCGAAGCATTGGACGGATAAATACCCACTGACAGGGTAATCTTTTTTCCGGCTGCGATTTTAGAGGATGGGCCGGTAATTTTTATGCTGCTGATCTTCACTATTTTCGTACTGCCTGCCGAGCCAATAACACCAAGTTCAGGCGGATTAGATGTCCCGGATCCGCTGCCTGTAGGTTTTTTTACTTTTCTGATGGTAATACTATGCGAAGTGTTTAATGGCAGTCTTTTCACCTCTGTACCATCTTCCTGCTGCCAGATATATCCTTTGTTTGTTATCGGAACTCCCATCTCAATCTTCACATTCACAGGTGTTTTGAGAACTGTCAGACTATCACAGCCGCGATATAAGGACGGATTTTCCGTTAACTTTCCCAGATCAAAGCTACTCAGATCCAGTTCTTTCAGCATCGTACACTCAGCAAACATCAGCCTCATATCTGTTACGTTTCCTGTATCAAAACCGGTAAGATCCAAGGATTCCAGACTGCTGCAATTGCTAAACATTAACTCCATATTCGTTGCGCGGCTTGTATCAAAATTTCCGAGATTCAGTGACTTCAGGCTCTTACAGGCTGAGAACATCTGTTCAAGGTTCTCAGCCTGGTTCGCCCCAAAGCCGCTTACATCCAGAACCTCAAGCCCGCTACAGTATCGGAACATCCAGTGCATCTCACGCACCTGGCTTATATTAAAACTACTCAGATCCAGCATCTTCAGACTGCTGCAATCTGCAAACATGCTGAACATATCCTGAACCTGGCCTGTATTAAAGCTGGTAAGATTCACTTCCTCCAGGCTGCTGCATCCATCAAACATAAGACGCATATCTGTAACCTGGCTTGTATCAAAGCTACTTAAATCCAATCTTGTCAGACTGCTGCACCCCCGGAACATCGAACTCATCTTTTTAACCATCTGAGTGTCAAGATCGCTTAAATTCAAGGCCTCCAGATTATGGCACATGTAAAACATAACGTCCATGTTTTCCACCTTGCCAGTCTCCAGGCTACTCAGATCCAATTCATTTAGTTCGCAGCTTCTGAACATCCCATACATATTTGTGACGTTTCTTGTGTCAAGTCCACTTAAGTCCAGGCCCGCAGTACAATTAAATTCTGCAAACATTTCATACATATCAGTGACATTTCCTGTGTTAAAATTGGATAAATCCAATGTTTCCAGACTTTTACAGCCAGAAAACATTGTGCGGAGGCTTGTAATCTGACTGGTATCAAAGCTACTTAAATTCACTCTCTTCAGACTGCTGCAGCCATAGAACAGGCTGTACATACTTGTAACCTTACTGGTATTAAAGTTACTTAGGTCTAACTCGGTCAGACTGCTGCAGTTACTGAACATCATGCTTATATCGGTTACATTTTCTGTATTCAGTCCACTTACATCCAGACTGACGAGACCGCTGCAGCCCCGGAACATCCCACTCATATTCTTAACATTTTCTGTATTCAGTACATTTACGTCCAGGCTGGTCAGGCTGCTGCAGCTATTGAACATTCCTTCCAGACTTTTGACATGACTCGTATCAAGCGCTCCCAGATCTATGCTCTTTAAACTGCTGCAACCACAGAACATAAAATCTACATTTTTTAAAAGGCTTGTATCGAATTTGCTCAGATCGACTGTCTGGAGATTCTGGCAGTCCCGAAAAAAGCTCCCTACATTCCGAATCCCTTTTACACTGATTTCCGCAGACAGAATATAATCACGATATTCAGACCACGGTGGGGAGGAACTGGGTCCAGTCCAGCTAAAATTGTCGGATAAGATCTCTCCCGTCACAGTAAGTTTGCCTTCATTATCAATCTTCCAGTCCATATACCCATGACCATACATAGTCATGTCTACTTTATCGCTGAATTCCTCTGCATATGCTGTGAATGGTTTTGCCAGAAACAGAAAACCTGCAAACACAAGCAAGAACAGCCATACTTTTTTATTCTTCATGTTTTTCATCCCCCTTTTCTATCACAATAATTCTGATTAGCAGCATGTTTGAAAATCCATTCCTGCAATCTGCCGCCACACTCTAAGAGATCGTGACCTTCTTTCCCTGTCCCTTCTTTTTGAAAAGCTTCCGGTATGTCTTAAGCTTTCCCCTGGGAACTTTAATTTTCGCTTTTGCATGAATTCCTTTAAAAGCATTCTTTCCGATTGTTTTCAGCTTTTTTGATTTGATGGTTATTTTTTTTAACTGTTTACACTGATAGAATGCCTTTGATCCAATTTTTGTTACATTTTTTCCAATTGTGATGCTCTTTACCTTTTTATTTTTTGAAAACGCAGAACCGGCAACTGCAGACACGGTATAAGTTTTTCCCTCCAGCCTGACTGTGGCAGGTATCACAACATTGGATGTCTTCTTATTCGGGGCAACATATTCCACTGTCTTTCCTTTCGTGTTCGTCACCTTATAGACTTCTCCTGACGGCACAGCTGCCTTACTGCCCTTTTTCAATTCCTTCGGCGGCTTTGCTGGTTCTTTTCCCACATTTCCCTGGTTTCCTGTATTTTCTGTATTTCCGGAAACTGCCTTTCTACGAACTGTCACCGCTATTTTCTTTTCTGCCGGAAGATACAGATCATCTCCAGAAGCTGCCGCTGTAATCTCAGCCTCTCCTTCTGAAAGTGCTGTTACCATGCCGTCTCTTCTTACTGCAATGACACTGTCCTTATTTCCGGTATAGGATATGGTTCCGTGCGCTCCAGTAACGGTTATTCTGGCCTGCTCCCCGGCTGTAAGCTCCAGCTTCGCGGGATTCACTTTGAAATCCTGTTCCGCTTTTTGAACTGGTTCCTGACTCTTCGGGATCCAACTCAGCAGACCTCCATAGCTCTGCCTGACGTCCCCTGACCATGTGGAATCATCTTCCGGATAATAGACATCCGCCTCTACATCTTTAAATGCCAGACAGCCCGAACCCTCTTTTTCGAATACAGGGGCCCTTCCCAGAAATTCCACACGCTTTAATGCAGAACAGCCTGCAAATGTGTAGCAGCCGATACTCCTGACACTCTTCGGAATCACGATTTCCTCCAGCGCACTGCATTGGGAAAAGGCAAATCTCCCGATGGATGTCACGCCGTCCGGTATCTGAATCTCCGTAAGGGATGTACAGTTTGCAAACATCTGCTCCGGTATTTCCGTCATGCCGGACGGAAGCTTTACACGTTCCAGATTGGGACAGCTATAGCAGACGCCGCCTTTTGTCATCAAGGATGAGAACACAGTGTCTGCATCTATCGTTTCTTTTCCCAGCTCATCTTCTCCCAGACTGGCCACACTCTCTGGCAGGATCAGCTCCGTAATGCCGCTCTCTGCAAATGCGGCTGATCCCACCGTCTTCACCCGGTTCCCAACTGTAAGCTTTTTCATCTGTTCACAATAACAGAAAGCGCCGGTTCCGACTTTCTCCGTACCGTCTGGAATAGCTGCAGATTTCAGTACGTTGCAGTTGAAAAATGCATAATTGCCGATTTCCTTTACACTGTCTGCAATCTCCACTTCTTCTAAAGAATCCTCCCAGTGAGGACCGAGAATATTGGCCATGCTCCGAAATGCCTGTTTCCCGATTCTTGTCACGCCATCCTCTACTGTGATTCTGGTTACCATACGCTCTTTTCGCAGTTCATACCATGGAAGATCAGTAATGCTTTCATAATCATCCATCGGACCTGTGCCGGAGATAACAAGTTCTCCTGTTTCCTCATGGAAATTCCACTTCACATTTTTTCCGCAGTCACCTGACATCTGCGGCTTCTCTCTGGTGGTGACTGTGCCTGCACTGGTATAGCAGTCAGCTGCCGAGAGGTCGAGCCATATCGCAGGGCGCACACCGTTCCAGCCAGCTGACAGTTCTTCTGAAAAGCATCCTGTTTGCAGCACACTGTCCGGACTCCCCGCATTTGCCGTATACAGATACCATTCGTTCATTCTGTTAAGTCCCATTGCTTTGGCATAAAGGCTGCCTCCGCATCTGCGGCCTTCATCCTTAAGCGACCTGTCCCTGGAAAATCCATAGGATTCCGCCTCGTCCGTACCGGCCAGATCCCAGTTGGACAACAGGTTAATTTTGTCTACAACAGTCGTTCCCCATGATTTTCTTTCAACTTTTGTCCCACTGCTTAATGTATAAGAATTATATTTCCAGGACTTATTCGCCAGATTCAGGATGGCGTCCTGTTCTGCCTCCGAAAAAGCGCTGTCTATAAAATTCCGGTCTGTCCGGAAGTCTTCTGACCCATCGTTTTTTCCTGCCCCATATCCATTGAGCCAGCTTCTGACTTTGGAAATATAATAGGGGGCATGTCTGCTATTATAAACCTGATAATCAAGTGCACGGTCTGAGACAAGATAAGCCTTTCTGCCGTCTGTCTTTAGAACACGCCATTTCACTGGTTCGTATTGGAAATAATGCCATCCGTCATCCGCCCAGTTATAGCACCCGCTGGAACCAAAGCCGATTGATTCTCCGGCATCTTCCTTCTTCATCCTGCGGTATTTTTTTCCATCATCCAGCGTAATCTCATTGTGGTCATTCCAGGAAGAATCCGGCGTACTTTCCAGGGTATGATAAACGCTGTCTGAAATATACAGGTCTTCTTTGCCTGCAGTCAGATACTTAAGTGCCGCATAGTCTTTGCTCATCGCACTGGTAACAACTTCTGCCTGGGGATAGCTGCCGAAATACACACAATCCCAGGTTACATTCCTTCCTGCGTTTAAGGAAGCGTCTTCCTCTATACGGGGACTTGACAGGCCAGGTACTCCGCCTTCTGATGCAGCAGGGTCTGTGACTGTCTTATCAAAGGATACAGTTCCTGCCCGCGTATATGCTGACGGATCAGAAAGATCCATTCTGAGGGCCGGGCGCACCCCGTATCTCTTCTTCTGCGTATCATTATCGATTTTTTCATTCCCGAATGTACCATAGAGCCCGGAGCTGTCAAACGTAGTGGAACGCAGCCACCATACGCTGTTTCCATTCACATCAACCGGATTTGCATGTCCGCGGTTTGTAAACAGGACTCCCATTGCTTTTGCATAGTTGCTGCTTTCAGAAAAACAGCATTGTGACTGAAAACCATCTGATACAAACCCATATGCTTCTGTTTCTGTCTCATCCTTTGACAGTATAAAAATCTTATCCGTTGCAATGCTGTCATTCTCTGGATTCGTCAGATCCGATGAAAGGATCAGATTCTGTTCTTCCTCCGTAAACGCACAGTCAATAAAGTTTTCCTGCTGGTAATTAAATGTCTCTCCTTCTCGCTCAGAAACATACCCGTTCAACCATCCCCGCAGGGCACAATCCGCCCATGGTGAATTATTTACATACTGCTCGCGCCACAACGTCCACTGATGAACATCCAATACACGGTCTGCAACAAGAAATGCCTGATTTCCTTCACACTCCAGTACTCTCCATTTTATGGGTTCATATCTGAAATAGTGCCAGGACATGCTGTCATTCCATTCGTACCATCCGTCATTTCCAACCAGAGTTGATGGCTTATCTCCGTCTTTTCCAGAATACCACAGGGCATCTTCCTGCTTCATCCTGCGGTATTTTTTACCATCAATCGTAATATCATTTCTTTCATCCCAGCCGGATGCCTGCTGCAGCTTCTGATATAGTCTGTCGGACTCTATAAAATCATCCTCCCGGATAAATTCAAAGGCCGTATAATTGCGGCGCAGCTCTGTAGACAGCACCTCTGTCTGGGGATAGCTGCCAAAATAAATGCAGTCCCAGGTCACCCGGGTCGCTGCCTGCTCTTCATAGGTATCCCTGACAAGAACCGGATTTGACAGGGGATTCTCTGGTTCCGGAGGGGAAACCGGATCGCTGGGGCTCTGCTCATTAACTGTACCGTCAGAGCATACTGTTCCGGCATAACTCCACTGGTCAGATGACAGCTCCAGGTTTAGGGCTGCACGGACGCCCAGATCCCAGGATACATCACTGCCAGTATCATATACGGCGCCTCCGTCTGTGACATTCCCGGCGCTCCTCTGGTTTTCACCCGGCGAACGCAGCCACCAGAGACAATTTCCAGAATATAGCTCTTCTTCACAGTGCGCCCCCATTGCCTTCGCAAAGGCGCTGCTTATACACCCGCGTGCTTCATCATCTACAGCTGCTTCTGAAGCGAACCCATAACGCACTGCACTGTCTCCATAGCTTTCCGCTTCTGACAGGAAAAATATCTTATCTCTTGTATGATTCCCTGCGTCTGTACCGGATGCAATATTACTTTCATTCTGCACAGAAGTGTCTGCAATTGCTGCCTGCTCTTTGGAGTCAAAAGCACTATGGATAAAACTCTTATTTTCATAACTGGTATTTTGCTGGTTCTGATCTGCCCCATATCCATTGAGCCAGCTTCTGACAGTGCTGGTTTCCCACGTTACTTCTGCTTCTTCTGCATGGAAACGCTGCTCGTCTAAGACAACATCCGACAGTAACAGCGCCTGATTCCCGTCTTTCTTCAGAACCCTCCACTTAATCGGCTCATATTTAAAGTAATGCCAGCCGTCAGACCAACTATTGTCGTCCTCCCAGATATATCCATACCCATCGCTTTCCCAATATATGCCCTGGGCATCCTCCTCCCGAATCCTGCGGTACTTCTGCCCGTTTAATGTAATGTCATTATGATCATCCCAGCCTACTGCACTTTGCAGGGCTTCATATAAATTTTTGTCTTCTATCGTATAGCTTTCTCCAAGAATGTCCGTATATTTCTCCGGGGAAGGAATCACCTTCTTTTGCGGATACTCGCCGAACCATACACAGTCCCATGTAACCTTTTGTCCGGATTCCATCTCACTGCTCTCTGCAATCACCGGGTCACTTAACTGAACTGACCTGCTGTTGCTTTGGGCTTCCTGTGCCCTTACATTCTCAGACATCAGATGCGTTCCGAATAGCTCAAGGCACATTGCCGTGCAAAGAAGCACTGCTGTAAGACGCTTCTTAATTTTTTTATTCATTGCCCATTCCCTCTTCTCGTTGATCATCATTAAGCCAGTACAGCCCTGCATAATTAACGGTTCGTTATGCAAGGCTGTACTAGTGCTCCAACCGGCTGGAAGTTTTCTGACTGGTTGGAGCACTAGTCTGACTCTCAGGGTTATTTTTTAACTGTAACCGTGCAAATAATCTTCTTCTTTCCAGATTTGACCGTAATCTTTGCTTTTCCTGCCTTTTTTGCTGTAAGCTTACCCTTCTTATCTACAGTAACCACACTCTTGTCAGATGTCTTATATGTAATCTTTTCCTGCGTAGTGAGCGGTGTACATTCAGCACTCAGCTTTATCTTTTTCCCTTTTTTCAGCACGATCTTTTTCGATGGGACTGTAAGCTTCGTTGTTCTGACTGTTCCCTTCTGAACCTTTACCGCTGCCTTTAATACGGTTCCATTAGAAAGCACTACGGAAAGTGTTGTTTTTCCTTTTTTCTTTGCTTTGATTACGCCCTTCTTGCTGACAGATGCTATCTTTTTATTTGTAACTGAATAGCTCTTTACCTTCACTCCTGAAGGCATATTCAGTACTTTTAAAAGCTTTGTGGACTGCTTTACCTTAAGCGGTATGGTTTTCATGTTAAGCTTTGGTCTTACTGTCTGTGTATTACCGCCGGATACTGCCTGCCCGCCAGACGGCTTATTGTCACCGGACGGCTTACTGCCTCCTGACGGGGTGTCACCGCCAGACGGTTTATCATCCCCTGACGGAGTATCGCCGCCAGATGGCTTATCATCTCCGGATGGGGTATCTCCATCTTTTGAAACAGTGACTGTGCAGGATGCTTCATATCCCCCTTCTACTGTTGTAACTGTAATGACTGCCGTTCCTTCTGACACTGCCTTCACGGTTCCTTCGCCATTTACGGTTGCTGTCTCCTTGTTACTGCTGTTCCAGTCTACAAGCTGCCAGTCTGCGTTTTCTGGAAGGATTGATGCATTCAGGGATAACTGTTCTCCAGGCTTTAGCACTGCCTTCGACTGATCCAGCGATATTCCTTCCACGAATACCCTCTCCGATGAGCCGCCGTCCCATGTATCTTCCGTTGCATTTAAAACCCTTCCGGATGAATACGTAAGATCATAGCGGTTCGTTGCATTGAATAAGGCATCTGGCACATTCCCTTCTATGATCTGTCCCTTTCTGATCGTGATATCATCATACTTCACAGTACGGACCAGTTCACTGCCGCTGTATTCTTCTATCTGATAAGACGTTGTCCCACTCTGGGTTCCAACCAGCTGTACGGTATAAGAATCCTCCATGAGGTATACATACTGCATACCGTCCTCCACGGTCATGCTTACCCCTTCAAGTCCCGGGTCTACGACTCCGTTCCTAATCGCTCCGCATAATTCGCCATATCTGTCAAACACATTCATATTCACGCAGCCCACCGTGTTTCCGATACCGGAGCCAACCGGTACACTGACTCTCTTCTTTGCATTGGCGGCTTTCTCTGCCTCATCAAATGATACCTGGAAAATGATATTGGAAAATGTGCCATATTTCTCCTTTAAAATATCATTGATCGTATCATTGACGATAATTGGCGGAAGATATTCCATAATCTTATCCGCATCATCCGCCCAGGCGCTTTTATAGGCTATTTTCAGTTCCGCCTCTGCAGCATCCTTCACCTGATCCACAAAAGATGTCATCTTTTTATAGGCAAATAGGCCGTTTGAGTTCGATGTTGGCTTATTTGGAGGATTCGCACCTATGACACGAAGTTCAATCGTTCCAACCGCTGCATATGGATCCTTCACTCCAAGATAAAAGTTATTGCTGGTAACTTTAACAAAAATGGTTATGTTTCCATATTTTGACCTTTGAAAATCGATCGCAGAAGTTGCTTCCAGTGTCTTTCCTTTATTAAATGTCTTCTCATTAATACCAAGCTTTTTGAGTACTTCATTGCGGAGGTCTTTTTCCTTTTTGGTATATTCCGAATACGAAAATCTATCTGAATTTAGAATCATGGAAATCCAGACATTCAAAAATGCCTCTAGAGATTTCTGCTGTTTCCCATCTAAATATATACCCAGGAAATTCGTATCAAGTGACACAATACTTGCCTGGTCCAACATATTCTCCGCATCGGTGATTGGTTTGCGTGCTTCCGTTTCCTTTTTTGCTCTTCTTATCTGTTGCCTGTCGTATGCATGATTAATAATAGTAACTGTACAAGATGATCTGTTATTGGGATCATAGCTCTCTTCTCCGTCTAACATAATCTCACTGGATATCCGTATTGTCTCCCTCTCTTTCTTTGGTGTATAGTCATGATTTACTGCAAATGTAAAATACTTGGTTCCACTTTTTCCCAATTCTACTGACGGATTCTCCAGTACAAACCCATCCCTTGAATCGGGTATGCTGATCTGTCCCTTGTCTATTTCCGTCTGATATTGGGATAAGTCAAACTTCAACCCGCTTCCTTCTACTTTAATCTTCTGCTTCCTTAATTTTACCTTTTTTATTGCTTCTTTAATCGTCTCTATCTGCTGCTCAGAACAGATATATCCGCTTTTCATTTTTCCTTCCAGTGTTAATTTTATAGTAATACTGTCTTCCAGATAAGTTCCGTTTCCATCATTACCTTCATCATACTCCAAAGTTTTCGTGGAAGTCTCCTGCGAACCACTTGTTACGACACCCAGTGGCTTTTTGCGCAAAGTGATTGTATTGGAAACAGTTACAGCATCCTGTACGGAATCCATTCGCACGATTTCTGATGATTTAACATTACAGACAACCATAGAAACCAAATGCAGAATCTTCATTTCGGTTGCCTGTCTCAACAAATCATCTGAGACACTATATGCAATACCGCCGACGGTTACAGTTTTTTTAGATCTATCAACCTGCCCCAACTCTCCTACAATTGTATGCTCAACAGAAGAGGTGCTTTCCACAGCTACAAATTCGATATTTTTTTGCCCTGCGTACACTTCTGCACTGGAGCCTTTTATACCGTATATCTTTGCATTTTTGCTGTTTTTAAATGCATTCGAATTTTCTGAAACGTTAATCACAGATTCCGGTATTACAATCTTCAACAGATTCGGCATATCTAAAAAGCATCCTTCTAAGATCGTATCAGAACCTTCTGCCAAAATGATTGTAGACAAATACTCCGCTCCGGAGAATGGACCATTTTCTTTGCCATTATAACTGGTTGTTCCTATCGTTAATATATTCTTTGGAATCGTTATACTCTGTATCGCCGTTCCGTTTATTATACGATATCCCAGGCTCTTCACGGATTCCGGTATCTCCAAGGTCTCCAAAGCACTGCAACTTGAAAATATACCTGACGGTAGTTCCCTAACGTTTTCTGTCAGGTCTACTTTCCATAACGATGTACAACCCCAAAAGGCATCCCACCCTAATTTCAACTGAAATCCGGTCTTACTATTGTAAGTAAATTCCACGGTTTCAAGCTCTTTGCATGATGCAAATGCACTCCCTCCTATCTGTTCCACCGTTTTGGGCAATACTACTTCCTTTATACTCGTTCCATAAAATGCCCTATCATGTATCACCTTGATATCCGACGGCCATTTTACTTCTGCCAGCCTTGAGCATCCATAAAAAGCCTCGGATGCCACCGTTTCC
>CAJTIU010000002.1:237481-368888 GCA_910576335.1 Lachnospiraceae bacterium
CTGACCTGGCATTCCGTAAAATATGATCTGCCACATTCACCATTCCGTCTTCAAGTATTACTGTCTTCAAATATTCCGCTCCTGCCATCGGACCATTTTCTTTACTATTGTAACTGGTTGTTTCTGCCTTTGATACATTCTTGGGAATCGTTATACTCTGTATTGACGTCCCACGTATCATAAAATATCCCAGGCTCTCCACGGATTCCGGTATCTCCAGGGTCTCCAAAGCACTACAACTTGAAAATATACCTGACGGTAGTTCCCTGACGTTTTCTGTCAGGTCTACTTTCCATAACGATGTACAACCCCAAAAGGCATCCCACCCTAATTTCAACTGAAATCCGGTCTTACTATTGTAAGTAAATTCCACGGTTTCAAGCTCTTTGCATGATGCAAATGCACTCCCTCCTATCTGTTCCACCGTTTTGGGCAATACTACTTCCTTTATACTCGTTCCATAAAATGCCCTATCATGTATCACCTTGATACCCGACGGCCATTTTACTTCTGCCAGCCTTGAGCATCCATAAAAAGCCTCGGATGCCACCGTTTCCACGCTGTCCGGCAATGTAATACTGGAAAGCCCTGCGCAGTCTCTGAACACACCATTTCCGATCCACTTTACGGTAGATGGTATGCTTATACTTGTTACTGACCTGGCATTCCGTAAAATATGATCTGCTACATTCACCATTCCGTCTTCAAGTATTACTGTCTTCAAATATTCCGCTCCTGCCATCGGACCATTTTCTTTACTATTGTAACTGGTTGTTTCTGCCTTTGATACATTCTTGGGAATCGTTATACTCTGTATTGACGTCCCACGTATCATAAAATATCCCAGGCTCTCCACGGATTCCGGTATCTCCAGGGTCTCCAAAGCACTACAACTTGAAAATATACCTGACGGTAGTTCCCTAACGTTTTCTGTCAGGTCTACTTTCCATAACGATGTACAACCCCAAAAGGCATCCCACCCTAATTTCAACTGAAATCCGGTCTTACTATTGTAAGTAAATTCCACGGTTTCAAGCTCTTTGCATGATGCAAATGCACTCCCTCCTATCTGTTCCACCGTTTTGGGCAATACTACTTCCTTTATACTCGTTCCATAAAATGCCCTATCATGTATCACCTTGATACCCGACGGCCATTTTACTTCTGCCAGCCTTGAGCATCCATAAAAAGCCTCGGATGCCACCGTTTCCACGCTGTCCGGCAATGTAATACTGGAAAGCCCTGTGCAGTCTCTGAACACATCATTTCCGATCCACTTTACGGTAGATGGTATGCTTATATTTGTTACTGACCTGGCATTCCGTAAAATATGATCTGCCACATTCACCATTCCGTCTTCAAGTATTACTGTCTTCAAATATTCCGCTCCTGCCATCGGACCATTTTCTTTACTATTGTAACTGGTTGTTTCTGCCTTTGATACATTCTTGGGAATCGTTATACTCTGTATTGACGTCCCACGTATCATAAAATATCCCAATGTCTTTACCGATTCCGGTATTGTCAGATTTCTCAAGGAAAAACATCCATCAAATGCATAGCTCCCAATCTCCGTAACCGGATAATCCCCAATCATATCCGGCACAACCACCGTTGAAGCGGACCCTTTATACTTCTTTATCGTAACCTTGTTATTCGACACCGTATACTCAAAATCAGACGCTGCTGTACCTGCCCTCTGTACGCTGCTCCGCCTGACCGTTTGCATCTGAGTCTCATTTTCCTCTGAAGCGGCGTCTTCCAAAGCCTCCTCATCTGCACCTGTAATATCCGAAGATTCCTTTCCAGATTTTCCGTCATCCGAATCTCCCTGCATCCCCTGAATATTCTCAGTATCTTCTGCTTTCTCCGCTTCTGTTTTCTCCCCTCCTGCTTCTGTCTCCTTAGAATGCTTCCCTTCTGAGTCCCCCGCAAAGGCATCCTCATCCCTTCCTGAATCGCCCTTGTCACTCTCCTGGTCTTTTCTGTCATCTGCATCCGTCCTGTCATCCACCGTACCATCCTCTTCACCCAGTGCCGCATCCCGCCCAGTCCCATCTTTCGTAACTGTGCCATTCTCCGCACCCGGGTCCGGCATCTCTGCCGCAACGCCCATTCCGGCCTCCGCCGCATACGCCACTCCATTACACCCAGACACAATCGCCGCCGCAAGCAGTACCGCCAGTATCCTTCTCACCTTCTGCTTCATGATTCCATTCCCTCCTCTTCGCACATACACTTCTTCCACTCCTGTTCGATCATCGTTCTTTCCAGATGCCCCTCTACGAGAAATAGCTCTGCCATCTCCTTTGCCCTCTCCACATACATCCTGTACTTTTTCCTGTCCATCAGATGCTTCCAGACAACAGCCGCATCATGATAGATGTAAGCCTTCGTTGCACCTCTTTCCTTCCAGGAAGCCGCCAGCCTCTGTCCTTTCTCGCACCATTCCAGTGCATCCTTATATTTTTTCTGCTCTATGCACACACGCGTATGCTCTATATAAGTATTGATTAAGTATCCTCCAAGAGCACTGAATCCCTTCTCTGATTCCATCTCCTTAAGATAGATCTTTTCTGCCCGGAGCAGACACTCTTTTGCCTTCTCATATTCACCCTTCCAGACAAAATACCGATTGTATTTCATCTGATACAGCGCCTCCAGCTCCGGCTCCTTATCCGGCAGATCCCGGTAAGCAAGCCAGGTCCTTTCGAACCAGGGGGCGGCTTTTTCTTTCTCCCGCCTGTTATGCCAGACCGACGCCACCTGATGGGCTGCCCTGGCAGTATAAGGATGCGGGCATCCGAACTTCTTTTTGCAAATTTCATACAGCTCTTCATTATACCGCACTGCATGCTCCCAAAGCCCTAGCTGCCACAGGAGATCTGTCATGATAAAAGCTGATTCTATGAATCTTGTATCTGCAAGGGGCAGTACCTCCAGCATGCGCAGAATATATGTCTGAAACTGCATCTTACTCTTTACAGGTCTGTTCCAGAAATCCTTAAGCTCCTCCGTAAAGTTTAAGATAAACTGCCGGCATCCCGGCCAGTCTGGCCGCAGGATCTCTTCCACCTCGCGCCGGACCAGGGAATGCAGTACGATCTGTTCTCCTGCTGCATCATACTCGATCAGCCCTCTCCTCCTCAGCATCTGCACCTGCGCCTCTGACAGCCGGCCCCCGCTAAGCCGCAAAAACCATTTAAGCTTCATGCCTGCTGCTGGAAGCAGGGCGGCATTTTTCAGAACCTGCTGTTCTTTTCCAGGAAGTTCGTGAAGATCAAAGATATATTCTTCCAGCTCCGTTTTTCCCTTTTGTATCTCAGAAGGCCGGATGCCTTCCATGGCACAGTGTCTGGCAAGAAGCTTGACATATAATGTATGCCCCTCAAATCTCTGAAGCAGCCTTTCTACATCCGCTTCCTCTCCCAGATGCACCTCTCCGTAATATGACGAAAAAAGGCACAGCAGCTCCCTTTTATCCGCCAGTGCCCGAATCTCAAGACCCGTCCGGCCAAAGCAGGCAGGATCCGTCCGGGTCGTAAAAAGCAGATGACAGGGCAGCTCAAGTACATCCTCGATAAAATCATCTGTTACAACATCCAGATTATCGATCAGAATAAGCGTCCTGTTATCTGTAATCTTCTTAAGTGTATTTAGTTTCTGCCTGACATACCAGCCACGCTCTCCTCTTTTCCCTACCGGGATAAATGCCATATTCTCCACAGAAATCCTCTGGTCATCTGCAAAAAGCTCCCGCAGACCGCCGTCACAGGGGGCATATACAACCGTATCATACCGCCTGCCATACTGCCAGGCATAAGCTCTTGCCACAGCACTCTTCCCGATTCCGCCGATTCCATACAGGAATACATAGTGCTGCTCTTCCAGAAGCTTTGCGATCTGGCGGATCTCTTCCTTCCGGCCTACCAGCCCCTGCTCCGTCTCTGGAACAGGACGACCGGACAGTCTGTATATCCGCTCTGTTTCTGGTTCCTCCCGGGAAATGCTCTGTTCCAGCTTCTTAAGTCTCTCCCAGAGCACCTTCTCGTCTAGAAAATACTTCGGTGTATTGGCAAATACAGCAAAGAGAATCTCGTTCCATTCCACGGCCTGCTCCCTGGTTAACCCTGATTCTTTCTCTTTCCCAGGCATAATCAGCCAGACAGTATGGGGAGACGTATAAGCCGCCTTCCCACTGTCCTCCATATCAGCTGTCCTTTCGAAGCATTCCCTGATACTCATGCCGGTGTCCCGAAGTTCGAGCCATGCCTTTATTCTCTTACTATATACTTCCTTACTCATCTTCTTTCACCTTTTTAGCTGACTCTGAATCTTTTTCCGGCTCCTCTTGACTGAAAGATCTTCCGGTAACTGCTTTTCTGCTTCTTCGGCACTTTAAATCTGCAGGAGCTCCTGATGCCTTTGAATGCACTGACTCCGACCTTCGCTTTCTTAAGCTTTGAGGTCTTAAAGGTTATACTTCCCAGCTTCTTATCTCCGTAAAACGCTTTTTTCCCAATAGAGGCAAGCTTTGGAGATTTTGCCGTAACAGATGTCAGTGAAGTGCATCCCTGAAACGCCTGGCTTCCGATCTTTTTCAGAGCTGCTGAGGTAATATTACATTTCCTAATTGCTTTGCATCCATAAAATGCCTTATTTCCGATTACTTTTACCTTCGGGAGAGTGACCGCGTTCTTCCTGCTTCCTACTGTGGCAAGTTTCGCACACTGGTAAAACGCACCGTCTCCGATTGAAGCCACTTTTTTACAGCCGCTTACCTTCACAAGCTTTTTACATCCCCGGAACGCATTCTTCGCAATAGCAGTGACCTGGCAGGCAGAGCCATTTAGAACCACTGTATCTGGAATCACTTTAGTTTTTAAGGATTTATCCGTTACTGCCATAACGGTTACTTCCTTCCCGGAGGCAGATACCTTATATTTTACTTTATCCTTTACAAAGGATGCTCCGGGCTCTGGGGATGATGTCTGTTGGGTTTTATTCTCTTCTTTGTCTTTATTATCCTCTGGTTTGGGCACCTTGTCATAGCGGGCTGTCAGTTTTACGTTCCGGGCAGGCATTGCTACGACCGCACTCTCTTTGTCCGGTTCTGAGATTACTGTCCCTTTTACATCAGCATCCCACACGCGAAAGAGCATTCCGTTTAAGACTCCTGCAAATACTTTTATCTTTTCCCCTTCATAGAACTGTCCTTCAAAAGCCATTCCGTTTTCGCCTGCAAGATAGCCATTCTCTAATGTAAGCGTATATTTTCTGGCAGAGCTGCTTTCTGTATCCACAGTCGGTATGATAAGGCCTGACGTTCTCTCCTCCCTGAAATCATAATCCCGGCTTTTGTCTGACAGACTTGTCTTTGATGTGTACTTTGTATTCTTTTTCAGCGGAATGTCCAGATACTTCACTGTCCGGGCAAGCTCACTGCTGTTATTATATTCACTCTCCCTTTCGTAATTCTCAATGACAACATCCATTGTCCCGTCATCTGTTCCCGCATAGGTTACTGTATACTGTCCCGAATCGCCATAAAACCAGATCGACTTTTCCTCCCCTGATACAGCGACTGTAAATGGCTCCCCTTCTTTACAGTATGGCCTGCCGCTAATGACAGAGGCCACTATATTTCCGGACGCATCTGTGACACGGACATCTACCGGACAAGAGATATAGTATTTTTCCTTCAGCTCCTGGAAACGCCCCTGGTACTCTTTGTATTTTTGCGGATAAACCTCCTCAAGTCCATAGAGCCAGCCCATCTGTGTACTTCCATACTCCAGCCGGTAAAGGCTCTGTATATTTTTGATGGATTTCTTCAGTTCTTCTCCACTGGATGCCCCGAATTTTTCCCAGAGCTTTCCAGCAAGGCTGTCTGTCACTGTCTCTGTAAATGAAGATGCGCTCTCACAGTCCTCATCCAGATAATTATAATACACGTCAATGGACGCCAGATAATTCTCTGCATTTTCCCTGTTTCTTTCCGATGCGAATGCTGACTTTTCTTTCTCATAGGCGCTGTGTACCAGTTCCCGGACATCCAGCATGGCCGCAAGCTTGAATGTCCGCTCTGCTATACTGCTTGTATGGAACACACTGTCTGCCACAAATGTACCTGTTTTATAAGACGCCCAGTACAGGCCGGCCATCGGACATGCCGCACAGACAGACAGCTTTACGTCCTCCCACATCTTATCCATTGCCCACTTTACAACTTCCTCTCCGCCAAGAATAAGAGAGCCGGCGGCAACTTTCTCAATGAATTTCTTAGACTCTTCATTCATAATCCTTACGCATTCCCGAAGAGCTGTTTTTAATTCCAGATCACTCACAGGACATGCCTCATACATATCCGTAAGAATCTGCTTATAGGACTCACTCATAGAGGCAAGTGCAACACAGTTGGCGCAGTGCTCCACATATTCTTTCAGGTCATCCATAACATCCAGGCATTTCACCGCACCCTCCAGGGTATCTGATAGCTTCATAATCTTATCATAAGATTTAAAATAATCCTGTGTCAGGAATCGTATCCACTCTTTCTGCTCCTGTCCAAGGTCTGACAAATCATACATATCCTCTACCATGACTCCATAGATATTTGCCATATCTGTTTTTATAACGCCTAAAAGCTTCTTTGCATCCTTATGGATATTTTCGTCTGAGATCTCAAATCTTTCGGACGCATCCTGGAAGATAGAGAAAATAATTCCTTCATATACATCCTTCTGACTGAATACATTTCCTTTATCCAGTACTGTGGACGGCGAATCCACCGTCTCCAGGGTCTTCTTCATGGTATCCCAGAGCAAAGCCTTTGTAGCAAGCCCCTCCTCTTTCGCTGCCTTCCAGGTGATCTGTGAGGGTGTATCTGAGCTGAAATGATAATTCATGCCCGCGTCAGACCCCTTGTCTTTATAAAAATCATAAAGATAAGAAGCGTGGTAAAGGCTTTCATCAAACTGCTGATCTTCCTTTTCCTCCTCAGATTCCTCCACGGTCACTCTGCATTTTGCCGTAAGCCCGTTTGATGTCTTTCCTGTAATGACCGCCGTGCCCTTTACACCCGGGGTAATACTTGCCTGGAATGTGGCCAACCGGCTT
Organism: Lachnospiraceae bacterium; assembly: GCA_910576335.1. Lineage (GTDB taxonomy): Bacteria > Bacillota > Clostridia > Lachnospirales > Lachnospiraceae > CAPEBR01. The sequence goes on from CAJTIU010000002.1 coordinate 244,601, forward strand.
CCAGATGCAGAAAGCCCTGTTCTTTTGCAGCCTGTAACCTTTGCGACCGCCGGATTGCTGCTAGACCATATAATCTCAGATATCTCTTTTTCAAAAAAGTCACCGGATACCTCTGCATTGTCAGAAGCCTTTAGCTTTCCATTCAGCCTTATGGTCTCATCTGATGTTCCTGATGCTTCCGCATCAAGTGTAAATTCTATAAGGGAATCCTCTTTATCTGGCTCTGGAGATGGTTCGTTTCCGCCTGAAGAAAGGGGAAGCTCAATCTTTACCGGGCTTAACTGTCCTCCTCCCCAGACATACAGTTCCCCATCTACTGTAATAGCTGCACTGGTATCAAGTCCCTGGAATACAGCACTTGCACCTTCTAATACCTTTGCCGGAATCATCTGCTTTTCTGTTGTCCCATTTCCTGCCTGCCCCTGATCATTCACTCCCCAGCAGTATACCTCTCCTCTTTCTGTCAGCGCAATGCTGTCTGACCAGTTTACGGAAGCATATGTAACACCGCTTAATACCCTGACTGGCGATCCCTGATCCTCTGTATCTCCCGTTCCGACACGTCCGGAATTATTGGATCCCCAGCAGTATAGCTCCCCGTTCTTGGTGACAGCAGCGCTGTGCTCGGAATATACAGAAACAGAATCAGCATTGTCTAAGATCTTCAGAGGAGTGCTCTGCTTCGTATGAAATGAGGTCCCGCTTCCTGTTCCTGCAATTCCATGGAAATTACTCCCCCAGCTGTATAATCCCCCATCCTCAGTAATCGCAGCGCTGGAAACCTTTCCTAATGAGACCGCTTTCACGCTGCCTTTTATCTTAACTGGCGTTGTCTGCTCGTTTTCTTTGCTTCCGCTTCCGATGATGCCATTGAGATTGCAGCCCCAGCAGTAGAGATCTCCATTCCCTGTGATCGCCGCGCTATGGCTCTGCCCCAAAGAGACATCCGTTACATTACTTAAAACCTTTACTGGCGTTGTCTGAATTTTCTTACTGCCATTTCCTACCTGGCCATATTCATTATACCCCCAGCAGTACAGGTCTCCATTCTTTGTTATGGCTGCTGTATGGCTTTTATTATATCCCTCGTAAATGCCTGTATAGACTTCTGACACATTTTCCATTACTCTTACTGGCCTTGTCTTATTCTCCGTAGTGCCGTCTCCCAGCTGTCCGTATTTGTTCATTCCCCAGCAGTACAGGGTTCCGTCTCTTGTGACAGCAGCGCTGTAATCCGTGCCTGCAGCAATGGACGCTACATTTTCTAATATTTTAACCGGCTCTTTCTGGTTCTCTCCACTTCCGTCTCCTACCGCTCCACAGGTATTGTATCCCCAGCAGTACAGATCACCGCCCTCTGTAAGAACCATATTATGGGAAGGCCCTAATGAAACCTGCGCAGTCTTCGCAGGAGTCTCTTCCTGTGCAAATACGGCAGCTGTTCCAGACTTTCCTGCAGCCATGCCTGCAATCATGACAGCTGACATGATTGCTGCCGCTGCCCGTTTCCATAATTTCCTGTACATCATACCATCCTTTCTCATTTCTACTTAGGATCTGTCATGAAATAAACGTAACTGCTCAGTACCTTCACAGTTACATGCAAAAATCCATTTGAAATTGCCTTCGGCAATGGGATTTTTGCACTCCTGAATCACTTTCTTACGGTCTGTGCAGTAAATACCCTCGCTTCGCTGGGGCAGACCCTGCACAGACCTGCTGAGTAGTTACAAATAAACTTTCATTTTGACTTGTCTAAATCTGCATATGCGTCGTTGTCGTCAATCGGCGTACCCCACTACGATTCACGAGATTCATTATCCATAGAGCGAAATTTCATAAACCGCAGATTTTTCAGATACTGCAGGGCTGCAGTGTTCCCGCTTTTTTCTTCCTTTGCAATTCGCATCTTCACTGTGTGGTCATATTCTCTCAGAATCTCCTTCATCCGTTCTCTGTCAGTCTCCGCCCCTTCTGAAGGTTCATCTATGGTCAGTCCAAGTATACAGCTAATTGCACAGTCTACATATCCATTCAGCGCCCTCTCCTGATTAAGCGGCGCATATCCCAGACGGGCGAGCCATTCCCCCAATGTTTTGGAATCCACATCCGGCATAAGCAGAAGAATGAGCAGACGCAATATATTTTCTCTTGATATAATGGTATCCTTTTCAACATATTTTCGGAATTCACCGGCAAAATTCCTACTATAGAGATGCTCCCGGTAGCAGTGGACTCTCATGGAAGCATCCACATCCAGACAGTCCATCGCATCTGCATAAAAAATGTGCCGGAGATATCTTCGCTGCGTGCCGGGCTTAACATTCAGCCTGTCTAAACGTTCGTAAGAAATCCGACATAGATATTGCTGAAATAACTCTTCTATCATCTGTTCCCTGTTTTTTACGGGTGATAACCGCTGACTGCACAGATCCTCCGTAAAAAAGTGATCCATTTCACCTTCGGACAGCTCCAATGCCTGCCCAAGTCTGATACATTCTTCCCGGTTTTTGGGCAGATGCTGTGAGAGACGCCAGAAACGAATTTTCTGCATCTCGTGCTCACTCGGTTCCTTCCCATACATCCGAAAGAATATTTCACGATCCAGCTTCCGCAGTGAAGAAATATTATGGCGCGCCTTGTATTCCCCAAACCATACAGAATTCTGCTGTGTCCTCTCAGCAGCCGTTCTAAGACACCTGTCAATGCAGGCAGTTATCTCTGTCTCATACATCCTTATCCACAACTCTTTCTTCACATTTTCTTCATATTTTTATTATTTTATCATAATGAACTTTTTCATAAAAGCATCCTGGAATTCATTATTACGCAAAAAAGAGTAAAGTCTGACAAAAAATGTTCAAAACTTTACTCTTATTCTACCCCATTCTTTTATTCTGCCCAACTCTATAAGGGTCATACCAAAAATAAGTCTAATTATCTACCAGCGGCGGTTTTTGATAAAGTTTCCGCTCTATCGCCTTTTGTTCTATATCAAGCTGTACAATCACTGCCTCCAGGCCGCCCCTCTCTGCTTCCCTTCTGATCCTTTCAACGATCTCCAGCTTCTCAAAAAGGTTAATATTCATTTCTTTTTCATCTGGCATCCTGACCCCCTTTGCCTGTTGAAACTATTCCTTAATGTTTGGTATATTTTTATTGTAACAAAAGGGATCTTTATATGATGTCCTGCGAGGATAAAAATTCTGTTCTGTATCAAAAAATGAGACGATGTTACATGACACTAAAAGCAATTTTAACTACTTCTGGTGTTGATTTCAGTGAGATTGATTATATAATGGAGTAGTAAGTAACTGTCCCTAAAGGAAAAGGCGCAGAGTCTTTGATGGTTCATCTAAGACTCTGCGCCTTTTCAAACAGTTTCTTCAGCCAGTTTCCGCCATAATAACTCATAGGCGGCTCCCCCGGAAAATACCGGTACATTCTCCACGCATAAAATACAATCATTGCGGCCAGCGTCACCGTCAGGCACACTCTTAAAACCGGCATCTTTTTCTTTCTAAGAAGATACCGGTTCACCAGAAACATCAGAAACAGCCCTATCAGCGGATAGATAAAGGGATGCATCTGAAAGGCTCCTGCGAAATCGAATGACAATACTGCAAATCCCGCCCTGGTAAGCCCGCACCCCGGGCATGGAAAGCCGGTAAATACTACCAGCGGACACATGCTGTAAAAGAATCTTTTTAAAATTACAAAATAGGCGATGATAACTGCCACCGCCCATTTTGCTGAATTAATATCCTTCCAGATTAATTCTAATGCGTCTGTTAAGATTTGTCTGAAGCTTCGTCTTTTCTTCATGTTTTCTCCCGATGTATTCCCGGATCCATCTACCTATAAGATAATCTTCTTCGGGCATTTTTCCGCACAGGCACCGCAGTTCGTACACTTCTTTGGATCAATATGCGCAATGTTGTCAAGCACCTTCACCGCGCCTGCCTCACAGACTCTCTCGCACATCTTACATCCGATACAACCCACAGAGCATGCCTTCATGACATCCTTGCCTTTATCTCTGGAACTGCACTGTACAAGATGCTTCTGGGAATAAGGCACAAGCTCAATCAGCTGCTTCGGACATGCCGCGATACATTTTCCGCACGCCTTACATTCTTCCTTGTCTACAACGGCAATCCCGTCCACAATATGAATTGCATCAAAAGGGCATGCCGCCACACAGGTACCCTCGCCGAGGCAGCCGTAGTTACAGGTCTTGGGTCCGCCGTTCTGCATCATGCTCACCATAACGCAGTCGCCGAGACCGCAGTACTCGTAATCCTGTCCCGCCTTCTCACAAGTGCCCGCGCACTTTACAAATGCCACCTGGCGCTCCTGCGCTCCTGCTTCCACGCCCATAATCGCACCGATCTTTTCCGCAACCGGGGTTCCGCCAACCGGACAGCCGCCGATCTCAGCCTCTCCCTTTACGATTGCAGCCGCAAGGCCGGAACAGCCTGCATAGCCGCAGCCGCCGCAGTTATTTCCCGGAAGGACGCCCATGATGGCCTCCTCACGCTCGTCAACTTCCACTGCAAACTTCTTTCCTGCCACTCCGAGAAACACACCAATGAATAACCCGGTGCCGCCTACAACCAGAGCAGCAATTAATATTCCTGTCATACTCATAGCCTGCCCCTCCTATATCAGCCCGGAAAATCCAAAGAACGCGATGGACATCAGCGCTGCCGTAATCAGCACGATCGGCGTTCCCTTAAAGGATTCCGGAACATCATTGTACTCAATCTTCTCGCGGATTCCCGCCATAATCACAATCGCAATGGCAAATCCGATCGAAGTACCAATACCGTTTATAACACCTGCAAGAATGCCATAATCCTTCTGTACATTCGTAAGCGCCACGCCCAGCACCGCACAGTTTGTCGTAATCAGCGGCAGATACACGCCCAGCGCATTATACAGGGAGGGCATAGCCTTCTTAAGAAACATCTCCACAAACTGCACCAGAGCCGCAATAACAAGGATAAATACGATGGTCTGCAGATAGTCGATCTTAAGCGGAACCAGTATAAACTTATAGATCAGGCTCGTAATAAATGACGCAATCGTAATAACGAAAACAACCGCTCCGCCCATACCGGATGCCGTCTCCACTTTTTTGGAAACGCCAAGGAACGGACAGATTCCTAAAAACTGGCTGAGTACAACGTTATTTACAATCGCTGAACCAATGGCGATAATCAATAATTCTTTCATCTATGTACCCCTCCTACTCTTCTTCATTCCCTGTAGGGAACACCTTGCCGGAGCATCCGCCGCAGGAAGCACAGCCCTCGCCGCATCCGGATGCCTCTCTTACCTTTTTGCCCTTCTTCGCGGCATTGTTCTTTACCTTGTTCTGGAGTGCCGTAAGGCCTGCAAGCACCAGAAATGCCCCTGGGGCAAGGATAAAGATCGTTACCGGGACATAGCCGGACTTCCCTGCAGCCACATCCGCAAGGGGAAGGAGCTGGAAACCGAACACCTTGCCGGAGCCAATGATCTCACGCACAAGTCCGATTGCCGTAAGGCCCACCGTGAATCCAAGTCCCATGCCGATTCCGTCAAAGATAGATAAGAGAACCGGATTCTTGGACGCATAGCTCTCAGCGCGCCCGAGGATGATACAGTTTACCACAATCAGAGGGATATAGATGCCCAGTGAAGCATAGAGACTGGGAACGAACCCCTGCAGCAGGAATTGTACAATCGTTACAAAGGATGCCACGACTACGATAAACGCCGGCATTCTGACCGAATCCGGTATCACCTTACGCAGCATGGAGATCAGCATATTTGACAGCACGAGTACGACCGTGGTGGACAGTCCCATACCTACGCCGTTGGTGGCGGAAGTTGTTACCGCCAGGGTCGGACACATACCTAACATTAGGACAAAGGTCGGATTTTCCTTAATCAGACCATTATATATTCTTTCCATACATCCATTCATCTTCGCTGCCTCCCTTCTACTGAAACACACTCTGGTAGTAGCCGAGAGCCGCGTTCACTGCTCCGGTTACTGCCCTTGAGGTAATGGTTGCACCGCTTAGCGCGTCAATGGGCTCACCGGATCCGCCATCCTTGGACACAACAAACTGCTCTGTCTGCTTTCCCTGGTACTGCTCATAGAAAGCCGGCTCCTTTGCCCTCATTCCAAGGCCTGCCGTCTCGCTGATAGACAGGATGGACACACCGCTCACCGTACCATCTGCCGTGATCCCTACTGTAACCTGAATATCGCCGCCGTATCCCTCTTTATCTGTCGCCGTTATGACATAACCATCTTCCCCGGCCTTACAGGCTTCGTCAATAGAGCCCTTGATTCCCAGATCCTTAATGACCTGCTCCGCCGCTTTCCCGTCCACATCTACTTCCTCAAAGCTGTCCAGAGATGCCTCTGGAAATACGGCCTGCCATGCTGCCTTCTTCTCCGCATCCTTCGCCTGGGCAATGGGTTCCTTCGTAATCTCGTACACAAATCCAAGTCCCAGTCCCGCCACGAGGGTGATCACTGTCAGAATCAATGTATTTTTTATAATCTTATTCATTATTTCTCTCCTCCTTTACCAAATGGCTTCGGGAGTGTTACCCTCTCAATCAGCGGTACTAGCAGGTTGCTGATGATAATCGCGTAGGATACCCCTTCTGCAGAGCCGCCGAACAGACGAAACAGCCCGGTCAGAATACCCAGGAGCATGCCATACACAATCTGCCCTCTCTTCGTAATCGGGGAAGTCACATAATCGGTAGCCATGAACCACGCTCCAAGCATAATTCCGCCTCCGCACAGGTGCGCGGTAATATACTGGGGGTCAAAGAAGCCGATATCCGGATTTTGGAAATGCCCGAATATACCGACGAAAACCGCAAAAGTTGCAAGATATGTACCCGGAATCCGAAGGTCAATAACCCCTGTAAGGATCAGGATTACTGCACCAAGCATTATGGCAAATACGGATGTCTCCCCGATGGTTCCCGGAATCTTTCCGATCAGCATGCTCATAGTATCCACCGTCCCGCCGCTCTTTAAGACTGCCAGCGGCGTAGGGCCTGATACCCCGTCATAGATAAAGGTTGTCATCTGTCCGGTAAAAGAGATCAGCAGGAAACATCGTGCACCCAGCGCCGGGTTCATAATGTTCTGCCCCAGACCTCCGAACAGCTGCTTTACAACCAGGATACCGAACACGCTTCCCAATGCACCCATCCACCAGGGAGCACTGGACGGCATGTTAAGCCCCAGAAGCAGTCCTGTTACAACCGCACTGAAATCATTTACCGTTACCTTTTTATGCATCAGTTTCTGATAAATCAATTCTGTCAGCACCGCCGATGCCGTTGTACTGATCAGCATAATCAGCGCCGAAAGCCCGAAATTATACACACCGAAAGCAGCGGCAGGCAGAAGCGCAGCCGTTACGATCTGCATGATATTTGCAGATGTCGTCTTCGAACGTATATGCGGTGACGACGACATCATGAATTTATTCTCACTCAACACCATTCACCTCTTCCTCTCATTCTTTATTTCTTCTTGCGGTTCGCAAGCGCAATCTTTCTCATAGAGCCGATCGCCTGCTTGAGCGGCCTCTTTGCCGGACACACGTAGCTGCAGGAGCCGCACTCCATGCACTCCAGCCCCTCATGCTTCGTAAATGCCTCCTCGTCATGATGCTCCGCAAAGTCCGAAAGCCTTGACGGAATCAAGCGGCTCGGACAGGCCTCCACGCAGCGTCCGCAGTTGATGCATGCGGTAGGCTCATGGGCCGCCACCTCATCCTTCGTAAATCCCAGAATGGAAGAAGAAGTCTTCGTCACCGGAACATCCAGGGTAAACATGGAAAATCCCATCATGGGGCCGCCGGAAATGATCTTCTCAGGATCCGTCTTAAATCCCCCCGCTGCTTCCACAAGCTCCGCCTGGCTGATTCCAAAGGGAACAAGGAAGTTTCCAGGTTCATTTACCGCGTTGCCGCTTACGGTCACAACACGTTCCATAGAAGGCTTCCCTTCCGTAATGACACGGTTGATGGTAATCATTGTCTCTACATTATCCACCACGCAGCCTGCATCTGCCGGGAGCATGGCCGAGTTGATGGCTCTTCCGGTCGTAGCGTAAATCAGCTGGCGTTCACCTCCCTGGGGATACTTTGTCTTAAGCGACAGCACCTCCATACGGGGCTCATCCTTCGTAAGCTCCTTAAGCTTCTGAATGCAGTCCGGCTTATTGTCCTCCACTCCGAAGATTCCCTTCGCATTGTCAAAAAGCTTAAGAACTGCCCTCATGCCGCCCACAAGCTCCTCTGCATTCTCCATCATACGGCGGTAATCAGCCGTGATGTAAGGCTCGCACTCTGCACAGTTTGCAATAATATAATCAATCTTGTCCGGCTCCTTCGGAGACAGCTTAACCCGTGTCGGGAAACCTGCACCGCCCATGCCGACAATCCCTGCCTCTGCGATTACATTCAGAATCTCTTCCTTCGTCATCTCATCCAGAGGCTTCACCTCCGGATACGTTACTTCCTCATATTCCCCGTCATTCTCAATCACAATGCTGTTCACCTTAGAACCAGCGGGGTTAAAGCGGGGCTCAATTGCCTTCACCGTCCCCGACACGGACGCATAGACAGGCGCTGACACAAATCCGCCGGCCTCTGCAATCTTCTGCCCCTTTAGCACACGGTCCCCGACTGCCACAACCGGACTTGCCGGCGCACCAATATGCTGGGAAACCGGATACACCAGAGCACCCTCCGGTTTTACACTGACAATCGCCTTGTCCTTTGCCAGGCTCTTGCCGTCATCCGGGTGTACTCCACCCTTAAATGTTAACAATGCCATCCCTTTATCCTTCCTTCCTTTGCCCTTCCTTTTTCTTATGCCAGAAGATATCTTTCTGGCAGCTCACTATATAACTATACAGCAAAACGCCCGCTTTATCCAGCGGTAAATTGGGGACGGGGCATTTTTAAAAATACCCCGTCCCCAACTGCTTACTCCTCCGCTGCAGCTTCCTGTTCTTCCGCTGAAGCTTCAATAGCCTTCATACTGAGGCTGATCTTCTTCTCTTCTTCGTTCAGGTCAACGATCTTCGCTGTAATCTCCTGCCCGACGGACAATACATCTGACGGCTTATCCACATGCGCCTTCGAAATCTGGGATACATGAAGCAGTGCATCCACACCCGGCGCCAGTTCTACAAAGGCACCGAAGTCTGTCATCCTTGCCACTCTTCCGGTGATCTCTCTTCCTACTGCATAATCCTCTGCCGCATTCGCCCATGGATTCGTCTCCGGGAACTTCAGGCTTAATGCAATCTTCGTATCGTGAATGTCCTTGACAAGTACCTTCAGCTTGTCGCCCACCTTGAAGACCTTCTTCGGATTCTCCACGCGTCCCCAGGACATCTCCGAGATATGAAGCAGCCCGTCTACGCCGCCAAGGTCAACAAATGCGCCGAAATCAGTCACATTCTTAACGATTCCTTCTTCAGTATCGCCGATGTTCAGTCTCTCAAATACTTCTCTCTGTCTCTCAGCCTTCTCCGCGACAAGAAGCTGTCTTCTGTCGCCGATCACACGGTTTCTTCTTGGATTGAACTCGCTGATCACAAATTCAATCTCCTGATCCTGATACTTGTTCAGATCCTTCTCATAAGTATCTGATACAAGACTTGCCGGAATGAAGACTCTTGCGCCTTCCACTGATACGCTCAGTCCTCCTCCAAGAATCTGTGTTACAGGGGCCTTCAGAACCTCGTGGTTCTCATAAGCCTCCTTCAGTCTCTCATTACCCTTCTCAGCCGCCAGTCTCTTATAAGTTAACAGCACCTGACCTTCTCCGTCATTCACCTTTAAGACCTTTACTGTCATGGCATCGCCTACAGAAACCATCGTTGTGAGATCAACTCCTGATTCATTCGTGTACTCGTTCTTTGTGATGATGCCGTCTGCCTTGTAACCTATATTTAAAACAATCTCATCGGGCTTCACATCAATAACAGTACCGTCCACAACTTCTCCGTTTCTTATTGTCTTAAAAGACTCGTCTAACATCTGTTCAAAAGTTAATTCTGACATTGTTTTGAACCTCCTCAATTATATTGTTGGGCGTGGATGCCCCTGCTGTAATACCTACTGTTTCCACGGACCTTAATTGATTCATATCCAAATCGTCAAGTGTCTGTATATAGTACGTATCCGCACATGCATTTCTGCAGATTTCAAATAGCTTCCGGGTATTGGAACTTCTCCTGTCACCTATGACTATCATAGCGTCCACCCTCTCTGCAACGCTCGCTGCCTCTTCCTGACGCGCTCTTGTTGCGTTGCAAATCGTATTTAAAACAATTATATCATACCTCTTTTCAGAAATAATTTCAACTAAATCTTTGAATTTATTGTAATTAAATGTCGTCTGCGACACAATGCATACTTTCTGTTCCTTATTTTCAGCTTCAAAAGCCTCTGCTTCTGCTTCATTCTGAATAACAGACACATGATTTCCCGCCCATCCTTTTATGCCTTCCACCTCAGGATGCGCGCTGTCGCCGATAATGACAATGCAGTCTCCTTCCCTGCTCTTGTCTGATACAATATGATGAATCTTCTTAACAAAGGGACAGGTTGCATCCACGTAAGTAATCCTTTTTTCATCCATCAGGTCACAGATGCTTTTGGGAACCCCGTGGGAACGGATGACCACAATCCCGTCTTCTACGCCCATCAGCTCTTCCACAGAATTCAGCACCGTAACTCCCCGGCTCTCCATATCACGGATAACCTCCTCGTTATGAATGATGGGGCCGAACGTATAGATCCGCTCTCCCGGGTGCTCCTCTGTCTGCTTATATACCAGATCGACTGCTCTCTTTACACCGGGACAGAACCCGGCTGTCTTCGCTAACTCTATCTTCATACCTTTCTCCCTACAATCATGATTACGCACCAAAGGGTGTTTGAAAATTCATTCCCGTCACTGCATGCCTCACTTGGCGTGATATTTGAGTCAAATCCGGTCGGCATAGTCCGCGCATCGTTTACCGTAAATCTCATCGGCATATAGATTCTTTCCTTTGGTATATATTCAAATACGCTTATATATGGCTTAAAAATATTCCCTCAGAATTTCCTGTGCGCTTGATTGGATATTCACATCCTCTGACTGGTTTGCGGCCCGCTCAAACCACATCCGGGCTTTCGCCCTGTTCGCCGCCGTATCCCCGCCAGTGGCATATAGAAAACCAGATTGAAACTGAGCCGTGATTATTCCCTGTTCTGCCGCCTTCTCATACCAATACAGGGCCTTGGCTTTATCCACCGCAGCGCCTTCCCCGTAATAGTATATATAACCGCATTTGTCCTGGGAATCAGCATTCCCCTGTTCGGCCGCTTTTTCATACCAGTACAGGGCCCTGGCCTTATCCACTGCCGTACCATAACCTTCGAAATACATAATACCACAATTGCGCTGGGAAGCAATGTCGCCCTGCTCGGCTGCTTTTTCATACCAGTACAGGGCTTCGGCCTGATCTGCCGGCATACCCTCACCGAAAAAGCACCATTGGGCGTACTGGTACTGAGCATCCTTTTCGCCCTGCTCGGCTGCTTTTTTACACCAGTACAATGCCTTAGCTTTATCTGCTACCTTCGTACCTTCTGTATCGATACCCAAAAAGTAGATAAAGCTGCACTGCATTTGAGCAAAGGCTTCGCCCTGCTCAGCCGCCTTTTCATACCAGTATAGCGCATTGGCTGCGTCTTCTGATCCACCGCAATCGTACATAATGCCACACATGGTCATGGAATAAATATCTCCTTGCCCAGCCGCTTTTAGATACCACCGCAAAGCTTCTTTCTCGTCCACAGGTGTTCCTTTTCCCTCTCTATACATATCGCCCACGAAACGCATTGCCGCAGCATCCCCCCATATCGCCGCATGCTTATATTGTCGTAATTCCTCAGCAGAATCTTTTTTCTCATAGGCATCATGCGCAATCTTTCTGCACCATCGTATAGCTTCTTCACTGTCTTTTTCTGTTTCTTTATCTTCATCATATTTTTTTAATAAAATATCCGGAATTTCAGTTTCATTCTGCTCCATGGCCTTTCGGAGCCAATACGCTGCCATTGTTTTGTCCGGATCTGCCCCATCACCCCATGTATACATACTGCTGCAATGAATCTGAGCATTCAAATCACCCTGTTTGGCAGCTTTCAGATACCACTGCAGAGCTTTCTTTTTATCAAAATCTGTACCCCGGCCATTATCATACATCATACCACATCTCATTTGCGCATTAACATGTCCCTGCTCAGCCGCTTTCTCATAATATATTAGCGCCTCCTTCCGGTCAGTTTCTGTACCCATACCATAATAATACATTACCCCACAATTATATATGGCTACAGGACTGCCAAGCGCCGCACCCATTTTATATTGCCGTAATGCCTCGTCATATTTTTTTTCACGAAACGCCTTTTCTCCCGCATCACACGCCGCTTTTTGCCGCTGGTTTTGTTCCGTCATTTTCAAATTCTGTTCATAAAGCCCTTCTAGTACGGAGACATATTCTGCCATCTTTTGATTACCTGATGCCGCCAGTTCTCTGCTCCATTTCAACGCAGTTTGATACCGGCGGCTCCACAGGGTCCCCTGTTCTTCCCTGCTGGAAACCAGGCGGATAAAAGCCTCCTGACCAGGTATATAGCCTGCTTTTCCAACCAAACTGTATTTCCCAAGTGCCAAATTGATTTTGAACATCACATTTTCATAAATCCATCCCAAACCAACTTTTGCGTCTGGGAATTCACCAATCTTAGAGGCCGAGCTGACCTTCTCTAAAAAAGGAACCGCCTCTTCATATTTCCCAGCCCGGTACAATTCCATCCCTCTGGTGTACAGCTCTTCCTGGGTCATCTCCTGTGTGGCTGCAGGCTGTTGGGCAGAAGCAGGCATTAGTTTGGCATCAGACTCTTCTGTTTTTGGCACACAGACGGCTTCTTCTGCCACTGTCCCGCTATTGGTTCCATTATCTCCCACCGAAGATACAGGCCCTTCCCCTTCTGCAGCTGTCACAGAATCCTTTCCCGTCGGTATAGCAGCATCCCCTGATATTTTTCTCAGAAACCTGGCCGCATCAGCGTTACCCTCCTCAGCCGCCCATGTCAGAAACCGTTTCGCTTTCGCCAAATCCTGGTCTTTATGTTTTTCTCCATAATATGCCAGAAAACAACGCCCTATCCAGTAGTTGATATCACCTTTTTCTCCAGCCTTAACCTTCGAAAAACTTAAGAATGCCCTCATATATTCCCCACTGTCAAATAATTCTTTTCCCTCCGAGAGCAGCTCCGCAGAAGTTTTCTTTTGTCCAAACAATCCCATAATTCTCCTCCATAGATTATAGCATTTCTGCCCCTTATACTATAGGATGTACCGCTATTCACAACACTGGCTTTACCGATTCACTCCGTTCTGGCTGCAGCAGATTATCTGCACATGGCAATAATCGCGTCTACAACCTCCTGGATCGTCATATCCGAGCTGTCCACAAGGTGCGCGTCCTCTGCCTGCCTAAGGGGCGCCAGCTCCCTTGTGGAATCCTGTTCATCCCTTTTTCTGATATCCTCTTCAATGGTCTTAAGGTCACATTGCTCTCCCTTCTCTACCAGCTCGTCATACCGGCGTTTCGCCCGTTTTTCCACACTGGCGGTAAGAAAGATCTTCACATCCGCATCCGGAAGCACACAGGTCCCGATATCACGGCCGTCCATGATCACATCCTGCTCTCTCGCCAGGCTTTTCTGAAGCTCCAGAAGCTTCGCCCTGACCTCTGGAATCGGAGAAGTCGCGGAAGCCATTCTCCCCACTTCCTCGCTCCGGAGCCTTGCTGTCACATTCTCACCGTTTACATACACCTGCTGCATCCCGTCCTCATACCGGATCGTCACATCCGCATGCTCTGCCGCCTCTATGATCTTCTCTGTATCGCCTGCCTTGATTCCATGATCCAGAAAATGAATCGCAAGCCCCCGGTACATGGCACCGGTATCTACATAGATGTACCCCTTTTTCTTTGCAACAAGCTTTGCAATCGTGCTCTTGCCGGCTCCTGCCGGTCCGTCAACTGCTACATTATATCCCATTCTATTCCTCCTGTTTCTCCGGGTCCGACTGAATTCTCAGATTCATCCCGGGATATTGTGAAATCACAGGAACTGTCTGTCATATCCACAGTTACCTGTAATCATCTGTCCTAAACTGGCTGCGTACTGGCTACAGCGGCATACTTCCTTATGCGGCTATGCGCATCATGTTATGCCTCGCGTCAGATTTATCTGGCACGCAGTATAAATGATGCAAGGCTGTACTAGTACTTTAGACCGCATTTCCTGCGGCATAGGCGGTTGACCACGCGATCTGCAGGTTAAACCCTCCTGTCAGCGCATCCACATCCAGTACCTCTCCCACAAAATAAACTCCCTTCACAAGCTTTGATTCCATGGTTCCCGGGTCAATCTCCTTTGTCCTTACGCCGCCCCTGGTAATAATCGCTTCATCATATCCCCGAAGTCTTGTAAGCGTCAGGGGAAGATGCTTGATCAGCTGTACAAAGGCGGCTCTCTCCTCCCTGGAAATCACATTCACCTTCTTCTCCGGCTCAATCCCGCTTAAGTCTGTCATGACTGGAATCAGCTTTGCCGGAAACAGCCTTCCCAGTGAATTTTTGAACTGTTTATTTTTATTATCCTCAAAATCCTTCAGAATGCGCCGGTCCAGTGCTTCGGCACTTAACGCCGGCTTCAGGTCAATCTCCAGCCTCAGCGGATTTTCCAGAAGTTTCTTCCCGATATAGCTGCTTGCACTGATTATCAGCGGCCCGCTTACACCATAGTGGGTAAACAGCATTTCCCCAAATTCCCGAAAAAGTTTTTTCCTTCCGTCGGAAATTGTGATCTCCACATTGCGCAGGGAGAGCCCCATAAGTCTGCCCGCCCAGGATTCCTCTGTTTCGACCGGAACCAGCGATGGCATACAGGGCGTCACCTGGTGTCCTAGATTCTTAGCAAATCTCAGGCCGTCTCCTGTGGAGCCGGTGGACTGGTAAGAAAGACCGCCTGTCGCCACAATACAGGAATCCCCTTCTACCCTTTTCCCATCAGAAAGGACAAGATGGTGAAAGCCTCCGTCCGCTGTCCCAATCTCCTTTACTTCTGTATTCAGATTCAGCTCTACTCCAAGACTTTCCATCCTGCGTACAAGCCCCTTGATTACGTCCGAGGAATGATCGGATGCCGGAAACACCCGGTTCCCGCGCTCAGTCTTCGTCTTCACACCGATCTCCTCAAAGAAAGCAATCACGTCCTGATTCGTATATCCATAAAAGCTGCTGTATAAAAACCGGCTGTTGCTGACTACTGAAGAAAGCAGCGTATCCATATCACAGGCATTCGTGAGATTGCACCTTCCCTTTCCTGTTATAAAAAGCTTCTTCCCAGGCTTTTCATTTTTTTCATAGACAGAGACTCTGTGCCCATTCATGGCAGCCCGGACTGACGCCATCATTCCTGCTGCACCGCCTCCTATTATAAGTACTCTGCTCATTTTTCATCCTCTTTATCTGTCTGTTTTCCCAGATAGGAACTGCCTCCTGACAGTTCCACTGCATCTCCGATCATATTCAGCTCATCCTTACTATATACCTGATATTCATCCCAGATATCCTCCAGTGTCTCAAGAGTTGTAATAACCTCCTTCTGCTTCTTCATACACAATGCAACCACCAGGGCATTCACCACACTAAGAGGCGCCACAAGTGAATCCACAATCGAAGCCATATCACTCCTGGCAATGAGATTGCAGGAAGAATAAAGAGTCATAGGCGAATGGACACTGTCCGTAAGGGTAATCACCTTCGCCTTCCGGTTACTGGCAAACTCCAGTGACTTTAAGGTGCGCATGGAGTAGCGTGGAAAGCTGATGCCAATAATCACATCCTTCCGGTTAATCCGGATCAGCTGCTCGAAGATCTCACTGGAACTGTTCGTGTGGACCGCCACTACATTTTCACAGATGAGATTCAGATAAAAGGACAAAAAGCTTGCAAGCGGCGCACAGCTTCTGATGCCGACCACATAGATCTTGTCAGCATTCAGGATCGTGTCCACCGCCATCTCAAAAGCCTCATGATCAATTGCATTCATGGTCAGCTTAATCTTTTCAATATCAGACTGGAGCACAGTGGAGAGAATCTCCCCCTGGCTGATGCGCCCGTAGGTTACCTCCATCCGCTGGATGGAATTCAGCTTCGTCCTCACAAGCTCTCCGAGAGCCTTCTGGAACTCGGGGTAGCCCTCATAGCCAAGAGCCATGGCAAATCTTACTACCGTAGACTCGCTGACCCCCACTTCCTCGCCCATCCGGGCCGCCGTGAGAAATGCCGCCTTATCATAATCATCCCGGATAAAATCCGCCAGCTTTTTCTGACCCTTGCTGAACCTCTTATAGCCGTCATCCAGCTTCTGCATTAACTCATTCTTCATTCCCATATCATGACCTGTTCCTTTTTACTACGCAAAAAATCCTTGTTACTATTCACGGACTAACCGTCCGCTCATAGTAACGCATCCAGCCCATTTAAAGTCGCTTTCAGCGAGGGGCCGGATGCCGGATACCGCCACTTTATCGGCCCGGATGCCGTGCAGCGGGGTGCACGACCCCGTGAATAGTAACAAATCTTTGTTACTATTCACGGACTAACCGTCCGCTCATAGTAACGCATCCAGCCCATTTAAAGTCGCTTTCAGCGAAGGGCTGGATGCCGGAAGCCACCACTTTATCGGCTCGGATGCCGTGCAGCGGAGTGCACGGCCCCGTAAATAGTAACAAATCTTTTTCTATTCTATCACATATAAAAAATTTTGCAAGACATTCCCTATTAAGCATGATATAATATGTATCATAAAAACAATCAGACAAATCGAGGAAAGGAAGTGATATAGTATGTCTTTGACAAATGAAGACTTGTTGGCGATTTCTCAGCTATTGGATGTCAAACTTGATTCTAAACTAGCCGCAGAATTGCCGCCATTAAAAGATGATATCCGGGACATGAAACTTCACCTCGAAAATATTACTGATAAAATTATCCAGCTATTAGCCGAGAATTAAGAGCAAGAAGGAGTACTGGATAAAATCAGTACTCCTGCTGGGTAGCTGCCTGTTATTCTTCTATGTCCATCTCTTCTTCCTCTGAATCTCCATGCTCTTCCATATATTCTTCCTCGGAAACTTCCGTAAGCTTAGCATTCTCATACAAAAGATCAATCACCTTACTGTAAATAATCTCATAGCCGATTTCCTCTTTTGTGTATTCCTCCAGGAATCCTGCTTCATCTTCATATCCATAATCCTCAAAATTTGCCTTAACAAATTCATCTACCTCCTGCTCCGTACATTCCAGACCTTCCTGCTTCGCAATGCTTCCGATTACAAGCTCATAATTGACGTTCGCCTCAATTTCCTCCTTTTTCGCATTTTCGTCAACCCCCATAAGCTCCAGATATTCGCTCACCTCCATGCCGAACATAGCCGCATTGGATTCATTACTGCTGTTATAGTTTTCCTCACACCGGGCATAAAGCTCATCCGGATATCCATTAAACTCCGACATCTCTACAATACTGCCCATCATATCGCCGACAGTCCCGTATTTATACTCTTCCTCTTTGCTGGCCTTAATCTCTGCCTCCAGGGCCGCCTCATAATCTTTAACGGAATCGTACTCTGTATTTTCCTTTACAAATGCATCATTATATTCCGGGAGGTTTTCTACAGTAACCGCACCAGCCTTCACTTTAACAGAAAGCGTTTTCCCCACATCTTCTTCTGAAACAGCAAAGTCCTCCGTAAGCTTCACCTCAACTGTCTTACTCTCACCCGTCTTCATTCCTTCCAGGGCCTTCTCTAACTCAGGGTATAGGAAGCCTTCGCCAATCTGGACTTCTTCCTCGTCCCTGGAATAATCTGCCGATTCTTTTCCGTCCATTGTAGCTGTATAATTGAGAACCACATAGTCCCCGTCCTGAATGCCTCTGTCTGTTATAGGATCATAGGTCGCATAATCATACATCCGGTTCTCTGCTTCTTCCTGAATCTCTTCCTCTGTCACACTGACAAGAACTTTCTGTCCTTCCAGTCCTTTATATTCACAGAGTTTGATATAATCGGAATAGTTGATATCCGGCAGATACTGTATCGTCTCCTCTGATGCTTCTGATTTCTCCTTCGTTTCTGATGATGACTGCTGTGAAGACTTCCCACAGCCTGCTAATGATGAAATCACAATGATTCCTGTTAATATGAAAGCCAATTTTCTCTTCATTCTGTTCTTGTTCTCCTTCTACATCACAAAAGTATAGTTTTTTCTACTTATAGAACGTATCATATTTTTACGATAATGTAAAGAAATACACAGAATGTTCATTTTTAGAAAAATTGGGGACGGGGCATTTTTAAAAATGCCCCGTCCCCAATTTCACAAGCCTCTCTTCAACAAAGAAACATATTTTTTATTCAGAAAGTATAACCATACACCTGCAAATTCCGGTTTCTGTGCTACTGTCTGTATTTCGTCTATTTTCTTTTTCACTTGAGCCGAGCCACATCTTCCATTACGATCCAATTTCTTTATAAACCGTTCATACAGTTGATATGTATCTTTTCGTCCCTTTACCAACCCGGTTGAAGTATCTGCAATAAACTTCTTGTCCTTCCAAAGCCCATTCAGTCTCAGCCTCTCGTTAATATCCTTCTCTAACGCAGCATCAAATGGTTTGGTTTTTATATATCCCTTTTTATCGTATGTGATCTTTTGCATATGCTGAACATTCAATGGCGAAATCATTAATTCTTCATCATCTCCCTTAAATGCATCGCAGCAAAGTATTTTTTTCTCATCCCCTTGATAATTAGCTCCGCCGTCACAGACAGCCAACATATTTCGGTAGTCCAAAGCTTGATCTTTATCTTTACTCAAAGGATACCAATGCTCAATACGTGTTGTTCGTCCATTATTTTCAATCCTTCTCATACAATATGCACAAAGTCCCGATTGTTCTTCTAAAAGGCTCTGGCGAATTGGTTCTTTTGATAATTCATCAAACTTATTTCGGATTGCCTTTGTATTTCCAGATTGTATTTTTTTCCAATCTGGGTTACTTTTTATTCGACTGACTTCCCGTATCGTTTCAGACGGAGGTTTTTTCTTCTTTATATAAATCATCGTTTGATTCACCTCACAATCTGTTCCACCGCAACTCTTCTCTGGCAGCCCTAACATCTGCATGATCTTTTCCTAATACATTTTCCATTACATCAAGGAATTCTTCTGCTTTATTATAGTTATCATCTTCCATTGCAAGATCGAAACTATCTGTCAGAGACTTTATTTTTTCTGGTTTATCCAATGTTCCCTGTCTGAAGTTCAGTACATCCTGTACTGAATATCCATAAGCATTTTCCAGATAAACAACATCTTGGCTATCTGTAATTAAAACAAGATGTTCATTCTGGCAGGAAGATATAACGATTGGCGAGTGCGTAGTTAAAATAAATTGCACATTCGGAAATGTTTCTTCAAGAGCATTCACGATATTCCACTGCCATTTTGGATGTAAATGCATATCAATTTCATCAATTAAAACAATTCCTTTTGCTTCATTTACATTCTCTGTTATATCTGGATTCAGCAAAGCCCATCTGTAAGCCAGATTCATAACAATCCATAGCAGTGACTGATACCCGGCACTTAGCATAGTGACCGGCATTGTAGTCTCACCTTCCTGGTAGACCATTTCTTCTAGCTGGCTGGAATAATATATTTCCGGCACAACGTCTAACCCGTTGATTTTTTGCATAAAGCAAGAGACAATATGTTTAAATGCTTCGTATTCCCTAATTGGCATTTTCTTCTGAAAAGCAGCCAACTCCATTTTCAGGCACCATGCCTGTATGCCTTTTATATCCAGAGAATAATCCAGGCAGCCTATATATCCGCATCTTCTATCATTTAGTTTTTTCTTTAATTCCTTTCCAAAGTCACCCCTTCGCATTTGCCAGACTCTGGCATCACTCTGAAAGCAAAGCAGTGGAAGGATCTCTTCCGAACTATTTACTTTCTTCTGCATCTCTTTTCCGATGCCATTGTCTTCCATTTTTGTTCTTGAATTGCCATCCTCGCTTTCTCTAAACTTTTTCAAATAAAATTCTTTATCAATAAATGCAGTGATTTCCGTTGGCACCCCATAAGATATTTCTGTTGAGGCATCACCTCTTCCGGTCGTTTTGAAATGAATATCGTTCTGCATAATTCCTTTTGTAGAAACACCGCTAATCCCCTTGAACATACCAGACATTGCTATTACAATAGCTTCCAACAGAGAACTCTTTCCCACCCCATTGTCTCCAATCAAAAGATTAACTCCAGGAGTAAATTCCAATTCCATATCTGTTATGGCTTTAAAATTTTTAACCAATATTTTATTCAGATACATTTTTACACCTCTTCCTACTACTCTCTTATTTCCGTTTTGTCAAAGTTTCTCCCATTCCCTCCAAAATTCCCTGCATCAGGATGCTCAAACCAAATAGCGGTTCACTTACTGAAATAAGAGCAAGGACTCTGCCACTTAATCTTGTAGCTTGTCCATCATCTGTAAATACGTTGTCAACAAAAAAGTTTACCAACATATCTTTCATCTCCTAAATTTTGGAAAGTAGAGATTTCCCTACTTGTATTATATGCAACTGCCAAAGAAAAATCAAATGAATTTCAAAGAATGCCAAGCAATTTGGGACGGGGCATTTTTAAAAATGCCCCGTCCCAAATTCAGTTATTTTAGTTTCATTGTTTTCTTATACCCGGTTTTACTGCCAAGTAATTTTTTATACTGCTTCATCTTTTTACGCGGAACCTTAAACACAGCCTTTTTATTGATATTTTTAAATGTATTCCTCCCGATGCTTTTTAGTGCTGTACCCTTAATGGTAACTTTCGATAGTTTTTTACAGCCAGAAAAGGCTTCTTTTCCGATCTTCTTCACGTTCTTTCCGATGGAAACAGATTTCAGATTTTTGTTGTTTTTAAATGCCTTTGCTTCGATTCCTGTCACCTTGAAGGTCTGTCCGTCGATCTTTACTGTTGCAGAAACTGTAACAGATTTTTTTCCTGTACTGGCTGGCTTTACAAATGTAACCTCCTTTTTTGCTGAATTAGCTGTAATCTTATAGGTTCCCGAAGAGAGTTTCCTTTTGCTTCCTACAGAAAGGGAGGGTCTGTTATTTCCTCCTGTTGTTCCAGGTCTTCCAGATGTTCCGGGATTGACCGGAGTGACGGGCTTATCTGGATTCACTGGCGGATTTGAGTCATCCGGCTTATCAGGATCCACGGGTGGATTTGGGTCATCCGGCTTATCCGGATCTACAGGCGGATTCGTTTTTTTACTTACCTGTACCGTGCACTGTGCTGTCACTTCGCTTTCATCTTCTGCCATTACAGTAATAACCGCGGTTCCCTCTCCGGTTGCTGTAACCACACCGTTAGAATCCACCGTTGCCACCTCTTCATGGTCGGATTTCCAGATAAGAGGCGTATCCGCTGCTTCCTCAGGCAGAATTTCTGCTGTTAGTTTCTCCTGGCCGCCAATATCCAGGGACAACTGTGTCTTTCCAAGCCGGATGTCTGTCACCTGTACCTTCACAGGAAGAACCTGGATCTTATATTCTACCCTTCTGCCTCCGTTCTCTGATATTGCCATTAGGGTAACTTCACCGGCTCCAACTGCTGTTACGGTTCCTTCCTGAGTAACGGTTGCAACTTCTTTATTACTGCTGAGCCAGATCACTTTCTGATTGGTAGCATCTGCCGGATATACCTCTGCTGACAGTACAAACTGTTTTCCTGCTTCTATGGTCTGATCCTGTGAAAGATCACCTTCCGAAGGTATAACGGATACATTTTCCACTGGAACGGTATCCTCTGCCATAGCGGTAACCGTCACCTCGCAGTCTGCCGTGTATCCGCCGTCCTCTGTCGTTGCCGTGATCGTCGTGGTTCCTTCTGCAACACCGCTTACAATGCCTGTCTCCGGATCTACTTCTGCAATCTCTTCATCACTGGTGCTCCATGTAACGGTCTGGTTCTTTGCTGTCTCTGGCTCTACAAATGCCTCCAGTAATGCACAGTTTCCTTCTTCTATAGACAAAGTCTCCTTTGAAAGCGTTACGCCGGTAACATCCTGTCCGGGCGCTGGCTCTGTTACGGTTACGGTACATGCTGCCGTGTAGCTGCCGTCTTCTGTTGTGGCTGTAATGATGGCGGTCCCGGCTTTTTTTGCAGTTACCGTTCCATCTGATACTGCTGCCACCTCTTCGTTGTCGGAAGCCCAGGTGATATTCTGATTATTGGCTCCTTCCGGGGAAATGGATGCGGTAAGCTTATAGGTATCCTTTACGTCCATACTAAGTTTCTTCTTGTCAAGACTGATACCCGTTACTTTAATTTTCTCGTCAATTACCTCGACTTCAAATGTACCTTTTATAGAAGGATCTTCCAAGAGTGATACCTCAATAATGGTCTTTCCCTTCTTGAGCCCCTGGACGCTTCCTTTCTGATCCACTGTTGCTATATCCGGATTTTCTGACTGCCATTTTAACTCTTCTGCCTTTATTGACCGATTATCTGTATCCATACATGTTAACAGCATCGTTGTTCCTATCTTCAATGTCTTTTCACCAGTAAGCCTCAATCCATAATTTCGTCCTCTGACAATCACCCTGCATGTTTTTTCAATATTTCCAATCTTTACTGTAGCTGTACATTCACCACTTTTAACTGCTTTTAACACACCATCATTTCGAACTGTTGCTACACTTTCATCCGAAGATGACCATGTAACATCTGAATTACAATCTTCGGGACTAATTGTAATAGCTAACTGGACAGAATCTCCTTCCGTGAGAATGTACTTTTCCTTTAACATCTCAACAGCTTCTACATCCACAATCTTTTCAACAAATGCCATCCCCTTTTTGTTTGCATATTCTTCTGCATAGCTTCCCTTTACACCATATATCGTAATCTCCTCTGGGTATGAAAATGCGTTGTCAGAGATGGATGTGACATTTTTAGGAATTGAAATATTCTTTAGCCTGGTACAATTCTTAAAGGCTTCATTTCCAATGCTATTTACCCCATATGGTATGATTAGGTTATTCAAATATGTACATCCTTCAAATGTATTATCCCGTATTTCATGTATACCTGTGCTTAAACGGATTTTCTCAATACTTGTACAATTAAGGAAGGCTGCCTTCCCGATGTTGAAAATACTGTCGCTCATCTTTACATCCGTCAGTTCTTTACAATCCTCAAAAGCATTACTCCAAATATAATTACCCTTTAAATCTACACTGGTAAGTCGTATGCATTTCTTAAATGCATTATTTTCCACTCCAACAAACCCTTCAGGCACTATAATGCTTTTTAAATTTTCGCAACCTTCAAATGCGCTAGTATCAAAATATTGAAGAGATGACGGCAATTCTATTTTCTCTAGACTGGTACAGTCCTTGAATGTTCCGGCCTGTATATAAATTTTATCCTTTTGCAGTTTTACCTCTTTTAGTAAGCGGCAACCTGCAAATATATTTGAACCCATATATTGAACCGTATCTGGTATTTCTATTTTTTCTAGCGATTTGCAGTTTGCAAATGACGCATTTCCTATTTTATATAGTTTCTGTGGTAAAATAACATTTTCTAATGCTGACGCATTCAAAAATGCATTGTCACCTATTTCCGTTACGGTATCAGGAAAAACTAACTTTTCCAAACTTGCATGGTTATGAAACAATTCATTTGGAACTTTCTGCATTCCATCTTCTAAACTAATCTGTTTCAATTTGGGACATTCAACAAAAGGACTTTCTGTTGTATTCGTACCCATTATCCATCCGTCATAGTATTTTGGAACGCTTATTAAAGTCTTAGGAATTGTAATTGTCTGCAAAGAGGAACAATCACGAAAAGCCCATGTACCCAAAATCTTTAGCTTTGAAGGTAATTGGATATTTGTAAAACTATGACATGATATAAAGGCGCAACTCCCTATTTCAACAACCGAATCTGGAATGTCAATATTTTCTAACGATACACACCCTCTGAATGCCATTACCTCAATTTTAGTAAGTGATTCTGGCAAATGAATCTTTCGAAGCGATTTACATAAATTGAACGCGTGATAACCAATAACCGAAACCGTATCCGGTATAACAATCTCTTCAATTCCTGTACAACCATTAAATAAATTATGTGCTATTGACGTTATCCCTTTGGCAAACTTTACTTCTTTTAAATTATCACAGCCATAAAACATTCCTTTTTGAAACGAATCTACTGTATAATGATAATCTGGATAGTAATCGTTTTCCTCTATGTATTTGGATATTTCCACACTATTCAGTGAATCACATTCTCCAAAGCATTCTGAGCCATACCGTTCAAGATACTTAGGCAAAACTAAATCAACAAGTCTATTACATCCATAAAAAGCCTGCTCCTTAATATATGTTATGTTATCACTTAAGTTTAAATGTTTTAAACCACAATTATAAAAAGCACGGTATTTTATTTGAGTAACATAGTCAGGTATCTGTATATCATTCAGTGAAGTTGTATTAGCAAATACTCCTTCATCAATATATGTATACTTATTATTGTCCGGCAATATAACATTCTCAAGATTACTGCACCCATTGAATGCATCTATCCCGATACTGATCACCGCATCCGGAATTACAACCGATCCCAGGCTCTTATTATTTCTAAATGCACCTTGCCCAATTGCTGTAACGGGATAACCGTCCAACTCCTCTGGAATCGTCAGCGTGTATGCATTCCCGTTATACTTTGTGATCGTTGCATTCCCTGCATCGTCAACAGTATATTTAAAAATTGGAATCTCAGCCTCTTCAAATGGCGCTATAAACCAGTCACTTCCGTAAGTGCCTGAGCTATTCATTGAAGAATAATATCCTCTCTTCCCTACATGTGAGCTGCTGTCAGTACGCTTACACGCAGACACCGTGTTGTTATCTTCAATATGGTAATAGCGGCGTATGGGACTATTGGATTCTGTATAAATTGGTATGGTATCTGCTGCTACCTGTTGACCAAATACAATCACAGAGTAGCCTGCCGTTGCATACATATGCGCACCGAGATCCATACACACCTCGGGCTTCTTCCCATCCGTATATATCTCTATATCGGCATCAGCTTTTACTCCTGCCTCTCCGTAAATCGTTCCTTTAGCCATTAAAGGTATCTGAATAGCAAAGGCTACCTTACAAGCCGCCTTCAACTCCACATGCGCCGAAATCTCTGGATCAGCTGTCTTGAAATTCTTTATCTTCCTAATTCCCTGTCCTCTTACTTTCTCAATACCGGCTTCAAATCTAGATGTAATTAATACACTGATTGAACCCTCGGCAGAGTATATCATATCAACGTAAACTTCTCCCACCCCTGCAATGGGAATTGTACCCATCCGAAGCGTCAGACTGCCTTCACCCTTGATATCGCAGCTTCCTTTTGCCTTTCCACTGATAGAAAACAACCAGTCTCCGAAACCATTTACCCTATAATTTACTTTAATATTTGAAACCGTACATCCTATCTTTCCGTTTTTTATTTTTTGAAAACATTTAATATCCCGTATTTTTTTGCTACCTTGTATCCTGGCTGCTCTCGCACGTTCCGATGTATCCGCCGCTTCCTCTACTGTACCGTCTTCGTAATTGATATCCACGATAATATCATCCGATGCAGGCACAAAGTTTCCAAGGTTAGCCTCTATCACGCCTTCTGCATCATATTTCTTCACCACGGTATCATAGTCCACATCCTCGGTCTGTACCTCAATGCCATATGATTTTGAAGCAATGCCCACTGCCTTATATACATATGCCAGGCCATTAGAAAAGACAGCAAAAGTATCCCCTTCCGCAAGCTCTACCGAATGATCATAGATCAGAACCTTATGATCCTCTGTCAGTTCCACAGAGATTTCTTCCGGCACTACAATCACTCCTTCTGCGAACTCATAAGTATTCTTATGGTTCTCATCAATCTCAGATGCCGCAAGCACACTCTTTGCAAAGGCAACCATACTGTTCTTTTCTGCTTCCGTAACTGCCTTGTCCGGCTGAAAGGCTCCGTCTATCAAGGTGAACCATCCTTGATTCAGCGCAACCTGGTCTGACTGGATGTATTTTAAGCTGTCCTGGTCATTCATTGTATACTGGGCATTTTCCTCCAGCTCGTATCCCAGACAGAAATTCAGTGTCTGCGCCGCAAACTCACGGCTAACCGGATCCTTTGGCTTAAATTCTTCCCCTGCCTCCAGGTCAATCACACCAAAATTCACCGCTGTCAGAATATCACGGTAATATGTAACCGTTGATTCCGAAACATCCTTATAATAATCATCCGGCACCAGTTCCCCTTCTATCTTCATCTGGAAGGTATCCACCAGTGTATGGATCCATTCCTCCCGGGATATGGAATCCGCTGCCTGTACTGTATTGCTTCCGTTCTGGCATAGCATGCCTGCAAGAAATATAGCACAGTATGTCATAACTATAACAAATACAGCTGAAAATATCTTTTTCTCTCTTCGTCTCATTTCCTTTTTTCTCCTTCATATTTTTGTCAACCTGAAACTATAGCATAAAAAATGGCTTTACGCGCTGATCATCATATTCCCACAGAATATGCAGTTCAGAGCATTCTCAACCCATGAACCGTAACTTTTCACCCTTCCTTCGCCTCGTCACATGTAATACATACGCTTGCTTTCAGCATACATTAGTGCTATGATAATCACAATTCGAATACGAAAGGAGACCTATCTATGGCACTTGCAACCTTAACCGCAAGGGTAGATGAAAAAGACAAGGCTAGCTTTGACACCTTCTGTTCCAATGTCGGCCTCAATACTTCTACCGCAATCAATCTTTTTGTGAAAGCAGTTTTACGCGAAAACCGCATCCCATTTGAAATCGCCCAGACTACCGATCCCTTCTTCTCCGAGGCGAACATGGCCTATGTGAAGAAATCTGTCCAGGAACTAAAAGCCGGGAAAGGCTCTGCCCATGAGCTGATCGAGAGGGACGATGCGTGAACCCCCTGCCAATCCCTGCCTGTATTCGAGACGGGGATTTCTCCCACAATCCAAAACCATAGCAGAAAATACCTTTTGAGTGGGATGCCTGTCATCATATTCCCACGGAATATGCAGTGGAGTTCAGCGCATTCCTAACCCACGAACCGTAACATTTACCTCTTAATCTTCACCCCCTTCGCTCCTGTAAATGTACTATAATATTTCTGCCCGTTCACTACCTTGTAAGCACGTATTTTATAATAATACTGCCTTCTGTTTTTTAATTTGCTGTTCGTATAGCTTGTGGTACTGCCCTTTTTGATTGTTTTTATTTTCTTATATTTCCCGCTCTTTTTTGTGCTTCTGTAAATCTCATATCCGTTGACATTCCTGACTTTTTTCCACGTAATCCTCGCCTTTTTCTTTTTAATATTCTTTACTTTCAGTCCGGAAGGCTTCTTCACTGACACTTGATCCTTTATTATGCCTCCTGACGGCTGTGATACCGGCGGTTTTAATCCTGACGAACCTGACGGCTTTGTCTCCGGCGGATTGGGCTTTGATGGATTGGGCTTCGATGGCTTTTCGTCAGTTTTTCCCGGAGTAATTGTAAAGCTTTTTGTAACACTTCCGGTATTTGCCCCGATTCCTTTTACTGTCACTTTCCCGGTTCCTGCCTCCACATTATTGCTATATACTACAGTATAATCTGCCCCTTCTTTTAACCCCTTGACCGTAACAGAAGGACACTTTTCTGTCCCGTCATACTCAAAAATATTCTGATCCAGGCTGATTTCCTGACAGGCAATATTTACTTTCGCATCAATCGTATAAGCCGCCACATATCCTCCGTCTACCGTTGTCGCTGTGACCGTGGCGGTTCCACCTTTTAAGACATCAATATATGCCTTTGATCCGTAATTAAGCATGAGGCTCTCGTTCAGGAATAGAACCTCCGGATCATCCACACTCCAGTAAATCTGACGGTCTGTAGCATTTGCAGGTGCAAGAGATGCTTCCAGACAGATTGTCCTGCTTTGAGATGCATCGTCATATGACACTGTTCTTGTAAATTCTTCATGGCCTTCTATTAAAATTCCTTTCACAGGAACCTTTACACCGGTTCTTATAACCTTCTTTCCTTCTGCGGTCAGACAGCGGTCTGCACAGGAACCTCTCTGTACATGATACTCAATATTTTTATTGTCGCTGATATCTTCAATATAGGACACAGAAGCCGGAATTGTCAGGCTTTTCAGATTCGGGCATCCCATAAAAGCGGTCGGTCCGATAAATTCTGTTCCTTCCGGTATGGTAACGTCCGTAAGCTCCGTAAAATACATGCATGACCCTCCCCATATTGCGAGAGTCGTATCCGGAAATACCACTGACCGGATCCGTTCGTAGCGCTCCTGTTCATCCGTACTCAGTGAATTTAACATCACTTCATAGACAGGATATCCGCCCAGATAATCTGGAACGATAAGATCAGTTTCATTTCCCACATATGCATTGATTCGCACATATTTTTCTTCGCCAGCTGTCAAAATACTGTACTCCCAGTCTTCCTCCACGATATCCGGGTCATCTGGAACTGCGCTCTTTTCAATGGTAAACGTAATGGTGTTACTTATCTCATGGCTAAAGCTGTTATAGGATTCCAGCGAGGCTTCATAATATCCTTCCGGCAATACCAGCTCGTAAGACGTTGCCTTTCCGGCATCAATCTCTTTATAGAGCGCTGTATTCCCCTTTTCTCCATTGTTAATTCTGATACGGTATCCAGATGCACCTTTCGCCTCTGTCCAGCTAAAAGCTGTCTTTGTGTCAGACTTGCCTGCACTGACTGAGAGTGTTGACTTTCCGGCTTTATCAGCCGTGTATATGGCAAGCATCTGGGCCGCATTATTGTCACTGTAATCCCAAAGATGCACATTGCTACCGATTGCGCTGTCATTATTAAACACATCAAGAACCCTGTCTGCATGCTTTGGCTTCAATACATATTTCCCACTCCAGGCTCCGTAAATATACCACTTCTGGCTGTCCGCAGCTTTCCATTCACTGACTATAATATTCGTCCCATTTGCCTGTCCGCCAGACTGGACTGTAAGCGCCCTGTTATCCAAACAGTTCAGAATTCCATAAGAACCATCAGCCTGCTTTATGAAATGCCAGATATCAGAACCGTCTTCCATTCCATTCTTCGTTACTTCAACATTTCCTCCCACATTTCCCAGGTGAACCCAGCCTTCATTTTTTATCACCGCTGCATATAAATCCGCACCCAGATCGACTGGTGTCAGGGACTCGTACCACTTCGGGGGAATGGTTGAGTATGTCTGCTGGTCTGTATAGGTTGTACTTCCTCCGTTATTGTATATTGCAAACATCTGATACTTATATATGGTGTTCGCCTGCACACTGATCCCAAGCTCTTTGTTCATGTAGAACCACATCTCAACTCCGTCTCTTGTATGCGAAGCAGGGTTGATTTCCTCATAGTGCTCTTTAATCAGGTTGTCATTCGCGTCCCATATGTAGACACCTACTGTCGTAATATAAACTCCTCCCGGGTTCCGGATATAGCCGTTTATCTTTGCTTCCGTCCCGGAGGCCTCGCTGATTCCCCGAACTTCGATCCAGGGGTCTTGCGTGGGAGACGAACCGGAAAAATTTGGTCTGATAACTCCCCAGTAGGAATTTCCGATTTTGTTGTACGCATAATTTACATTTCTTACGTACTGGGCATAATCAATATTCTGATGGTATGTCGAATAGGTGGATTCGAAAATGGCAACATGCCCATAGGGATTGTCCGAATTTCCAGAGTATACCAGTATATCCCCCATCTGCGGAACCGCGCCCTGAATACGGTTCCAGCCTGCCGGCAGCGCATTCCATGCATAATCACACCCATTTCCTGATGCAGGGCTGACTCCCAGATATGCATAATATGCCATGATCAGATCCACACATTGTGCTCCGTATACGCCGTCATAGTCGATTGCCTGTCCCAGTTTTGACTTCACCCATGCAATGGCATCTGCCTGGGAACGGCTTGTTGCATAAGTCTGGGTTTCCCGGGGTTGTTTTACTTCGTCAGTCTCCTCTGCCACGGCTTCTGTACAACACATTCCAATTGTTAATATAAATGACAAAAATAATGCCAACAGTTTTTGTTTTGTCATACGCTTTCTCCTCTCTTTCTTATTTTGTTATCTTCTGTGTTTTCCCAGATATTCCCTTCTTTTGCAGTATCTTCCTCTTTTTAAAAATTTTTCATCCTCTTTCATTTGATTATTTTTCAACCACTTTCCTTATCAAAAATTATAACTATGGATAATTACAGGTTTAAAAATTCTTTCTTTGCCACAATTATCGCATACTACTCCAAACCACCTTTTTGTGAAGCTACGTCCACCGCAATACCAACATACTCCTTGCCTGCATTTTTCTTCAATTGCCTTTGCGAAAGGCGAGTCAAGAATACTTTTTCCATCTGTTTTTATCCCCTTTCTAAACTGCAGCAAAATGTAGTCTATCACTTTTTCTTTATACTCCTCTGAGCATTCTATATCTTTCAGTAAATAGTTCTTATTTATCAAATCCACATCCCCATTAAAATTTGAGGGCAGCTTTAAGTATGAACACCTTAGATAAGGAAGAAAATAATCAGTATTTTCTTTGACTATCGCCTTATGACATTCAAAAGCCTCTTTTAATATCACATTCTTTTGAAATACAATTTCATCATTTATTCGTCCCTTACAAATAGGTAGGGTTATTTTCGAGCATAGATCTGTCAAAACCATCTTACCTATTCCGCCTCCGCAGATATATGTATCCACTATGGGAAATTCTTTTGATATTTTGAGTTCACCTATCCTATCCCCACAAATACACACAGGAATCTTAAGCTGCCTCCCGGGTAATATCAGTTTATCTATACCCCATTCACAAATACTACAATTAAATACAGGCTGAGTTTCTGATAATATTAATTCACCTATACTTCTGCAAATACTATGATTAATCACAATCTGTGTTTCCGGAAGAATCAGTTTACCTATATACTCTTCACAGATATGCGTATTAATTTCCGCAAACGTCTTCGGTAATATTAACTCATGTATCCTGCCTCCACAAATACATGAATCTATCTTTGTATATGTCTCAGGCAATATTAATTTCTCAATATCTGCATCAAATGCATATTCATTTATCTTTACTACACCATTGGGAACGCTTATTATTTTGCTTTTCCCATTATATTTCAGCAGCACTCCGTTTCTTATATCAAAATACTGTAAATCCCTCAAAGCATCATATGCATGATTGGCCTCTGAATCATTGGGCACTGCTTCCAATATCTTTTCGACTATTGATATTGCTGCACTATAATCATGTGCATTCATATACTTATTTAAGAGCTGTTTCCACTGCCATACATCTTCTTCAGATCCTGTCTGTCTTGTCTGAACCGTTCCTTGGATAGAAACGGTTCCTTTTATTTCCTGTACCTTCTCCCGCATCCGCTCCATGGAATGCTTCATACCACAACAATCACATGTGGCTGTCTTACCCCCTGCATCAATGCTCAGGCTCCCACCACACACATCACATGTCAATACAGACATAATTGCCGACACCTCCAACTGCCTACATTCTGCTTAGTACTTCCTTCATCTTTTCATCATACATTTCCTTTGGAATCAGTCCAAGATCAAGCATTTCCTTTAGCTTCGCAAGTATCTTTACCGGGTCTTCCCCTGCATGAACCTTCTGCTCTTCTGCTATCTGCTCATGATATTTCTCCCCGTTTCCGGAAACAGCCTTTCTCAGACTCATTGGTCCATTGGAAAAATGTGCCTTTGCTACAGGCTCCATGTTTTCTCTTATCATGTCTCCAAGTGTCAGTGCTACAGGAGCCTGTGCAAGCATATTCATCGGGTTTTGAGCACTTCCCGGATTACCTGCATACAGCTTTGATGTCTCTGCAAGCTGTTCGTCAGCCCAATTATAGCCTTCGATCTGTCTGCTTTTCGCCCTTCCATCTGCCCTAATCGTCGCCGCCTTGGCATCTCCCTCTGCTTCCATAGATTTTAACTGTTTTCCGTATTGGGCTTTTTGAAGCTCCTGCTGCCCCTGCATGATAACCTGATACTGATCATCGGGAATATTAATCGTTCCGATAATAAAATTATACAGTTCCACTCCTACATCATTGAAAGTCTCCTGCAGCCTTTCCTTTACGGCCAGGGAAAAATCATGGAGATGAAGTTCCAAAGCAAGAAAATCCATCTTCGGATCTCTCATTACATTTGCGAGATACTCTTTTACTTTTGCAGAAACATTTTCACGGAAGAAATTCAGGCATGCTTCTGCTGTTAACTCTGATTCTGTCCCGACTATTTTCCATAGCAGTTCGCGGGGATTCACAACCCGCAGCCCAAGTGTTCCGCATGCTCCTATTTCAAGAAGTATATGAAACTTGTTATCCATTACCCTTGTCTTACTCATGGTTCCCCATTTATAATTCAAGGCGATTGCCTTATTGACAAAATAAACTTCACACTGGAATGGGGATTCTCCGCCAAATGGCAGATTGATAACTTTATTCAGCAATGGAATATTTTTTGTGTGCAGCGTATATTTTCCAGGTCTGAACACATCCAACATTCGTCCGTTTTTAAAAAAGACTGCCTCCTGTGATTCATGCACCACTAACTGAGACATGGTATTAAATTCCGTATTCGGATATCTATAGATTAGTATGTCGCGGCTGCCTTCGTATTTTATAACATCTATTAATGCCATATTCCTCCTGCTCTTTCTCACACAAACATGTGGCCTGCCCTATTACATCATTGTGTTAGCCGTAAGCTACACAATGATGTAATAGCCTTTTTATTGCCTTTTCCCTCTATTTCCACCTAAAAGTATAGTAACCAGAAGTTTCTGCTGAAAAAAACTTAATGTAATAAGTCCCTTTTGGTAATGTCACTGTAATCTTATCTCTTCCTTCTATCTCCCACCAACTGGCTTCGTCATCAGAAAGGAGTTTCCCCTTTTCATTTATTCCTTTATATTTTTTTCCTTTTTTTACATATAGCTGGACATTCAGACTCCCTGTAAAATCTCCGCCTTTTAGCTTTGACTGAACAGAAATATTTATTTTCGATTTCTGTGGAAGATTTATCTTATAGGCATGCATCAATTCATTATAAAAAAGCAGGTTTTTAGCCGTGACTCCTTTCTTTAATGTTGGAGCACTGTCTAACCATTTTCCTTTTTTACTCAATTTCCCTACCGCTGTAAACGCATAGCGGATCTTATATTTCTGCTCGCTTTCTACTGCCAGATAATACGTGCCCTTCTTCACTGCTGCTGAAAATACAATATCCTTTTTTCCATTCTCATCATAATTATCAAAGCTTTCCATTTCCTTTTTTGAAGAATTTAGCAACGTCACGCGCGTATAATTGTTCTGTCCTTCATCAAAATTCAGAACGTTTTCTAAATACGAGTAATATTCATCTTCTTTAGGGAGTTTGTATGTCTTTGTATTTACTATGATATAGCCCTTCTTTGGAACTTTAATCTTGTAGTACACCTTGCCATAGCTTTTTAAATCGTCAACCATTCCGTCCTTATCTGTGTCTTCGTATACTCCCCCTGTTCCGGTTATCCACTTTTTGTTTTTCATAGTGGCATCCGCTGCAAATACACTAACCCCCATTAATAATGTACAGAGCAATGTCAATACAACACCTATCCATATTTTCCTATTTTTCATTTTCCCTCTGCCTCCTTGTCATTTCCTTTTTTACTTTTCTTTTGGCAAGGTTACCGTCTGCAACGCTGTCTGCAAACGGTAACACTGCATCTCATTTCACTACACTACATCCCCATAACTTCTGCAAAAACTCTATTTCACTGTCACCTTCTTCTTCGAAGACCAGCCAGAATAATACTTCGTCCCATTCACAGACTTATACGTTCTGATCTGGAAATAATACCTTTTCCTCGAATTAAGCCTTGTGATCTTTCTGGACACCTTCTTACTGGACTTAACCCAAACCGTCTTAGCTCCTTTCATGGAAGACTTTTTGGAATATCGGATCTGATAGCCGCTCACCTGCTGAGTCTGTTTCTTCCACTTAACTGTTACAGACCGTTTCCCTGCATTCAGCTTAGAGAGCTTCGTCTTCGGAGGGTTAATCCGAAAGCTCTTCGTCACACTTCCCGAATAATTGCCTTTACCGGATACAGTAATACCGTGAGTTCCCACATTCTTTCTGTTTCCTGTATAACTCACCTGATAGTCCCTGTTCTGCACAAGCCCTTTTCTGTCCGCATTTCTTACAAAGATTTCAGGAGTAACTGTGCGCTTATTATATGTGAAAGTACTGGTATAAAGTATCACACTTGATGGGGAAATCTTTTGCGGGCTTACTGTGAATTTTTTTACAATCTCACCGGAGTAATTCCCGATGCCAGATACAGTAATACTGTATGTCCCTGCATTCGTCCGCCCTGTGGCATAGGTTATCTGATAATCCGTATCTTTTACCAGGCTATTGCCTGCACTGTTTTTGACGGTTACCTTCGGAGTAATGGCTTGACCGCTGTATACAAAGTGGTCTGCCGATAACGTCACTCCCGAATCTGAAATCATCTGGGGGCTGATCAGAAATCCCTGCTCATACACTCCGTCATAATTTCCGGTTCCTTCTATCCGCACCTTTCCGGTTCCGGCATTTATATGATCCTCATAAGTGACTGTATAATCCGTTCCCGCAGTCAGCTGAAGATCACCATCCATTACTATAACTTCCGGCTCAAACGCCTCTCCGGTGTACACGTACTCCCCGGCAGATATCTCAATCTTTCTGGCGGCAATATTCCGTTTTACGACCTCACCTGTGGAGATATCCCACGGAACCCATTCAATCGAACCGCCATAGCCTTTCAGCTTATCCAGTGTCCATGTATTGTCGCTTGCCGGGTAATATGCTTTTGCCGTAACCTCTGTAAACGCATCCTCTGCGATCTCCGGTACATTACCGAAGAAATGGATTTCCGTCAGATCCATACAGTAAGCAAATGCCTCACTTCCAATTGATGTCACACCTGCTTTGATCTCGATTTCTGTCAAGTCGCTTTCCTTGTATTCCCCGTCTGCAATCTCTGTCTGCCCTTCAGATGCCTGGGGCTTAATGGTGAATTCCGCTTCCTTGTATCCGGTATACCGACCTCCTCCTGCAAATACAGAGACAACCGCTGTTCCGGGGTTTATATTATTCCGGTAGAATACGACATACTCATTCTGTGGCAATTGTTCACCATTGTAGAATACCGATACCTCCGGCTCCTTTGCCTGCCCATTATATACAAATGACTTGCCGGAAAGGGTTATGCTGCACTCTGACATATCAATAACAGCTTCCTCCTGAGCCGTGACAGTGATCCTAACCTTTGTCTCAGCCTTTTTATAGTTGTCACTCTCCGGCACTGTCACGGTAAGATAGGTGGTTCCGGGTGAAATGCCTGATACTTTTCCATCTTCTGATACGGAAGCTATGCTTTCATCATCCGAGCTGAACAGCACTCCTTCCACACTGGCGCTAATTGACAGCTTCGCTGCCTGACCAACCTTGATTTCCTCTTTGGAAATACTGCACTGCAGATCCGGCACAGCCTTTTTCACAGTCAGGGTAATAACCTTTTCCGTCTTTTTGTATTGTGCTGTTGCCGAGGCAGTAACCCGGAGCTGTGTAGTTCCTGCACCCTTGATGGTAACCTTTCCCTGTTCGGAAATAACTGCAACTGCTTCATTACCAGACTGATATGTAAGCTTACCGTCACCGGCTGTCAGCTCTGCATCAAGGGAAAAGTCTTCGTCTCCAAAGGTTTTTTCATATCTGTTCTGTCCGCTGATCTCCTGTTCTTTCTTTTCGCTTCCGACTATTACAGTACAGGATGCTTTTATATTACTTCCGTCCCGGGCCGCTGCTTCGATCACCGCCGTGCCCGGTGCGATAGCTGTAACCGTTCCGTCCTGGTCAACTGACGCAATCTTTTCATCAGAGCTCTTCCACTTTACCGACTTGTCCGTGGCATTTTTAGGCAGTACTGCTGCCGTTAATTCTGCTGTTTCACCTGCCTCAAGAGCCAGTTCGCTTTCGTTCAGTGTAATATCCGTAACGGATATGATTTCTCCTTCTTTTCTGATTTCAATCTTTGTCCCGGAGATCTCACTGTCATTCGCATTCTCTGCTGCTGCATATGCATAGACAACCGCATCCTCTTCCACCACGATCGGTGAGGAATATACCTGGAATGCTTCTTTATCCTGATAATAGATCTCCTGCTCCTCTGGCGGTATCTCTGTCTTACTGTAATAAATGGTCGCCTTCGGTGTATCGCTTGACAGGAACACCTTTTGCTTATCACTATAAACACCTGAAGTCACACTGAATTCAGGCTCCTTTGCCGTCTTCTTGAATTTTGCCACAGGCTGTACGGTCATATTACCTGTCACATACTGTTCTGCACCTTCACTGCTCCATCCCGAGAAGACTCTGATGTCATCCGGAGCACCCAGATCTTCTGGAACCTCTGCCTTTTCCCCATATGCAACCTTCTGCTCACTGATAACATCTCCGTTCCAGTCTACAAAGGTCACTATATATTCCGTATCAGCATAAGAAGCTGTCACGATCATGTTCTGGGTCACTACAGAAACTTCCTGTTTGTCCTTGTCAATCCATTTTTTAAAGATCTGGCCGGCTTTTACCGGAATCTCATCAAGAGACAGCCTGTCTCCATATGCAAACTGTTTTACAGCCAGATCGGTATTATCCCAGTCTACAAAAATAACCGTACAAGTCTGCTTTCTGTATTGCGGTATCACGACCATATTGGAATGGATGTTTTTGAGACCTGTGTCCCATCCGATGAATTCATATCCTTCCTTTTCCGGTGCATCTGGTGCCTCAGCATTCCCGCCTTCTACCACATTCTGCTCACTGATGGTATTCCCCTCTTCATCTGCGAACTCCACAGAATAAACCGGCTTCGGTGCTTCAATGGTTCCAATATTCATGTAATTTGTCGAGCCTTCTATTCCCAGCGTCACCACAAAATCTCCGGTCTCAACAGATGGTTCTTCCTTTGTTATGAATGTGAAGCTGTAATTTCCATTTTCATCAAGAGCCGTCTGACCGGCATACTCAATCTGACTGGCTGTGGGATCCTCATTTTTCCCCTTATAGACTAATAGTGTGGCTCTTTTTCCGCTGACTCCTTCTACCTTTCCTTCAATCTTTCTCTCAGTCCCCTGGGTATCCTCCAGAGTTGATGTCGTTTCAAAGACTGTGGAATTTCCTTCCTTGTTAATATCCGCGCGGTACCAGGAATTCTCGCCGATACCGTTATATACAACGATTCCGTCTTCCACGGTAGAATGTGCCTTCAGCTGTGAAAAAGACTGGTTGTACTCCCATTCTCCCGGATAGTCCTGGCTGTCCGCGTATGCGCTTGTATAGGCATAGATCGTTTTCCCGTTATTCAGATTCTGGTATTTGTATCTCTTATAGTTGTAACATGGAACCTCTGTGGAAATGCTTTTAAACCGGTATGCGGTGCGCGTTTCCACTTTTCTGCTGTCACTGGCTGTCACAGCCGTCCCCTGCCAGCTGCTGTAATTTGACGGCCAGTATGTATAATCATAATATTCCTGTCTTGTCCTGCAGCGGTACAGTGTATGGGTCGGCTGACCGGTTCCGCCCTGTCCATTTCCTGTCCCGTCAAATTCAAAATACCAGTACTTATTTTTCCAATAAATTCTTCCCTTTGCGGAATCCATTCTTGTATATCCGGGTCCGTAATTAACCCCTTTACAGGTTCCCCATGCTTCCTCCCAGTACATTCCTCCGCTGCCGCAGTTGGAACAAGGAGTGGAATAAGGATCCCTGGTTCCGCATGCAGGACATACGAATGTATAATATCGGTATCCTATACATGTTTCCACCTGGGTTAAGGCATTACCGTAAAGGGGATCTACCCAGAATTCTGTCCAGCCGCCATATCCGGTATAAGTTCCTGTCGCCTTAACACCCTCATAGACATATCCAGCCGGTGTTCCCGGTTTTGATACGGCTCTTACCGTCTTCTTATCCTTATATCTGTATTCTGTCCTGGATTCTGTAAGATACTCCTCACCGGAGGGCGTAGGATTGGCGCTCCAGTCTGACCATGACTTTCCTGTATCAATCTTTCCTGTCACAGCCTTTGATTTTGGTGTCCCGGTAGTATTATCATCAACGACTCCGACCATGGATACTTCTACGGTTGATGCTACACCTGAATATAACACGAAGATATCCTTTTTCAGTTCCCCTGACGAGGGCAGGCTGATCGCGTCTGTTTCAGAGGCAACCATTTTTCCACCCTTTGTCTTCAATGTGGTCACAATCTTTCCTTTTGTAAATGTGTTAGGAAAATTGCTCATCTGGATAGAAATATCATATCCTGTCGCCTCATCGTTCCGCTTCGCCGAAAGGATTTTGGTTATAATAGGAAGATCTACATTTTCCCATACATAGACAGCCTTAATAGTGAGTGCACTTTTTACACATTTGTAGTCCTCTGAACTCCAACCAGTGAAAATATACCCATCCTTCACCGGAACATCGGCTGGCGCCTGCGCTTCTTTACCGTGCTCAATTCTCTGGACTTTTCCAATTGTATTCCCTGCATAGTCTGTAAATGTGACGGAGTAGGTCTTGATTTTGTACTGGGCTGTGATGGTTGTATCTCCTTTTAAGGCCTTTCCTTCATCACTCCATCCCTCGAAGGTATACCCTTCCCTTGACAGAGCGCCCGGCTTTGTACCGCTTCCTCCCCACTTGACACTTTGAGTGCTCAGTACGGTTCCATCCCAGTCAACATACTTTACTGTGATGTTTTTGTGGACAGTCCCGTTTCCGGAAGCCGTGGCTGAACTGGAGCCAGAAGAGTTCCGGGCTGCTACCCGAATCTGGTATGTGCCAGGATTACGAACATCAAAGGATGCACTGGTTCCACCGACCGATTTACTCTGGTTGAACGCACTATTCGTGGTACATATAAGGTTCACCTGATAATCAGCTGCACCCGATACCGCCGGCCAGCTCGCCGAGATCGCATCACCGATACCCACATCACTGCTTCCCAGTGATACATACGAGGGTGCATTTGGTTTTTCATTCAGAGAATATATATAATTCTCGTACTCTGGATTTACAAAATTCTCATAATAGGGTCCTCTGGATATTGCAAAATGAAGATGCGGGCCTGTTGCATTCCCTGTACTGCCGACTCTTCCGACCTGCTGCCCGGTTTTAATATATGCTCCCTTATAGACATAAGCCGGAATGCTTCCACTCTGCATATGCGGATACTGATAATACCTTCCGTCATCACCACGTATGACAATTCCTGTCCCAAATCCATAGCAGCACGTAGGAAAAGAATTTGACCAATGGTAAGTATTGTGCGAACATTTAAACACATTCGTTACTGTTCCAGAGGTTGCCGCTACTACCGCAGCCCCATTAATAGATGAATCATTAATATCAATCCCCGTATGCCATGACGAATATCCCTGCGACTTGCCCGTATGACCTGGCACAGGCCACAATAATTGTCCTGCAGCCTCTGCTGATATTCCCATTCCTAATGCTCCCATCCCTGCAAATAATACTGCAAGAATAAGCATAATTTTTATTTTTGGTTTTTTTCTCATTCTAATCTTTATCCCCCTTTCCTACTTGATCATAGCTATTTGATTTTTATTGTGACAGATTTCTTTTTATTGCTTCCATCTGTAGCAGCAGCTGTTATCCTAACGGTCTTTCCTT
The DNA here is from genome assembly GCA_910576335.1 of Lachnospiraceae bacterium. Lineage (GTDB taxonomy): Bacteria > Bacillota > Clostridia > Lachnospirales > Lachnospiraceae > CAPEBR01. The sequence continues at coordinate 284,760 of CAJTIU010000002.1, forward strand.
TTCCTGCCCTGTATGTTTTTACCTTTCCTTTGGTGTTTACTGAGGCATACTTCTTATTGCTGCTCGTCCATTTTATCTTTGTATTCGCTTTTTTTGTTGCCTGAACCTTTGCCTTCAGTTTCAGAGACCTGCCAGCCTTTACAGATTTCTTTCCTAAAATTTCAATCTTCTTTACAATGCCTTTCATAGAAGTAAGTTTCCAGGTTGCTTTCTGACCACTTCCATCCATTGCCGTTGCCGTAATCGTCACAGACTTTCCTCCGGATTTTTTCTGCATGGTAACGACACCTGACGAGGTTACTTTTGCAACCTTTTTATTACTGGATTTCCACTCTATTTTTTTATTCGATGCATCGGACGGAGTAACTTTCACTGACAGCTTAATCTTCTTTCCTGCTGCAACTTTCTTAGAAACTCCAGATATTTTAATTTTCGAAACCTTTTTCTCCGTCTTTGCAGAATCCGGTTCTCCTGCTTTCCATGTTATCTTTCCACCATAATCCTTAAGCACAGACTTAGTCCATGTCTTATTATTCGACGGGTAATATGCTGTAGCTGTTACATCCTTAAACACTCCGTAATAATCACTAGGTTCAAAGGACGGTGCATTCCCTTTAAACCAAATCGTCTCTAAAGCATCACAGTATGCAAAAGCCCACCGGGAAATCTCTGTTACGCTTCCTGGTATCACTATCCTTTTAAGGCTGGAGCAGGAAAAGAATGCATTGTCGGAAATATATTTAAGGCTATCTGGTAATGCTATATCTAACAGTCCGCTGCACCCCTGGAATGTATCTTTGTAAATAGTCGTTATGCCATTGGGAATGGTTATCCCAGCCAGTGAACTGCAATTTTCAAATGCCGCTGTCCCTATCCCTTTCACACTGTTTGGAATCGTTATTTCTTTCAATAATACACACTCTTCAAATGCCCTGTTCCATATTTTTGTCACTGTATTTGAAATGATGAATGCATTACCGCTCTTTTTACTTGGATATTTTATTAACTGGGTTTTATTCTTGTCATATAAGATCCCGTCTTCCGATGCATAAAATTCATTACCAGGTTCGACATTAAAAGCCTGCATACTGCTACACCCTTCAAATACCCCTTCTCCAAATAATTCAACCGCTTCAATCTCAGTTACACTTTTAGGAATGGTGATATTTGTCAGGCTAGTGCAATTTTCGAATGTTCCTCTTTGAATCTTCGTAATAAGGCTAGGAATAACTACACTTTTCAAACTATTGCATTCCTGAAATGCATTCTCTCCAAGATATGTAAGGGAATCTGGCAGTTTTATATCTGTTAGGCTTGTACACCATGCAAAAGAGTCGCTTCCAAGAGATGTAATAGAATCCGGCAAATCCACATTCATCAAGCTACTGCATCCATAAAACAGCTCCTTTGGTATACATTCTACAGCGTGTGGGATTTTAATATTTGTCAAACCAGTACACTCCCAAAAAGCAGCCCAATTAATTTCGGTAACACTGTCCGGAATCACGATCTCCTTTAAGTTACTGCTGTGTTCAAATGCATAATGGCTAATCGCCTCTACTCCAACTGGAATATTATATGAAGTATCTGATTTTCTACATGGATACTTTATCAGAGTCTTCTTTTCTTTGTCGTATAGCACCCCATTCTCTGAAGTCAGAATCTCATTTTCAGGAGCTACATTAATGGACAATAAATTTTTACTAACATCAAATACACCTATGCCAAAACTCGTTACACTAGCAGGAATATCCAATGTTTCCAAAATTGTTCCGCCAAAGGCAAAATCACCTATTTCTACGACACTGTCTGGAATCTCAGCCTCTGTCAAACCTTTACATTCACAAAACGCCCGGTCACTAATACTTGTTACCCCTTCTTTAATCACAACTTTTTTTATTGCTTCAATAATTTCTTTGCTTCTCCATGCATCAAGCTCATCATAGTCGAAATTATCCATCTCTCCTTCACCGGAAATTGTAAGTGTCATCTGGTCATCCAAAACCCATTTCAAATTGTAGCCCCAGGTTCCAGACATTCCTTCCAGGCTATCCTGGCTTCTCTCATTGTTCGAACTGTACTTTTCACTTTGATGTGATAAATTCTCCTCATAACCACTTTCGTCCTTCATCAAAGACCTTTGTTCTTGCCCATATGATTCGCCCTCATTTGAATCTATAGCTCCTTCACCCCCTGTCTCCTCTGCTCCATTATATATACCCAGCATAGTATCCTCATGTCCATCAGCTAACGCTTCTTCCTGTTCAATTGGCTGCTCTTCTGCTGCTGCCAAAGACTGACATGTTACACATGTCAGTGCTATAACAATGATTGTGAACATCGTCTTTTTAAAATTCTTCATATCATTCTCTTCCTTTCTTCGAGTATTCTACACAAAAAATACAGCATATTTTTCCAAAAATCCACCCCTCATACAAAACTCGACGCTGAAATGTCGTTTTTGACATATACCTCGTTGCAAACGATACACAGAGTTATAGCTTTCCGCGCACCAGGCATAAAGCTCCTCAGACTACTCTGCCACCACTGCAATGGCAACAGCAGTCAATATAAATCACCTAAAGGTTACCGCGGACAGGAACCAAAGATTTCATCTTGCAGATTATTGCAGACTCTATCTTCTCTCCCTCAGTATATTCTGTCACACTGTTTCTTCTTTGTCTTCTTTTCCACATCCTGCGCAAAAATCAATGCCTGTTGTATCGCGACGACATACCTTTGATTTGGTTCCGTCAATTTTTTGAACTTCGCCGTAAATTCTTTGATTTCTCTCTCTTCATTCATATAACTATACCTCCTATTCACTTTTTATATGAGCATTGTATCATTTTTATATGAGTATATCAAGCTATATTTCATACAATCTTACTTGTAATGTGAGTATCCTTATGATATTATAAAGCATATGGAAGGGAGGCTTTTTCATGTCAATCAACCAACGAGTTAAACAAGTACGCCAGACACTGAATCTGTCCCAGGCCAAATTTGCAAAAGCATTATCCATGTCAAACGGATATATTGCAGGCATTGAACTGGGACATAATAATGTGAATGACCGGATTGTCAAGCTTATCTGCTTCACTTTCAATGTGAGAGAAGCATGGCTAAGAACCGGTGAAGGCACTATATTCGAAAACGAACCGGACCGGTTTACAGAACTGGCATCTGCCACATTCAGAGAATTAAAACCCGTATATCAGGAATATATCCTAAAACAGATGGATCAGCTCTTAATCATACAGAATGAGGAAAAAAAGCAGAACGAACACGAGGACATATAACTGCCGTCAGACTCTGCTCTGCCATATACTTAATCCACTACAGCAAATATGCGATAATCATCAGGAGGTTTATTGTGCACAAGTTAAGCATTCATCAGCTTGGACCAATTGAAGACTGCGATTTGGAATGTTCTCATTTTATGACTTTTGCAGGATTTCAGGCTTCTGGAAAAAGCACGGTTGCGAAAGCAATCTATTATTTCAGAACAATAAAAGAAGATATATTGAAGCTTGCAAAATCGCAGGCAATGGATATGGAAACTATAAAAGAAGCAGGAGCATACTATATTGGAAAGAAATTCGAACTGGAAAAAAGCCTGGAAAATCATTTAAGGGAAAAATTTTTGAGAACATTCGGTTCACCATGGGGAATGTCCAGTGAGATGTGTATGGAATATCACTTCACCAATACCTGCTATGTAAAGATTTCACTAAAAAATGATACAAAATATACTGCCCCTAATTATATACGGATCACATTTAGCCGTGATTTAGAAAACTTTTTGCGGGATAAAGACAACTCCTTATCCACAACTCCATTAGGAATACCAAAAGAAGAAACAGAAAAATTCCAATTTGACTGTCCCCAAACAAACATAACAGCAAACTGACAATCATAACTATCAGTTAATAAAAATTGCACATTGCTTAACTATGCCTCCATTGTAGAAAACTCCTCCCTGTACTATACTATTCCTATAAGTCAATGATAGTACATCATACACTGTGACGCCGTTGGTGCACGAACGAAACTGCGGACATATTGATCCCTTTCGCATTCACAAACAAGAGGAGGACTATACTATGGAAATGAAGATAGGTGCAAAGCTTACAGAACTTCGCAGGGCAAAGAGACTGACCCAGAACCAGCTTGCGGACATGCTTGGCATATCCGCCCCGGCGGTCAGCAAATGGGAAACTGACAGCTCCTACCCTGACATTACGCTGCTCTGCCCTCTGGCCAGGGCATTAGATACCAGTGTGGATACTCTGCTGCAATTCGAAGAAACGCTCTCCAATGAAGAAATCGTGGAAAAGATGAATTCTCTAATCGAAGCAGCCATGAAAGAAGGCTATGAAACTGGAGAAAGCATGCTGTCCGGGCTTCTGCACGAATATCCGAATTCCTGCGCCTTAAAATTCAATGCTGCCATTGCCTATGACACCTTCCGCATGTTCTTTCCAACAGCCGGAGAAGAGCAGCAAAAGAGATGGACAGACCGGAAAAAGCAGCTTCTCACAGAGCTTCGCGCCTCCGGCACGTCCGCTTACCGGCAGCAGGCTGCCCTAAACCTTGCAGGCATGGCGATTCAGGCCGGAGAACTGGAAAAAGGCGAGCAGCTTTTAAAGGAATTACCGGAGCACTCTGTAGACCCAACCCTTACCTGGTTCCAGCTCTATACAAAACAGGGCAAGCCAGAAGAAGCGCTGAAGCTCACGCAGAAACGATTATATACTCTGGTCCGTCAGGCAGCATTCTGTCTGACCTCCATGATGGGTCCTGAGATTACGGATAACCCGGAACACGCCTTAAAAATATGTGAAGTTTATAAATCCCTGGATCTGCTGTTCGGATTAGGCGGTATGTATGAAGGGATGTTTCTGGATATCTATCTGCGGATGGGGCGCTTGGATGATGCCGCCGACAGCTTTGTCCGTTATGTAGATGCCATAACCGGAGAGGCTGTCCTGCCTAAATCTGAGCTTTTCTCTCCGGGGCTTGATATAAAAGAACACCAGCCGGCGACCACAAAGGAAATACAGAAAATGCTGTTAACGGGTCTTGAAGATGAGAGCTTTAAACCACTGCTTGCAGATCCACGCTGTATGGATGCAATTAAAAAGCTCAAAGAAGGTATATAAAATTCTCTTTACGTTAGCCCATCTGATCGTTAGAATAAAAATACCAGTTAAACAGAGTTATTTACAGAAAGAAGAAACACCTTTTTATTTAATACAAAAGATACGGCATTACTCTCTCCTGCCCAGAGCAATACCGTATCTTTTATTATGATGCAGCTATTCAATTAGCTTCATACCTGCATATCATTTTCAGACAACAGCCTTTATTTTGTAGTTACCTTCTTCGCTTTTGACCAGGAAGAATACATTTTTTTCGATTTTCCGTTTATCTTTACCTTCTTATAAGTACGGATTCTCACATAATATGTCTTCTTCGCCTTCAGTCCGGTAATACTCTTTGATTTTGCTGTCTTCTTTGCCACTGCTTTGATCTTTGAAGCCTTTTTGGTAAACTTCTTATTTGTAGAATACTGAATCTCATAGCCGTTGGTCTGTGTGGACTGCTTTTTCCATGTAGCCTTGAAGCCCTTCACGGAACCCTTCAGCTTCGAAATGCCGGTGCCCTTTGGAAGAATATCAAAGGTCTTTGTCAGCGTCCCCTTATAATTTCCTTTCAGGGTAACTGTTACAGAAGCTCTTCCTACATTTTTATTATTCTTGTAGGTTACACTATAGCTGTCCTTCGGAATCACTGTTCCCTTGGAATCTTTTACTGTAACGGATGGTTTTCTTGCCTTTTTGTTGTATACATATTTGCTGGTTTATCCAGACCGCCTAAAGTCAGATGCTATTTCAAAAACCGACAGAACTGTTTGTTACAGTGCTAGATATTCCGTCAGCACATCCTTCAGATCTGCTGCCATACCATAATCAGCCACACCATAAATCGCAGCCTCTTCATCTGTATTCACCGCTACAAAGAGCTTTGTATCCTTAATTCCCTCTGTATGCTGGATTGCTCCGGACACACCAAAGGAGATACAGATCTTCGGACGGATGGTAAGTCCTGTCTGCCCGATCTGATGATTGAACGGGATCATCTCAGAATCCACCATCGGTCTTGTTCCGCCGATGGCGCCGCCTACCTTCTCCGCAAACTTCTCAAGCAGTGAGAAATTGTCATCCTCAAGGACACCTCTTCCGCCGACAACAACCACCTCGGCACTTAAGATGCTTCCGGTTTCAGCCTCTGCCACAACCTCTTCGATAACCTCAATCTTGGAATCGCCGACCTTAATATCCTCAAAGTATTCCACCTTAGTCTGTCCGCCTGCTGCTTCCTCCTGTGCGGTATAGACACCTGGTCTTACAGTCATCATCTGCGGATAGAATCCGTCTCTGGTAATAATCGTTACAAAGACATTCTCGCCGTAGGACGGCTTATTCTGTTTGATATAGTAAGATCCGTCTTCCTTTGTTCCAACCAGAACCTCTGTACAGTCTGCAGTCATGCCACAGCCCAGCTTCATCGCAACTCTGGAAAAGATGGAACGTCCCTCCGGAGTCGCCGGAATCAGAACACTTGAAGGATCAATCTTCTTAAGCATCTCTGCAATTGCCTGGCTTACAGCATCATCCTGCTGTGAGCAGTCACGTCCTGCCTTTACCGCATAGATCTCTTCTACCCCAAGCTTGTCAAGCTCAGCCACAATACCTTCTGTCTCCTCTGCCAGCACGATTGCCTGAACCTTCTCGCCTGTTGTCTTCTGGATCTCCTTTGCGGCTGAAACCAGTTCTGCAGCTACCGGCTCTAATTTACCCTTATAACTTTCTGCATAAACACAAATTCCATTAGCCATTGATCTACTTTCCTTTCTCCTCTTCAATCAAGTCATACAGCTTCTTTGCAAGCTCTGCCGGTGTTCCCTCAAGCATCTGAGCCTTTCTTCCCGCCTTTGGTGAGAAGGAATCTACAACTGTTGTCGGTGAACCTCCGATGCCTACTTCATCAAGCGGAAGTCCAAGATCCGCATTCGTATAGGTTACAAGCGGCTTTGACTTTGCTGCACGCTTTGAACGAAGAGTTGCAAGACGCGGCTCGTTGCAGCCAAAATTAAAGGATATCATAGCCGGAAGGGCACATCTGATACTTAATTTCTTATCGTGGAACTTCTTCACTGCCACAATCTTATCACCATCGGCTGCATCATATTTTACTCCTGCTGCTTCTACAACATGAGGAATATCAAGACATTCTGCAACCATGGCTCCAACCTGGCCGGTCGCGCCGTCTGCAGACAGTGCTCCGCCTACAAGAAGGTCAAACTCGCCATATTTCTTAATTGCTGCTGCCAGTACCTTAGCCGTTGCAACCGTATCTCCTCCTGCAACAGCCCGGTCTGTAATCAGACAGGATTCATCGCATCCAAGAGCCATTGCATCCCTGAGAGCCTTCTCTGCATCCGGTGGTCCCATTGTAAATACAACAACTTTTCCTTCTGTCTGCTCCTTAAGAAGCATAGCTTCTTCAATTGCGTTCAGGTCAGCCGGGTTAATCATACCCTCCGAGCTCGCACGCACGAGTGCATGTGTCTCCGGATCTACCGTTACATCATTTGAAACCGGAACCTGTTTAATAAGAACTGCTATATTCATGGTTTCCTCCTAATCATTTTCTTATGGCCTGCATGGAAAGGCGCAGGCCTTCATGAGTCATGCTACTGCTCATACCAGACCTCTGCATCCACCACAAAGGCCTGGCATCCGTAAACAATCATCAATTGTAACTGCATCATTTTCTTACGGTCTGTGCAGTAAATCCCCCTCTTAGCCAGGGGCAGACCCTGCACAAGACCTGCTGAGTAGTTACGAATCAATTACATCTGTCTGTGCTTTCTACAGGAGACGCTTAAATGCCCAGTTCTCCAGAAGCGGTGTGCTCTCGCCGCGCATAATTAATTTCGCAAGGTCACGAGTTGCAGCAGGTGCCTCAATTACACCATTTCCACCAAATCCTGTGGAAAGCATATAGCCTTCAACCGGCGTCTCACCTAAGATCGGCCAGAAATCCTTTGGCTCTGCACGGTAGGATAACCAGGAGGATACAAGGCCGCTGTCTACGATTCCAGGAACCTTTGCCTCAAGCTGGTCAAGAAGGAAGTCGATGAAGTAATCATCTGTTCCGCCTGTTGCCGGTAATTTATCCGGATCCCACTGTCCTGCATGCATCGGATTGCTCAGATCCATGGAGAGATGAGACTTGCAGATAAAGATGTTATCTCCTGCCCTCAGTCCGTAGAACTCAGGATATTTCAGCACCGGGAAGGTGTAGTCTAACTTCTTTCCCGGAGGGCATAAGAAGAAAGCTTCTGCCTTTGTATGCCAGATCGGCACATCAAGGCCTACCATCTCACCTGTGAACTTGCTCCATGGTCCTGTGCAGTCAACAACTACGTCAAACTCATATTCGGCACCATCGTCTGTCTTCAGACCCTTTACCTTATTATCTTCTACAACAACCTCTGTAACCTTAACGCCAGTCTTCACAACACCGCCGTTCTTTTGGAACTTCTTTGCATAAGTGTTAGAAATCATGGTTCCGTCAAAATATCCGTCATCAGCCGTATAGCCCGCGCCCAGAATATTATCTGTGGAGATATCCGGAAGAATCTCTTTGATGCGGTCTTTGTCTGTAATGTATTCTCCTGTATAGCCTGCTGCTTTTGCGAGTGCAATGCCAGTCTTAATAACCTTCTCAACTTCCTCATTCGTAGCAACTACCAGTGTTCCGGTCTTATCAAATCCTGCTGAGCCCTTCTCTTCCTCTTCCATCTTCAGATAAGATTCGAAACCATAAAGTCTTACATCCCAGTATCTGTTCTTAAGAGAATCGTCAAACAGACAAACAGTACCTGCAGATTTTGCCGTGGAAGCTCCCCCGATTGTATCCTTCTCAAATACAATTACTTCAGCTTCGCCGTCATACAGGCTTAAATGATAGCCGAGTGCTGTTCCGGAGATACCTCCGCCGATGATACCGATTTTTTTCTTTGCCATAGTGTTACCTACCTTTCTTTTTTTGTTTTTTATCACCCTTTTATCAGGTGATTTTTAACATGAACTTGTCATGTTATCTGCATATATAATCGTAACGGTCTGGTTTTTTTACATTTTATCTACATTCAAAATGGTCTGAAGCAGAACATTGCAGCCATTTTCAACATCTTCATCCTTCGTGTACTCATATCTAGAATGGCTGATTCCCTTTTCACTGGGGACAAAGATCATTGCCGTCGGAAATACACTTGTCATAATCAGGGAATCATGGAACGCCCCGCTTGGTATGATGCTGTAGTCAATGCCAAGTTCCTTTACTGCCCGCTCTACGTTTTCCTTTACCCAGTCAGACATAGGAGCCGGATCATGGAAGGATGTGGGGACAAATGTATAGGAAACTCCATGTTTCTTACAGATGTCCCCAAGGGTCTCCTGCAGTTTTTGTTCAACCAGAGACATAATCTGGGCGTCTGTGTCTCTGATTTCCAGGCTGAAGGTGCAGGTGCCTGGAATTACATTGACAGAATGCGGCGTTACCTTTATCGTGCCTACAGTTGCAACGGTAAATTCATTGCCGTGTTCTGTTGTAACCTCTGGTATTTTATTAATAAATCCTGCTGCTGCTACAAGTGCGTCCTTACGGTCTGCCATGGCAGTACTCCCGGCATGGTTTGCCTCGCCGGTAACAGTCACATCATAACGGTTCACACCTGCAATAGAAGATACTACTCCAACTGAAGTATTCGTCCTGTATAGCCTTGCTCCCTGTTCCACATGGAGTTCCACAAAGCAGTGCACGGAGGCCGGATCCTTTGCCGCATTCTTCACGCCTTCACTGGTAATGCCATAGGACTGCATAACCCTGCCGCGTTCTTCTCCGTATATGTCCAGTTCCGAATCAGTGATTCCTGCATCCTGTCCGCAGATTGCACTGCTGCCAGTGAGGCCCTTTCCAAAACGGAAACCCTCTTCATCAGTAAAAACAATTACCTCTACGGGATGCTTCGGAACATATCCTTCCTCTTTAAACGTCTCACATACCTCAAGACCACCCACACATCCAAGAACCCCGTCATACTTTCCGCCGTCCGGAACTGTGTCCAGATGGGATCCCATCAGAATTGCCGGCAGGCTGCTGTCCTGACCTTCCATACGGGCAATCAGATTGCCGCCTTCATCTACTCTTGTTGTCATCCCAAGAGCCTCTGCCCAGGAGGCAAAAAGCTTTCTTCCCTTTACGTCCTCAGCAGAAAATGCCATCCTCGTATAGGTGCCGTCCTCCTTCTTTCCACACTGATAGATCTCATTCAACCTTGAAACCACTCTTTTTCCGTTTGCCTTCATGTGCCTGTGCTTCCTCCCTTCATACACATAAATCTTTGCAGCTATGCACGCTCCTTTACACATATTATACAATACTTTTCCTTTTTTATCCACCCGGTCATCGTTATATTATATAGATATCATCGATAATATGTATAAATCTTATCTATGTTTTACATTATAGATATTTTTTTAACAAGTATCATCAGTAAAAAAAGATAAAAAAAGAGAGATTCTTTATCTACATTGGACAAGGAATCTCTTTTCATAATAAGAATATCTGTATTTATATCTCTTCTATCGTGCATTTTCTATCATTTTATGGACAATTAGTCCAATCCGCACTGCCAGAACCTCGCTCGGATTATCAAAATCAATTCCGGTAATCTCTGTAATCCTGTCAATACGGTAAGCTGCTGTCTTATAATGGATAAAAAGCTCCTGTGCCGTTTTAGTCAGGTTCTGGTTCCGGTCAAGGTAGGTATTGAGTGTCATAATCAGATCCTGCCTCTGCTGCTTCTTGTAATGGAAAAGCTTCTGCAGTGATTCCGGAATGTAATCATAAAGCTCCTGGGTGTCCTCAAGCTTACACAAAAGCTTAAAGATCCCCATATCTGTAAAAAACATAATCTGGGAAGCACTGTCCCCGCTCTTTTCCCCAAGTATGACGATAAATTCCAGGGAATCTCCGGCTTCGTTAAAGCTCTCTGCCAGATTCATGACTCCGGCAACCTCTTTTCCCACTCCGACAAGCACCTTCAGTGATTTATTCTTTTTCACAATTCTTTTCTGGATCCGGTCCACAGCATCCTTAAGCTCCCTGCGGTACTCCTCCTGCTTCTGCCCTTGTCTGATCTGCTGTATGATCACTACCTTATCCACGTCATCACGGATCCTGATATTTCCAAACTCCCGGACAACCGCATCACGCAGTATGCTGACATAATGGAATCCGTCGTTCAGTTTTTCAAAGTCACCTGCTCCTTCATTCCAAAGCTTCATTACGAGCACGCGGTAATCTGCCTCCATGGGAATTCCAAGGAGTTTAATATCCCTTTCAATCTCCTGCCTGGTATGGAGCTTTCCGCTCAGGATGCGGTTCATGCTGTCATTCTGAAAGCGCTCCTCAAGCTCCTCAATGGAATGCTGCCGGAACAGCTCCTGCTTCAGTGCTGTCACAGCATTCTCAACAGCAATGTCATCCATATCTCCAAAAGAATCTCTGGAGGCTGTGATCGCAAGATACATCTTCCGGTTATACATAACCTTAAGTCTTACCAGATATTGCTCACATTCTTTCTGATCCTCTCCCGGAAGAACCACTCTCTGCCTCAGATAAGTATAGTTAGAATAGAACTGTGGCTGATATGCCTCTGCCTGCTCCGAAATCCGAAACCTGTATCCGATTTCCTCCGTTGAGGCAAGGCAGTCCATATTCTGGTTAAAGAGTGCCACCGGATTCCCGATCAGCTTCTCCAACACGTCAAGGATTCTCTGGATCCCATTTTCCATAGAATTAAAAGAAAGGGACAGCGCCGTAAAATTATCATGGGTTGTCTTAAAATATTTCAGACGGCGCACCTCCTCGCTAAAAAGCCTCTCCATAATCAGCTTCAGCATCTCCCGGAAGGACAGCTCATACGAAACCTCGAAGACAGGAACCACATGCCTTTTGGCATACCGCAGCATGATCTCAAGCTTTTCCTCTATATGCTCCACGTTACGCTTCCGCTTTACGGCGATCGCACTGACCTTCTTTTTCGATAATTCATCTATGTATTTATTAAACTCCTCAATACTGCAGGACTGGAACGCATAAAATCCGGTCAGAAGTACTTCCCCGCCATTAATGAATTTGACAATATCGGGCGCCTCTATAATCGTTGCACCCAAGATCTCATTAACCAGGCCCTCTGTACCGCTAAGAAGAACTGCCTCCCCGAAGATCTCCATCCCCAGCATATCCTTTACCGTAAATCCCATATCCTTTTCCTCTTTCTTATAAAAGCCACATATAGATAAAATTTAGTATATTCCTATAAAATGGCATTGTCAATAAATAAAAAAGAATGTAAAAAATAAATCTTGTATTTTTAGGAGCACTATGATATAATAATTTTCAGTTCTGATCACTATATATGCGGATGTGGCGGAATGGCAGACGCATCAGACTCAAAATCTGACGAGGGTGACTTCGTGCGGGTTCAAGTCCCGCCATCCGCATTGGATTTAAACTGCAAACCCCCTGTAAATCCTTGGATTTACAGGGGGTTTGCAGTAAGTAAGATTCTTATACTAGATCGTGTCTGAAAATTCATTCATGCCACCTGCACGCTCTAGTTTCTCTCCGATCTCAAAGCAGTCAAAGGTTGCAAAGTAATCTGCAGGCGTCTCTGCCCGGCGGATCAGTTGTGCACTTCCATCTTCCTTCAGAAGAACCTCTGCTGATTTCAGTTTTCCGTTATAATTATATCCCATGGCAAATCCGTGTGCCCCGGTATCATGGATTACCAAAAGGTCGCCCATATCCACCTTTGGGAGCATCCGGTCAATGGCAAACTTGTCATTGTTCTCGCACAGGGATCCGGTCACATCGTACTTATGGTCACAGGATAATCCTTCCTTGCCCATTACCGTAATATGATGATAAGCCCCATACATGGCAGGCCGCATCAAGTTTACTGCACAGGCATCCACGCCGATATATTCCTTATGTGTGTGTTTCTCATGAATTGCTTTTGTCACCAGACATCCGAACGGTCCCATCATGAACCGTCCCAGCTCAGTATAGATTGCCACATCTCCCATGCCTGCCGGTACAAGAACCTCTTCATACACCCTGCGTACCCCGTCTCCAATAATCCGGATATCATTTGGCTCCTGATCCGGCGTGTAAGGAATCCCGATTCCTCCGGACAAGTTAATGAACTGTATATGAACCCCTGTTTCCTTCTGAAGCTTTACGGCCACCTCAAACAGAACTTTTGCGAGCATAGGGTAATATTCATTCGTTACTGTATTGCTTGCAAGAAATGCGTGAATACCAAACTCCTCTGCCCCCTTCTCCTTCAGGATCCGGAACGCATCAAAAAGCTGCTCCGTTGTCATGCCGTATTTTGAATCTCCTGGATTATCCATAATATCATTACTGATTTTAAACAATCCACCCGGGTTATACCGGCAGCTGATCGTCTTCGGAATATACCCGATGGTTTCCTCCAGAAAATCAATATGTGTAATGTCATCCAGATTAATGATGGCACCCAGCTTCTCAGCATACTCATATTCCTCCGCCGGAGTGTCATTCGAGGAAAACATAATATCCTCCCCCCTGGCCCCGATGGCATCCGACAGCATAAGTTCTGTATAAGAAGAGCAGTCACAGCCGCAGCCATACTCCCTTAATATATTGATCAGATAGGGATTTGGCGTTGCCTTAACTGCAAAATATTCTTTATATCCTTTGTTCCAGGAAAATGCCTCTTTCAGTGCCTTTATATTTGCCCGGATTCCCTTCTCGTCATACAGATGGAACGGTGTGGGATACTCCTTTACAATCTCTTCTAACTGTGTTTTCGTTACAAATGGCTGCTTCTTCATCTTACTGGTTCTCCTCCTGCATTGCAAATAGTTTCATTTCATTGGCCAGCGCCCGCTTAAAAAGCTCCACGAAATTCTTCTGTCCAGAGTATAAACAGGTATTCATGCTTCCTTCCCCGTATTCTCCTGTCAGAACATATTTTGAATCTGCAATCACACCGATCTGCATCCCGCGGTCAGAACCCACATACACCTTTGCGTTGCCGAATCTCACGGGCTGGTCCGTGATCACAACAACTTTCTTTCTGGCTCTTGTGAGTGTCTCGCATTCATCCAGGAATAACAACAGATAATTGCTGGTACAAGATAAATATACCCGTTCCTGTGTCTTAAGCAGGAGGTTGCGTATCTTATCCAGTATATGCTCCGCACCCTCAATGGTAATATATCCTTCCACGAAGGTCTTCTCCTCGGGAAGATGCTCCTTCAGCCATCTTGTATGGTTCTCCAGCCTGCGGATACGGTTTTTGCAGAATTCATCCAAAGGGACAGGCGCATATTTTCTCGTTGTCCCCTCTTCTACCAGACAGGCCGCACCCTTTTCTGTCATGCTGGCAAGAGAATTATAAGCGTTGGATCTCGAGATCCCTAACTGCTTCGCCACCTCATATCCCGTAATCTTCCCTTCTCTCAGAAGGCATTCATAGATTCCTGCCTCCTGTCTTGTAAGGGCAAATTCCATCAAACGCTCTACAAATGTTTTTCCTTCCATCACCTTCACATATCTGCAGGCGGCCCGAACCGGACCGCCTGTCACAGCCTTTCTAGTAGTTCTTTCATGGAACACTATAAACCATTCGCTACCATCTGTCAATCTTTTTTTCATATTCCTGCGCCGTGAACAGTAACATTCACAAATCCATCCAAAATTCGCTCCGCGAATGGGATTTGCTCACTCCCGAATCACTTTCTTACGGTCTGTGCAATGAATGCACAGACCTGTATGAGCAGAAACTAACTAACGGCCAGAAGTTTTCCTTTCAGTTCCCTCTCAAGGCGCAGCATCTCTTTTTCTGCCTCTGCACGCTTCCTTCTTCCCTCAGCCTGGATCTGCATCACCTCATCAAAGGTAGAAATCAAGGCCTCATTGGTAGCCTTCAGTGTCTCAATCTCTATGATTCCTCTCTCTGATTCCTTCGCAGTCTCAATGGTTGCGATCTTCAGCCTTTCTGCATTCTTTCTCAGAAGCTCATTGGTCATATCTGTAACTTCCCGCTGTGCCGCAGCTGCCTGAGAGGAATGCTCCACTCCCAGTGCCAGCACCATCTGGCTCTTCCACAGAGGCACCGTATTAACAAGCGTGGACTGAATCTTTTCCGCCATAAGTGTGTCATTGCTCTGAATCAGACGGATCTGCGGCGCCGTCTGCATAGAGACGGTCTTCGTAAGCTCCAGATCGTGGAGCTTCTTCTCAAACCGGCTGCACATAGAGTCAAGATCCCTTGCCGCCTGGGCGTCCTCAGCCAGACCGCTTCTTTCCGCCTTTGCGAGAAGTTCCGGAAGCTCTCTTTGGCGCACATCTGAAAGCTTCTTCTTTCCCGCCAGAACATACATGGAAAGTTCTTTAAAATACGTCAGGTTCAGCTCATACATCTTGTCCAGTATGGCAATATCCTTAAGAAGCTGCACCTGATGATTCTCAAGTACCCGGCAAATCTGCGCAATGTTTGTCTCTGCCTTTGCATACTTCGACTTCATGGACTGAATCCTGTTGGAGGTCTTTTTAAACATCCCCAGGAATCCCTTTTCTTCCTCTTCATCAAAGTTCTTAAGCTCTTTCACCACATCAGACAGAAGATCTCCGATCTCTCCCAAATCCTTTGTCTTTACATTTTCAAGAGCTGATTCCGAAAAGTCTGCCATTTTTTTCTGTGTCCCGGCGCCGAACTGTAGAATTGCTGTTGAATCCGTAAGATCAATCTTCGTTGCAAACGCATCTACAGCCCGTCTCTCTTCCGCTGACAGAATATCATCGTTAAAAATCTCGTTCTGCTTTTCCTCAACAGCCGGTAACTGTTCCTCCTCCTTAAAGGGCTCTAATGTCAGTTCTGGCACTGCCGAAAAATTCTCAAATTCATTGTTCATAATCTCTCCTTTCTTAATCCGTCCTCTGTAAGTCCTTCCTGCGCAAGCATAGTCCGAAGCACGGAAATGTCCGAGGATACATCCCACGCCGTATCCTGGAACAAACTGTCCAGAAGCTTCTCAAACGCCGTGTTCAGTGTATCCAGTGTCTTTTCAATCTCCTCCTTGGAGGAGCGTATGTTTGCGCCGTCAACCGGCTGGGCGTCAAGTTCCTGATACGCCTCTAACAGCTTAATGGTTGTAGGAAGATAGTAATCCATCATCCGGCGGATATCGTCCACAGCCTCTGGATTCTGCTCCACACGGTCAAAAATGCGGTCAATGACTGTCTCCATACGGGAGATTTTTGCGGAAATCTCTGCCCCTGGAATCGCATCGTTGCATGCCCGGATTTTCTCCACATAAGCATCTCCCGCCTCAATCACTTTTCTGACCTGCGGGGAAAGCCTGCCGTTTTCCTCCTGCTGTCTTAAGTTTTTCTGTTCTTTTTCGAGTATGGCGGCTTTTTTGTCTTCTTCGCTCCTCTTCCTGTCCTCTTCAAGCTTCAGATACTGTCCGTACATGTTATGACTTACAATAAGACAGGTTCTCTGTCCGTCCAGATGTCCCTGCCTAAACCACCCCTTCTGGAGCATCTGCTCCAGATCCTTTAATACATACTTCGGGTTCTTATTAATTCCGTCTGCAAGCTCCCTGACATTGCAGTATTCTCTTTGTCCAAGAATTCTGATATAGGACCGGAACCGCCTCACACGTCCTTTCAGAACACTCCCCCAACGCCCCAGGACAGCACCGCCTGTCCCAAGAACCAGAAAGACCGCCATGGCAATAATATAGCCTGTATTGTGAATCTCATTTATCCATGCTCCCAGGGCAAAGCCCACAAAAAGGAGGAGGAACACTCCTCCCATTACTCCTCCGGTAATCGCAAGTGCCGTTCCTCCTGCATTTACAGATGTGACTCCCCGGTAAAGCTCTGCCGGCTTTGGCTGCACATAAGCTTCGGACTTTGTCTCTCTGCAGTGTGGATTCATCGGTCTGCGGGCTGCACTCCCTGCATTCCTTATGGTTTTCGTAATCCCTTCCACGGCACTGTTGACCGTATCTGTCACTCTCTGATTCAGTCTGTTAAAATCCTGTGCGTCAATGGCATCCTGGACATTCTTTCGAATCTCCTCGCCAAAGCTTTCCCAATCTCGATTCATCATCTTCTGCTCATCCATCCTGTTATTCTACTACTGTAATCTTCATCATATTGCTGACGCCTGTCTTGTATCCGCCTATTGTAGGGGAAGGAATTCCCGCTGTCAGCACTACTACATCTCCGGTCTCTGCAAGCTGCTTGGCACAGACCAAATCCAGCGCACTGTTACAGATCTCGTCTGTTGAGCCTGCTTCGATTGACTTCAGCGGCCTTACGCCCCAGTAGATCTGCATTCTCCTAAGCGTCGCCTCGCTCGGGGACATCCCAATAATCTCCGTCTTTGGTTTAAACTTTGATACGACTCTCGCTGTTGCCCCGGATACAGTCGGAGTGATAATGCATTTTGCCTGGAGATTCTCCGCTGTAGTCACGGTTGCATGGGCAAGGGCGCTTGATGCACTCTTTAAATGATGCTCCTCAGCCTTCTGAAGCATAGTCTTATAATCCAGGTGCTCTTCTGTATTTTCTACGATATGCACCATCATACGGAGTGCCTCTACCGGATACTTGCCGGCCGCTGTCTCTCCCGAGAGCATAACCGCATCCGTCCCGTCATAGACAGCATTCGCCACATCCGTAACCTCAGCCCTTGTAGGACGGGGATTGCGCATCATAGAATCCAGCATCTGGGTCGCTGTAATAACTGGTTTATAATTATCATTGCATTTTTGTATCATCATCTTCTGGAGATATGGAACCTCCTCTGCCGGGATCTCCACGCCAAGGTCTCCTCTTGCCACCATGACCCCGTCCGCACAGCGGATAATCTCGTCAATATTCTTAATCCCTTCTCCATTCTCAATCTTGGCAATAATCGGTATGTACGGCGCATCGCAGGATTTCAGGAAGGAACGGATCTCCAGAATACACTCTGCATTCCGGACAAAAGATGCTGCAATAAAATCAATCTTCTGCTCAACGCCAAACCGGATATCCTCCCTGTCCTTATCTGTAATCGCCGGAAGCCTTACCGGAACATCCGGAACGTTCACACCCTTTCTCTCTCCCAGCTCACCGCCATTGATAACTCCGCAGATAATCTCCGGCCCCTTTTTATTCTTCACCTTTAACTCAATCAGACCATCATCAATCAGAATCCGGCTTCCGATCTGCACATCCTCTACAAGACCCGGATAGGTAATAAAGACCTTGTTTTCATCACCTTCGATCTCCTCTGTCGTAAGAGTAAAGAGAGCGCCGTCCTCCAGATGCACCTTCTTTCCTTCCTTTAAGACTCCGGTACGGATCTCCGGCCCTTTGGTATCCAGAAGGATTGCGACAGGCTTCTTCTCCTCGTCCCGGATCCTTTTTAACATGTCCATCCTTGCCTTCTGCTCTTCATGGGTGCCATGCGAAAAATTAAACCTGGCAATATCCATCCCGCCGCGCACAAGGCTTCTTAGTACCTCCTCGTTGTCAGAGTTCGGTCCCATCGTACAGATAATCTTCGTTTTTTTCATCTCGTCTGTTCCTTTCTAATTTATTTAACATGAGTGTGTGTAAACAGGTGCTCCTGGCAATACTCATAATTTCCATTGCACTTTGAGCAATACCTGAATTCCAGACTGGGATCATCCAGGTCTGTCCGGCCACATACTGCACATTTATGCGATGCACCGCCGCCATAGTTCACAGGCTTAGATGCCTTGCGGATATTCTTTTTAAATTCCCTCTTTCTCTTTACCTGTCCCGGGCTGTAGGGACGCAGATTCCTTGACCCCAGGAAAAAGATCAGGAAGTTAAGCAGGGACACAAATGCCGCCGCCGCATTCGCCTTATACATAATCCCGAACATGCCGCCGCCATAGGCCGGTAAAAACGCCTGCAGAATCCCGTAGGCAAAATAAAGTCCGTCAAGAAGGGCAAGCCACTTTACCTTAACCGGAAGAATCAGAAACAGCAGGAATTCCATATTCGGATACAGGGCTGCAAACGCAAAAAACAGGGACATATTCAAGTACCACACACTCATGGGTAGTGAAATTTCTGTCACAATATAAACAAGAAGCGCCGCAAGAATATGGAAAAACACGCCCGAGAAAAAATACACATTAAACCGGAATGTTCCCCATGCCCGCTCAAGCTCCATCCCAATCATATAATACAGATGCAGTGCAAACAGGATAAAAATCAAACTGTCGGATGGCGCTTCTATTATAAAGGTAACAAGTCTCCACACCTGCCCCTTGAAAACAGCCCCCATATCAAGGCACAGATACCTGCTATAAAACTCGGGATTGAACAAATCAAGTACAAAGCCAATCCCATAAAGAATAATAATATAGTACATCAGATTCGGTATGGCATATCTGCCAAATTTCCGTTCCAGCTTATCTAACCAATTCATACGCATACTCCCTGTTCTCTTTTTGCTGCAGTTATTTTGCAGCCTCATTTTTGTTGCTCCATTAATTTTACCTTTTCAAGTATTATTTGTCAATTCTGCCGTAAAAGATTGCATACTTTTTACGCAGATTTAATATTTTGGCAATAATTTGAGAATTGTATTTTTGCATTATTTGTCGTATAATGTAACAGTTCAATATTTATGATACAAGCGTAAAAAAGTCATGCGTTTCATGCTTGCATGAAAAAGCATGACTCCCCGACGCGTAAAACACCGGGAAGTAGCCATTTTTCGTAGAAAAATGAGCGGATTCGAGGTGTTTTAGGATTGTGAGAGTGCGTAAGCATGGAACAATCCGTGTATCAGAAGCGTCAAAATACCTTTTGATGCTTACATCATATTTGTAATAACAAAAAGGAGTACATATATTATGAGCAGGAAAGAGCTATATACTCTTGGAATTGATATTGGTTCCACGACAGTGAAGATTGCTTTACTGGATTCCGGCAATGAAGTGGTATTTTCCGATTATGAGAGACATTTTGCAAATATTCAGGAGACCCTGTCAGACCTTTTAGGACGCGCGATTTATAAACTTGGAACTGTGACTGCATCTCCTGTTATTACCGGTTCCGGAGGCCTTACACTTGCCAGGCATCTTGGAGTCCCCTTTGTACAGGAAGTAATTGCAGTATCCACAGCACTTCAGGACTATGCCCCCCAGACAGATGTTGCCATTGAACTGGGAGGCGAGGATACCAAGATAATCTACTTTGAGGGCGGGAATGTGGAGCAGCGCATGAACGGCGTATGCGCCGGAGGCACCGGCTCCTTTATTGACCAGATGGCATCCCTCCTCCAGACGGATGCTTCCGGACTGAATGATTATGCAAAAAAATATAAAGCCATGTACCCGATTGCAGCAAGATGCGGCGTATTTGCAAAGACCGATATCCAGCCCCTGATTAATGAGGGGGCTGCCAAAGAAGATCTGGCAGCTTCCATCTTCCAGGCCGTGGTAAATCAGACTATCAGCGGTCTTGCCTGTGGAAAGCCCATCCGGGGACACGTTGCCTTCCTCGGCGGTCCCCTCCATTTCTTATCTGAGCTAAAGGAGGCCTTTGTCCGTACCCTGAAGCTGGATGACGAGCATACCATCGCCCCGAACCATTCCCATCTGTTTGCCGCCATCGGCTCTGCATTGAATTCAAAAAAGGATCTGCGTGTTCCTCTCCAGGAAATGCAGAACCGTCTTGACCGGAAGATCAAGATGGACTTTGAGGTAGACCGCATGGAACCACTCTTTGCCACAGAGGAGGATTACCATTCCTTTAAAAACCGTCATGCAAAGCACCAGGTTCCTTTTAAGGATCTTGCGTCTTATAAAGGAAAGGCTTTTCTTGGAATTGATGCAGGCTCCACTACCACAAAGGCTGCGCTTGTAGGCGGGGACGGAACGCTTCTATATTCCTTTTATCAGAATAATGAAGGGGATCCTCTTGGTACTACCATCCGTGCCATCAAAGATATTTACAGTCAGCTTCCGGAAGAGGTCGAGATCGTACACTCCTGTTCCACCGGCTACGGCGAGGCTCTGATTCAGGCGGCTCTTCTTCTTGATGAAGGGGAAGTGGAGACGGTATCACATTATTATGCGGCCTCTTTCTTTGAGCCTGATGTAGACTGCATCCTGGACATTGGAGGGCAGGATATGAAGTGCATTAAGATTAAAAATCAGACGGTAGACAGCGTCCAGCTCAATGAGGCCTGCTCCTCGGGCTGCGGCTCTTTTATTGAAACCTTTGCCAAATCGCTGAATTATTCGGTAGAGGATTTTGCCCATGAGGCAATCTTTGCAAGCCATCCGATTGACCTGGGCACACGCTGTACCGTTTTCATGAACTCCAAGGTAAAGCAGGCACAAAAAGAGGGGGCCGCAGTTGCAGATATTTCTGCAGGCCTTGCCTATTCTGTCATAAAAAATGCCTTATTTAAAGTGATCAAAGTGTCGGATGCCTCCGAGCTTGGAAGCCACATTGTGGTGCAGGGCGGTACTTTTTATAATGACGCCGTCCTGCGAAGCTTTGAAAAAATTGCCGGCTGCCAGGTGATCCGTCCGGATATTGCAGGAATCATGGGAGCCTTCGGAGCAGCCCTGATTGCCCGGGAACGTTATCAGGAATGTGAAGGCTCTACCATGCTTTCTATTGAAGATATTGAATCCCTGCAGTATTCCGCCACCATGACCAAGTGCCGGGGATGTACAAACAACTGCCGGCTGACCATCAATCATTTCAGCGGAGGCAGAAAGTTTATTACCGGGAACCGCTGCGAGCGAGGCCTTGGAAAGGAAAAATCAGAAAATCATCTGCCTAATTTGTTTGAATATAAGCTGAAACGCTATTTTGACTATACGCCCCTTAGGGAGGAGGAGGCAAAACGGGGAACGATCGGTATTCCCCGCGTACTGAATATGTATGAGAACTATCCGTTCTGGTTTACCTTCTTCCATACCCTGGGCTTTCGTGTAGTTCTTTCTCCTGCATCCACGAGAAAGATCTATGAGCTTGGTATTGACAGCATTCCCAGTGAATCCGAGTGTTATCCGGCAAAGCTCGCCCATGGACATGTGCAGTGGCTCATAAATAAAGGAATCCAGCATATCTTTTACCCAAGTATTCCTTATGAGAGAAATGAGTTTGCGGATGCCAGCAACCACTACAACTGCCCCATTGTAACCTCCTATCCGGAGAATATTAAAAATAATATTGATACAATCGTGCACGGAGAGGTAGATTTTATTCACCCGTTCCTCTCCTTGAAAAATGAGGAGACCATCTCCTCCCGGCTCATCCAGGAGCTTTCCGAAAAATTCTCCCTGTCTGCCGGCGAGATCCGGTCTGCGGTGCATGCCGCATGGACAGAGCTTGAAAGCTGCCGTGCAGATATGCGCCGTAAAGGCGAGGAGACCGTGGAATACCTGGACCGGACCGGAAACCGGGGGATTGTCCTTGCCGGCCGGCCCTATCATATTGACCCGGAAGTGAATCACGGCATCCCGGAGCTTGTAAACTCCTACAATATCGCCGTGCTGACGGAGGATTCCATTTCCCACCTCCATCCGGCAGAGCGCCCACTTAATGTTATGGACCAGTGGATGTACCATTCGCGTCTGTATGCGGCGGCTAATTTTGTAAAGACAAAGGATAATCTGGACTTAATCCAGCTGAATTCCTTCGGCTGCGGGTTAGATGCCGTCACCACCGACCAGGTGGCTGATATTCTGACCGGCTCTGACAAGATTTACACTTCTCTTAAAATAGATGAGGTAAATAATCTAGGCGCCGCAAGAATCCGTGTGCGTTCCCTCCTGGCTGCAATCCGCGTAAGGGAGCAGAGAAAAGAGCCCCGTGCCATCCATTCCTCTGCCATTACCAAGGTTGCCTTTACCCAGGAGATGCGAAAGGATTACACTATCCTTTGCCCACAGATGTCCCCGATTCATTTTGAGCTTCTGGAACCGGCATTTTCTGCGTCGGGCTACCGGATTAAGGTTCTCCCCAATGACAATAAGCGGGCGGTAGATGTGGGATTAAAATATGTAAATAATGATGCCTGCTACCCTTCTCTTATGGTAGTCGGGCAGATTATGGAAGCCATTCTTTCCGGCGAATACGATACCGACAAGATTGCAGTCATCATCAGCCAGACCGGAGGGGGCTGCCGTGCTTCCAACTACATAGGTTTCATCAGACGGGCGCTTAAAAAAGCCGGATATGAACACATTCCTGTCATATCCATTAACTTAAGCGGACTGGAGGGCAATCCGGGTTTTAAGCTTACGCCGCTTCTCCTGCTCAGAGGTATTTACGCTGTCATCCTCGGCGACATTTTTATGAAATGTGTGTACCGGCTGCGACCCTATGAGGCAGTACCCGGCTCTGTAAATGCCATGCATGAAAAATGGAAAAAGGTATGCCAGAAATTCCTGTCAGAAGGCTACCCGTCCAGACGCCGCTTCAAGAAGCTGTGCCGGGATATTATCGGAGATTTTGACCATAATATAGAGCTTTTGGATATACAGAAACCCCGTGTCGGTGTTGTGGGGGAAATCCTTGTAAAATTCCTCCCGGCAGCCAACAACTATCTGGTAGAAACACTGGAAAGTGAAGGTGCAGAAGCAGTGGTTCCGGATCTTTTGGATTTTCTCTTTTACTGCTTCTATAATCAGAACTTTAAAGTAGAAAAGCTTGGCTTTAAGAAATCCAAGGCAGCCATGGCAAACCTTGGAATCCGGGCACTCGAATGGTTCCGGGCGCCTGCCTCCCAGGCCTTTCAGGAAAGCAGCCGCTTCGATGCCCCTGCAGATATCCGTCACCTTGGAAAGATGGCATCCGAGATTGTGTCTCTAGGAAATCAGACCGGAGAAGGCTGGTTTCTGACCGGCGAGATGCTGGAGCTGATTCACAGCGGCGCGCCGAACATCGTATGTACCCAGCCCTTCGCCTGCCTGCCGAACCATGTAGTCGGCAAAGGGGTAATCAAAGAGCTTCGAAGACGTTATCCGCACTCCAACATTGTTGCCATAGATTACGACCCGGGAGCAAGTGAAGTAAATCAGCTCAACAGACTGAAACTTATGCTCTCTACCGCAAATAAAAACATGTTGGGGACGGGGCAATTTTAGAATTGCCCCGTCCCCAATTTTAAATATTTACCATGATCGTCAGATAGTTCTGTTCCTGCTCTTTATCCTGGCTCACGGTGATGGTCCCTTTATAGCGTTCAATCAAGGCTTTTGCGTTATAGAGCCCTAGTCCCCGGTCTCCTTCCCTGCTCTTTGTGGAGTAGCCTTTCTCGAAAAATTTCTGCAGGTTGTCCATACTGATATTCTGAACCTGGTTTTTGATGATGAAGACCAGATGGTCATCCTCTGAATCCAGCTGCATGCGTACATGATTTCTTTCTCTGCTGCACGCTTCGTAAGCATTGTCCACCAGGGTTCCTACAATCTCAATCAGATGATGCTCTGAGATCCCGGATATGATCTCCAGGCTTTTTACTTCCACTTCCGTCTTTACATAAGCCGGTGCACGGACAATCTTACTGTAGAGGAATCCTGCCAGCACCTTATCGCTGATTCTGAGAAGAGGCAGATAGCTTCTGGTCTCATCGTCCCTGATAATCTCTGTAATATAGGAGGACTGACATGCCACAAGCCCGTCATAGTCTCCTACTGTCAGGTGCATATTCAGGATGGCATTCATATGGTTATCGAATTCATGCTGCCTGGCGCGAATCTCCTTTACCAACTCCTCAAGCGGCTGGATATAATGCTGGTATAGCTTTAATTCGGATTCCTTCTGCTTCATGAGAAGATAATTCCTTCGCCAGTCTATGAGCCCCCAGATCTCGACTACTGTGAGGAGAAGAAACATGATGAATACGCGGTAATCAAATGTGCCGCTGATCTGGAAGTCTACAATCAGATAGACGGATACCAGCATGGCAATTACACAAAAGATACGGTATAAAAATCTTCTTACCCAGCTAATCACTTAAAAGCCTCCCAATCTCTGCCTTGTATGTTACGCCGATCTCAATCACATCCCCACAATCCTTAAGCTTCACGATGCGGTTCACAGTGTCATAGTATTCTACCTCGCTCCGGTTTACTGCATAGATCCGGTGGCACTGCTGAAACATACCCTCTGGAACCTTTAAAAGAATCTGCTTAAGAGTCGTATATGGAATATCCCAGTTTCCGCTTTTCAGATGAAGGCGGATGCCCCTGTGAATGGCCTCTATGTAGCGGATATCCTCACATTTTACCTGGTAATTGACGCCGTCCCTTTTTACAATTATGAAGGGAGGCTGCTTCTGTCTTTCCTTCTCCAGCACCTTCTTCACAACCTCCTGGACCTGCCCAGATGAAAAAGGCTTCATAATATACTGATAACAGTGAAGCTCCCGGTATGCCTGCATCTCCAAAGCCCCGATTGCCGTGATCATGACAATCGGGGTAAAAGTATACCGGAACTGCTCCCTGATCTCTCTGGCAAACAGAATGCCGCCGATATCTTCCCGGTTCTCTCCTCCCAGGTTCACATCTAGAAGAAACAGATCGTACCGGATCTCCTGGCCCAGCAGTTTCTTTGCCTCCTCATAAGTGGAGGCGGCATGCACGCTGATTCCTGTCTGGTATTCGGCTAAAATCCTGGAAAGCGCCTCTCTTGAAACATGATCATCCTCCAAAATCAATACATGTATCATGCCGCCCCTCCTCTCTTTTTCAGAGCAGTATCCCGCTGTACTATCCCTCTATAACCTCTTTTGCGCTCTTTACCAGTCCGGCAAGATTCTGGATCTCTGAAGGAATGATAATCTTCGTTGCCTGCCCGTCTGCGGCTCTTTCGAATGCCTCCAGGCTCTTGATGGTAAGGACTGCCTGGTCCGCGCCTGCCTCCTTGAGGAAGCGGATACCGTCTGCATTTGCCTGCTGCACCTTAAGAATCGCCTCTGCCTCACCTTCTGCCTCGCGGATCTTGGCTTCTTTTTGTGCCTCGGCACGGAGGATCGCTGCCTGCTTCTCAGCCTCTGCATCCAGAATTGCGGATTCCTTATTACCTTCCGCAACAAGAATCGTGGATTTCTTCTCGCCTTCTGCCCTCAGGATTGCTTCACGGCGTTCACGCTCCGCCTTCATCTGCTTCTCCATGGCATCCTGGATCGCTGCCGGAGGAATAATATTCTTAAGCTCCACACGGTTTACTTTAATTCCCCATGGGTCGGTGGCAACATCAAGGGAAGCCCGCATCTTCGTATTAATTGTCTCTCTTGAGGTCAGCGTCTGGTCAAGCTCCAGATCACCAATAATGTTACGAAGCGTTGTTGCAGTCAGATTCTCAATTGCCATGATGGGATTTGCAACGCCATAGCAGAACATCTTCGGGTCTGTAATCTGATAGAATACAACTGTGTCAATTCTCATGGTAACGTTATCCTTTGTAATCACCGGCTGAGGTGCAAAGTCTACTACCTGCTCCTTTAAGTCAACCTTTCTTGCAACCCGGTCGATAATCGGCACCTTGAAGTGAAGTCCTGTGCTCCAGGTCGCCTGGTATGCGCCGAGACGCTCTACGACCATAGCCCTCGCCTGGGGAACAATCTTGATACAGGAGATCAAAAGCATCAAAACAATCAGCACCACTACCATTACAACAATTAAACCAATAAATCCACTAAATGCACTCATTCCTATTCCTCCTCATACTTTCTTACAATTAACTTAACGCCTGCAATGTTGACTACCTTGGCCAGCGTCCCTGGTTCCAGGATTTCGTTTTCCTTCTCTGCCCTCACCGTCCATTCCTGGCCATTCACAACTGCCATTCCGGTCTGACTGATGTTGTCTACCGTCTCTGCTATGCGGATGGTCTTGCCGATAATGCCCTCGTAGTTCGTCTTCTCCCTCCGGGTGTTGATAAAACGTATGGCAAACGGCCTGGTAAAGTACAGGAGCACGAAGGTTACAATGAAGAACACCACAACCTGCCACAGAAGCGATATATCCAGGAGATTCAGTACCAGTGCCGCCAGTGCACCGCCTGCCGCCCAGATGCTCGTAAGCCCTACTGTGATGATCTCAATGATCAGAAGGATGATCAAAAGCACCAGCCATGCGATCGTAATATAACTGTCCTTCATTATCATATGCTCACTTCCTTTCTGAGCCTATCGTAACAGATTTTTAGCGCAGACGCAATGAATATTGCGTGAATGAAGTGATTTCCGCTTTAAACTTTAAGCTTCAGCATAAGGGTCACCCGGGCGCCGTAGTCTTCTTCCTGACTGTTTTCTAGCAGGAGCCTCCCGCCCTGGCGTACGGCAAAACTGGAAGCAGTATAAAGTCCCAGTCCTCTGTGAATTTTCTTGTGACGGCTTTTGTCTCCCTGATAGAACTGACTGGCTGCATGGATCAGATCTTCTTCTGTAAAGCCGTCTCCCCGGTCAGTAATTCCTGCGGCCAGGTAAGATTCCCCTAAGTGCTCTGTTTTTTCCATGGTGATCAGTATTGGCAGACAGATCCCAGGGGCTCCCTCTTGCAGGCGGTCTGCCTCCAGTGTATATTCAAGGGCATTGCCAAGAATATTATCCCATGCCCGCTTTATCTGCCTGATGTCACAGCTAATCTCTCCGGACAGAAAAGGGGATTTCTTTACTTCTACCGAGATCTGTCCGGCGGAGTATCCTGATGCCAGTGTCTCTGCCCTGGAAATGAGCTGATCCGCCAGTTCTGTTGCAAAAATCATTGTCTCCTGTGCCCGAGTGTCCTCTGACAGAATCATATCCTGAAGGAGCAGGAGGTAATTTTCGATCTCTGCCGCGTTCTCCCTGATATATCCCGTATACTCCCTGCCAGAGGGCTTTAGCGCCTCTTCACTTAACAGCTCTGCATTTCCCTTAATTACAGTCAGAGGGGTCTTGATATCATGAGCAAGGGCCGCAATCTGTTCCTTCTTCTGTTTTTCCATTGTCCACTGTTCATTCAGGGACTCCTTTAATGCCTTTCCCATACTGGACAGGGACACGAGCACCTGGTCAATTTCACGGATATCGGAATGCGTGTCTCCGATCTCCAGATCATGGCAGCGGATCTTTTCTGTCACCTCTCCCAGCACCTTAAGCCGTTTCGCTATTGACCGTGCAAAATGCCTTGAGATCAGTATCGTCTGCAGCAGAAACAGTGCAAAAAACAGGATCAGAATACAAAAATCCGGCGACGGAAAATGATTCCGTAAAAATTCATTTGTTGCCTGGGACTTAATCTTGTATTTTACAATGCAGACCTCTTCATTATTCCTCAAAAGGAACCGGTATATTCCGCCGCCGTCTGCAAAAGTGTTATTGCTTTCATAAGCCTGCCATGCCGGCCCGTATTCATCCTTTTTCAGATTTCCATACAGGAAATCACCGGAAATGCTATATACTCCGTAAAAGCTTCCTGCAGGAAGCAGATCCTCTTTGACCCTTTCTGAGCTTACAATTTTATTCTCGTTTTCATTAATCTGCCGTTCCATATAATTGGCGGGAAGTACTACTCCCATATTAACCAGCAGATTAAATACGAAAAGCATAAAAAGAACGAGCAAAATTGTACTTACACTATATATACAGATATATTTTATGAAGAGACCCGTCAGTGTCCGTCTTTTTCTGATTTCCATCTGTATCCTATCCCCCATACGGTCTCAACCGGGTCAAGATGAACCCTTTTTAATTTTGCCCGGATATTTTTCACATGCTCCGTAATGACGGAATTATCACTATCACCATCATAGCCGAACACTGCCTCATAGATGCGTTCCTTTGAGAATACCTGTCCATGGTTCATAGCAAGATATTCGCAGATGGCATACTCACTTTTCGTAAGCTCCAGCTCCTTCTCTCTGTAAAATGCCTGTTTTGCCTTGAGGTGAAAGCTTATACCGCCTACAGATACCGCATTCTTCTTTTCTCTTCTCTCTCTCCGGAGATGAGCCGCCACACGTGCCCTTAACTCGCCGATACCGAAAGGCTTGGCGATATAATCATCACCGCCAAGTCCGAGTCCCCGCATCAGATCCTGCTCTCCGGTCTTTGCCGTCAGGAACAGGATAGGACAGTCCGTCAGCTCCCGGATTTCCTCACACAGGGTAAACCCGTCCTTTCCCGGCATCATGACGTCCAAAAGAATCAGCTGGTAATCCTGAAGCGCCAGCCTGCTTACCTGATCTGGATGCTCCACTGCCGTCACCTCATAACCCTCTTTTTCTAATGCATTCTTTATCAGCCTCAATATTCCCTTTTCATCATCAACCGCCAGTATTCTAATCATGGATCCGCCTTCCTTCATAAAAATGAAATCCCGCCATTGCAGCCAGAACAATGCCCGCCGTCACTGTCCCGTTTATAAAAAGCAGAACTTTTACCGCCTCCCCTGTCACAGGCAGACTTCCTTCCAGGTAATACCGGATATAAAAGCCTTCCCAGTGGCCGGCATACGCACAGGGAAAAAACTGCCAGATTCCATCCCCAAGGCCGGTAAGCATAAGGGCCGATACAACCGATTCTACAGCCCCGATGCCGATGGAAATGCTCCGGGGCTTCCATAGATTCAAGAAAATATGGAGGACATACAGACCCATACTGCCAAGCCACATAAGAAGAATCAAGGTAAAGCAGAATCTGACGTCAAAACGGACTCTCTTAAGAAGAAGACTATATCCCGCCATAAAACCGCCAACCGCCAGTGATATTGCCATAAGCCCTGCACAATATACCATAAACCATTTGGCCAGAACCGAATTCCTCCTTTTTACCGCCGTTCCAAGAAATACCAGAAAATGGTTCCCTTCCTCCGGCGAAATACTCTGGGCACACACAATACTGATAATAAGGGGAAGGGCTGTCGTAAGAACTGTAATGTAACCGGAAACCTCACTCTCCCACTTATGGGGACTGACACTATAATAACACAAAAAAAGCAGAATTCCAAATACCGGAAGGAGCAGATGAAGCCAGAAAAATATCGTGTGCCTCATCTTATAAAACTCAGAATGTACTAGCCTTAACAATTCCCGCATCTATTCCATCACCCGCTTCCCAAACCACCATCTGCCGGCCTGCCACAGCAAAAAGAACCATATCAGAGAGCTTAGAATTCCAACAGGTACTGCACGGATGCTGACAAGCTCCGGCAGATAGGTGTCACTTCCGGGCCTTGCCACGAGGCCATTCGGAAGAACACCTAATATACAGCACATAAGCCTTGCTGAAATTCCTCCTGGCACAAGCATAAAATATGGCTTTAAGGAAACTGTACATGCCATACACCCGTAAACTGCCACATGGATAAGAGGAGCCGCCCCATTCCCGGCAATCTGCTGCAAAAACAGACAAAACGGAACCTGCCACAGACTGGTCACAAGCAGGACAGCCGCTCCCGCAACCTGCCTGGACGCGCTAATCTCAACAGGAAATTCCATATGGAGCAGATTTCTGAAAAGGAACCATACGAAAAGGGTAATCGTGCCAAGAACAGCAAGGGAAACCGCAAGCATCCGGATTCCGTACACAACCTTTCCATCCCAGATCGTTTTCATATCTATGGGCAGACTTAAAATATTCCGGTTTTTCTGTCTCTTTTCTTTTGCATCCACAATACCTGTAACTAGCGCCACACAGGCAGGCAGAATCCCCACATACCACCAGTTATAGCAGTCAATCACCACATAGTTCTTCGTAAGCACCGATGCAAGAAGGACAACGGTAACTGGCATGAGTACTGCAAGCTTTGCTGCCATCGTGTGACGGTTCTTTAATACCTCGGCCTGATAGCATTTTCTTAACATGAATAAGCCCCCTTTCTTCCCGCCACTTCCATGAACAACTGCTCCAGATGCCCGTCTTCTGGCATCTCCCCCTGAAATCCAAGCACGCCGTCTGCCATAATTCCGATATAGTCTGCAGTCTGCCCGATTTCACTTAAGATGTGACTTGATACAATCACAGTGATTCCTTCCTCAGGAAACCTTCTGATCAGTGCCCGAAGCTCCCTGATTCCGACAGGATCCAGTCCATTCAGGGGCTCATCTAGAATTAGAAGGTCTGGATGTGCAAGAAGCGCGATCCCAAGCCCCAGCCTTTGTTTCATTCCCAAAGAAAATGCCCCGGACCTTTTCTTTCCCGTACCAGACAGGTCTACCAGGTTAAGCACCTCCCAGATCCGCTTATCCGGTATTCCCAGAAGCAGGGAACGAACCTTCAGATTTTCCCATGCCGTCAGATTCTCATAGATCGGCGGAGTCTCAATTAATGCACCGATCCGTGCAAGATCTCTCCGGCTCCACTCATGACCGTCAAAGAGAATCCGGCCTTCTGTAGGGCGCAGAATTCCTGTCATCATTTTTAAGAGTGTGGATTTCCCGGCCCCATTAGGGCCAAGAAGCCCGTAAACACTACACCGGGGCACACTCATGGAAAGATTGCTGACAGCATGATGCTTGTGAAATGTTTTCGTAAGACACTTTGTTTCTAAGATGTGTTGATTCATATGATTTCCTCCTTATTTCTCTAGATCGTGTTTGAAAATTGCTCTAGGTAGTACAGGCGTTGGCATAAAGGCTCATACCTACGTGTATCCGATGCCTGTATCTTAAGCATAAGTGGAAATTATAAGGAAATAATAAGGAAATAATAAAAAGTTCCACCTGTACGGTAGGTTGGAGCCTCTAAAAAGTCTCCAACCTACCGTACAGGTGAAAAAAATTACCCGGACACCATAAGGCTCTTCACCTTCACCGTCGGGCTCACCGCACAGGCGCTGCCAGACAGCCGGTACACCGGATCATCTCCAATCATCTCAATGTCCCTCCACAGCCCGCAGATATTTCCTGATATAGTAAACTGGTTCACGGCCGACGACACCCGGCCATCCACAATCCGGTTCCCGCAGGCAAGAAGAGAGAAATCCCCGCTCTCTGTGTCAGCCCCGGCGAACATTCCCTCAATCTGAGTGATGTAAATACCTCCCTCACATGCCTCAAGCATCTCTCTGCGTGAAAAGGTCTCCCCCTCAGACAGAAGGATCACATTCGTGGCACTTGTCCCGCTATCTGCCGCCGCATCCGGCTTAAATCCATTTCCGGTACTTTTTACTCCCGCCTGCGCCGCACTCTTTTTATTATACAGAATACCCTTGAATACACCTTTTTCCAGGAGTACCTTTTCAGAGACCGGCATCCCCTCGTCATCAATCCGCCGCCGCCTCGTTCCCATCACACTGAAAGGATCCTCTATAAGCCTTAACAGCCTGCAGCCCACCTGCTCTCCCTTTTTTCCTGCAAGGGCGCTCGTATGATGAGTAAGATTTTCCCCGTAAAATACCGGAAGGTAATGCCCGGTAAGCTCTGCCATCACACAGTTTTCCAGGACAATCGGATAAGTTCCCGAAGGAATCCGTTCTGCATGCAGAGCGTAACCTGCGTATTCTGCCGCCCGCTCTGCCAGACTACAGGCAGTTTTAAGGAATGCATCCTGATCCTGTGCTTTCACAATTCCAAGTTTTGTGGAAGCCGCCACAGAACCCCCTTCCTTTGCAATAACCCGTACTGTAAAGCTTAAGTCCCCGTCATCGTCCGTAAGATAATTCATATTCCCATCAATCAGGGTGACCGTCTCCTCATACTGCCGGTACTCGCACACCTCCACAAAATCCACCGTCTTGCTGGAAAGGGCCGCTGCCTCCGCGCATTTTAAAATATGAAGTGTCTTATCTCTGTCAATCTCACGCCACCTCTGTCCCCGGTAGTCCCTGCTCTCTATGATATCCTCCGGCAAATCCCGGCCGTCAAAAATCCCGGCCGTCCCAGTAAGCTTTCTTCGAATGCCCTCCCTGTCCTTCAGAGAATCCGTGTAGGCACAGCAGTAGCTTTCCTCCCAGGAAGCTTCCACAAAATATATTCCCGTATTTCCATATTCATAACTCTTAAGTCTCTGACACTGAACAGAGAGGAGAAGGGACTGTCTGCTGCTGATAAAAAGCCGCACATTCCTGAATCCCTGCACCTTAAGCCATCTTACAAAATCTATGATTTCCGGATCTTTCCAGACATCTGTCATAATTCCTTTCCTCCCACTGTCATCTCGGTAATACGGACCGCAGGCTGGCCCACCCCGATTGGAAGCTGCCCGCTGCCTGCATAGCAGTACCCCTGCTCCAGGGCAAAATGATCCGATACCATATCGACCTTGGGCAGCGTTTCACTCCCTGTTCCAATCAGAGTGGCACTCGTAAGAGGCATGGTAATCCTGCCTTTCTCAATCAGATAAGTTTCTCCTGTATTAAAATTAAATTCTCCTGTGACCGGATCCACGGAGCCTGCGTTAATATCCATCACAAAAAGTCCCTTTTCAACCGAATCCAGCATATCCTGGAAGCGGTCTGTCCCCGGCGCAATATAGGTATTGGTCATACGGGATACAGGTGCAAACCGGTAGTTCTCCCTCCTTGAGGATCCCGTAGGCTCAAGACCCATTCTTCTGGCATTCAGACGGTCCAGCATATATCCCTTTAAAATACCCTTCTCAATCAGCACATTCTTCCTGGTAAGCACACCCTCATCATCAATGCCAAGAGATCCCCACTCCCCGGCAATCGAGCCGTCATCCACCAGTGTCACCTTATCTGAAGCAATCTGCTCTCCTGCCTTTCCCGCGAACTCGGAACAGCCATTTGCGACCGAGCTTCCCTCCAGGGAATGTCCGCATGCCTCGTGGAAAAACAGACCGCCGAAGCCCTCTGCAATAATAACCGGCATCCTTCCTACCGGACAGGGACGTGCTCCCAGCATATTTACCGCGCTTCTGGCCGCTCTCCTGGCACGCTCCTCAATCCTTCCGGACTCAAGATACTCCGGTCCCATCATGGCTCCCGGTCCCTCATAGCATATCTGTCTGCCTCCG
Organism: Lachnospiraceae bacterium; assembly: GCA_910576335.1. Lineage (GTDB taxonomy): Bacteria > Bacillota > Clostridia > Lachnospirales > Lachnospiraceae > CAPEBR01. The sequence goes on from CAJTIU010000002.1 coordinate 318,925, forward strand.
AATCTTTCATCCTCAGCCGCCATCATAAAACGGATCCTGCAGCGTGTCCGCCGGTCCCGGGCATATACGCCTTCTGTATTTGCAATCTGTACCCGCTGATCCTCGTCCACATAACAGGCACGTCCCTGCACAATACGGCTGTCCTCACTCTTTCCCGCCGCTACAGCTGCCTTAAGATAATTAAGCTTTCTTTTAATCCCCATGTCCCGGGGCGCTGTTTCCCGCATGGTAATACAGTTGGGCACTATCCTGGAAAGAGGCGTTCTCTTATCGAAAACGCCTCCTTTTCCCAGGCGCTCTTTCATAAGTCCGAACACCCTCTTTTCATTTGCATCAGCACTGTAGAGATATTCACTTTCAAGACCCCGGAACACACGGATTCCAATGCCGCTCTCCCGTCCGCATGCACATCTCAGAACCTGGGAATCCATAAGTGTTAATTTCGTCCGCTCTGTATCCTCGAAAAATACCTCCCCGTAATCAGCGCCGCAGGAAACAGCATAGTCAAGTATTTTTTCTATATATGACTCTGCAAGCATCATCTACCAGTCTTCCTTTCCGCACATATGGCATGCAGCAAAATGTCCTGGCCCGACCTCCTTTAATGCCGGCATCTCCTGCCCGCAGATCTCCTTCGCATACTTGCATCTCGCCTTAAACCGGCAGCCTGCCGGCGGATTAATGGGACTTGGCACCTCACCCTCAAGGTGGACTCTCTTCTTTGTTCCCTCTTCATCCATGTCTGCCTCTGGAATAGCCGAGATCAGCGCCTGTGTATACGGGTGGACCGGATGATCATAAAGCGCATGGTTGCTCGCAAGCTCCACCATAGAGCCTAAGTACATAACGCCTACCCTGTCAGAAATGTGTTTTACCATAGACAGATCGTGGGAAATAAACAAATAAGTAAGGCCCATTTCTCTCTGAAGCTTGATCAGAAGGTTTACAATCTGTGCCTGGATGGAAACATCAAGAGCCGAGATGGGCTCATCACAGACGATAAACTTCGGCTCCACTGCAAGAGCCCTGGCAATTCCGACGCGCTGTCTCTGCCCTCCGGAAAGCTCATGGGCAAAACGGTTGGCATACTCTGCATTTAAACCTACCTTATGAAGCAGCTCGTTTACCTTCGCTTCCTTCTCCTTTTCTGACATATGAAAATGCACATTCATTCCTTCAGTAATAATCTCACCGATGGTCATACGCGGGTCGAGAGATGCGTAAGGATCCTGGAAGATAATCTGCGCATCCTTGCGGAAAGCAAGCAGCTCTTTTCCATGGAGCTTCGATACATCCTTCCCTTCAAACAGCACGGTTCCGCTCGTTGCATCGTAAAGCTTCACAAGGGTGCGCCCGCAAGTGGTCTTGCCACAGCCTGATTCTCCCACAAGCCCAAGCGTCTCTCCCTTTTTAAGCCTTATATTCACACCGTCAACTGCCTTGAGCGTCTGGTTCTTTCCCGCCTTAAAATATTTACACAGATTTTTAGCCTCTACAATATATTCGCCCATTACTTATCCCTCCTATCGTAAAATGACTCTACCTTCGGAGCCTTCTCATGCATGAGCCAGCAGGATACCTTGTGGGTGTCGCTTAATACCGTCTCCGGCGGCTTGCGTTCTTTACAGATGGGCATGCAATACTCACATCTGTCTGCAAACGGGCAATGGTTCAGAGGAAGCAGAAGATCCGGCGGCGTTCCGCCAAGTGCGTAGAGTTCCTCCTTGGACTCGCTTCCCAGTCTCGGAACAGACCTAAGAAGCGCCCAGGTATAAGGATGCTTACTCTCATTAAAGATCTCTTTTGTCGTACCTCTCTCCACAACCTCTCCTGCATACATAACCTGGATGCGGTCCGCAAAGTTGGCCACAACGCCCAGGTCATGGGTAACAAGAATAATGGCTGTATTCATCTCAGTCTTAAGCTCCATCATGAGATCCATGATCTGCGCCTGGATTGTCACATCAAGAGCTGTCGTGGGCTCATCTGCGATCAGGACATTCGGGTTGCAGGCCAGGGCAATGGCAATCATAACCCTCTGGCGCATACCTCCAGACATCTCATGGGGGTAATTGTCAATCCTCTTTTCAGGGCTCGGGATATTTACCAGCTTCAGCATCTTAATGGCCTCTTCTCTTGCCGCCTTCTTATCCAGCTTTTTGTGGATCATCAGACTCTCCATAATCTGTTTGCCCACTGTCATCGTCGGATTTAAGGAGGTCATGGGATCCTGGAAGATCATACCAACCTCGTCACCCCGGAACTCGCACAGCTCTTTCTTATTCATCTTAAGTACATCTTTCCCGTTGCAGACAATCTTAGATTCCGGCTTGATCACTGCAAAGGGGGGCTTCAGCAGACGAAGAATGGATTTTGCCGTCACCGTCTTTCCGCAGCCAGACTCTCCTACGAACGCCAGCGTCTCACCTCTGCTGAGTTCAAAGCTTACGCCCCGCACAGCTTTTACTTCGCCGGCATATGTATTAAAGGAAACATTCAAATTCTCAACTTCTAATATTTTTTCCATAACCGTCTCTCCTATTTTCGTAATTTCGGGTCCAGCGCATCTCTTAGCCCGTCACCAAGCAGTGTAAATGAAAGCATGGTAAGGGCAATCATGAGCGCCGGGAACATAAGCTGGTACGGGTAAAACATAAAGTTCTGCTGCGCTGCCGAAGCAAGAGCGCCCCAGCTTGTTGACGGCGGCTGTATTCCCAGTCCTACATAGCTTAAGAACGCCTCCGAGAAGATATATCCCGGAATGTCAAAGGTAATGGCAACAATGATCATTCCGATCGTATTCGGGATCATATGCTTCAGAATAATCTTAATGGGGGCAACACCCAGTGCATTTGCCGCCAGTACATATTCCTGTGACTTCAGCTGAAGCATCTGCCCCCGCACAAGCCTGGCGATTCCGCACCACCCGGTAAGCGTCAGGGCAACCAGCATGGTTCCCAGGCTCTTACTGTCCGTGATAACCGAAATAAGGATAACGATAATCAGATACGGGATACTTAAAAGCACCTCTACGATACGCATCATAATATCATCCACAGCCCCGCCGAAATATGCCGCGATACCGCCGTATATACTTCCTACAACGCTGGCGATCACCGCGCCCAGAATACCGATAATAATTGAAACACGTCCTGCCTGCCATACTCTGGCGAACAGGTCTCTTCCCAGATCGTCCGTGCCGAACCAGTGCTCGGCGCTCGGTCCTTTATTAATCGCGTCAGCATCAATCTGCTCAAACTCATATCCGCTGATTGCAGGTCCGAATATAATGAAGAATACCAGAATCAGCAAAATGATCAGCGCGGCAAATGCCACCTTATTTTCCTTAAGTCTTCTCCATGCATCCCGCCAGTAACCGACCCTCGGCCTTGTGGGGGCTTCGGCATCCTTGTCAATCCCGATGATTGTAAATTTTTCATCAGGTATATTTTCCATCCTATCTGTCACATCGTGGTTTACCATCATCTGCTCTTCCTCCTACTTCACACGGATTCTCGGATCCATAATACTATATGCAATGTCAACGACCAGCTGGACAAACACGAACAGCGCCGCCGCAAATACAGTAGTACCGATGATCATTGTATAGTCACGGTCATTGATCGAATTAATATAATAGAATCCAAGTCCCGGAATACCAAATATCTTCTCTACTACGAAGGATCCCGTGAAGATTCCGGATACCTGGCCTACAAGAAGTGTCATACAGGGAAGGAACGCATTCTTAAGGACATGCTTCTTCACTACATTTAACTTACTTACACCCTTCGCCTCCGCCGTAAGAATATAATCCTGGCCCATGACATCCAGCATATTGGATTTTACATAACGGGCATAGGTCGCAATCGTACCAAAGCTAAGTACAATAACCGGAAGGACTACATTCTGCCAGCTTCCCCATCCTGTAGTCGGCAGAACCATAAGCTTCACGCTTAAGAAATACTGCAGTACTGACGCCAGTACGAACACAGGCACCGTAATTCCGAGAATCGCAATAAACATAACGATATAATCCGGCCATCTGTTCTTATTAAGGGCTGCCACAATTCCAAGAAGAATACCAATCGCAATACCTGCAAGCAGCGCCAGTCCTCCTGGCTGCGCCGAAACAGACGCATTCGTAAGCAGCGTATCCGTAACCTCACGCCCCGGATATCTCAGAGACTCTCCCAGATCACCCTTCGTAACCAGATTCTTCATAAAGATCAGATACTGTTCGGACGTAGACTTGTCAAGCCCATACTTCTCATAATAATTTTCCCTTGTCTGCTCCGGCAGGTTCCGCGCCATATGTGCCAGCGGGTCTCCCGGAATACTATGCATCAGAAAGAAGGTCGCAGTAACAACAATAAACAGCGTAACCAACATATATCCGATACGTTTTACGATAAATTTTGCCATTTCTTCTCTTCCTTTCTCTCCGGGGACAGGGGATTTTCAATCCGGGACGGGGTATTTTAAAAAATACCCCGTCCCGGATTGAAAGTACCCTGTCCCCAGGTGATACTAAAAGCCGCCGCCCCGAGAAAGACAGCGGCCTCCTGTTAATTCGTGAATAGTTGCTATTTCTTTTCAATGTATACATACTTCAGTCCGGAAGTTGAAGTCTCACGCTCATTCAGATTCTTCACATAATCATAATGGAAGGAGATCTTTCTCTCGTTTACAAGCGGACAGATATTGCATCCTTCTTCAAAGAGAACCTGTTCTGCCTGTCCGTAAAGCTCTACACGCTTTGTCTCGTCCATCTCGCGGCTTGCCTGTGCGATCAGCTCGTCAAACTTCTCGTTGGACCAGTTTGTCGGAATGTTGCCTGCATTCTCTGTTGTGAAGAGTGAGATCATGGACATCGGATCATCATAGTCTGTAGTCCATACCATGTTTGCCATCTGGTATTCACCGCCATTGGTCTTCTGCTGGAAGGTTGACCACTCGTTGAAATCCAGTTCAATATTAACGCCAAGGATCTCTTTGTACTTCTGCTGTACATACTCACCGTAGTTACGTGCCCACTGTGTCGTAGCACTTAAGGAATATTTTACATTGATTGTGGACGGATCGCTTCCAAGTCCCAGCTCCTCCATACCTTTCAGCAGGAGTTCCTTTGGATCTTCTTCTTTTGCCATCTTCTCAAGCGGTCCTGGCACCTGATCGCGGTATTCTCCGTTCTCACCTGTGGAAATAGCCTGCGGAACCCACCAGTATGCCGGAACATGAAGATCCTGGTAGATTGTCTTTGCCATGTCTTCCCTGTCTACTGCAAGGGTAAATGCCTTGCGGATGTTCAGGTTCTTAAACAGCTCGTCATTTACATTGAAGAAATCAAAACGCATAGCCGGCTGATGGGTGTCTACACGTTCTACCCCTTCCTTCTTGTCGAAACGGTCTACCCACTCCTGCTCACCTACAGATGAAGTGTCAAGTGCCCCGCTCTCAAAGGAGTTGTATCTTGCATTCGAGTCCGTTACAATCGCAAAATTAACCTTATCCAGTTTTACATTGTCCTTGTCCCAGTACTGGTCATTTTTAACAAGCGTGATCTCAGAGTTATGTGTCCAGCTGTCTACTTTAAACGGTCCGTTAAAGATCAGTGACTCAAGCTCTGAACCATATGTCTCGCCGTATTTTTCTGCGATATCCTGGCGTACCGGATAACATGCTCTTGTGTCAGTAATAGACATGAAATAAGGTGTGGGTGCTTCCAGCGTAATCTCCAGCGTCTTGTCATCAACAGCCTTTACTCCAAGTTCCTCCACTCCCACTTCACCGTTTACGACCTTCTGTCCATTCTTAATAAATGGTGCCGTAAAGAAAGAGTTGGGTGAACCTGCATCCGGATCCAGCGTCCGGGTAATACCATAGGCATAATCTGCTGCAGTGACAGCCTGTCCGTCAGACCACTTGTTATCGCGCAGCTTGAATGTCCACACGGTTCCGTCTTCATTCGGCTCCCAGCTCTCTGCGCCTGCACCTTCACGCTCCTGCTTTCCATCCTTTTCCACGAGACGTGTAAGCGGCTCCAGAGTATTCTTGTTGATTTCCCATCCATACATATCATTCCCCTTAATAGTATCGAGGGTTGACGGCTCTGTCGCAAGATAGGTATTATACTGCTGTGCGTCTGCTCCGCCTCCGCCGCCTGAGGAGCCTTTTCCTCCTCCGCCACATGCTGTCAGCGATAATGCCATCGCTGCTACAAGCAATGCTGCAACTAACTTCTTTTTCATAATGTGACCTCCTTCGCATCATTTTAATTTTGTGAGATATATAGCTTTTCTATAAATCCCATTACCTTTTTCTATTATAGCAAATGCTACAGTCATTTAATAGTGGAAATAAAAAAAATATGCATTTTTGTACAAAATGCATATTTTTTCAATATAGTATTTGTTATATTTTAACGAATAACTGTCTCTGCAGATTTCTTGTTATAACCCGTGGATTATACTCATATTTTTTGTTAGAAAAGCCCTCCGAATTCTTTCCCGATATCCTTTCTTTCCATGTCCCCTTCTATCATCACAGCTGATACAAGAAGATTGATAAGTGCCATAGGCGCTGATGCCGTGTTCAGGAACATCCTCGTCGTGCTGCGAACCGTGAGGAGCTCATCCGCATATTTTGCAATGCCCGCATCACTGCTGTCCGTAATTCCCACCACCTTTGCCCCCTTCTTCTTTGCATACCGGGCGATCTGGTCTGTCATGAAATAATAATCAGGAAATGTAACTGCTACAAGCAGTGTCCTTGCATCAAGGGACGGGATAGCGGAATAGACACTTTCGTTCAGCTCTGTGTTCACTACAACCGTGGAAATCCGTACCCCCGCAAGATCCGAAGCCAGCCACTGGCAGATGATATGGGACATCCCTCTGCCGCATAGCACGATCTTCGGGTATTCACAGAAAAGCCTTGCCACCTTCATATAATACCGGCTGTCAAATCCCCTGGAAAATTCATCCAGGAGTCCACGCTCTTCCATACAGAGCTCGGCAAGGAGCCGTTCTTTATCGTTCAGTTCATACTCAGGCACGTCTGTGTTAAAATAGTCATTCTGCTTATACAGGCCAATCCGCCGGTTCACATTAATATATTTCCGAATTTCATACTTTACCTCGTTAAAGCCATTGTATCCAAGCACCTTGCAGGCATTCAGGATTGTAATCTCTGTAATCTCAAGCTCCCGGCTCATCTCCCTCAGCGTAATGAACGCCATGGTGTCAATATTATCCTTAATATAGTCCGCAACCTGTCTCTGTTTTTTTGTCATTGTGGGATAATGGCCTTCGATCCGCATCATGATATCCATCTCCATATGAAGCACACCTCCCTTCCCTTTGGATTTTACCATTTTAAAAAATTATAATATATAAAAAATTTTTTCGCAACAGGTCTTGCAAATTTCATTCGAAAGGATTATTATAGTAAATGCTTTATTTTTAATATCATTTTTGACAAAGGGGGATTTAATATGAAAAATTATATTTTGGAACAACTATCAGCACTCACTTCTATTCCAAGTCCCTCCGGATATACCCGCAGGATTACGGACTACGTACTTGGTCAGCTGCGTGATCTGGGATACCAGCCGGAGCTTTCAAACAAGGGAAATGTAAGCGTTGTTTTAGGCGGCAGCAAAAATCCGCTTGTTTTATCGGCTCATCTAGATACTTTAGGTGCTATGGTCAGAAAAATCAAAGACAACGGACATCTCCGGCCGACCACCATTGCCGGTCACCAGTGGGATACATGCGATGGTGAAAACTGTACGGTGCATACACGGGACGGACGTGTCTATACCGGTGTCGTGCTCAACATCGAACCATCTGCGCACGTTGCAGATAAAAAGAAATCGAAAAAAGAATCCCACATGGAGATACTGCTGGATGAAAATGTTCATTCAAAAAAAGGCGTCCGAAAGCTCGGGATACAAAACGGGGATTTCATTGCAATGGATCCACGCACGACCATTACAGAAAGCGGATATATTAAGAGCCGTTTTCTGGATGATAAGCTCTCTGCCGCTATATTGTTAGGACTGGCAAGAGCGGTAAAGGAGGAGGAGATTTCCCTTGGCCGGAAGGTTACACTTCTGTTTACGGTTTATGAGGAGGTCGGACATGGCGCATCCTGCATCCCTGAAGACACCGAGGAACTGATCGCTGTAGATATGGGCTGTGTCGGCGATGGTCTTGAATGTGACGAGCACATGGTTTCCATCTGCTCCAAAGATTCCGGCGGACCCTATGATTATGACATTACCTCCAGGCTCATAAGCCTTGCAGAAGAGTACGAGTTGGACTATGCCGTTGACATCTATCCACACTACGCCTCTGATGCAGGTGCGGCGTTAAAGAGCGGCCACGATATCCGCTACGGCCTGATCGGGCCAGGCGTATACGCTTCCCATAATTATGAAAGGGCGCACACCGACGGGATGATGAATACATATAGCCTTCTTAAAGCCTATGTTCATTAGTACAGACTGCATTTTACGAAAGTACAATGTCAATCCCCACACACGAATCGTGTGTGGGGATTGTTATAGTTCAGCCCTTGGTCGAACTGTTACTGGGGATTTCCTATTCTCAGTTATCCGGCTCCTGCTCTTTTGGATCATGAGTTTCTATATACTCAATTAGATCAAGTATTTTTTTATCACTCATGCCACTGGCTCTAAGCTGACGAATAAGATTAACAATTTCCTTACCTGTCATATTTTCACCACCTTTTTCATAAATACAGTCTGTCTTGTGTCTCTATTATAACAATTACGGATTTTTGTGTAAAGTCTTTGTTACGATTCACGGGGCCGTGCACTCCGCTGCACGGCATCCGAGCCGATAAAGTGATGGTTTTCAGCATCCGGCCCCTCGCTGAAAGCATCTACTGCGACAGCCGTTCAGACTGTTATCAGATCCAGGATTTTGACCGGGTGCGGATCAAAGAAAATGCACTTCAGATTATACGTGACGACCTGCGCAGAAAAGAAAGCCCAAAAACTGTGGGAATATTTTTCTGAAGAATGTACAAAGCGGAAGATTGCATACCGGATGGAAGATATTATCCATCAGTATAAAAGGGCATATCAGACGGAACAATTATGCTTATTCTGACGTTGTATATCGATTCATTTACACTAATGTCTCACTACTTCAAAGCGTTCCAGTGCAGCTTCCTCACCTTCCCTGATTCCCGCCTTCTGCTTCGCAATGGCAATCTGCTCATCCACCGTGTCCACACCTTCCAGATTCGGGAGCAGCAGTCCTCTTCGGAATCCCTTGGTTACGATCACACCGTACCGCTTCACATCCAGTTCCTCTTTGGAATCAATTTTCTCCGTACTGCCAAGCACATCTACGCTGATGGCAAGCCTGCCAAGTTCCTCCGGCTCTATGGGGGAGAATCTGGGGTCACGGGCAGCTGCGCTCACTGCATTCTCTATAATTTCCTCTGCGACAGAGCCATGTACTGCCTGAATCGTGCCGATGCATCCCCGGAGCCTTCCCTCCTTTTTAACGGAGACAAAGGTTCCTGCCCTGCTGTGATACATTTCCGCCGGAAGTCCCTTTGGAACCTGGATTTACTGGTCCACAAAATATAAGGGCACCATTGCCCCATGGTCCAGTCTTCTCTCCCGCTCACCTGCGGTTCCCGCCGGCAGCCCGCCGGCCTCTGCCAGCTTACACAGATTTTCCACAAACTCTGTATCATATTCTGCTTCGATCCTCATCTGTCCTGCCCTGAACTGACCGAAATCTCCTCTTGCCTTCTTTCCCGGTGAGATGTGAAAATAATCCGCATACATGACCTGATGCGGCGTAAGCAGGACAACCGTTTCCGGCTTAAGACCTGCGATCCTGCGTCCGGTCTCATGATAGGAATCAACGGTAGCCTGAATCTTTTTCTCCTCGCCTCTGCCGATCTCCGGTATAATTAACGGCGGGTGTGGAACCATAAACGCTCCTGTAATCATAATCTTATCCCTCCCGGTTTCTTTTTTACGCTCTGCGCATTAAACGTTGCCAATCAGAGTAATTGTTCAGTACCTGGCGGTTCAGTCTTCATTTTTATATAACGCATAATAATCGGACTCCAGATTATCCATCATCTGCCCATACCATCTCTTTGCATCATCAAGTGCCTTATTATAAATAACCGGCGCCAGCCTCTGTTCAAATAAATCCAAAAGCTGTATTTGTTCAATCATGCCGATCTCTTCTCCCCGTTCATCCAGATAAAATGCCTTGATTTCCTCACCCAGCTTTTTCCTCTGGGCTTCCGACAATTTAATCTGCGGCATACGCTCCCTTTTTGCCATAATCTTCACTCCTGCTTTCACTCTTGATCGCTGTACTGCCCGCTCCGTCCGAAGCATCTGATATTATCCCACAGTTTCTAAGGAACTATTCCTAGGTTCCCGACAGCTCGCCTTTTGATACGGTTAATTCCATATTCATACTCGTATCCTTCCCGGCAGCAATCTTCAGTCTGTTTTTCCCCTTTTTCAACAGCACATTCTGCTAACCCTCCATCCTTCTCAAGAGCAGAAACTTCACACACAGTCAGAATTCCTCTGGACACCGTAAAACGGATTCCCATTCCGGCATAACTCATCCCGTACACTCTCCGGGGATCGTCCTGATATGGCGGCCTTGGATCCTGGCTTAAGATCTCCCGAAGCACCTCCCGGTGCTCCTCTGGCACCCTTTCAAGCCATTCCCCCGGAAATTCCACGGAAAGCCTGTAGTCCTTCACCCTTCCTGCAAATCCGCCCTGTGCGTCTGGAAAGGCATCCACATAGGGCAGATAAGGCTTGATATCATAGACCGGGGTCCCGTCTGTCATATCCACGCCCGACACATATAAGACACAGCCCTCTTTTCCCTTTTCCACACCTTCCATCCTTACGCAGGATAACCCAATCGGATTCGGTCGGAAGGGCGAGCGGGTGGCAAAGACACCCACCCGCTGATTGCCCCCGAGCCTGGGCGGACGCACCATGGGGCGGAAACTCTCTTCTGGCACCTCAGAAAATCCCCACAGAATCCAAAGACGGGAATACTCCTCAATTCCCCGCAGCGCATCCGGACTGCGGTATCCCGGCTCGAATACGATCCTCCCCTTTGTATCCGCAAGCCCGCTCTGCCTTGGCACTCCGAATTTCCCGGGGAAATCTGTGCGGATACGGGCAATTACCTTAAGCGTCAAAGCTTAAGCCCTCTGTAACGGTTCACACATGCATAAATCTCCTGCCTTCTCGGAAGGGCAAGATTCCCTGACAGATAGCCCCCGTCGCTTACTGCCTCGAAGCCCTTCTTCTCCATCTCCCCCAGCAGTCCTTCCACAATCTCCTGAACCGTCCTCTTTCCATCCAGCATCTCCTCTTCCATATGCTTCAGCATATATCCCAGGCAGATAAGCTGCTCATAGTCCGCAAGCTGCTCCACATATCTCAAATCCACGGTCTCGTGGTTCAGCTGCACGCCGTCCTTTCCCATCGTTTTAATCTTAATTCTGCCCTTGTGGACAATCCCAGGATTCCTTCGTGGCCTTCGTTCAAAGGACGGCTTTTTCACCCGCTCCTTTGGCAGACCGAGGGAAGGATAAGCGGCTGCCGCCTCCTTTGCCCGGGCTGTAATCTCCTTCGGAATATAGCGGTCCATCTGCAGGATCGTGTCTGATACCTGAAAATAAGCTCCTGAACTTCCTGCAACAAGAACCGTGGAAATTCCCTGAAGTTCGTAAAGATCCCGCATTCTTTCAATAAACGGGGTGATAGGTTCCATATTCCGGTGAATCACCTGCTGCATCAGCTCGTCCCGCACCATAAAATTGGTGGCGCTGGTATCCTCATCAATAAAAAAGGTCGTTGCCCCTGCCTCCATCGCTTCCACCACATTCGCTGCCTGGGAGGTGCTGCCGCTTGCATCCTCCGTGGAAAACGCTCTCGTATCCTTTCCATTTGGCAGATCATTAATGAACATAGAGATATCTGTCCGCTTAATGCTCCGCCCGTCCTCCGCGCGAAGCTTAACCGCACCGTCCTCCGTCACCACATACTCCCGCCCGTCGCCGGCAATGTGGGGATATACGCCCATCTCCAGCGCCTTAAGGAGCGTGGATTTCCCGTGGTATCCGCCGCCCACGATGAGGGTAATCCCTTTCTTTATCCCCATTCCGGCAATCTTCCCTTTATAAGGCAGGTTCATGGACACCTCCATGGACTCAGGGGAAATGAACTTCACCGCTCCCTTCATGGGACGCTGGGACACTCCTGATTCCCTTGGAAGCACTGATCCATTTGCCACAAATGCCACAAGCCCCATCTCCTTAAGACGGCTTCTGATGTACTCCCTGTCTTCTGAAAGCTCCATCACTTTTTCTGCCCGGGCCCGGTCAGTATTCTTGTAAAGCAGCGCATTCTCAACGCATTCCGGAAGAAAATCAAATAAAATCTTCATAAGCTCTCTTGCATTAATCGTCCTTCCATTTGCCGGGAATCCGGCCTCGAACCGGACCGTCACGTCCCCGTTTGCCGGATTTACTGTACAGGCGCTCCGCTCTAAGATCTCCTGTCCGCATCTTGTCACGGAGAGGATTCCGCTTTTTCCTGAGCCTTTTGCCTGAAAGGAATATTCTGCTGTCTGCTTCTCAAAGCATCTTGTCAGAAAATCCTGCAGGGCAATACGTTTGTGCTTTTTATCATAAAGTCTGTCTGGAAATCCCGCCATCTTTCCTGCCACTTCAATATGAAGCTTAGACGGAGCCGCAAAGGGATCTCCCTGTACATGGTCAATGACCAGCACATACTTTCCGAAGCGGTAGCTGCCTTTCGTACTCTTATAGGCCGGATATCCCTTTCTGTCAATACTGTATAATAGCTGTCTCAAATCATCTGCTGTTTTCATAAATGATTACACCTTTCTTTTCATACTGTGATGTAAGGGATTATGACGAAATAGTCCCTGTTACAAACATATACAGTATAACACGTATGCCCTCCAAAGTCTAATACTAACATGTTATGCTTTCTTACGGACTTTGCAGCGGAGTACAAAGTCCAGGGTTAAACTGTTACTAGACCTCTGCCCTTCTGAGCCTTTCCACGACACTTACCCGGCTGATCATCCGGCTGCAGACAGCCGGTACTGCCGCCGCCACGACAAAGAGCGGAAATGCACAGAGGAACACGGGAAGTATGGTAAAATGCCACTTAAAAAAGAAAAAACCTTCTCCCGCCATGCGCACCAGAGTCACATTCAGAACAGCGCCAACCAAAGCACCAGTGACGGAGGCCAGCACTGCATAACATTCTCCCTCGAAAAAGAGCATCTCCCTTAGCTGCCTTCCTGTCATACCAACCGCCTCCATCATGGCGAATTCCTGCCTTCTTGACAGTACGGAAGTCACCATGGTATTGATAAAATTTAAAATACCGATCAATGCCAGGATGAACACCAGCAAGCCTCCAACCATGGCATACATCTTGATATGCTGTTCAAATTCCGCCACCATAGAGGCTTTGGACTGGTATGTGAGATCCGGGTTTACGTTTTCGCAGTAATCGGAAAGCCACGCGTCCGTCTTTTTCACTGCTTCCGGCTCCACATCAAAGATTGTCCGCATGGGATTCTGCGCTCCCATCAGATCCAGGTATTCCCCCTCCGGAAGAATATAATTGCAGTCAAACATTCCAAAATGCTGGAATCCGCAGGAGTAAGGCATATCCGCCACTGCCAGGACCTCGTATTCCCGGCTCTCCCCATTCTCATTTGCCACAGTCACCTTCTCACCCGGACGGAAATAATCAATCCCTTTTTCCTCCACCGTGCGGAATCTGGTCGCAATGACATATTTCCCGTCTGAAAACTTCTCCCAGTCAAGATCCCCGTCCGTATTTTCAAGCTTCTCCATCACAGACCGCCCGATTCCGTATACCTTACCGTCCAAAAACCGGCTTTCTCTAAAGTCATCTATAAGGGCCATTCCTTCACTGCCTGCCAGATATTCGAGAGTATTCTGTGCATGCTGATTGTCAAAGATCCGTTCCTCGATGAGCGCATATGCCTCGTCCGTGAATTCAGGATCAATCTCCTTCATATAAATATTTCCAGTCTCCCTGATTCCGTCCCTGCTTTTCAGCTCCTCCATAAATTCATCTGTCACTCCATCCCTCACAATAGATTCAAAATTAACAGACACATTATCCAGCGTGGCATCCGAGACAGAAAAGTCACTGACTATCCTGCCAGAGACAAACCTGTCAATGTCAAATCCCTGTACAAGGCTGTATATACTGTTTAAAAGCACCAGTGCAAGAGAGAGGGAGAGCACTACCAGCACCATCTTTTTCCGGTTTCTCTTTATATTCTGAAATGCCATCTCTTTCGGGCGCACGCGCCTTGTTTTTTTGGTTTTCCGCTTCCCGGCTGTTGTATTCTGTCCTTCCGTAAACCTTACCGCTTCTATAGCCGAAGCTTTTGACACCATCCTGCATGGCCTGATGCTGCCAAGCATTACCGTCAGGAAAGAGAATACAGCTGCTCCCGCAAAGATGCCGGGATTTAGTGCCACCTCTGTATTCGCTGAATCCGAAAATACCAGTTCCTTCATAACAACCGGCAGAAGCAGCTTTCCAACTGCAGCCCCTGTAAGAAGCCCGGCCGGAATGCCGTACAGGGAGAGAATATACGCCTGCCTCCGCACAATACGGCGAAGCTGCCTTCCCGTCGTCCCTACCGTTTTCAGCAGACCGTAATACCGGATATCCCGGTATACATTTATGTAGAAAATATTATAGATAATCAGATACCCTGACACCAGTATGACAGTAAGCAGCCCTATGGCCAAAAGAACCGCCTCCATATCCATGCTGCCCATATAGGCCCAGTTAATCCCCACATATGCCGTATCAGGAAACCCACACCGCTTTGTAAGCTTCTCTACCTGGCTGCCTAACCGGAAGCTGGAAAAAAAATTAAAATCCGCTGTAATCCTTCCCGCGTACTCCGTGCCGTCAATACTCTTTCCCATAGCCGAATCAGAAGGCGTGGGGGCAATCTCTGACGCACATTTCCTTGATACAAGTACAACCTGCGCCTGTGCAATCCTGTCCCCCTTAAAATATCCACACAGAGTAAATGTCTTCTCAACGTTTTCCTTTCCTGTGTCTATGGTAAGAGGCACCTTTTCGCCGATCTTACACGGGACACCCAGCGCCTTTAACACCAGGTCGCTTGTCACGACCTCATCTGCCCGCTGGGGCATACTCCCTTCATCCGGATAACAGAAGCAGAACCTGGCATCCAGGTCTTCATAATAGCTGACCTCTGTGTGAAGCTTCAGAAGTTCCTTATTTACTACATTCCCCACCAGGATGCGGTAAGAAATCTCCTTGAGCATCTCATCCTTCTTTACAATATCATACTCCTCCTGGGTCAGGAACTTATAACTGGCATGGGAACTTCCTCCCACCTGGCGCATAGTGGCCTCCTGCTGTTTTTGAACGAGACTCCCTCCCACTGTAAATACTGAAGTAAACAGAACCGTGGTGAGCATGATTGCGGCTGATGCAATCAGATTGCGCGCCTTTCCCGCCTTTCTTGTCCTGTCGGCAATCCGGTTCAGTACACGTTTATTATTTACCCTGTGCATACTTGTCACCGCCTTCCGTATTTTCCCCGTCGCGGATTTTTCCGTCCTCAATCCGTACAATCCGGTCCGCCATCTGGGCAATCTCTTCATTGTGGGTAATCATGACAATTGTCTGTCCGAATTTCTCTCCTGTCACCTTAAGAAGCCCCAGCACATCCTGGCTCGTCCTGGAGTCCAGATTACCGGTGGGCTCATCCGCCAGGAGTATGGCAGGCTTGGACGCAAGCGCCCTCGCCATGGCCACCCTCTGCTGCTGTCCGCCCGACAGCTGGCCCGGAAGGCTTAAAAGCTTCTCCTTAAGCCCCAGTGCTTCCACTACTCTTTCCACATACTTCTCATCCACGATGTTCCCATCAAGTTCTACCGGAAGCACAATGTTTTCGTACACGTTCAGCACTGGCACCAGGTTAAAGCTCTGAAACACAAACCCGATCTTCCTGCGCCTGAATATGCACAGTGCGTCTTCCCTGAGAGAGGAAATATCCTTTTCATCCACAAAGACCTTTCCCGAGGTCGGGCGGTCCAGTCCGCCAAGCATATGCAAAAGCGTGGACTTCCCGCTCCCACTTGACCCCACGACTGCGAGAAACTCCCCACGCTCCACCTCAAGGCTGATGCCGTCTAAGGCTTTCACCTCCCGGTCACCGGTTCCATAATATTTTTTTAGATTAATTGTCCGCAATACCTTCATCTCGTATTCCTCCTGCAGCCCTGCAGATATATTCTTAAGTATATCCGGGCTTATTTCTTTACACTTCCGACTATACTATATTTATCTTACCACATTCTTTCACAAATCTAACGTCTATGAAAGAATTGACGGTTCACGTAACTTCACTTAAGTCTTTAAAACGTGATAGAATCGCTGTTTTCAGACTTTTCACTTCACGTATCTTCACATATCTTTATGTAATTTTACAGCAAAATGGTTGATTATCTCAAAAAAGCCTTGATTTACGGGTATACAAGCTTCCGTAAATCTGTCCGCCCATATAGTTTGCCGAACAGATTTGCTTGTTGGGAAGTATCCCAAACCCTCTTGATAGTTCTCTTACTACCTACAACACCGTACAAGGCGATTTTAACGAAGCTTTGAGAAAAATTCCCAAAAAAGTTTTTCTTAATCTATCTACAAAGAAGTTTGGGAAATATCAAGTATTATTTAATTTCTTGAATTTATTCGGCTAACCGTATATAATTATAGTGATGGAACTTATAGAAAGTGAGGGAGACTGAAAATGTTAGAGTTTATTTCTGCCCCGGAAGCGGCGAAGAAATGGGGCATTTCAGAAAGACGGGTGCAAAAGCTATGTGAGGAAAACCGCATACCGGGCGTGGCAAAATTCAGCCGCTTGTGGCTGATACCAAGGGACGCTGAAAAGCCATTAGATAAAAGAAAACGGGAGGAAAACAGAAAGTGAAAATATTTGTTGTTGAAGATGAAGCAGAGATTTGTAAAGAGCTGTCCGTTCTGTTACAGAAATATGGGTATGCTTATGAAAGCAGCACTGATTTCGCACATATCACAGACCATATTTTGAAAGCGGAAGCAGACCTTGTACTGCTGGATATAAACTTGCCATATCAAGACGGTTATACGATATGCCGTGAGATTCGGAAACAGTCGGATATTCCGATTATCGTTCTGACAAGCAGAAATACAGACTTTGACGAATTGATGAGCCTAAATATCGGTGCAGACGATTTTATATCAAAGCCTTATAACGCACAGGTATTGATAGCGCGTATTCAAAAAATATTAAAAAGGACTTATGAAGCACAGGTTAATTCTGTCCTTATTCATAAAGGGCTGACAGTCAATCTGCTAAAGGCTACTGCTTCTTATGGGGATAAAGAGGTAGATTTAACAAAAAATGAACTTGGCATACTGCGTTTGCTGGTTGTAAACAAAGGCAATGTGATACCGCGTGACGCGATCATAGATGAATTATGGCAGAGCGACGAATTTATAGACGAAAACACACTCAATGTTAATATTGTGCGATTGCGTAAGAAGTTATCGGAGATCGGTGCGCCCGATTATTTGGAAACAAAACGAGGATTGGGGTACAAAGTATGAAACTGACCGATTATATAATTGACCGCCTTTTTTCTGTTGTAATGTTTTTGGTAGCTGTTGTTTTTTCTATGGGGCTTCTTTGGTTAATGGGATTG
Organism: Lachnospiraceae bacterium; assembly: GCA_910576335.1. Lineage (GTDB taxonomy): Bacteria > Bacillota > Clostridia > Lachnospirales > Lachnospiraceae > CAPEBR01. Next base: position 336,778 of record CAJTIU010000002.1, read on the forward strand.
CGTTATGAATTTATTATTTATATCGAAATAATATTTGGGTTTTCCTTTCTTGCAGCATTTGTTTGGGACTACAGAAGAAAAAAGAAATATTACTGCGGATTTATGGCTTTATTTGACGGACTTGACGACAAGACTTTATTAGCGGAGCTTGCAGAAAAGCCGGGATTTCTTGAGGGGAAACTGTTATATCAAATTCTACGCCTGTCTAATAAGTACATGAATGATAAGTTAGCGGAAGCGGGGGCTGCTAATCAAGAATACCGGGAATATATCGAAATGTGGGTACATGAAATAAAAACGCCGATAACCTCTGCCCATTTAATCATTGAGAATGACAAAAATATTTCTACAATCCGCATAGATGATGAATTGAATAAAATAGACCATTTTGTAGAACAAGCCCTTTTCTATGCGAGAAGCACAACATTGGAAAAAGATTTTAAGATAGAAAAGACAACCTTGAAAACATTGGTACAGGAAGCGTTGAAAAGCTATTCCAAACAGATCATTGAAGCCCATGGCAGACCTGTATTTGAGAATTTGGATATTCCGGTATTTGCCGATCGGAAATGGTGTGTATTCATTATAGGGCAGATCATAGCTAATTCTGTTAAATATGCAAAAGAAAATCTAATCCTCACTTTTGAGGGAAGTTCTTTTGATAACGGGTGCAGCCTTTCTATCTCCGATAATGGAATTGGTATAACCGAGGCAGATATTCTGAGGATTTTTGATAAGGGGTTTACCGGGGAAAATGGGCGTAAATTTGGAAAGTCAACAGGTATTGGGTTATATTTATGCCGGAAATTATGCCATAAGATGAATATGGAAATATCGGCGGCAAGCAGTTTTGAAAATGGGACAACCGTAAAGATTACGTTCCCCAAAGAAAATCTTTATTCATGACAACAGAAGACTCGCGAAGCGTGGATTCTATTGTTTGACATAGGAATATCCTGCAAAGCAGGATTGTACGGGCAGGCATGAAAAATGTCTGCTTCTTTTCTCCCCCGAAACCTTACATTTTGGTAATGTAAATGTAATCTTATTTAATGGCGCATTTTAATTTCTGAATGTACAATATGAAATATCAAAATCGCATGGCAATTTTGATATTTCAACGAAAGAAAATACTTCGTATTTTCTTGAGTCTGACGAAATCAAGGATGAAAGGAGCAAAATTATGAATACCCCGATTTTAGAGGTTTCTGACATTCAAAAATATTATGGAAACAAAGGAAACATTACCAAAGCTGTTAATCGTATTTCCCTGTCTGCCCACAAAGGGGAATTTGTCGGTATCATGGGTGCGTCCGGCTCTGGTAAGACAACATTGTTGAACTGCATTTCCACAATCGACACAGTAACCAGCGGGAAAATTTTTGTTGAGGGGAAAGACATTACTACTTTACGCGGAAAACAGTTGTCGGCTTTTCGGCGCGAAAAGCTGGGTTTTATCTTTCAAGACTTTAATCTGCTTGATACATTGACTGCGTATGAGAATATCTCCCTTGCCCTGTCCATTTCCGGCATAAAAGCAAAAGAGATTGATAAAAGGGTACAGGAAATTGCAAGGACATTGAATATCACGGAAGTCTTGGAAAAATATCCCTATCAAATGTCCGGCGGACAGCAGCAGCGTGTAGCCGCCGCCCGTGCAACGGTAACAAATCCGGCTCTTGTTTTGGCTGATGAACCTACGGGCGCGTTGGATTCCCGTTCTTCCCATATGCTTTTGGATATGCTGGAAGAATTGAACCAAAACCTTTCTGCAACAATCCTCATGGTAACGCATGATTCTTTCACAGCCAGTTATTGCCGCCGTATTCTTTTTATTAAGGACGGGAAAATTTTCAATGAAATTCACCGTGGGACAAAATCACGGAAAGAATTTTTTGAGGAAATCATGGAGGTAGTTTCTGTATTGGGAGGTGAAACCAATGACAGAGGGTAAATTGATTATTTGCAATGTGCACAAAAACATACAGGACTATATGATTTATTTTCTGACGCTTACGGTTTCGGTAAGTATGTTTTACGCTTTCAATTCCATTCAGACCCAGCCAGCATTAAATGATCTTGACGTAACAAAGCAAATGCTTTCTGACCAGCTAGGGATATTGCTTTCTGTATTATCTGTTGTAGTGGCTATTGTGCTTGCATTTCTTATCCTGTATGCAAATCAGTTCCTCTTAAAACGCAGGAAAAAGGAATTAGGGATTTATACATTGTTAGGAATGGAAAAAGGGAAAATATCAAGGATTTTTGCCGGGGAAACCTTATGCGTGGGTATTCTGTCACTTGTGTTTGGGCTTATATTAGGGCTGCTTTTGTCACAGGGACTTTCCATATTTTCTTTACGCCTGTTTGCAATAGATATGAGTAAGTTTCAGATTGTTTTTTCCATAAGTGCGCTGAAAAGGACAATCGGCTGTTTTGTATTGATTTTTCTGATTGTTATGATTTTTAATGTGCGCACGGTTTCTTCGGTCAAGCTGATTGACCTGTTGACCGCCAGCAGGAAGAATGAAGTCATGGCACTAAGGAACAAAGCCGCCGGGATTTCTTTAGCCGCGCTTTCTATCCTTTGTATTGTTTCTTCCGGCGTGATTATTCAGCACTATGGTATACTTCCCAGCCGCGAAAATTCATGGTTTCAGATTGCAGTAGTTTTATTAGCAGCAGGGACAGCACTTTTCTTCTTTTCTGTATCGGCAGTATTGCTTACAGCGGTACAGGCAAACAAAAAAATTTATCTGAAAGGGCTGAATACCTTTTTAAGCCGACAGATTGGAAGTAAAGTGCAGACGGATTTTATGACCATGAGCGTAGTATGCGCTTTGCTTACCATATCTATTTGTGGTATATCCGTGGGGATAAGTTCTGCTTTAACCATGAATGAAACGTCTAAAGCTGCGCTTCCTTATGATCTGAATGTTGCCTGTGATATTGATGTAGCGGGAGAAACAGACATTGCGGCATATCTGAAATCAAGGGACGTGGGATTAGGTATCTATGCAGACAGCATAGCGCAGATCAGTCTTTATGAAGCAGAAATAACCTATGGAGATTTATTTGAGGGGCAGGACTTAAACTTATGGCACATTGACAATGCCATTCCCGAAGTGGGTGTTTCGGTAGTTTCCATTTCAGATTTTAACCGTGCATTAGCGGCACAGGGGAAAGCCCCCATAAATCTTGCTGATAATGAATTTCTCTTGAACTGTAATTACAAAGGTACTTTGCAATATATTGATTCGTTTTTGCAGTCCTGTACGGAAATTGACATGAATGGGACAATTTTACAACCGGGTGGGAAGAAGCCGCTGGGTGAAACCGTTTTGATGACTTCGGTAGGCAATAATGACAGGGGAACCTTTATTGTTCCCGATCATGTCGCTGCGTCTTTAGCAAAAGACATGAATATTTTGTTAGTACAGTATAAACCCGGTATAAATACAGATGAAATATTGCAGAAAATGATACCGATTGGGCTGGAATGGGAAACACAAGGGTATCGGTATACTGAAAAAAACATGCTCAGCAGTATGTATTACGGCTCCTGCGCGTTGCTGGTATTCTTATGCTGTTATATCGGGCTAGTATTTCTGCTGATATGCGCCGCGTTGCTGTCCTTAAAACAGTTGACAGAAACCGCAGATAATATTTACCGATATGGGTTATTACAAAAGCTGGGAACGGATAGCCGGTTACTTTTCGGAGCTTTATTCAAGCAGATAGCAATATTCTTTGCCTCGCCGCTTTTACTTGCAGGAATGTTTTCAGCCTTTGGAATTGGAAAAATCACAGCGATTGTAGAAGAATTTCTAAATATGCACATATCTACAAATATTGGTGTTACTGTTTTGATGTTCTTGATTGTGTATGGTGGATATTTCATTGCCACTTACCTGTCATGTAAACATATGGTTATGGAAAAACAAATTGAAGAATTGGAGGTTTAAGTTATGCCGGAAAATGTAAATTGGAGTGCTGTTTGGCAAAGTGTTACTGACACATGGCTTCCTTTATTTGGAGGGATTGCTTTAATTGTAGTTGCGGTCATTGTCATTCACATTATCAGAAAACGAAAAAAATAATAAAACTTAAAAAGTAATCTGCCGCACGACGGCAAAAGAAAAAAAGCCGTCGCACAGCAGAGGTATTTTCATACGCCTATTCGTACACGGCGGCTTTTGAGAAATCAAAGCCGCCGTGTCTTTTATGCGCAGCCCCATACAGAGGAAGTATGCCGCAGAAGCGGCGCATGGGGCGTGCGGCGAGTAGGGAAGATAAATCTTCTCTACTCGATTTAAAGAAGCGAGGATCTTTGCCTAAAGAGATATGGCGGCTAAAGGAGTTGCCGCCATGAAATGCAAACTGTATCAACAAAATTCATCGGTCATTGATTTGTTAAAAAAATTTTGTCTTGTGAAACGGAAAATCCAAATCAGCCCCAAATAACGGCTATTCACTCAAACAACGTCCCCAAATTGGGAGGCGCTGTTATCTGCGTTATCTATGAAATTCTTATGGAAAATCCCTCATATATCCCTACGGAAACATCCTCACCGAAAGAATATTGATCCATTATTTCTTTCTCAAAATTATATATCGTCACAAGCTTCCTTTCGGGATCAACAATCCAGTATTCCCTTACACCGGCAGTACGGTATTTGAATAATTTCTTGTAATAATCCATTGATCTGCTGCCAGTCGATGCAATCTCAATAATCCAGTCGGGAGCACCATGACAGCCTTTCTCGTCTAATTTAGACGGATCACATATAACAGAAATATCCGGTTCCAGATAATTATAATCATCCTCGTTAAGATATACAGCAAATGGAGCCGGGTATATCTCACAGTTTCCATTTTGGGAATCTATATAGTTTGCAATTATCTGAAACAATTTTCCACTTATCCTCTGATGTGTCCTGGTTGGCGCTGCTAAATAATAAATCTGTCCGTCAATCAGCTCAGCACGTTCTCCCTCTGGTAAAGCATGAATATCTTCTATTGTAAAGACTTCTTCTTTTCTTACTACATTCATGGTTTACACCTCCTGTTCTTAAGGATATTATAAGATATGGGGGTTCAGAATACAACTGGTTTTTGGGGTAATAATTTCTTTAAAGATTTTGGTATCTTAGAAACACATCTACTACTATCTGTTTTCCGTCATAATATCCTTTTATGGCTGCTAACATGTAATAACCCCTTTCAAACCGGAAAGAATTCTGGTTCCTGACAGATTTACCAGTCACAAGAAAAAATGTAACTGATCTGATAGAACGAGGAAGGATGAGATGAGAAATAGAAAGTGAGGGTTCAATGCGCAGAAAAAACATGGATACGGCCTGATTTTCTCCAAATTTCTTTGTTTCAATGCATCGGTAAAACTTTCCTTACAAAATTGCAGAACTTATTGCATCTATGTTCTTTTTTACAGAACCTGAAAGATCACTGTTATGAACATGATGATTCCTATCATAATGGCTGCTATGCCAAAGAAATAGCTTCTCTTGTTTCCATTTTTTCCGTCAACAATCCAAAACAGACCGCGCAGTATAAGAAGCAATCCTACAAAAATCGGGATGAATTTTTCAACAGCTTCTGTCATTTCTTTTCCCCTTTCTGCCCTCTCTTTTTCTTAAAGACATAAATGACAGTATTGATGATACATAACAGCACAAAAAGACTCGTAAAGTTAATACAGATATCTTTATACGCTGTTTTCGCCAAAGGTTCCCGCAGTCCGCTAAACCAGACATAGGCGAACGCCAACAGCTGAGAGGGAATATATGCAATCAAATATCTGAGAGCCAAAGGCTTAACAGGCAGATTCGCACACAGCTCAAATGCCGCTATCCCGATCAGGAGAATGATAGCCCTGTCTAATTCGTGCCAGTTACCGCTTGGGTCTTCATAAATGCCTCTGCAAAGATACAAGATACTGTTCAATAATGTAATTGCTGTATATATCACCGAATAAATCGACACAATATGGATCCATTTTTTCTGATTCATTTTATTTCCTTTCCAAGGCTGCAGCCTAACGCATTGATCCCTATACCGAAACAGAAAGGTTCGTACCGGAGCTCCTCGCGCTCTTCCCCTCGCTTCCTGATGGCATTTTCCTGCTCCGTCTTCGCTTTTCCCCTCGCTTCCTTTGCGTCCTCCTTCATTCCTTTTTCTGCTTTCTTTTGATAGTTCTCCGCTTTCCCATAGCATAGCTGCATGATCTCAGTCGTCAGAGCCGCATACAGAAGGGAAGACTTAAAATCCTCATGGCAGATAAAAATCCCCGTATGCCGTAAGCAGAAATACAAACACCATAAATCTGGTTATCATTCCTGTCGGAAGAATATGATTGACAATTACTGCACAGACTGTAAACAGAAAATAAATAGGAGATCATATTTTCTTTTTTAGGGTTTTTGTCAGGAAATACACCTGGAAAGACGTCTCAATCACGCCCATAATATATATTGAAAAACTCTAAATACTCAGCCATGTTACCTGCCCCATATGTAAAAGCCCTTACATATTCTTCATATACTGCAGAACAACACCGGAAAACTCCTTACTCCGCAGCCGCGATACGGGAACCTCTTTGCCGTTATCCATATATGCAGTCCCGTTTTTATATCCTTTTAAATGCTTCAGGTTGATGAGATAGCTCCTGTGGCACCGGAAAAAATGGCTGCCCAGCTTCGTTTCCAGATGTTCAATCCGCTCATAATAATCAACAACCTCTCCTGATGTCAGATTCAGATATATTTTCCGGTCTATAATCTCGCAGAAAACAATCTCCTCCTCCCGGATGATGCGCCCCTCATATCCTTTTTGCACTAACAGGCTGTCCTCGCCGTTGTTTTGCATAGAAGCAAAGAGGCGCTCCATGGTCTTCCCAAACTGTTTTTCATCCACCGGCTTGACCAGATAATCGTAGGCCTGCACCTCGAAAGACTGAAACACCATCTCTTTCAGTACCGTGATGAAAATCAGAACCCCCCGGAACTTATCAGCTCGGAGCTTCCTTGCTGTTTCCAGGCCGTCCATGCCCTTCATCTGGATATCCAGAAACAGAATGTCAATCTGCCCGTCATAATTCAGCAGCTCCTCACCGCTTAAAAATGTCCGAAGCTGGATTTCCCTGTTCTTTTTACGGAAAAAGTCGGAGGCCATTGCCCTTATATGATCGGACATATATTTTTCATCATCACAAATTGCAATATGGATCAATGCGCCACCTCCTCGCCATTATTCGGCAACGGCAAAAGAAAAACTTTTGCCGTTGCCACAGACTGATTTTCAATCTCTATCATAACCTGCCCGATATGTCAAAACAATTTAATTGCTGTGAAATGTTTATCTGTTGCCGCGAAATGATGGATAAAATCCTGTGAACCACGCAGGGGATTTCGTCCACGGCTGCCGGCTCACCGCTGGTTGCCCGGACAATCTAAGCATTCGTTTACTTCTTCAATAGGCAGTTATCTGGAGTTCTGCAGATATATGGTAAATTCCGCCCCTTTTCCAGGCTTTGACCTCACCTTAATATATCCGCTCTCTCTTCTTACGATTTCCCTGGCAAGATAGAGTCCAAGTCCCACTCCCTCCTCCTGATGCACTGTCTTTGCACGGTAAAATCTTCCGAAAATCTTCGCCGTATCCTCTTCTTTAATCCCCATGCCTCTGTCTCTGACAGAAACAGCCGTGTACATCTCGTATCTTGTAACTGATACCGTCACCTGGCTTTTAGGGGGAGAATATTTTATTGCATTGTCAAGGACATTTCCCAAAGCTTCCTTTGTCCACTTCATATCAAAGCACGCCTTCTCTTCACCCTCCGGCAGACTGATAAGCTCAATATCCTTTTTCTTTGCCAGAGGGCGCACATCTGCCAGTGCTGCCTCTATAAGCTCCCCTATTCCCTGCATGCACGGCTTTACTTCCACAATATTACTCTCCAGGCGGGACAGCTTCGTAAGTGACTGGATCAGGAATTCTAGCTTCTCCGTCTGCTTTTCGATCTCCTGCAGAAGCCGCAAATTCTGCTCCCCGTTTTCTCCCGATTCGCCGCCTGGTGCAGTAAGACCTTCCCTTAAAAGCTCTGTGTACAGCCGGATATTCGCCATGGGTGTCTTCGTCTGATGGGAAATATCAGACACAAACTCCTTTACATAATTCTTTTCCCTCTCCACCGCCTCTCTGGAAAAGGCAGATGCCCCCAGGAACCGCTTCCATTTACACTCAATCCTGGAGAGCACGCTCTCATCATAATCTGATTCCTGAAAGGTTCCGTCAATGGCATCCTCCAACATAGTCTCCAGCCGGCTCAGAGTCTTCCTTCCTATCATACCTGCTCCTCCCGTTTCCACATATATCCCTGTCCATATACTGTCTGGATATAGGAAACACCATCCCTTTTGTCCTCAAGCTTGCTCCTCAGACGCTTTACTGTTACCGAGAGGGCATTCTCGTCCACATAGTCTCCTCCGTCACTCCACAGCCGGTCTGTCAGCAACCCTCTTGTAAGAACTCTGCCCCGGTTTTCTATAAGCAGCCTTAACAGCCTCTGTTCATTGACACTTAAAGCAACCTCCCGGCCCTTCCGCGTAAAAACGAGACTGTCAAAGTCAAACCTAAACTCCCCCTCCTCATACAGAGCTGTCCCCTTAGCCTTCCCTCTTCGCAGAAGAGCCTGTATCCTCGCTCTTAAAACCGCAAGGCTGAAAGGCTTAGTCATATAGTCGTCCGCTCCCAGGGTAAGCCCCGTCACCTCGTCCATCTCCATATCATTTGCCGTAAGAATCAGTACCGGAACCTGTGAACGTTTCCTCACCTCCTTCAGGAAATCGTATCCGCTCCCGTCCGGCAGATTTACATCCAGTATAATAAGCTCTGGAAGGACTCTCTCAAATGCAGCCAATGCCTCCTTTACGCTGCCGTGGCACACAAACTCCATCCCCGGCTCCTTAAGCGCCAGGACAATCCCCTCGCCCAGCGCGCGGTCATCCTCCACAATCTGAATCATTTTCATCTACTCCTTCTTCACTGTCAAAAGCAGTATATCATGAAAGCATATGAGACAGCAATATAACCTTTCGAAGAAAAAGATTTACATTGAGCCTTACTTTTAATATAATAAAACGTAAGTGTTACTGCTCATCCCGGTAACACTAAGCTACAGTTTGCAAGGAGGAATCATCATGGCGAAAGAACAAGATATAACCACCGGGCTTCAGCCAGAGCATACTATATTTGCTCTGGATATCGGAACGCGCAGCATTATCGGAATAGTCGGAACTGTAATAGACGGAAAGGTCAACATTGTTGCCATTGAAAAGGAAGAACACACACAGCGGGCAATGATTGACGGACAGATTGAAAATATAGAGAAAGTATCCATGCTGGCCGGAAAGGTCAAGGCAAAGCTGGAGGATAAGCTTGGCTTCCGGCTGAGCCGTGTCTGCGTTGCGGCCGCCGGACGGGCTCTCAGGACAAAACGCGCAGACTTCGAGATGACGCTTCCCGGCCCCCAGCTAATTGACGATGAAATGATCAGCCGTCTGGAAGCAGGTGCAATCGGACGGGCGGAGCAGCTCTTTGAGCAGGAAACTGCCGCAGAAGATGACTCCAGGCGGTTCTATCTGGTAGGCTATACGGTCTGCCAGTACTATCTGGATCAGTATATGATCTCCAGTCTGAAAGATCACCGGGGGAAGACGATTAAGGCAGACCTGATTGCCACCTTCCTCCCCAGTGAGGTAGTGGAAAGCCTGTATACAACCATGCAAAAGATTGATCTGGATGTAGCCAGTATTACTCTTGAGCCCATTGCCGCAATCAACGCGGCGATTCCTGAAAACTTAAGGCTCCTCAACCTGGTCATGGTGGATATCGGAGCCGGAACATCCGATATTGCTGTCTGCACCGGCGGAAGCGTGATCGGTTACACGATGGCTACCGTTGCCGGCGACGAGATTACGGAAATGCTCATGAAGGACTATCTGGTGGATTTTCAGACTGCAGAGCTTATGAAGGCACAAATGGACAGCCAGACAGAGATTACATTTACTGACATCCTTGGCTTTGAACACACAGCTACACAAAAGGAGCTGCTTCATGCCATCCAGGACGCATCCGGCCTTCTCTGTAAGGAAATTGCGGAAAAAGTGCTTGAGGTAAATGGGAATGCCCCCTCTGCGCTGTTCCTCGCCGGGGGCGGCAGCAAGCTGGCAGGGCTAAAGGAAGGGCTTACCGAGGCGCTTAAGATGGATGCTAACCGCGTGGCGATTGCCGGGAATAATTTCAAGATGAGCGCCTTCTCGGAGCAGTATGATCTGAACAATCCAGAGTATGCCACACCTCTTGGAATCGTCATTTCCTCAGGCCTGAACCTGATCAACGACAGTTTCCGGGTAACTCTGAATGGAAAGCCTGCCAAGCTGTTCCGGAGCGGAAGCTTTACGGCACTGAATCTTCTGATGATGAACGGATATAACTTTCAGGATATCCTGGCACGTTCCGGTCAAAGTCTGATTATAACCGTAAATGGCAGACGGAAAATCTACTATGGAAAAGCTGCACAGCCTGCCCTGCTTCTCATCAATAAAAAAGAAGGAAAGCTTTCTGATGTAATCCGCGCAGGAGATGAGATTGAATTCACTCCTGCCATCGCCGGCATACCCGCAAGTGCACGTCTGGGAGACCTCCCCGGCGTTTCTGATGAGACAATTGTCACTCTGAACGGGGAAGCGGCACCGCCTGACACCCCCTTGAAAAACGGGGATATTGTACGGATCAGAAGACCCGGTACAGAACACGGCGGCGATGAAACCTCTGACAATCCGGATTCTGACGAAACAGTCTCCCGGCCAGATACCGGCGGAGCCGGAAAAACGGATGAAGACGAAACCGAAAAGATGGATACCGTCAGGGCCAAAAAGGCTGGCGAAGACGAAACCGGGGAAGCAGACAACAGCACGCCAATTTCTACCGAAGACAGAGAGCCTGATGTGGACACTGAGGATTCCGAAGAGTTTGAAATTTTCGAAGATTTTGATGATACTGAAGATATGGATGATATTGAGGACCTGGAGGATTTTGATCTGCAGGATACCCTGGGTATGGACAATGTAGACTGGGAGGTTGTTCCTGTCATACAGTCCTCCCCTCTCCCCCAGGCTCCTTTACAGGCATTACAGACGAAGACAGTGAGTCCGGAAATACCTTCCGCCTCCACGCCTCATGCATTGCCTGATATCCTGTTTCAGTTGAACGGCTCGCCCTTACGTCTTCCTTCCAAGGAGGACGGCAACCCGTATTACCTGATGGATATGATCCAGTATTCCGGTATCGACCTGCAGAATCCAAAAGGAAAAATCCGGCTGACTGTAAATGGTATTCCAGGCCTGTTCCAGCAGGAGCTTAAGGAAGGGGACATAATCCGTATAGAGGAGGAACCAGCATGATCTATATATTAGCATCTGCCTCACCGCGCAGAAAAGAGCTTCTTGCAAAGACAGGCATATCCTTCCGGGTCATTCCTTCTGACCTGGAAGAAACTATTACAAAAACGGTCCCTTCTGACATTGTCATGGAACTTGCCACCGGGAAGGCAGAGGATGTATATCAAAAGCTTTTGTCTTCTCCGGCGGAAAATCTCCCGCAGGACAGCTTCATGGTAATCGGAGCGGACACCATTGTCGTATACCGCGATGAAATACTGGGAAAGCCGGCAGATAAAAGAGAGGCCTGTGATATGCTGTCCCTTCTTGCTGACCGGACACATCAGGTATATACCGGCGTTGCTTTAATCATAAATAAAAACGGCAGAAAATCACAGCGGATCTTTTATGAAAAAACCGATGTGACCTTCTACCCCATTTCAAGGGAGGATATTTATTCTTATGCGGAATCCGGGGATCCTCTTGACAAGGCCGGAAGCTATGGCATCCAGGGTTCCTTTGCCATTCATGTGAAAGGAATTACCGGGGACTATAATAATGTAGTCGGTCTTCCCCTCGGAAGACTTTATCAAGAGCTTATTAAATTATAATAGTACACAGATAAGAGGCGCAGCCACGGCTGCGCCTCTTGAAACCTTCTACCTTGTAAAACGTTCCAGCAGATTCTCCTTCCACTCAAGCACCTTATCAGGTATATCTGGAAGTGCATCCTTCTTTTCCCTGTACATAGCCATAGTAAAATCAATCATGTACAGAACCAGTATCATACTGCCGACGATCTTCCCGGCCAGTACTGGAACATAGTCTACAATATTCACAATTATATTATGTAAAAAGAGAAACAGCCCTACTGTATAAAAGCCCCACGCGACCGAGCTTTCCAAACAGATAATTCCCTGATAATTAAAAGGCTTCTCCCTGTAATCCCACCAGATCTCTCCAAAAACCTTCTGCATAATACGCGCTGTTATGAACTCCAGTGCTGTTGCAAGAAACATTCCCATAAAAAACAACTGTACCGGATTCTCGCTGTACGGACGCAGAAGGAAAAAAACCGTCAATGCGCCAAAGCCATAAATCGGGCACATAGGCCCTCTTGTAAAGCCTCTGTTCGTTATTTCCCGGTTGCAGATCGACATATAAATAGATTCTACAATCCATCCTAAAATACTATATGCCAGAAACCACAATACCACATGGTATGCACTCCATCCAAAAATCACTTTATTCCACCACATTATAATCTGTCCTTTCACAACTGCCCGAATGCCCGGCAGCTATCCTTCTTCTTCCTTTGCTGTAAATATTATATCTGTAAAATCTTAAAATAACCCCAGGAAAATATGAAAATTTTCTGAAGATAACAGCCCCGTGAATAGTAAATGAAAGACTTCTCTTTGCAGACTGAGCATCCGCCCACAGTAATATATCATCAGAGCGCTTTTGTGATATAGAAAACGGGGCTTCCTATATCATAAAAACAGGGGGGTTCATTCGAACTCCCCTATTCGCTGCACATATTAGTTATACTTACGCTTTCTGGCTGCTTCAGACTTTTTCTTACGTCTTACGCTTGGCTTTTCGTAATGTTCTCTTTTACGAATCTCCTGCTGAATGCCCGCCTTTGCACAGTTCCTCTTGAACCTGCGTAAAGCGCTATCTAACGTCTCGTTTTCTTTAACGATTACATTTGACATAGACTCACCTAACCTCCCCTCCAGCCCTATATTGTGCATTATACGACTGTTCGGGTATATTTACTGCACTACATAAGATTATATCACATATTCCGCTTACGTCAATATTTTTTTTAAAATTTATGCCAGGTAACAAAATTATCGTTACTATTCACGGACTAACCGTCCGCTCATAACGCATCCAGCCCATTTAAAAGTCGATTTCAGCGAGGAGCCGGATGCTGAAAACCACCACTTTGCCGGCTCGGATGCCGTGCAGCAGGGTGCACGGCTCCGTGAATAATAACAAATTATACCTGCTTCTCCAGTACAGACTGCACCTTTGCAATGGCATCGCTAATTCCCTCCGGCCTTTTCCCTCCGGCCTGGGCCATATTCGGACGTCCGCCTCCGCCTCCGCCCACAAGTGATGCGATTTCCTTAATCAGGTTTCCTGCATGTGCTCCCTGCTCTACCGCCCCCTTTGTAGCCATTGCCACCAGAGACACCTTTCCTTGCGCAGATGATGCGAGAACAACAACTCCCTCTCCTAATTTCTCCTTCAGGCTGTCGCCAAGCTCACGGAGTCCGTTCATATCCACTCCCTCTACCGCTGCTGCAAGAAGCTTCACTCCCTTAACCTCTGTCACCTGATTCATAATATCGCCCATGGAATCCCTGGCCATCCTGCTTTTCAGGCTTTCCACCTCACTGGATAATGCCTTATTGTCTGCCATAAGGTGGCTGATTCTCTCGGCAAGCTGCTCCGGCTTTACTTTTGCAAGCCTGGAAATCTCCATAAGCCTTTCCTCCAGCTCATTATAATACTTCATAAGCCCTGCAGCAGTAAGAGCCTCAATACGTCTTACACCTGCCGCCACACCTGTCTCAGAAATGATCTTAAAGGCCGTAATCACTCCTGTATTCGCAACATGAGTACCGCCGCAGAATTCTTTTGAAAAATCCCCCATGCTGACCACACGCACAATATCTCCGTATTTCTCCCCGAACAGCGCAGCTGCTCCGGTCTTTCTCGCCTCCTCAATGGGCATATTTTCTGCTGTCACCGGAAGTGCATTCAAAATCTGCTCATTGACAATCTCTTCAACCCTCCTGAGTTCTTCCTGGGTCATGGCAGAAAAATGAGTAAAGTCAAAGCGGAGCCTGTCCTCGTTTACAGATGATCCTGCCTGCTCTACATGGTTGCCAAGCACCATGCGAAGGGCTTTTTGGAGAAGGTGTGTGGCACTGTGGTTATTTGCAGAAAGTGCACGCTTCTTTGCGTCTACCCTAAGAGTTACCACATCTCCGGTTTTCACCATACCGCTGGTAACCTTTCCCCTGTGTCCAGTCTTGCCGCCTGGAAGCTTCATGGTATCTGTCACCTCAAAGGTGAAATCTCCCCTGACAATTACACCGGTATCTGCCTCCTGTCCGCCGCTTGTAGCATAGAACGGGGTTTCTTTTACAAGAATCGTTCCTTCCTCTCCATCAGACAGTGCCTCTACAAGCTCCGTTTCCGTTGTCAGAACTGTAACCTCCGAATCATACTCCAGATGATCATAGCCGACGAATGCGCTGGTGACGCTGGTATCAATCTCATCGTAAACGCTCGCCTCACGCCCGCTGTAGCTGTGCTCGCCAAAGGTTCCCTTTGCCCTCTGCTTCTGTTCCCTGGCTGCTCTCTGAAAGCCTTCTTCATCGACTGAAAGACCCTTTTCCTGCAAAATCTCGGTAGTCAGGTCAACCGGGAAGCCATACGTATCATAAAGGCGGAAAGCCTCCTCCCCTGGAAGAATCTTTTCCCCTTTCTTTTCCATCTCCGCTTCGATTCCTGAAAGAATAGAAAGTCCCTGGTCAATGGTCTTATTAAACTGCTCCTCTTCCTTTGCAATAACCTTAAAGATAAATTCCTTCTTCTCCTCCAGTTCTGGATATCCGTCCTTCGAGCCTTCAATCACTGTCTCTGACAGTTCCACCAGAAATGCCCTGCCAATGTCAAGAAGTCTGCCGTGACGGCTTGCACGCCTCAGGAGACGGCGGAGCACATAGCCGCGCCCACTGTTTGAAGGCAGAATTCCGTCGGAAATCATAAAGGTTACGGAACGGACATGATCTGTGATCACGCGGATTGAAACATCAGTATCCTCGTTCTTTCCATATTCTGCATCCGCAAGCTTACATACATGCTCACGCAGGGCAAGCAGCGTATCAATATCGAACATGGAATCCACATCCTGCACAATGCATGCAAGACGCTCAAGCCCCATGCCTGTATCAATATTCTTTTGTTCAAGCTCCGTGTAATGATTATGTCCGTCATTGTCAAACTGGGTGAATACATTGTTCCAGATCTCCATGTAACGGTCACACTCACAGCCTACCGTACAGTCCGGTTTCCCACAGCCGTACTTCTCTCCGCGGTCATAATAAACCTCCGAGCAGGGTCCGCAGGGCCCGGAGCCATGCTCCCAGAAATTATCCTCCTTGCCAAAGCGGAAAATTCTCTCCGGCGCGATCCCGATCTCCTGATTCCAGATATTCCACGCCTCATCATCCTCAAGGTAAACGGAAGGATACAGCCTGTCCGGATCAAGTCCTACAACCTCCGTCAAAAATTCCCAGGTCCAGTGGATAGATTCTCTTTTAAAATAATCTCCAAAAGAAAAGTTTCCAAGCATCTCAAAAAAGGTTCCGTGACGGTCTGTCTTTCCTACATTATCAATATCTCCCGTCCGGATACACTTCTGACAGGTTGTCACCCGTCTGTTGGGTGGAATCTCTTCCCCCGTAAAATATGGTTTCAGCGGTGCCATACCGGAATTAATAAGAAGCAGACTCTTATCATTATGCGGCACCAGTGAAAAACTCTTCATTGCAAGATGTTCCTTGCTTTCAAAAAACTCAAGAAACATTCTCCTAAGCTCATTCACTCCGTATTTCTGCATAGTATCCTCCTTATATAACGATTCAGCAGGTCTGCACATCTGCTGCGCAGGCCATACTGAACAGTTCCCCTCCTCTATTTATTTAAGCTCTATCTCCTCCAGCTCCTTGGGCGGAATCTCATTCGAGGACGCTTTCACAAAGTCCTTAATCTTCTTCTGCGCTTTGGCAACCGGGATATTGGTTCCGGCTCCTGCCACACATCCTCCAGGGCATCCCATTCCCTCGATCAGGCAGCCGTTCATCTTCCCGGCTTTCGCAAGCGCCAGTACCTTCTTACACTCAGCAAGCCCTTCTGCATGCTCAATATTAACCTCTGTACCAGGATAGTATTCTCTGATACATTTCTCAATTGCCTCTGCAACACCGCCTGCAACCGCATAGCCCCGGCCTGCTCCTGTGGCATTGTGGAAGGAGGATTCCGCCTCATATTTTGTAAGGTCAATATCCTTTGCATCAAACATGGCCTGCAGCTCCTCAAAGGTTATAACAAAGTCCACATCGCTTCGTACGGTTCTTCTCATAGCCTCCAGCTTCTTCGCAGCACATGGCCCGATAAAGACCACCTTTGCGTTCGGATGTTCCTTCTTAATCGTGCGGGCAGTGGCAACCATAGGCGTAAGCTCCTGGGATACCTGATCCACAAGATCCGGGAAATAGATCTTTGCCAGCATTGCCCAGGACGGGCAGCAGGAGGTCAGAAGGAACGGAAGCTCGCCTGTTGTTACTTTATTTACATAATGATGCGCCTCTGATACTGCACCGATGTCAGCGCCCAGAGCCACCTCATAGAACTCTGAGAATCCAAGCTCCTGGAGGGCAGCCTTTAGATTCCTCGGAGTAATATTATCCCCGAACTGTCCTGCATATGCCGGTGCAATCTCTGCCACGATCTCATCTCCCTCTGCCAGGGCCCTGGCAAGCTGGAAGATCTGTGACTTGTCAGAAATCGCTCCAAAGGGGCAGTTTACCATACACATGCCACAGGAAACACATTTATCATTATTAATCTTCGCACGTCCCTGCGCATCAGAGATAATTGCATTCACCCCGCACGCCTGCTGGCATGGACGCTCTTTCTTTGAAATCGCATCATAAGGGCATGCAGACTTACACTTGCCGCACTTGATACACTTTTCCTGGTCTATGTATGACTTTCCGTTCACCATGGAAATGGCTCCTTTCGGACATACCTCCATACAGGGATGGGCAAGACAGCCCTTGCACATATTGCTGACCTCATATCCTCTTTCCTCACACGCCATACATGCGGAAGGAATCACCTGCATAAGCGGCGGTTCATAATATTTATCAGAAATATTACTCGCCTCCACGCCCGCGGTCAGATGCACCGGCTTATCCTCAGGCCTTAAGGACAGGCCCATAGCAAGTCTTAAACGCTCTCTTACAATCGCCCGTGCACGATACACACTGTCACGGTACTTCGTCTCATCATTCACCATCCTGTATGGAATCTCTTCCATATCATTGTGCAGCGTCTCGGCATTTGCATGAAAGCCCAGCCTTGCCACCTCCTCAAACACCTGCCTGCGAATTTTTCTGACTGTCGTGTCAAGTCCACGTATCATAACATAAGTTCCTCCTGTTGTTTTATTGTAACAGTTTGGACGTCCTCCCTGTTATTATATTCACATAGCTATTGTACTTTATTTTCGTGTTGTTTACAAGATACAATTCCAGTAACTATGCGTTACACTGAGCGGACGGTTAGTCCGTGAATAGCAGCAGCTATTCAGCAGGTCTGCGCGCCCTGAAGGTACTGAACAACTGCCATTTCTTCTATAGCAGGAATATATCATTCTGTCTGCAGACTTCCCTCATTTCCCCCGGCCAGATGCTTGCCTGTACCTCTCCCACATGGGCGCGGTCTAAAAGCAGCATACAGAGCCTTGACTGACCGATTCCTCCGCCAATGGTAAGGGGAAGCTCTCCTGCAAGAAGCATCTTATGATAAGGAAGATCTCTTCTCTCCTCACAGCCTGCCTTCTTAAGCTGTTCATCCAGCGACTTCTCATCCACACGGATTCCCATGCTGGAAATTTCCAGGGCGCATTCCAGTGTGTCATGCCAAAACAGAATATCTCCGTTCAGCTGCCAGTCATCATAATCCGGCGCACGTCCGTCATGAGGAATCCCGCTTTTGAGCTTATCTCCGATCTGCATCAAGAAGACGCATCCATATTCCTTCGTAATCAGATTCTCCCGCTCCTTGGGCGTCTTATCCGGGTAACGGTCCTCTAACTCCTGGGATGTGAGAAATGTAATATCACCTGGCAGATGTTTTACCGCATTTGGATACCGGTACCACACCTCGTGCTGCATATGCTTAATGATCTTAAAGATGGTCCGCACAGTCTCCTCCAGTTTTTCCACCGTACGTTCCTCCCTTGTAATTACCTTCTCCCAGTCCCACTGATCCACATAGCAGGAATGCAGATTATCCGGCTCTTCGTCCCGGCGGATCGCATTCATGTTCGTATACAGGCCCTCTCCCGGCTTGAATTTGTATTCATAGAGAGCCATACGCTTCCACTTTGCGAGGGAATGAACCACCTCCACCGTCTCTTTGGGGATCGCCGCCATGTCAAACTGAACCGGCCGCTCCACGCCGTTCAGGTCATCGTTAAGACCACTACTTTTCTCCACAAACAGGGGGGCGGAGATTCGCTCCAGATTCATTTCCTTTCCAAATTCCTTTTGAAAGGTATCCCGTATGTATTTAATTGCTTCCTGTGTCTCCCGCACGGTCAGATGGGGATCATAATGTCTTGGTATCACTAATGCCATTGTTCTGATTCTCCTTTTTTGTTTTCTATATCATGATATACCAGGTTATGCGAAGCAGCTCTGTGCATAATAGACAGACTGCATTGCATCCTTTCCGTAGAAATCAGCTCCGATCATATCTGCATACTCCTGATTCAATACAGCCCCGCCAACCATGACCTTACAGTCCGGTTTTTTCTCTCTCAGCAGCTGGATGGTTTCCTCCATACTGACCACAGTGGTTGTCATCAGGGCACTTAAGCCTACAAGCTTTACATTATTACGGATGGCAGCATCCACAATCTTTTCGGGATCCACATCCTTTCCAAGATCAATCACATCAAAGCTGTAATTCTCCAGCAGTACCTTCACAATATTTTTTCCAATATCATGTATATCGCCTTTTACTGTTGCAAGAACGATTTTTTCTTTTTTCTGCTCTTCATCCCCGGCCTGTGCAAGCGCATCCTTTAAAACAGCAAATGCAATCTTCGCGGCATCCGCACTCATAAGAAGCTGAGGCAGAAATACGGTTCCCTTTTCAAAACCCTTTCCTACTGTATCAAGAGCTGGTATCATATCCTCGTTGATAATCTCCAGAGGCTTTTTCTCAGACAGAAGCTCCCGGGCTGCATGATGCGCCTCTTCCTTCAGTCCCTTCTCAATAGCAGACTTTAATGTAACCCTTGTATCCTTTACCGCAGGAGCTGCATTCTTCTGGCCTGCATACTGTCCGATATACCGTTCACAGTTCTTGTCATAATTCATCAGTGCACAGTAGGAATACCAGGAACGCATCATATCCTCAGACAGTGGATTGATTATTGCCGCGCTTAGTCCTGCATGCATGGCCAGGCTAAAGAAGTTCGAATTCACGGCCTGACGGCAGGGAAGTCCAAAGGAAATGTTAGAGACCCCCAGCACGGTACATACCCCATACTGCTCTTTTACCAGCTTCAAAGCCTCCAGAGTCGTCCTTGCGCCCTCCGGATCGGAGCTTATCGTCATGGCAAGAACATCTATAACAAGGTCCTTCCTGGGGATTTTGTACTTTTCTGCTTCCCGGATAATTTTTCCGGCAATAGCCGCCCTGCCCTCCGGGGTATCCGGAATACCATCCTCATCAAGAGTCAGTCCTACTACTACCCCGCCATACTTCTGAATCAGCGGAAAGACAGCATCCATAGACTCCTGCTTTCCGTTTACGGAATTTACCATGGGTTTTCCGTTGTAAATCCGCATGGCGGCCTCAAGAGCTTTCACATCCACTGTATCAATCTGAAGAGGAAGGCTCGTCACACTCTGAAGCTCTGTCACAGTCTCTTTCATAAGCGCAGGCTCGTCAATGTCCGGAAGCCCTACATTCACATCCAGGATATGTGCTCCAGCATCCTGCTGTGCAATCCCCTCCCGCAGAATATATTCAATGTCATTCTCTTTTAATGCCTGTTTAAACCTTTTCTTTCCTGTAGGATTGATCCGCTCCCCGATCACGCGGGGTTCAGCTCCTAAAATCACTGCTTTTCCATAGGAGGAAACAATTGTATACTCCTTCGGCTCCCTCTTTTCTCTTTTCGAAAGGTCCTTAAGCTTTTCCGTCTTCTTAACCAGGGCGCGGATATGCCTGGGCGTCGTCCCGCAGCAGCCTCCAACAGCACTTGCTCCCTTCTCCACAATCTCACGCATGACTTTTGCAAATTCTGCCGGTGAGACATCATAATAGACCTGTCCGTCCTTCTGCTTCGGCAGACCTGCATTGGGTTTGACAATAACCGGGACAGTGGCATATTTCAGAATCTCCTCGAGTATGGGAAGCATCTGTTCCGGTCCCATGCCGCAATTAATCCCCAGTGCGTCTACCTTAAGCCCTTCTAAGAGGGCAACCACTGACGGAACGTCCCCTCCTGTAAGAAGCTTGCCATTCTCATCAAAAATCATGGTGGCAAAGACCGGGAGCTTTGTGTTTTCCTTTGCTGCCAGCACCGCAGCCTTCACCTCATAGGTATCACTCATGGTTTCAATATGAATCAGGTCGGCTCCCGCCTCTTCCCCGTACCGCACCACTTCCTTATATGCCTCATAGGCATCCTCAAAGCTCAGGTCACCCATGGGCTTTAGAAGTTTTCCGGTAGGTCCGAGATCAAGAGCTGCATATACCTCCCTCCCATCATGGACACCCATCCAGGCTCCCTCTTTTACATTCACCACAGCCGCTGCCACAATATCCTCAAGCTCAAACTCTGTATTATGAAATTTCAGTGCATTTGCTCCGAATGTATTCGTAAGCACAATATCACTGCCGGCTTCAAAATACTGCCTGTGGATATCAACCATCTCTTCCGTATGCGTCAGGTTCCATGTCTCTGGCAGTTCTCCCGCCTTCATCCCCTTCTCCTGGAGAAGCGTCCCGGTACCTCCGTCAAAATAAAGCAGTTCTTTTCCAAGTCTTTCTAGTATCATCTGTGCTTTGCTCCTTTTTGTCCTTAATCTGTAATTTTATGTTAATCACTGCATGCACGGGACTCTGGCTTTTCCAGAACACGCTGTCCCTCCTGCCGCCGGTAAATACAGTCTGTTTTTCCGCATTCCTCACATCCTTTTCTGTGGCATGGAACCTCTTCTTTGCTGATCCCGATTACTGCTGTCACTGATTTGGAAGGGGTAAGCATATACCGGTCTGTCATCGTAAGCCCGATCTTCTTTGCACATTCCAGCATACGGATCACATCCTCCTGATGTGAAATGTCAAAATCCCCATACCCCGGACTAAAACGCGGTCTCAGATAGCATCCTTCCATTTCAGCCACTTTCCTGTGCTCCTCCTGCCAGTCATCCAGGTACTCTTCTAAAAGAGCAGCCGCGCACGCCTGCAGCACAACTGTCTTTGACATATCCATAAGGGAATACCGCCGAAGCAGCATATCCACCTCTATTCCAAGGGTTGCACCCAGCATCACTGCCTCCTGGCAGCCCCTCATATTCTTTGCAAGATTCTTGCTTCTAATCTCTAACTCTCCGATTTTCACTCCGCCGTCATCAGGAACCTCCAACTCAAAGATGCGATAGACGATCCGACATTTCGCCGTCCTGTCAAGCTCCTTAAAGGAATCCCTAATCAGCGTCTCTGTCTTTTCGTCTACCGCATGTCTTCCATATCCAAGATAACGGACGGCCTCTTTTTCTCTCCTGTCCATATCCATAATGCCTCAGTTCAGATACATCTGTCTGAAAATTCTGCCAGTCCTTTCGCTAAATCTGCAATCAGCAAACCTGCTGAATCTTATGCTTCTGTCTTTACAATACTCGAAAGATTACTCATGATTGCCGCAGCCACCTCTGGCTTATTCATGGAATAGACATGAACATGGTTGATACCATTGGCAATCAGATCAATAATCTGATCTGTCGCATAGGCTATTCCCGCCTGCTTCATGGCCTCAGGATCCTCGCCGAACCGGTCAAGTATCGCCACAAATCTCTGAGGAAGCACAGTGCCGGACAGTTCCAGCGTTCTCTTCATCTGCTTCGCGTTGGTAATTGGCATAATCCCTGGAAGCACCGGAATCGTGATACCCTTCTCCCTGATTCTGTAAAGGAAATTATACAGGATATTATTATCAAAAAACATCTGTGTCGTAAGAAAGTCCACCCCACAGTCCACCTTGTGCTTCAGATTCATAATATCATCCTTCTTATGCTCCGTCTCTACATGCCCTTCCGGATAACACGCAGCCCCAATACAAAATTCTCCCTGGGTCTTAATATCCTCAATAAGCTCACAGGCATATCTGTACTGTCCTGGAAGAGGAAACGCCATGTCCTTTGGCCTGTCTCCCCGAAGCGCCAGAATATTCTCAATCTTCTGCTCCTTCAGTTCTTCAATCACCTTATGCACCTCATCCTTCGTAGAAGATACGCAGGTCAGATGCGCAAGGCTCGTAACCCCTAATTCTTTAATATGTGAAGCAATCTTCACTGTATTTTTGCTCGTACCGCCGCCCGCGCCATAGGTCACACTGATATATGACGGTTTTAACGCTGCAATCCTGTCTGCCGCGGACAAAACGCTTTCATACCCCGCCTCCGTTTTCGGAGGAAATATTTCAAATGAAATATGCGGATCTGTATCCTTCAATATGTCTTTTATCTTACATGTCATCATATAATGCCTCATACTGTTTTGCGGAATTCTTCCAGGAGAAGTCCTTCTCCATTCCCCGTTCTGCAATCTTATTCCAGTCTCTCTTTCTGTCGTAGTAAATCCTCTCTGCATAGCGGATCGTGCCAAGCATCTCGTGAGCATTATAATTCAGGAAACTGAAGCCGGTTCCTGTCTTCTCATACTCATTATACGCCTCCACCGTATCCTTAAGACCTCCTGTCTCCCTTACAATCGGAACGGTTCCATACTTAAGGCTCATAAGCTGGCTTAAGCCGCAGGGCTCAAAGAGCGACGGCATAAGGAACGCGTCACTTGCAGCATATATTCTGTGGGACAGAGGCTCAGAGTAATAAATATTCGCTGATACTTTACCCTGATACTTCCATTCAAAATGCCGGAACATATTCTCGTACTGTTCCTCTCCGGTTCCGAGAACCACGATCTGCACCGCATCCTGACAAAGCTCATCCATGATATAAGCTACCAGATCGAATCCCTTCTGGTCCGTAAGTCTGGATACAATCCCGATCATCATAATCTTCGGATCCTGCTCCAGATTAAGCTCCTTCTGAAGGGCAATCTTATTCTTTACCTTCTCCTTACGGAAACTCTCAACATTATAGTTCTTTTCAATACATGTGTCTGTCTCCGGATTAAAATCATCATAGTCGATTCCGTTCACAATACCGGACAGGCAGTTAGAACGGGCACGCATCAGACCGTCAAGCTTCTCCCCGTAGAATGGCATCTTAATCTCTTCTGCATATGAGTTACTTACGGTTGTGATCCGGTCAGCATATACGATTCCGCCCTTCAGATAATTAGCATCCTTATAAGCCTCCAGCTTGTCCGGTGCAAAATAATACTGAGGCAGTCCCGTAATGTCCCTTACTCTCTTCGTATCCCATGTCCCCTGGAACTTCAGATTATGGATTGTCATAATCGTCTTAATTCCACGGTAGTATTCATTCGAATAGCGGAAATTATCCAGAAATATGGGGACAAGCCCTGTCTGCCAGTCATGGCAGTGGATAATATCCGGTCTGAAATTAATTACAGGAAGTGCACTTAACACTGCTTTGGAGAAAAATGCAAACTTTTCTATGTCCGCATACATATCCCCATATGGTGCAAAACCGTTAAAATAGTATTCATTATCTATAAAGTAGAATGTAATCCCATCGTACTGTGTCTCCAGTACTCCTACGTACTGTGTCCTCCATCCAAGATCCATGTAAAAATGGCTGTGGTATGTCAGCTTTTCCTTCCACTGTTCTTTCATACACATGTACTTCGGAAGCATGACTCTTACATCATATTTTTCTTTATCAAAATTCTTAGGCAGGGTTCCTGCCACATCTGCAAGCCCTCCTGTCTTTATAAATGGCACTGCCTCTGAAGTTGCAAAAAGTATTTTTTTCATCGTTCTCTTCCTCCCGACTTTGCGATATCTTATATGTATTATACCGCATTTCTCCCCGGAAGGAAAGTATTATCTGTTTTTATATTCTAAACGAATTGTATCTGCAATAAGTGCAATGAACTCTGAGTTGGTCGGTTTTCCCTTACCATTGCTTACCGTATAGCCGAACAACTCATCTAATGTATCCAGCTTTCCTCTGCTCCACGCCACCTCAATTGCATGCCGGATCGCCCTTTCTACGCGGCTTGACGTTGTCTGATGCTTTTTTGCTACCGTTGGATATAAGACCTTCGTAATGGCGTTCAGAACATCCATATCCTCGATTGACATAATAATTGCATCCCTTAAGTAATGGTACCCTTTAATATGTGCAGGAATTCCGATTTCATGAATCATATCTGTCACCCTGGCTTCCAGATTCATCTTTTTCGGCCTGAGCGCCGCCTCCTGGGACGGTTCTCCCATATATCTTGTCTCATATCTGGCGGCATGTCCGACACTTTTTATCCGGTTCAGCACCGTCTCATTATTAAATGGCTTGAGAATGTAATAATTAGCCCCCTTTCTGAAAGCATCTTCTGTAATTCGTTCCTGACTTACCGCTGTCACGATAATAAACCCCGGCCGCTTCTCAATCTCCTTATCCTTGTTCACCATATCCATCACACTTAATCCGTCCATTTTCGGCATAATCAGATCAAGAAGCATCACATCCGGCTGTTTTTCTTTGATAATTGAGTAGGCTTCCTCCCCATTATTCGCTTTACCTACCAGATTCAGGCTCTCGTCCGCATCAATTATTTCGCCAAGTAAATCCAGTATTCTTTCATTATCGTCGGCTATTGCTACTGCTATTTCTCCCATTTCCCACATTTCCTCCTTTCTATACTATAAACCGTCAAATCCCATTATATATTTCGGCATACCTCAAATCAAGAAATTGCTGTCGTAAAAATACTATATTTTTCGACAGGTTCTTCTATTTCTCGATCTCTTCAAGCATATTTTCTATAAATATCCCATAGCCCTTTGTCGGATTATTCACGAACACATGAGTCACTGCTCCAATCAGCTTCCCGTTCTGTATAATTGGACTTCCGCTCATGCCCTGAACAATTCCTCCGGTCTCATTAAGGAGTTCCTCATCTGTCACTTCAATCGTCAGTCCTTTATTGATCTCATTCGTGTAATAGTCAATGCCGGTTATCTGTATGTCATATTCCTTTATTTCTCCAGATACTGCGCAGCGGATTACAGCAGGGCCGTCCTCAATCTCTTCTTTCTTTGCCGTCTGCATAGACTTCTGCTCAGAAAACAGGGCGTCAATCCGGTCAACACTGCCAAATATTCCAACCTCTGTATTCTTTGTAATTGTTCCGAGCACATTATAATTATTATAAACAATAATGCCTTCCATGCCTCCCGGAGAGCCGCTCTCTCCCTTCTGGATATCCCGGATATTCGTGATATAAAGGGTTCCGTCTGAGATGTTAAGAAGTTCATTCGTATCCACGTCATGGATCCCATGTCCCAGGGCGCCGAATTTACTGTCTGCATTCAAAAATGTCACTGTTCCCAGCCCCTGTGTATTATCCCGCACCCAGATGCCAAGCTTGTACTCTGTAAGAGAATACTGTACCGGCCGGAACCGGATATCAAGCTTTTCCTTCTCTCTCTTAACTGTAAGAACTACCTCGTCCGCTTCAAGATCCTTCACCGCTTCAATAAGCTGTGCCTTTGTATCAATCTTTTTTCCGTTAAGTCCTACAATGTAATCCCCGGATTTCACCAGGTGCTCTGCCGGATTATATTCCATACCGTCTATTCCCTCAATACTCTCTGTCCCCAAAATCATGACCCCGTCCGTCTCCAGATAGATTCCGACCGGCATCCCGCCCGGAATAACTGTTGAATCGGAAGCCGCCTCTCCGATGACTTCCTGCCTGATACTGTATTTCTGCGCCTCAATCAGATAATATCCTCCTCCGGCAGCAATCAGAAACACGACAATCATAATTAGAATTCTGCGATACCAGTATTTAAACATCGAAAAGCCTCCCTGTATGCCAAAATAGATATCCCGGAGGATATCTATCTTAGTATGTCGTAATTTAATTGTTTTATGCTAACAAATCTTTCTCATTCGTAAAATATCTCCGTCATCTTTTATGACGGAATTAAACTGTTTCCTACTTAAATTCTAACATATCCTGTGGCTGGTCCTGACCCAACCGTACCTTGCAACAAGCTGATTTGGATTCAAAACAACAACAGCTTGATAAATTCCAAGAATTGCTTGATACCTATCATTTTTCAGATATTCAAAATTTAGCAGATTTTTTAAAAAAATCTCAAAAAGAAATGTAGACAAATTTAGATTTTCATGTTAGTATAAAAGTACAAGAAAGGTGTTCACGAGTGGAACGTCAATATAGTATTTCAAACAAGGGAACTACGAGCGGGTTCCCTTTATTTTATCTATACATAATTTTTCTTCTTCAACATAAAATACTATTACAATTCTTCTTTGGACGTGTGCCAAAGAATTTATTGTAATTAAGCAAAGGGAGTCACGAGCGGACTCCCTATTTTTAATTTATTTTAGAGCCATTTTCGAGCCACAAGCCATTTTCAATGAAATTCCGGCAAGTGGCTTTTCCCTTTGTTCACTATTATTTTTAGACATTAAGAAACCGCAACCCCTTGATTTCTCAAAGGATTGCGGCGCTTATTTTACTTATTTGGCTCTAATCAAAAGATTACTCAATGATAGTAGCAACCCTACCGTAAGCACGAAATAATCCGTATCTATGAATCCTCCATCATTTTTGATACAATAGCTCCAAATCAAGTAGGAGGTATTGCCTATGAATGAAACGAACCTTACAAAAGAAGATTTCTGGATGAAGCGAATTCAGGATTTCCAAAAAAGCGGATTATCAAGAAAAGAATGGTGTCAGGAAAATCAAGTCCCCCTGTCGACTTTCAGTTATTGGATCAGAAAACAAATGCAGAAGCCTTCCGAATTGGATCAAGGGATGGAACCAGTCTTTGCCAGACTCCCTTCTGAGTTAGAGGTTTCCTCCCAACCGTTGTCGGAGTATCCTCCCATAACGATCCATCTTCCAGAAAGTATCCGGATAGAGGTCAGCACCGGTTGCCCGTGTGAACTGATGGCCTCTTTGATCCACACACTAAAAAATTATGCTTGACCTGGCAGGCGGGACCACCGTATACCTGGCCTGCGGCAGTACAGACCTGCGTAAGAGCTATAACGGCCTGGCCGCGATCATCAAGCTAAAATTTCATCTGGATCCGTATTCCCGCTGCATGTTCGCCTTTTGTAACCGCAGACGGACATCCATCAAAATCCTTCAATGGGACGGATCCGGTTTCTGGATCCGAAACCACGGAAGTGATCAAACATAAATTAGAAGGAAACGACAGATTCTGCCCTGAATGTGGGACAAAATATAAAGTGGTGACTACGGAGACCGTAAAATATTTGAAATTCATTCCTGCCCGATTTGAAGTGGTGGAGGAGACCACCTATGTTTATGCCTGTCCCAAATGCGGGATGATGAAGCGCCCGCAGAAAGATCCGTCACTTCTCAAAGGCAGTGTTGCGACACCATCCCTCGTTGCCGGCATTATGAATGCGAAATATGTGAACGGGATGCCGCTTGCGCGACAGGAGAGGGAGTTCGCAAGATATAACCTGAACCTGTCAACAAAGACCATGGCCAACTGGATCATCCTGTGCGCAAAACGGTACCTGCAGCCGATCTATGACCTGATGAGGGAAGAATTCCTGCGCAGCAGATATATCCACTGTGATGAAACCCGACTCCAGGTGATCGATGAGCCCGAGCAAAAAGGGACAACCCAGAACTGGATGTGGGTGTATCTTACGGATGAATACAGCGGATCCCCACGGATGGTCCTCTTCCAATATGAAAGGACCAGGGGTGGATACCATCCGGTGGAATTCCTGGGGGATGAGTTCCGTGGCTATCTGACCTGTGATGGATACCAGGCTTACCACGGCCTCCCGGAGCAGATCACCGTGACAGGGTGCATGGCACACGCAAGGCGGCGTTTTGATGAAGCCCTGACCCCTTTAAAAAAGGGCTTTACCAAAGAACAGCTGAAAGAAACAACTGCATACCAGGCAATGGCACGGATCGGCATGCTTTATAAGATAGAGGAACTGATCCGTAACCAATCTCCTGAGGAAAGATATGCTGAGCGTCAGAAGCAGTCAAAACCGCTTTTAGAGGCTTTCTTCGGATGGCTGCATACTTTGGAAGGCTCTGTAAACAGGTCTTCTAAAATAGGAGAGGCCGTTTTATACGCCTTAAATCAAGAAAAATACCTCATAGCCTATCTGGAAGACGGACATCTGAGTATCGATAACTCGGCCGCGGAGAGGGCGATCAAGAACTTTGCCATTGGCCGCCGCAACTGGCTGTTTTCCAAAAGCATCAAAGGCGCGGAGGCCAGCGCGACCGTATACAGCATCACGGAGACGGCGTTACTGAATGGGCTTAAGCCATATGACTATGTGGCTTACATACTGGAACGTATGAAAGATCTGGGGCCATTCCCGTCAAAAGAAGATCTCCAGCAACTATTACCATGGTCAGAATCCATACCGGAGTCCTGTCGTACAAATCGTCCAGGTGCGTCCACTTAGCAGAAACTGCTGGGTGGATTTTTTTGTCAAAGTACAGATAACTTGGTGATGATATAAAAGATCAACTCTCATTAAGGCACAGTTTAGCAAATATTGGTGATTTTGAATAGGTACGGATTATTTCTTGCTTACACCCTACCAGAACCAACAGTCCTACCACCCTCACGGTTTTCTGTGGTGGAAATCAGGGTGATTTTGTGTGATTTTCAGGGCTTTTTCGGCGGTTTTTTCTTTGATATGCACCCTGTATCTGAGATTTTTGGATTTTTTGTTATCATGGTGTTATCACGGAGCGAATTGTGTCTCGCAGCATTACACCCTTTTGTCACTTGCCAGACCAACTGCGAACTACTGCGAATTTACTGCGAAATCTTTTTCCTAAGCTGCATCCACGAAAAAACCCAAAAAATCATATAATTAAAGATTTTGCCTTATCTAACTGCGAACAACTGCGAATTTACTGCGGACTATATGTTCAGCGAATATGTCAATGCCGGATCATGTTTATTACCATTCATTTTTACTACCCCGATTTTCAATAAATTACTAAGCTTTTTATTAATAGTCCTTCTTGTTTTACTTACCATCACAGATAATTCCGTAGCGGTAATACAGCTTCTGCTTCCCATAATTGTAACAATGTCCTTTTCAACTGCATCCAGCTTGTTCCAATATTCCGCCATTTTCTTTTCAGCAGTCTCAGTTTGTCTTGCCGTTCTTGCAATAATATTGTTCCTTAAAACCAATTTTACCGTCTGTCCGCTAGGCTCTGAATACTCCGGTGCTTCAAGAAAATAGTTTTCCATATCTGAGTATATACGTTTTACTCCCTCATTTAGTTCTTTCACAATGCCAAAATCTGCTAATACACGAGCCATGCGAGGATTTCTCGAAAAATTTGTAGTCCTAATATTGTCAACAGTCACAATATTAGGCAATTTGCCGGGACTCTCAATTTCCAGTCTGTCATCATACATAGTAACTTTAATGTATTTTCCTTCCATAGCATATTCACGATGGGCAACAGCATTTACAATGCCTTCTGCCCATGCAAACGGCGGATACTCTTCTACAGTTTTAAAATTACCCGTTTCTGAATCTAACGAAGTAAACTCTCTTAATTGTGCGGCAATAAACCTTTTTGCTTCTTCTACAATTTTCAATATCGGATATTCAATGTTGGTATCTTTAATCATATTCATCTGCGTACCAACACCCGCCGATGTTCCGTCATAACGTATAAAACGGATCCTGCAATTTGGATAAAATTGATATACATTTTTCGCAAATAATAATACAGCCGCATTTGTCAAATACTTTTTTCCATTTTGCTCTTTATAAAAACCTCTTGAAGATAGTAATTGCTCCGCCGAAATATCCGGACTTCCAAGAATTTCTTTATATTGCTTTATTAATTCCTCATCCAAATCAGAAATCTTTACATCATGATTCAATTCATCTTCATAATGTCTGGCTCCTTTGCTATACTCTAACTTTCGCAAATCATCACCCTTTAACTCCCGTTTTCTGTCACCGATACGCAAAAATACAGAACCGTTAGCGGTGCTGATTACTCTATCGACACTTGGATATATATGCAGCAACAATAGTCTGTCCGGTTGTCCTTCCGCATTTTCTATATCAAGAAATTCCTCTTGATATTCCGGTGTAGGAGTACAGCAATCCATAGGAGCATTAATAAAATTATTAATTTTTTCCGCCCCTACAGCATTGATTCCTTCCAATCGGCGCGTTTTATCACTGATACCAAATACTATTGTCCCTCCATCTGCATTTGCATATGCAGATATCTCATCAGCAATATCTGACGGTTTCAATTGTGCGGATTTTCGATCAAAAATTTTATTTTCATCCTCATGAATCATATAATCTAATGTAAGAACCGGATTTATTGAAGATTTTATCATACATCTACTTCCTTTATATAGTTTTTAATAGTGATATCTTTGCATTCTTAAGCATTACATCTTACCAATCTTCTACACCATACTTCTCCATAAGCTTTTTTGCCTTCTCCTCGCCTTCTTTTGTAATATACATGGATTTTGACCGATGGGAACCCTGCCTTATGTAATCTTTTTCATCAAGCCGGTTCAGAACCTCAAAATCATAACCCTTCCATGCATATTTACTATTTGGGTCTGCCATCCTGTCTCTTTCCGTAAAATGAGATAAGTAAATCAACAGCATTGTCAATTCTTCCATTGCTGTTTTTGCATCTGTTTTATCCATACTAATCCCCCTTCTAATGTTTTTCGAGTTTATACTCGATTGAACTCGAATAAAAACTCAATCATAACAAATACATCTCTTCTATAAAAGCAATATTTCAATTTCATGCTCACTAAATACACCTGATTGCTTTAATAACTTCTTAAAACACGCCTTTATTGTCTCTTTTGCCACACAATGCTTTGCTTCATTCAGATATATAAGCCCTATCACAATTTCCAATTGCCTTGCCACATCTTTTTCTGATACATTTCTATAAAAATCTTCATCTACCCGTCTAAGCTGCACGCCATTAGCCATTGTAAACAATTCTGGATGTTTATGTATGAATTCCTGCAACACATTCCACATTGTCTGCTTGTCCTTCGTTTGAAGCGCATCCTTTATCTTACGTGATTTTAATTTAGATTGTGCAGCGACATCATGTGTTTTTTCAACTGCCTTAATAATATTTTTACAGTATGTGATTACTTTTTCTTCATCTGTACACATTATATTTTGCGCATATTGTTCCATGTCCCTATCCTCATTATAGATTAAACTACCCGCTTCTTAATAATTTCCTTAATCCGTGAAGCTTAATTATTATTCCATGCTATAATCGCTCTGTTTATGCGGCCTTCCGATATTTTTTTAAGATGAAATAATATCACCCATTTGGTGATGTTTTCTGATACAATACTCCATA
>CAJTIU010000003.1 GCA_910576335.1 Lachnospiraceae bacterium
AAAAGGATGTGGTTACATTTTTTTCAGACCACATTAAGAGAATGAAATGACGAAACGGCAGACGCACAATGTAAAAATGTGCATTTGCCGTTTTTTACTGCGTAGATAAAAACCAAAGTTTTTTATCTACACCCTTATTTTATCTTTTTCTTGTCTTTTTTATGACAATGAGCTATAATAAAAAAAGCAAAAAACACTGCCGGTCAGGCTATACATACCGGCAAAGAAATTGGAGGAATTTTAGTATGTTAGTATCAGCAAAAGAGATGCTTGAAAAAGCAGTAGCAGGCCACTATGCAGTAGGTCAGTTCAACATCAACAATCTTGAGTGGACAAAGGCGATCCTGACAGCAGCTGAGGAGACAAAGTCCCCGGTAATCCTTGGTGTATCCGAGGGCGCAGGAAAGTATATGACAGGCTTTAAGACCGTTCAGGATATGGTTGCAGCTATGGTAGAGGAGATGGGAATCACAGTTCCTGTTGCTACACATCTTGACCATGGTTCCTATGAAGGATGTAAGAAATGTATCGAGGCAGGGTTCACCTCCATTATGTTTGACGGCTCCAAGTATCCGATCGAGGAGAATGTTGCCAAGACAAAAGAGCTTATTGAGATCTGTAAAGAAAAGGGAATGTCCCTTGAGGCTGAGGTAGGAGCAATTGGCGGCGAGGAAGACGGCGTTGTAGGACAGGGCGAGTGCGCTGACCCGAAGGAATGCAAGATGATTGCTGATCTTGGAGTGGACATGCTGGCAGCAGGCATCGGCAATATTCATGGGAAATATCCTGAGAACTGGGCAGGCTTAAGCTTCGAGACTCTGGATGCAATCCAGCAGCTTACAGGAGATATGCCGTTAGTTCTTCACGGCGGTACAGGTATTCCGGATGACATGATCAAGAAGGCGATTGACCTTGGCGTTGCAAAGATTAACGTTAACACAGAGTGCCAGCTTGTATTTGCAGATGCTACACGCGAGTACATTGAGGCAGGCAAGGATCGTGAAGGCAAGGGCTATGATCCGCGTAAGTTATTAAAACCGGGTTACGAAGCAATTATTGCCAAAGTAAAAGAGAAGATGGAATTATTCGGTTCAGTTGGAAAAGCTTAAAGTTACTGTTCACGGGTCAGGAATGCGCATAAACTGCGCATTCCGTAAGAACATGATTCAAGAGTGAGGGGCGGTTTTTGCGTAGCAAAACTTGGAATGCCGCCCCGAATTGCTACTATGAGCGGACGGTTAGTCCGTGAATGGTAACAGCTTAAATAGAGATTGTTAAAACTTTTACTTGCCTTTTCCGAAGAATTGAGGTATACTAACAGGCGTAGCAAGAACAAAGGCGTTCCGACATTGGTTGGAGTGCCTTTTTCAGTTTACCGCAGCACTCACGGCAGATCCCATTGGCCGTGAGTATAACAGAGAACTGCAATTTTTATGAAAGAAAGGATATGTAGGAAATATGGGTGAACCGATGAAAGTAACAGAGATTTTTGGAGAAGACGTGTTCAATGATACAGTAATGCAGGAGCGCCTTCCGAAAAAGGTGTATAAGGATTTAAAGAAAACGATTGAGGAAGGAAAAGAGTTGGATCTTGCGACTGCAGACGTCATTGCACATGAGATGAAGGAGTGGGCGATTGAGAAAGGTGCGACGCACTATACTCACTGGTTCCAGCCGCTCACGGGTGTTACGGCAGAGAAGCATGATTCATTTATCTCAGCGCCTCTTTCGAGCGGCAAGGTATTGATGAGCTTTTCCGGAAAAGAACTGATTAAGGGAGAGCCGGATGCATCATCATTTCCATCAGGGGGCTTACGTGCAACATTTGAGGCAAGAGGCTATACGGCGTGGGATTGTACGTCACCGGCATTTGTAAGACATGATGCTGCAGGCGCTACACTATGTATTCCTACAGCATTCTGCTCTTATACAGGGGAGGCGCTTGACCAGAAGACGCCGCTTCTCAGATCTATGGAGGCTATTAACGAGCAGTCTATAAGGCTTCTGCGCCTGTTTGGAAATACTACGTCAAAGAAGGTGACTCCGTCTGTAGGGCCTGAGCAGGAATATTTCCTCGTAGATGCGAAGAAATTTCAGGAGAGAAAGGATCTGATCTATACAGGCCGTACCCTGTTCGGGGCAATGCCGCCGAAGGGACAGGAGCTGGATGACCATTATTTCGGAACGATCCGTCAGAGAATTGCCGGATTTATGAAAGACGTAAACGAGCAGCTGTGGAGAGTGGGAGTGACTGCCAAGACACAGCATAATGAGGTCGCTCCCGCACAGCATGAGCTGGCTCCGATCTACGCGGAGGCCAATGTTGCGGTTGACCATAACCACATTGTTATGCAGACTCTTAAGAGGGTGGCGTGCCAGCACGGTATGAAGTGCCTGCTTCATGAAAAGCCATTTGCAGGCGTAAATGGTTCCGGTAAGCATAATAACTGGTCGCTTACGACAGATGACGGAAAGAATCTGCTTGACCCGGGAAAGACGCCTCACGAAAACATACAGTTCCTGCTTGTACTTACCTGTATCCTGAAGGCTGTGGATATCCATGCAGATCTTCTCCGGGAATCCGCATCTGATCCTGGAAATGATCACAGGCTTGGTGCAAATGAGGCTCCTCCGGCAATTATCTCCGTTTTCCTTGGAGAACAGCTTGAGGATGTGATGGAACAGCTGATCAGCACTGGCTCAGCGACGCACAGCATTAAGGGCGGAAAGCTTCAGACCGGCGTCAGGACACTTCCTGATCTTGCCAAAGATGCGACAGATCGTAACAGAACATCACCATTTGCATTTACAGGAAATAAGTTTGAATTCCGTATGGTCGGTTCCAGGGATTCCATAGCAGGACCCAATGTTGTCCTGAATACAATTGTTGCAGAGGCATTCTCAGATGCCTGCGATGTACTTGAGGCAGCGGATGACTTTGATACAGCGCTTCATGATCTGATTAAAAAATATGCAGGAGAGCATCAGAGAATTGTATTCAATGGAAACGGCTACTCTGACGAGTGGATTGAGGAGGCGGAAAGGCGCGGCCTGCCGAATCTCCGATCCATGGTAGAGTCGATTCCTGCACTCACTACGGACAAGGCAGTTGCAATGTTCGAGAAATTCAAGGTATTTACCCGCGCGGAGCTTCAGTCCCGTGCAGAGATTAAGTACGAAAGCTATGCGAAGGCAATTAATATTGAGGCCCGCACGATGATTGACATGGCAAGCAAGCAGTTCGTGCCGGCAGTCGTAAAATATACGAAGTCCCTTGCAGATACTGTAATCGCAGTAAAGGAAGCAGGTGCAGATGTGACCGTACAGTCCGAGATGCTCGCGGAGGTATCAGGACTTCTCGGTGAGATGAAAAAGGCACTGGAGGCACTGAAGGAGATTGAGAGCCAGGCAGTTGCCATGGAAGAGGGAGCAGAACAGGCAAGGTTCTACCACTTCCAGGTAGTTCCGGCTATGGATGCGCTGCGTGCACCAGTAGATAAGCTGGAAATGATCGTTGATAAAGAGGCATGGCCGATGCCATCCTATGGCGATCTGATATTTGAAGTATAGGCAGTGAAGTTGGGGACGGGGTATTTTTAAAAATACCCCGTCCCCAAATATTAAAAAAAATTAAGAACCTTGGACTTGGAATATTGGAAAGAGTGTGATATTCTAAGTGCAAGGTTTTTGGTTATACTAGTACAGTCCAGGCAGGTCTGTGAGGAGTCAGGACGGTTATGATTTTACGGATAGATAGATCGCTGCGCTGGGCAGCAGGAGGGTTACAATGACTAGAAGAGAATTTTTGGATGGGCTTAGGACGGCGCTTGGGAATGATCTCAGTGGGTCGGTGATACAGGAGAATGTGGATTATTATAACGGATATATCAGTGACGAAGTCAGGAAGGGACGTCAGGAGGAGGATGTCATCGCAGAGCTTGGTGATCCATGGGTGATTGCCCGGACAATCATTGATTCTGGCCAGAGCCAGGAGGAGAAGAACAGGTATCAGGAGGATTATGGCTATGAGACGGGGCACGGCATCGGTCAGGGGGAAACGGGCAGAGTGAGAACATCTGGCCGGACTTCCTGGTGGAAAAGGCTTTTCATTGTACTGGCTGTATGTGGTGTTATCATGATTGTGATGACAGTGATCGGCGGGATTGTGAGTCTGCTGGCACCTATTGTAATACCGGTGATTATAGTCATGTTTATACTGAGGCTGTTTAACTCGCGGAGGAGATGAAAGGGAACTGTGGGATGAAACCATGGAACTGGAAAGAGTTTTCGTTTTTTGAATATGTATGGTACGGCAGGCAGGTAAGAAGTGTGGAGCGTAGGAAATAAGAAGCTTCTTGCACAAAAAAATAAAAGACCGATGGGGGAGCCACCGGTCTTTTGAGGGGAGTATAAATAATTAATAAGGGGTTGTAGAAAGTACTCTCTCTACACTGATTAGTATAATATATACTGCCATAAAAAGCAAGGAAAACTTTTGAAAATATTTCATATATTTTACATCACTTTTTTGTGTAAATTGATCAATTTTACAATTTATGGAAGCGATTCCCCTTTCTGTAACCTCCCCTGGCTTTTTAGATTCCATTTATGCGGTATACGTAATTGTCCCGCATGAACTTCGTATATTTTTTCTTTACTTTCTTCTTTTTAATCCTGCCTTTTACTTTGACCTTTTTTGTCACTTTTTTATAGTAGATCTTATAATAGGAACGATAAAAGGATGCATAATATTTCTTTCCTATATGGAAGATGCTTTCGATCTCATATCCTTTTTTTGCATTAATTTTTGCGATGTAATTGCCGTCCCAGTCATAAACTGTGATGATGTTGTATGCCTGGCTTGAATATTTCGGGCTCTGTGCCACCAGAATGTAGTCACTGGTTGCATCAATACCCTGTATCTTGTAATCATTCTTTTTGCTGGCTTTTACGTATTGTATCGGGTTCATCTCGGCGTCAAGAAGAATGAAATTATAATTATGACTTAATAGTACGGCATACTGTTTCCGTGTCTTATCATATGCGATTCCGGAAAATGCAGTAGCGCCTTTTGCATCTGATGTGGTCCCTCCTGCAAGTTTATTTGGAAGGGTTATGTGCCGGTTTTCGATGATTCCCAAAGTATTCGGGTCTATAGAGATCAATGCCTTGGGATCCGTACCTGTACACTGGACAACTACAAGACGGTTTTTATCCGGATTGTAAGTCATATCATTTCCACTGCCCAGATACATGGCGCCAGATACCAGCACAACTTTCCGGGTAGAGTGATGAACCTTTACAATTTTGCTGTAATAATTACTTTTATTAAGCAGAACGTAATACGAATACGTGCCGTCAGTACAGGAGCCCTGGAGGACGTCATGCTGGAACATTACCTGTTTTGCAAAGGAGCGGAGCTCAAGCTTCTTTTTCCCCTTTTTCAAAATGGTTGCTTTGGCAGTTTTTGTTGACTTTACATTACTTGATGCAGCCCAGGCGGAATAATATGTTTTCCCGTTTTTCTTTATAAAGGTGCGGATTCTTACATAATAGTTCTGTTTTTTTGCCAGGCCGGAAAGGGTATAGGCTGACAGGCTGCCGTCTCTCAGAGTTACCTTTTTCACCCCTTGAAACAGACTGTTTTTTGAATATTGTATCTGGTAGCCTGATGCATATTTGTTTACTTTCCAGGTAACCTTCATCTTTGTGGAGGACTTCCTGGTCAGGCCCGTTACCTTTGGAACATTTACTTTTGTATAGCTTTTTTCATTCGAATAAATACTTTCTGATGCGCCGTTGTATGTCGTAACGACATAGGCATAGGTGTTGCCGTTTTTCGCAGTGGTATCACGCCAGGAGATTTCGCCCGGCTGTGTGATGGTATAGACCTTTGTCCATGTGTTTTTTGTCAGAAGCCTCCGGTATACATAATAGCCGGAAGCACTGACCGGACGATTCCAGCGAAGCTGTATGCCGTTAGAAGCCACCTCGGTGGTCAGAGACGGAGGCAGAAGATATACAACCTTCTTGTTCGCGCTGGCTTCACCCTTCTCGCTGCCCGCATAGGCTTTCACGCAATAATAGTAAGTGGATCCCACGGTTACGTCTGAATCAATATAGTTTAAAACGTCCTCTCCTTTGGTCTTTATCAGTACCTGCCAGGTTCCGCCGGATACCTTTCTTTTTATATAGTAGCCTTTGGCGCCTGCAATCTTTTTCCACGTAAGGCTGATGCCGTTGCTGACGAGCCTGACCTCAGTAAAATGC
This sequence comes from Lachnospiraceae bacterium, assembly GCA_910576335.1. Taxonomy (GTDB): domain Bacteria; phylum Bacillota; class Clostridia; order Lachnospirales; family Lachnospiraceae; genus CAPEBR01. The sequence goes on from CAJTIU010000003.1 coordinate 6,271, forward strand.
CCTTTGCTGTTAGCTATATCTGGTTCTTCCGGCTGCTGTGGATTATCTGGATCCGCCGGCTGCTGCGTGTCATTCGGGTCCGCCGGCTGCTGCGTGTCATTCGGGTCCGCCGGCTGCTGTGGATTATCTAGATTCGCCGGCTGCTGCGTGTCATTCGGGTCCGCCGTCTGCTGTGGATTATCCGGATCCGCCGGCTGCTGCGTGTCATTCGGGTCCGCCGTCTGCTGTGGATTATCCGGATCCGCCGGCTGCTGCGTGTCATTCGGATCTGCTGGCTGATGTGTGTCGTTCGGATCCGCCGGTTGCTGCGGGATGCCCGGAAGATCTCCCTGTGAAGGCGTGTCGCTGTTTACAGGGGGTGTATTGTCATCCTGTGAGGCATCCCTGGCGGCCTGAGGCGGTTTATCTGCCGGTGTACTGCCTGGATTTACAATGCTGTCCCCTGACTGCTGGATGTACTCCGGGTTTCCGGCAACTGCCGGAAGATCCGATGCATGCGCCGGATATAAACTGGCTGGAAATATCAGCGCTGCTGTTAGTGCAAGTGATAAAAATCTTTTTGTTGCTTTTTTCAATTTCCTCTCCCCTTTTTCTTTTTTATAATCCCACCATCAATAGATTACCATAATCTGCAATTTTCCTCAATGGTTTCTTCTTTAAAAAATTATACACTAGTTTCTTAAAAAAAATTGAAACAAAAAATGTATATTGTTCTGATGCAGCGGACATAATAATCTCGTATCATAAATGTACTCCAAAGAGTGCATGATCAGTAACAGTGAATGTATCAGGCTGTTACAATTATAAAAGTTTTAGGAGGAATTGACATGAGCAAGAATTATAGTTCAAGCAATGCATCAAACCAGAATGCATCAAACCAGAATGCATCAAACCAGAATTCTTCTAACAAGAATTCAACAAACAAGAACGCATCCAATCAGAATTCCAGCAACAGGAATGCATCAAACCAGAATTCTTCTAACAAGAATTCCAGCAACGAGAACAGCAATTACTAATCAGTAAGCAGACGCCGGGAGCCGCCGCACAGGAATCTAATGTGCAGCGGCTCTTGTGCTTGACAAATATATACGATAACAAGTAAGATAAATGGGTAATAAAAGGTGGATTGGAGAATGATATGAAGCGTTTTGAGTTGATCGCCCCCTGTCATTTTGGGCTTGAGGCAGTGCTGAAAAGGGAGATTACAGGCCTGGGTTACGAGATTTCGGAGGTGGAGGACGGGCGCGTCACCTTCTGGGGCGATGAAGGCGCTGTATGCCGCGCTAATATATTTTTAAGGACAGCGGAGAGAGTTCTGATTAAGGCAGCCAGTTTTTCTGCTGTTACCTTTGACGAACTTTTTGAAAAGACAAGGGAAGTACCATGGGAGGACTACATACCGGAAGACGGGAAATGCTGGGTCGCAAAGGCGGCATCTATAAAAAGCAGGCTGTACAGCCCCTCTGATATTCAGTCGATTATGAAGAAAGCTATTGCCGGGCGTCTGTCAGGGAAGTATCATAAGGACTGGCTTCCCGAGGACGGGGAGGCGTATCCTTTGAGGGTATTTCTTAAGAAGGACAAGGTGACGATTGGAATCGACACATCCGGGGTATCGCTTCATAAGAGGGGCTACCGTGAGGTGTCGGGGAAGGCTCCCATTACGGAGACCCTTGCCTGTGCACTGATCATGCTGACGCCCTGGAAGAAAGACCGGATTCTTGTGGATCCGTTTTGCGGGAGCGGGACATTTCCTATAGAAGCGGCCATGATGGCGGCAGGGATTGCCCCTGGGGTGAACCGTTCCTTTACGGCAGAAGCCTGGGCGGATCTGATACCGAAAAAGCTGTGGTATGAGGCGGTAAATGAGGCGAATGACCTGATGGACGAGAACCCGGACGTGGATATCCAGGGCTATGATGTGGATCCGTCAGTCATCCGGGTTGCCAGGAGAAACGCAAGGGAAGCAGGAGTAGACCATCTGATCCACTTTCAGGAGAGAGATGTGCGGGCGCTGAGTCATCCGAAGAAATACGGCTTTATCATTACGAACCCGCCTTACGGGGAGCGGTTGGAGGATAAGAAGGATCTTCCGGCGCTTTACCAGGCATTTGGAGAGAGTTTCCGGAGGCTTGACTCCTGGTCAGCCTATATGATTACCTCCTATGAGGATGCCGAGAGGTATTTTGGACGGAAGGCGGACAAGAACCGGAAGATCTATAACGGAATGCTGAAGACGTATTTTTACCAGTTCCAGGGACCGAAGCCTGGCCGTACCGGACAGAGAAAAGAGCAACAGGAATAATAGAGAGGCGGAGTATATGGACAAAATTATATTTGCTACGGGAAATCAGAATAAGATGATAGAGATCCGGATGATTCTTGCTGATCTGGGAGCAGAGATCTTATCCCAGAAGGAGGCGGGAATTGATGCATCAGTGGTGGAAGACGGGACGACCTTTGAGGAAAATGCGCTGATTAAGGCGCGGGGAATCGCGGAGGCGGCACGCAGGATGCCAGAGTACCAGGACGCAGTTATCCTGGCGGATGATTCCGGACTTGAGATTGACTATCTGGGGAAGGAGCCAGGAATCTATTCTGCCAGATATATGGGGGAGGACACTTCCTATGATATTAAGAACCAGGCGCTTCTTAACAGGCTTTCGGGCGTGCCGGATGAGGAGCGCACTGCGCGGTTTGTCTGTGCCATTGCGGCAGCATTTCCGGACGGGACAAGCCAGGTGGTTAGAGGAACAATGGAAGGGATCATTGGTCATGAGATCACGGGTGAAAATGGATTTGGCTATGACCCGATCTTTTACCTTCCGGAGTACGGGTGCACAAGCGCGCAGCTTGCGCCGGAGAAGAAAAATGAACTGAGCCACAGGGGAGAGGGACTTCGGAAGATGCGGAGGATACTCGAAGGTAACAGTGAAGGTATCTGAACTGTTGCCCTCGAAGAAAAAGCGGGGAGCAGAATATTATGAGAATATTGATTGTCAGCGACACACATAAGTCGCACAGAAATCTGGAGAGAGTGCTTCAGAAAGAAACAGGAATTGACATGATGATCCACTTGGGTGATGTGGAGGGGGCAGAGGATTATATAGAAGCCCTCGCAGGATGCCCGGTACATATGGTGGGAGGAAATAATGATTTCTTCTCGGATCTTCCAAGGGAGGAGGAATTCCAGATCGGGGAGAAGCACATCTTTATTACCCACGGGCATTATTACTGCGTCGCCCTCAACGAAGAGCGCCTGAAGGAGGAGGCGCGCGGACGGGGGGCGGATGTGGTGATGTATGGACACACGCACAGGCCGTCCCTTACTGAGGAAGATGATCTCGTGACGCTGAATCCTGGAAGTATTGCATACCCCAGGCAGATGGGACGTAAGGGTAGCTATATTATCATGGACATAGAGGAAGTCGGAAGTATGCATTTTGATGTGCGGTACTGTGACTGAGGCAGACAGAGTATGAGACTTTTATATGCTGAGGATGAGAGGGCTATGTCAGAGGCTGTCGTGGATATTCTGACTTATCATAACTATATTGTGGACGCAGTGTATGACGGGGAGGAGGCGCTTGCCTATGCCAGGACCGGGGAGTATGACGGGATTATTCTTGATATTATGATACCGAAGCCAGACGGCCTGGAGGTGCTTGGACGGCTCCGGCGCGAGGGATTCCGGACGCCGGTGCTGCTCCTTACGGCAAAGTCGGAGACAGAGGATCAGATAAAGGGACTGGATCTTGGGGCGGATGACTATCTGCCCAAGCCATTTTCCATGAATCTGCTGCTTGCCCGTGTCCGCGCTATGCTTCGGCGCAGGGAGGAATATACGCCCGATATTCTGACCTGCGGAAATATATCGCTGAACCGGAAGAGTTATGAACTGGCGGGGGAGGGAGGAGTGCAGGTTCTTCCAAGACTGGAATACCAGCTTATGGAGCTTCTGATGCTGAATCAGGGCATCTGTCTGTCCACAGAGACTCTGCTTGTGAAAGTGTGGGGCTATGATACAGAGACGGAGCCCGGAATGAAGCCAGACATGGATCCTGGGAAGGGGCATGAGCCCGGTGCACCGCCGCCGGGTCTTGATATGAGGGCTCCCAAAAATGATTATGATACGGTGATGTCTTCGAATTTTTTCGTGCTCCGGTTTGATGAAAATGGGAGTATTGTTTACGTGGATGTGAGCCGGACTTCGGCGGTGGGTGAAGAGGACGCAAAAGCATATGCACAGGAGGTATACCAGACAGGAAAGGAGACTGGAAAAAGCGGAAGGTTCCGGTATCTAGTCCGCAGCAGTCCTGCGGGACAGGGTAAGACGGTTATATTTCTTGACATATCGGAGGAGAGGGTGTCCGGACTGCGGGTGCTCCTGCTGTCGGGCGCTGCGGGGTGTGTCTGCTGGGCACTGATGTTTGCGTTTGTGGCTCTGCTTTCCAGGCGCGCAATCCGTCCCATTGCAGAGAGTATGGAGAGACAGAAGCAGTTTGTGACAAATGCGGGCCATGAGATCAAGACTCCGCTTGCTATTATCCAGTCTAATACAGAGGCGATGGAGCTCTATAACGGAGAAAATAAGTGGAGCAGAAATATTAAGGAGCAGACTATGCGCCTTGACGGTCTGATGAAGAATCTGCTTACCCTTGCGCGTATGGATGAAGGGGGAATGAAGGGAAAAGCAGTGGAGTTTTCTGCAGGCAGCCTGTTGGTGGAAGTTGTGGATGAATTTATGGAGCCTTTTAAGCTCCGGGGAATTTCTGTCCAGACGGATATCCAGGAGGATGTCTATATCTGTGCTGACCGGGAACAGGTGGGGCAGCTGTTTGCGATTCTGCTTGATAATGCATTGAAATATACGGATGATAATGGACGGGTGAGGTGTGCAGTCTGCAGAAGTGGGGAACGGAGCGTCATCCGGGTGGAGAATACCTGTGAGGCGCTTCCGGAGGTTCTGCCGGAGAAGCTGTTTGACCGGTTTTACCGGGCGGATGGGGCGCGTACGCAGAAAGGTCATGGGGGATATGGGATCGGGCTTTCAATGGCGCGGTTTATTGCTGAGGCCAGCAAAGGGATGATCAGAGCAGAGTATAGGGAGGGGAATGTGGTATCCTTTGAGGTGGAATTTGCTGGAGAAATGTAGTTACTGTTCACACAGGACTTTGCATTTACTGCAAAGTCCGTAAGAAAATGATTCAGGTGTGAGCAAATCCCATTTGCGAAGCGAATTTTAAATGGATTTGCGAATGTTACTGTGAACGGAGTGAACAGTAACGAAATGTAGTTTAATTATCGGATGATTTGCCGATTATGTAGAAAATTGTCTGGCTATATGGTATCATTAAATAAAGGCTGAAGGGAGGAGAGCGCTATGCCAAATCCATCACCATTACGTTATCCTGGCGGGAAAAGCCGTCTGTCAGATTTTGTTGGAATGATGATAAATAATATAGGTATATCTAACTGTACATATGTTGAGCCGTTTGCGGGAGGAGCAGGGGTTGCCCTTTCTCTTTTGCTTGACAGAAAGGTAGAAAATATAGTTATAAATGATTTTGACAAAGCCATCTATTCTTTTTGGCGTGCGGTTAAAGAGGCTCCTGACGAGCTGATAAACAGAATAGAAAATACACCAGTAACAATAGATGAATGGTATAAACAAAAGGAGATTTACCTGTCGCAGACAAAATACTCTGTTGATCTGGCTTTCGCAACCTTATTTTTAAATAGAACAAATCGATCAGGTATTTTGACAGCCGGACCTATAGGAGGATACTCACAGGCTGGCGAATGGAAGTTGGATGTCAGATTTAAGCGAAGCGCACTGATTGCAAAGATCAAGGCTATTTCGGTTTTTAGAAATCATATAAGCGTGTATAACAAAGATATTATAAGTCTGTTGAATAATTACATTCCGCGATTCGGAGAAAATATCTTTATTTATTTCGATCCACCATATTACAATAAGGGGCAAAAGTTATATAAAAATTTTCTTACATCAGATGATCACAGAAAAATCCACGATGTTATAGTTAATAATATTGATGCACCCTGGATTATGACGTATGATGATGTACCGGAAATTGCAAATCTATATGCACAAAATAAAACGCAGAAATTCGACTTGATTTATAGTGCCGCAAATAAGGGAAAGGCATCTGAATTGCTGATTTATTCAAATAAGGTATCATGTCCTACAAAACAGCAGTTATTAAGTTATCAGATACCAATAGATTTCCGGGAATGTGTATAGGAGGGGATATATGATTATTAAAAGTATTGAAATAGAGAAATTTCGTGCGTTTGAACATGCATCTTTTTGCTTAGGCAGACGTCTTACTGTAATATCGGGACGTAATGCCACACAAAAAACGACATTGCTGGGGATGATTGGACAACCGTTTACGATTTCTTCAAAAACGCACCCTATGTACGGTTGTAAAACAATTGATGGATATAATTTTCATTCACAATTTCGGGAAAAGTTTAAAATATCCCCGCAGTATGATGTGATCGGTGAACATAAGTGGACGTTGCGTTTACATAACGGAGTCTGTGAACGAAACTACTTTTCGGTTGAGAGTATTGCCAGACGGCAGAAAGGGCAGGTGCCTACATTAAGATTTTGGAATGCTGAAAGCCGTGCAAAAGGGGCAGGATATATTCAAATGCCTGTCTATTTTTTGAGCCTGAGTCGATTATTCCCTATTGGAGAAAGTGGAAAAACCCAGTCAATAGCCTCCAATCTCACTAAAGAAGAATTAGAATACTGCATTGATAGTTATAGAACGATTTTGTCTATCCAGAATATGGGAGAGGAGCCAGTGGTGGGACTTGAAAAGGGTACATCCTCAAAAGTATTTGCAGGAGTAAGTGATAGTACACATGATATTTTTACTAATTCTGCCGGAGAAGGAAATATCATGAAAATTATACTGGCAGTAATGTCATTTAGACGGCTGAAGGAGCAGTTTGGACGGAGTTATAAAGGTGGAATTTTATTAATAGATGAATTGGATGCTACTTTGTATGGATTCTCACAAGGGAAATTAGTGGAATATTTATGGAAGGCCGCAGGTGATTATAAAATTCAAATTATTTTCACAACACATTCACCGGTTATTTTGAAGTGTGTTAACAAATATTATCGAAAAGAGCGTCAGGAGAAAGGCATAAAGATTCCTTTATCTGCGTATGATAATTCTATAGTTTATTTGAAACCCTGTTATAATGAGGAAGGTAAAAGGACAATTATGCCTGAAAATATATTTTCCACAGACGAATTAAGCCAGATTCTTAATGATATTAATCTTACCGCACCTGTGGGAGGAAACAAAATAAATATATATTGTGAAGATACGCGTGCGATTTCATTTTTGAAGTATATCATCAAGAAGTCTTTGGACATTAACCTGGACTTGTTTATGATATTTGTTGATATAAACCTGGGATGGACTAATTATATACAATTAGCGGAAAAAAGAGTTCCTGAATTTCGGGATAATATAATTGTTCTTGACGGAGATGTACCATATAAACCGGAATATAGGGCAAAATCCAGAATTGTAGCAGATGCGGGGAATTTTCTGTTTTTGCCATTAGTGATTGAAAAAGATATTTTTGAACTATTAAAGGATCATTCGGCTTTTTTGAGATTTCAGGGTTCATTTTCGCGGATACCTGGATTTAGCTATGATATATGTTTTAATAACTGGCCTCTTGATTCGGGGAAATATAGGACGGTTGATTTTAAGCATTGGTTTGCACAGACGGTATCAGTCTTAGGAGATGAAAATGTATTATTTTCTTTTTGGTGTAGTGAACATCAAGATGTGGCAGAAAAATTTGTAGAGAGTTTTATTACTTTATTCAATGTGCTTGCGGAGAAGATGGAAGTTGATGCTTTACCGGCTGCAGATACTATGTCTGAAGAAGGTATGAGTGACATTCCGGAAGAAATGAAAGAGTAAAATAATCTATCCCTTACTGACGTGAGAACTATAATATGATGAAAGCGTCAAAATACCTTTTGGCGCTTTCATCATAAAAGGCCTGTATGGGACGAATAAATGGTTAAGATATATCTAATTCACTAAAGTCAATCCATAGATCGTTAAAAACATTCGCGGTTACATTTTCTTCGAATGTGCAGGACTTTACTTCCAAGTCTGGCTTTTCAAGATGGTATATAAAAATCTTTTTGCTGCGCGGGTCAACAATCCAGTATTCTCTCACCCCGGCATCTGCATATAGATTTAGCTTACGGATATAATCATGGCTGGAATTACTGGGGGAAATAATCTCTATGATCCAGTCCGGCGCGCCGGTGCATCCCCGGTCTGTCAGTTTGTTTTTGTCACAGATTACACTTATATCTGGCTCTACTATGGTCTTATCATCATCCGCAAATAATTTGACTGCAAATGGAGCAGGGTAAATTCTGCAGGAGCCTTTTCTGGAATTAATATAATTAGCAATCCTGACATGGAGAAAAGACAGGATTTCCTGGTGTATCCGACCAGGTGCGGCCATATAGTAAATCTGTCCGCCGATTAACTCTGCCCGGACATCTTCTGGAAGCGTATAATAGTCTTCTTCGGTATAAACTTCTAATTGTGCTAATGCCATAATGGATCTCCTTTCTAAATAGTCATTTTTATTACTTAAAGCTATTATAACATATGTAGATTTTAATAACAGGGTAAAATATATTACCACTTTATCGGCTCGGATGCCGGTTACTATTCACGGGGCCGTGCATTCGGCTGCACGGCATCCGAGCCGATAAAGTGGTGGTTTCCGGTATCCAGCCCCTCGCTGAAAGCGACTTTTATATGTGTTGGATGCGTTACTGTGAGCGGACGGTTAGTCCGTGAATAGTAATCTAAGTTTCATCTAAGGTTAGCAGAGTATACTGATGCTGACACGAATTAATGGCAGTCAGTATAGACCGGAAAGGAGACTTTTATGAAGCGAATAACAGCATTATTATGTATTGCGAGCATGACTGTTCTAATGACAGCGTGTGCGGAAAAAGGGACAGATTACAGTAACCAGACCCTCACGGGAAAGGTGACGGCAGTTGATGGTACAAAGGTAACGATGCGGCTTGGGGAACTCAGTGAACAGGAGACCCCTCAGAAGGAGGAAGCGGCGGAAGGCTCGCAGGGAGAAACACTTGCAGCAAAAGGAGAAGGGAACGGGGAAAGCGACGGGCAGTCACCGCCAGAGATGCCGTCAGGAGAAGCGCCAACTGATAATGCAGAGGGAGACGCTCCGCCGGAGAAACAGTCCGGAGGCGGAGAAAGCCAGACTCCGCCGGAGATGCCGTCTGGGAGCGGAGAAAGCCAGACTCCGCCGGAGATGCCGTCTGGAAACGGGGAGAGCCAGACCCCGCCGGAGGCACCGTCCGGGGACGGAGAAAGTAGTGGGCAGACTCCGCCAGAGATGCCGTCTGGAGGAGGGGACATGACGCCCCCTGGCGGCAATATGGGAATGAATCATTTTACTCCGGGTGAAGAGAGCGCTGTACTGGATTTTGACGGAGCAGAGATCAAGGTGGAGACCGGAATGGAAACAAAGGATGGTTCCATGGATGATATTGCAAAGGACTGTATTCTTATCGTGGAGACGGGAGACCATAATGCGGTCAGAACCGTTACGGTAAAAATGTCAGACGGTGCGGGAATGCCGGGCGGCGGTTTCGGAGGCTCCGGCGAGGTGACGCAGGGAACAGCGGCCAATACGATTGATTCTGACGGCAAGGCTTCGGACTGTACTTACATTTCCGAAGGGGACGATGAAAATGCCTTGCGGGTGGACGGTGCAGCCGCCACCCTGTCAGGAATTACGGTGGAGAAGCCAAAAGGGGCGTCTTCTAACACAGAAGATGGGGATTTTTACGGAATGAATGCAGCGCTGCTTGCCACGAATGAGGCGGTTGTCACTATTACGGATTCTACGATTACGTCATCAGCACAGAATGGAAACGGTGTATTCAGCTATGGCAGCGGAACGACGGTAAATATCTCGGATTCCAGGATTACAACAACTGCGGATAATTCAGGAGGAATCCAGACAACGGGAGGGGGAACTACCAATGCTTCCAACCTGACCATTGAGACATCTGGCAATTCTTCGGCGGCAATCCGGTCTGACAGGGGCGGCGGAACGGTCATCGCAGATGGGGGAAGTTATACGTCAAACGGGTATAATTCACCGGCAGTCTATTCCACTGCGGATATTACGGTTAAGGATGCGGCGCTTACGGCAAATAATTCGGAAGCGCTTGTTATAGAAGGGAAAAATTCCATTTTGCTGGAAAATTGTGAAGTGAGCGGAAATATGAGTGATACGAAGGGTTCCAGTTCAGATGAGAACGTGCACAATGTGATGATCTACCAGTCAATGTCCGGAGATGCGGATGTCGGAACATCTACATTTTCCATGACTGGGGGAACACTGCTGTCCAATAATGGGGATATGTTCTATGTCACGAATACCCACTGTATCCTTAAGCTGTCGGGAACAGAGCTGGTCCAGAAGGACAAGGAAGGATATTTGCTGAATGTGACAGGCAACAGTGCGGACCGGGGCTGGGGAACGGCAGGTAAAAATGGCGGACAGGTGGAATTTACTGCGGATCATCAGAAGCTGGAGGGAGATATTGTGGTTGATTCGATCTCTTCGCTGGATATGACGCTCTCGGGAAAAAGCGAGTTTAGGGGAACGGTTAATATTGTTGATAATGAACAGGGCGGGGAGGCTGTGGCCGACAATGTGGTAGTAACCGTTGAAGCTGGCAGTACCTGGATCCTTACCGGAGACTGTACAGTGACTTCGGTTGATAAGAAAGGGGACATTGATTTTAATGGGTACACGATTAAGCTTGCGGATGGGAGTGAGATGAAATAACTTTTAACATCTTTTAGGTAGCCCCAGTCAGTTTCCTGTGATATACTTTCAATATGATACCAGGGTCGAAAGGTTCATGAATGACATGCCCGCATGTTGATACATGACTTGGGGATCCGTAAAAACATGAAATAGTAAAACAAACACTGTCTGGAAAGGGGAGTTGGAAAGATGTTCCGTCAATTTTTTGTGGAACAGATGATTGGATTGATCCACACATCCTTCCACATTATAGATGAGAAGAATGAGCCGGTACGCACATACGGCACCAGAAAGATTGAAGAGGATTTCTTTGAAAGGAATTCGGGGCTTTTGAAGAATATTCAGCTTGGAGTAACCGGAGATTATCCGGTTATTTTAATGGAAGAAACGCGGGTTTTTGTCATATTTTCAAAAGGGATGCAAAGAGGACAGGTCATGGTGGCAGGGCCGGTGACGGAGGGTCCGCTATCTACTGCGGAAATCATGAGATACCATGAACGTTACGGGATGGAGGAAAGTCAGGAGTATATCCCGGCGGTCTGTCCTTTAAACAGATTCATATCTGGAGTCCTTCTGGTCCACTGGCATCTGACAGGAGAGGAGATGACGGCGGCGCAGTTATGGGAGAAGAATAAGGAACATTATATTCCGACTGTGAATATGCCAAACAGAATTTCCCGCGACATTTTTGAACGACTGGAGAATCCGGGGATGCACAATCCTTACGAACAGGAATTAAGAGAGCTTGAAAGTATTGAAAAAGGAGATGTCCGGTCGCTTGCCAGAAGTATCTCGGAGGTCTATGAAGGGGAGATCGGAATTCTGGCAAAGAACCCGCTCAGGTCACAGAAAAATATCGCTGTGGGTAATATTACACTGGCTTCCAGGGCGGCAATCCGGGGCGGTGTGAGTGTGGAACAGTCGTTTTCCCTGGCAGACAGCCTGATCAGGCAGGTAGAGGAAATCAGCAGTGTGCCAGAGGTGGAGGCATTCAAAAGAGAAGCCCAGTATACCTATGCCCGACTGGTGAGCTCGGGAAATGCTGCAGGGAAAGAGAAACGAAAAATAGGAGGGGGGGGGGGGAAAATCCACTAGTTGCCCGGACAAAGAACTATATTTTTAATCATTTGCATGACACGATACAGATTGTAGACATTGCAAAGGAGATGAAGGTGAATGCAGATTATCTTTCCCATGTATTCAGCACTTCGGAGAATATGACGATTACAGAATACATCCGGCAGGAGAAGATCCGCAGAGGGGAAAATCTTTTGAAATATTCGGATTATGCAATCCGGGATATTGCGTTCTATCTTGGGTTCTGCTCACAGAGCCATTTTACAAAAGTGTTCCGGCAGATCGCAGGAATAAGCCCTAATGCCTACCGGAAAAAGTTTGGCTGCAGGAAAGGATGGAATATAAAAGATAAGGTTTGATAAATAAATAAGAAACGTGATAAAAGACAAAGATGTGTGATATATAGTGCGCCTGTCCTCTTCTATACTGAAGGAAACAAAAAGCATGAAAAGCACTGCATCTGTGCATCTGGCAAATGCTGATCAGCCGGCGGACGGCATGAACGGATGACGGAGCTGTGGTTTTGAGTGCGGGTTGTTTGGAGACCTTTTATAAAGGAATATTCCGGAAAGTGAGGAGAAGATATGAAGCGATTTAGAAGAGGAATTGCAGCAGCAGCGGCGGTTACACTTTGTCTGACATCCATACCGGTAAGCGGGCTTTCAGTTCAGGCAGCCGGGGAAGAGAAACCGGACAGGACCGTGAAGCTTCAGCCAGCCAGCGCGTCACCGTTTAACGATACGGATAATGACGGCTTTGGCGAGTTCGAGGGATGGGGGACGTCCCTGTGCTGGTGGGCAAACCGAATCGGATATGATGATACGCTGACAGCGGAGGCTGCAAAGGTATTCTACAGTGATGAGGGGCTGGATATGAATATCGGCCGCTATAATGTGGGAGGCGGTGACCTTGTCGGGGATCCGAAGGTGATGGAAGTAAATCCAAAAGCCCAGATGTATGACCTTGAAACAGAAGGGCGTATGCCGACTTATGAAGGAACCAGCATGAAGGTTGAGAGCAATTCTGCGATGTCAGAGGTGGCCTTCACATCCTCAGATGCTGACTTTGGTTTTACAAAGGGTGCAAAAGTCGGGACATTTAAGAAAATTGGCTGGATTAATAAGTTAGGCGATACAGTTGGCCAGGGAGACAATCTTAAGTACACAGTGAATGTAGGAGAAGCGGGAGTATATACTGTGAAGCTGCTTCTGACATTGACTGGAAAAAATGAACGTGATGTGGCAATCCGCGTGAATAATGAAGAGAGTAGTGATAAAGTTATTGATACTGATGCTATTAATAATAACTATATGATTGCCAGTGGAAATAATAATATGCTCTTTGCCGTACCAATTTCTGAAGTGGAACTGAGGGCAGGAGAAAACACTATAAATATTGCAGGCGTGAAAGACTGGACGCTGGATTTCGTAAAGATGGCAGTCATCAAAAAGGGTGAGGAAGGAATCGTCCCGGATGAGGGATTCTTACACAGCCCTCACATTACCCGTTCCGATTCTGCGGTTCCGGGATATGCTACGGATGTAACGAAGATTGATATAAGTAAGAAGTCGCTGGAAGATTATCAAAAGGAATTTACCAGAGTAGATGAGACATGCGGATATGCATGGAATTATGACTGGGATGCGGACAAGAATCAAATGAATATTCTGAAAGCAGTGGCAGCAGCCAGTGGACAGGACTTCATTGCAGAGGCATTTTCAAACTCACCGCCGTACTTTATGACTGTAAGCGGATGTAGCTCGGGACACTCAAATTCTAGCAAGGACAATCTCCGTGCTGATTCCTATGAGGCTTTTGCGGCATATATGGCAGATGTAATTGAGCACTGGAATAAGGAAGGAATCATTACATTCCAGAGCGCTACTCCGATGAATGAGCCTGATACAAGTTACTGGGGCGCTAACAGCAATAAGCAGGAAGGGTGTCATTTTGACCCGGGAGAGTCACAGTCAAAGATTATTGTGGCATTGCAGAAGGAGCTTGCGGCCAAGGGGCTTGGAAATATTATCTTGTCAGGGACAGATGAAACAAGCATTGATACAGCCATTACTTCCTATAACAACCTCACAGATGAGGCGAAGACGGCTATTACCAGAATAGATACTCATACATACGGTGGATCAAAACGCGCCGAGCTGAGCAAACTGGCAGAGGAGTCAGGGGAGAATCTGTGGATGTCTGAGGTAGACGGATCCTACACAGCCGGAACAAACGCGGGACAGATGTCTCCGGCTCTTGGGCTTGCGAAGCAAATGATGAAGGATGTTAATGGACTCAGGTCCAGCGCATGGATATTCTGGAATGCAATTGATATGCATGTGGATCAGAAGGTGACTACCACAAGTGATGCAGACTGGGCGTCACTGGATGCTATTTATCAAAAGCATGATAATATGAACAAAGCAATCTGGGGACTTGCAATTGCTGACCATGACAATAAGGAGATTGTTCTGACTAAAAAGTATTATGCTTACGGACAGTTTTCAAGATATATTCGTCCGGGCTATTCGATTATTAGTTCCAGTGATGATACGTTAGCGGCTTATGATCCCAAGAGCAAAAAGGTGGTCGTTGTGGCCGTGAATACGGCAGCAGAAGACCAGAACTGGAGATTCGATCTGTCCAGCTTTTCCAAAATGGGAAGTAAGGTAACTGCAATCCGAACAAGCGGCAGCATGGATGACGGAGAAAACTGGAAGGATGTATCAGCCGAGGCAGGCGCAATTACAGTAGATCCGGACAAGCTTTGCCTTACAGCAGTTCTGAAGGGCAATTCCATTACCACTTATACCGTTGAGGGTGTGGAGTACGATCCTGATAAAGAGGACATTGTAGAGGTTGAGGATGTAAACGGCTATACAGTTGCAGGAGTACCGCCTGTATTACCAACTGAGGTAACGGTCACTACCAATAAGGGGAATGCATCAAAGAAGGCTGTTTCCTGGGATTTTGAAAATGCAGACTTTACAGGGGACACAGAGGTGAGTGGTTCTGTAGACGGAACCTTCGTTGAGGCTAAAGCAAAGGTGAAGATTGTAGAGCCGAATACAACCTATTATATTGACTGTAACAATCTGGATTCACCAACCTATGCTGAAGTAAACAGCTATGCAGAACTTCTGAATCAGAAGGCAGACCAGAAATATACGGACGGCTCCTGGGGGTATGTGGATGACTATGGAGTACATAATGGAGACAAGAAGGATCCGTATGATGTGGGATGGTATGCACAGAGCGGTCAGACCATTCAGTACAAGATACCGCTGGAGGCCGGCAAGTATCATGTGACCTTTGGATTTAAAGAATGGTGGAAGGACGGCAACAAGTCCAGAAAGATGTCAGTGTCGGCAACTCCAGAAGGAGGAACGGCACAGCAGCTTGGAATATCCAACACATGGGAAGGCAGCAACTGGTGGAATCAGGATACCTATAACCTGACCTGCGAAAAGGATGGTGTAGTAACCTTTGCGCTTGCGAAGGAAAGTGGTCAGCCTGACCCGGCACTTTCCTTTATAAAAATAAGCAAGGCATTCAATACTGAAGGATTACAGGACGCCCTGTCACGGGCAGCAGCAGATAGAAGCAAGTATACAGGAGAAGAGCTGAAGAAGCTGGATGCAACGCTTGCAGAGGCAAGCAGCCTTCTGATAAAATCATCTACTACGCAGGCTCAGTTGGATGCAGTGTATAGCAAGCTGAAGGAAGTGTATACTCCTTCTTATACGTCTATTACCGGCACGAAGGGAGACCGTCTGTTCGATAATAATGGAAAGAAAATCCAGGCTCACGGCGGACAGATTCAAAAATTTACGGTAAATGGCAAAACCAAATACTACTGGTACGGAGAGGATAAGACAAACGGATACCGTCCGGTTACTGGCGTTCATCTGTATACCTCAGAGGATCTGTATAACTGGACAGACGAAGGAGTTGCTTTGAAATGTATTCCAGTATCAGAGAAGGATTACGGCAAAGACCAGGAAGAGGGATATAAGGCTGATCTGTCGATCTTTGAGACAGACGAATATTTCAAGAACCTTTACAGTGAATATAAGGATAAGGCTCCGGATGATACGAAGAATTATACAAGCAAATTAGAAGAAGTGTACTGGAACCTTGCAGAGGACCGTACCGTTATGGAACGTCCAAAGGTTCTGTATAATGACAAAACGGGAAAATATGTAATGTGGTTCCATGCAGACGGACGTACGCCTACGAATACTGCAGACTACGGAAAGGCAAGAGCAGGTATCGCGGTCAGCGATAACCCCGCAGGTCCATTTAAGCTGTTAGGCACCTATCTGCTTCATGACAGCAAGGATGCAGACCATAGCTGGGATGAAGAAGGCGGACACCTCCGTGACATGAATCTCTTTAAGGATGACGACGGACAGGGATATGTTGTGTATTCCTCAGATGGAAACCTTACGACCTACATCGCAAAGCTTAATGCAGATTATACCGGACTGATTACAGACCGTGAGAAGGCAGCCGAAGGTACAGGCAAGCCTGTAGAAGAACTGAGGGCTTCTGATTACACGAGAAACTTTATCGGCGCATCCAGGGAAGCGCCGGCCATGTTCAAATATAAAGGGAAATACTACCTGATTAATTCAGGATGTACGGGCTGGAATCCGAACAAAGCACAGTACGCAGTGGCTGACCATCCGCTAGGACCATGGACAGTCATGGGAGATCCCTGTGTCGGAGACACGAAGGGAACCACCTTTGATACCCAGAGCACCTGCGTATTCCCGGTGGATGCCGAGAATGGCAAATTTATTTACATGGGAGACCGTTGGTTTAATCCAGACAATGGCGGGGATCTGAGTGATTCCAGATATGTATGGCTGCCGGTAGAATTTCTTCCGAATAACAGGCTGCAGCTTAAGAGCTACGAAAACTGGACATTAAAAGAGCTGGAAAATAAGGCAAGCTTTGAGGTGGCCAGCAAGCTTACATCCAGTGTGAAATCCGCAGCAGAGATTAAAGAGGGCCTTCTGCCAAAGACAGTCATGATTAACTATGGCGGAAATACGGAGGATGTTGAAAAAGAGGTTACATGGACCTTTGATAATTACGATCCGGAAAAACTGGGTATCGTAGATGTAAAAGGTACTCTGACAGACGGAAAGCGGGAGTTTACACATCCGATTTCGATTGTAAATCCGAAGCTTATGTATTTCTTCGACTGCGGAGCAGAGGAGTCACAGTACTATGACACGATTGCAGAAGCACTGGGGGGACGACTGAGGAATAAGACGCCGGATGGGAAATATACCGAAACAACGAAAGCGGGATATACCGGCATAACTGAAGAAGAAGATAAAGACAATGCTGACATTGGACACCGTGGAGGAGACAATTATCTTTCCACCGGATGGTGGGCAAAGGGCGGAAAGAACATTGAGTACGCATTTGACCTTAAGCCAGGTACTTACACGGTAGCGGCAGGGTTCCAGGAGTGGTGGAATACAGGCAGACCGTCGAAGATGACAGTCAAGTCTGGAGAGCAGACGATTGCCGAGAAACAATTTACAGTTCAGGGCAGCAGTACAGATCTTCAAGTGAACCAGAGCTTTGAGGTAACGGAAGCAACTGCAGGGAAGATTGCTGTAACCATTAGCAAGACTGGTAATCCGGATCCGGTAATCAGCTGGATTGCAATTATTAACGATGGCGCAACAGAGGAATTCCTTGCAGAGGCCGAAGCGTTGTCTAAGAAGATTGCAGACGCAAGGAAGACTAATGGGGCAGGCTATACGCAGGAAAGTTTCACAGCACTGCAGACGGCAATTGAAACTGCAGCGGCAGCACTTGAGGCATCTACAGCAAAAGAAGAGCTGACTGCAGCAGAGGAAGCATTACAGGCTGCAATAGGCGGACTGAAAAAGCTAAATAAGGATGTGTTAAATGCAGAAATTGCCAGAGTAAAGGATCTGCAAGAAGACGGCTATACAGTAACAAGCTGGAGAGCAATGCAGGAGGCGCTTAAGACCGCAAATCAGTTGATTGAGAATTCGGTATCACAGGCAGTTAGCCAGGAGGAGGCCGATGCGGCAGCAGACGCATTAAGTAAGGCGCTTGCGGCATTGGTAAGGATTGACAAATTAAAAACTGAAATTGATCGTGCGAAAACAAGAATTCCAGAAGATTATGCTGACAAGCCGGCTGAATGGAAGGCAATGCAGGAGGCGCTTCAAGCAGCCGAGATTGTGCTGGCGAAAGCTGATGCCACACAGGCGGAAGTTGATCAGGCAGCTTCAGCGCTTAATGTGGCTCTGACGAAGCTTGGAAGTAATAAGAATGCGTTAAGTGCAGCAATTGACCGGACAAAAGGGCTGAAAGAGACGAATTATACGGCAAAAAGCTGGGCCGTACTTCAGGAGGCGCTTACAAAAGCGAATAATGTAATGGAGAGCGCGAAAGCTACGCAGGAGGAAGTAAATGCGGCAACCGCATCGTTAAGAGATGCGCTGGCAGCGCTTGTACGAGTAGACAAAGCAGGACTGCAGGCAGCAATCGACCGTGCAAAAGCAAGGAATCAGGAAGATTATCAGGACAAGCCGGTTGAGTGGGCAGCAATGCAGAAGGCGCTTCAGGCAGCAGAAACTGTGTTGGCGAATGCCAATGCCGTGCAAAAGGAGATAGACGAAGCAACCTTTGCGCTCAGCGAAGCTCTGAGAAATCTGGGTATTAATAAAAATGCGTTAAGTGCGGCAATTGACCGGACAAAAGATCTGAAAGAGACCAGCTATACAGCGAAAAGCTGGGCGGCAATGCAGAAGGCGCTTGAGTCAGCCAATAAGGCGATGGAGAGCGGAGAAGCCACACAGGAGGAAGTAAATGCGGCAACAAAAGCGTTAAGAGATGCACTGGTGGCACTGGTAGGAATCGACAAAGCAGGACTGAAGGCGGCAATCGACCGTGCGAAAGCAAGGAATCAGGAGGATTATGCAGACAAGCCGGCAGAATGGGCGGCAATGCAGGAGGCGCTTCAGGCAGCAGAAGCCGTGCTGGCAAATGCTGATGCCGTGCAGACAGAAATAGACGAAGCAACTTCAGTACTTAGCGAGGCTCTCAGGAAGCTGGATCCGGAAGGCACAATTAATAAGAATGAGCTAAATGCAGCAATTGACCGGGCAAAAGAACTGAAAGAGACCGATTACACAGCGAAAAGCTGGACCGTACTTCAGGAAGCGCTTACAAAAGCGAACAATGCAATAGAGAACGAGGAAGCTGTGCAGGAGGAAGTAAATGCGGCAACAAAAGCACTAAGAGACGCTCTCGCAGCATTGGTAAAGATTGATAAAGCAGGACTGAAGGCGGCAATCGACCGTGCGAAAGCAAGAAATCCGGAGGATTATCAGGATAAGCCGGCAGAGTGGGCAGCAATGCAGGAAGCGCTTCAGGCAGCAGAAAATGTGTTTGCGAATGCCGATGCCATACAGACAGAAATAGACGAGGCGACCTTTAAACTTAGTGATGCTCTGAGAAACCTGGGGATTGATAAGGATGCGTTAAGTGCAGCGATTGACCGGACGAAAGAACTGAAAGAGACTGATTATACAGTGAAAAGCTGGACCGTACTTCAGGAAGCGCTTACAAAAGCGAACAGTGCAATGGAGAGCGGAGAAGCTACGCAGGAGGAAGTAAATGCGGCAACCGCAGCACTAAGAGATGCGATTGCAGCACTGGTAAGAGCTGACAAGGCAGGGCTGAGGGATGCGATCGGCCGTGCGAAAGCAAGAAAGGAAGCAGATTATACAAAAGAAAGTTGGACGGCAATGCAGGCAGAGCTTGCGAACGCAATGGCAGTAGAAGAGAACGGAAATGCTGAACAGGGAGAGATTGATGACGCGACATTTAAGCTTAGCGAAGCGCTCCGGAATCTGAAAGAGGCAGAGCCGGATAAGGCAGGACTTAATTCCGTGTTGAATGCGGCGAAGGCTTTGAAGAAAGCGGACTATACTCCAGAGGCATGGGCTGTATTCCAGAAGGCTCTTGCAGATGCGGAGGCAGTCAGCAAGGACCCGAAAGCGACCAGGGAGCAGACAGCAGCGGCAATCACATCACTCAAAAAAGCAATGGATGAAGTGAAGAAGCATCCTGCAAAGAAGACGCCGAATCCGGTTAAGGTAAAGAAGATCAGCATATCGGGTTCTTCTAAGAAGATTGCAGCAGGAAAGAAAATAAAACTTACTGCAAAGATTTCTCCATCGAATGCATCCAATAAGGAGGTTACATGGAAATCAAGTAATACAAAGATTGCCAAGGTAAGTAAAAACGGTGTTGTTACACTGAACAAAAAGTCCGGCGGAAAGTCCGTGATGATTACTGCAATCGCTAAGGATGGAAGCAAGGTAAAAGCAACTTATAAGATTACTTGTATGAAGGGAAAAGTAACGAAGGTTACGATCACCGGAAAGAAGACAGTGAAGGCAGGAAAGAGCCTGAAGCTGACTGCTAAGGTGAAGGCACAAAAGAGTGCGAATAAGAAGCTGAAATGGACCAGCAGCAACACCAGGTACGCAAAAGTGAGCAGCAACGGCAAGGTGACAACGAAAAAAGCAGGAAAAGGAAAGAGTGTCAAGATCACAGCGGCTGCAACAGACGGAAGCGGAAAGAAGCATACAGTAAAGATTAAGATTAAATAAAAAGCAGTTCAGAGTGTGTCTGAAACTTGCTTTCCGGCAGACGATGCCTGCATTTCGACTTGAAATGCAGGCATTTTTCTTCTCTCCCTCCCCGCTTATGCGCATTTCTGACCCGTGAACAGTAACTCTAGATCTGCTAAATCTGAAATATATGTGAAAAGTATTTTAAATTACTCTCAAGTATGCTATGATGTAAAAGTTATGTTGCAAAACTGAAAAAAACGGGTAACTATTCAGCAGGTCTGCGCATTTACTGCGCTGACCGTAAGAAAGTGATTCAGGAGTGCAAAAATCCCATTGCCAAAGGCAATTTTATATGGATTTTTGCATGTAACTGCGAAGGTACTGAGCAGTTACAAAAACGGATAAATATGAAGATAGATATTCGCATGAAAAGAAAGAGGTGTATGAGAAGATGAAGAGAAGATTTGCGGCAGTGCTTACAGGAGTTTTAGCCTCATCCCTGATTCTTGCAGGGTGCCAGGCAAGTAAGGGACTGGAGACAAAGGAGATTAAGATTTCCCAGTATAAGGATCTTGAGGTTACGCAGGTAAGTAAGCCAGAAGAAGTGACAGACGAACAGGTTGACACCCGTATTAATTCTGTGCTGGAGTCCAAAGCAGAGGTAAGCCCGGTGACAGACCGCGCTGTAGAGAATGGGGACACGGCCAATATTGATTTTGTGGGCAAGATTGGTGGGAAGGAGTTCGAAGGAGGATCTGGAGAAGGGTATCCGCTGGAGATTGGATCCGGCTCATTTATCCCGGGCTTTGAAGAGAGCGTGATCGGACACAAGATTGGTGATACTTATGACTGGAACGGGCAGTTCCCGGAGAATTACGGCAATGCGGACTATGCAGGAAAGGACGTTGTATTTACCATTACAGTAAATAGTATATCTGAGTCCATAGCGCCGGAGCTTAATGATGAATTTGTAAAGACCGTTTCGGATGAATCCAAGACTGTGGATGAGTATAAGACGGAGATTAAAAACCTGCTTAAACAGGAAGCAGAGGATCAGTATAAGAGTCAGCTCAGTACGTCAGTCATGGAAAAAGTGCTTGAGAACACAGAAGTAACCAAGTATCCGGATGATGAGGTGAAGAAGATTACGGATGATGCGGTTAAGCAGTATAAGGAGGCAGCCCAGTATCAGAATATAGAATTTAAAGACTATCTGGAGCAGAATGGGGTAACAGAGAAGGAGTTTAATGAGCAGATTGAGGATGCTGCAAAGGACCGCGTGAAGCAGACTATGGTGTTTAATGCAATCGCAGAGAAGGAAAAACTGGAGCTTACGGACGAGGTCTACGAGAAGCAGTTAGAGAATCTTGCAAGGTCCAATGGATTTGAGGACGTAGACGCACTGAAGGAAGCAGCAGAGGAAGATGAACTCAAAGAGGTTGCGCTGTACAATATCGTACTGGAGTGGCTTGCAGACCATTGTATACAGAAGGCTTCCTAGATTTCAAGCTTGACTGGGGACAGGTCATTTTGAATTTGGGACGGGGCATATTTAAAAATGCCCCGTCCCAAATTCAATTTCGGGCTTGACGGGATATTGCTGCATCCTGTATAATATATCTGTATTAGGCGGTGCCTTGATCCACGTTTGTTAGGGAAAATCCTTGACAAACGTGGATTTTTTTGTGATATAGGAAACTTTGGGCAACGGCTCAGCCGGGTCCGCGCAATTGTTGCGTCTGACCGTGAGAACCTGTTTCGGGAATACAAAAATGCCATCGCGAAGCGATTTGGAGACCATGAGAGGAGACGGTTTTATGAAGGGAATGAAGGGCGGATATCAGACAGTGATATCTTTGGCTGCGGTAGTTGCAGGCAATTTTTTGTACGCACTTACAGTTAAGCTTTTTCTGCTCCCGGCAGGACTTGTGACAGGGGGTACTACTGGTATGGCGCTTACGGTGAATTATCTGACAGGCATACCTATTTCGGGATTTGTACTTGTTTTTAATGTGATTATGCTGCTTCTCGGATACAGGGTACTGGGGAAGGCCTTCGCGTCTACCACGCTTGCAAGTACCTTCCTCTATCCGGCTGCACTGGAAATCTTTGACCGGACTTTAGAGGGTGTTGTGCTTACAGAGGATGTTCTGCTGTGTACTATATTTTCAGGACTTGGAATTGGAATCGCGCTGGGGATCGTGATTCGTTCGGGAGCTTCGACAGGCGGGATGGATATCCCTCCTTTAGTTCTAAAGCGGTTTTTCCGGATTCCGGTGTCTGTCAGTATGTATGCATTTGATGTATGTATCCTGCTGTCTCAGGCGGTATTCCGAAAGGCAGAGAATATTCTGTATGGGATTGTGCTGGTAATGATCTATACGATTGTACTGGATAAGATGCTGCTTATGGGGACAACAAGAACCGAGGTGCGGATTATCAGCCGGAGATCAGAACAGATCCGGGATGCAATACTAAAGGAGCTGGACCGGGGTGTTACGATGCTGGATGGTGAGAGTGGTTATCTCCATAATCGGACACAGATGATTTTCAGCGTCATCTCCAACCGGGAGCTTCCGAAAGTGGAACGGATTATCAGGGGGATTGATCCGGAGAGCTTTATGGTAGTAAGCAGAGTAAGCGAGGTGAAAGGACGGGGGTTTTCCTTGAATAAAAAATATCAGTAATTGTGTCGGGCGGGGAAATCCCCGCCTGTCTTCAGACCACGGCTTCGATCAGGATCTTATTGCCGACATGGATTTCTTTTATGCCGGTTTCCTTCTTTTTGTTAAAATTAAAGCTAAGCATATACCCTTTCGAAAGATGAAAATACTCCAGATAATCAGAGAGCAGCTTTTCGCCCCGTTCATTGTATGCATTGCCCCTCTAGATTTTGAGTTCAATTACATTTTGCTCGCCTTTATAATAGATTACCAGATCCATACGTTCATTATTACGAGTTCGTGATTCAACGCTGTAATTTCCCATACCGTTGATTATTGGTTTCAGAAATAGCAGAAAGTAACGCCTTCCTGCATCTTCGTAAAATGTCTCATCCTGGTCCCCATACAGATCATCAAAAGTTTCCACAAATTTTCCGAGTATTTTTCTGATATCCAGATGCCCTCCTGTAATAAACTGATTTTTCTCCTGTATACCGGCACGGTACATCCTGTTTGATTCAAATTCTTCTGAAATAAAATAATTATAAAGCACAGATTCGAATATCTGGTTGAAGACTACTGCCGTATCATGCTCATTTTTGATAAAGCCAAACATGACAGCATCTTTCATGTAGTCATTTGTAGCAGTATATGGAATCGGCCTGCCAGTAAAAAGCAATTCGTACAGCACGGTCCGAAGCTTTGGATAAAGCTTCAGTTTCCTGATCATGGATTGGTAAAGCGTATTATCTTCCTTTACAATCATCCTTACGGCTTCATAAAAGCCTTCCTGCGTCCACGCGGCGCTTTTGTCCTTAAAGCCTGATGTTCCAGGAATTCTTTCATCCATACATTTGCACAATCCGGAAACAAGATACGGGTATCCGGCTGTATGGTCATAGATCATTTCTGACATACGGATCATATCCATGCCAGTATGGTGGTCTGCCTCATATTCTCTTAACATACTGGCAATATCTTTGGCAGAAAAACTTAGATCCACATCAAAACTGGCGGCGATATTCCAGGGGCTGTTTTCGGGCAGCTCGCCCTCCGGGCTGATTTTTTTCTTAATACTTCGTATATCATAGACCCCCGCAAGAATGACAGACTGAAAAGCCGGTATTTTTCTCCGCGCCAGATAGCATGCGCGAAGCTGGGCAAGAAAATCAACAAATACCTGATTATCAGAGGCTGTATCAACCTCATCAATGATTAAGACAATTTTTCTGTCAGATTCTCTGCACCAGGCCTTTAAGACCTTGAAGAGCGCCCTGAGCGAAGCAGTCTGCCCGTTGTTCTCGGTGAATGCAGAGAGCTTTGCTTCAATATCACCCGGAAGTTCACCGGTAAGTTCTAGTATCTCATCTGAAAAGGCAGAGACAAAAGACTGTTCACTTTCAAATGATAATGTACTCATTACCTGAAAATCCATGCTGATAACCCGGTAGTCTGTCCTCAGATATTCTGCAAGAGCGGCCAGAATCGTGGTCTTTCCAAATTGCCGCGCCCTGTTTATTGTAAAATACATTCCGTCATCTATCATAGTTTTGATTTCCTGAAGACGGCCGGTCAGGTCTACCATGTAATTCCACTCCGGGTCGCAGCAGCCAGCGATATTAAAAATCCTTGCCATATGTCCATCCTTTCAGAAATAATACAGTATCTTTGTTACTTTTCATCATTTGATTTAAGTTTACCCATGTGCATTTTGTTTGTCAAGAGGTTACTGTTCACACAGGACTTTGCATTTTTACTGCAAAGTCCGTAAGAAAATGAATCAAGAGTGAGCAAATCCCATTCGCGGAGCGAATTTTAGATGGATTTGCGAATGTTACTGGTCACGGAGTGAACAGTAACGGACCTTTTGACACTTGTATCATATTATGATATGATTTAGTCGTTAAAAAGAAAACAAAGAGGATATATGAGGAGGATGGCGTGAGATTTATTATTGAGCACTTATCAAAACGTTTTGGCAAAAAGGAGGTTCTGCGGGATATTGATTTTGCCTTCGAGGAGGGAAAGATCTATGGCCTGTTAGGGAGAAACGGCGCGGGTAAGACAACACTGTTCAATTGCATTAACCGGGACATGGGCATTGACGGTGGGAGTTTTTGCCTGGAGACTGACGGACAGAGACGCAGCCTGGTTCCGGAGGATGTGGGCTATGTGCTCTCAGCACCCGTGGTTCCGGAGTTTCTGACCGGAAGGGAATTTTTAAAGTTCTTTATTGATATTAATGAGAAATCAATCCGGAATCTGAGGAGGCCGGATGACTATTTTAACTATATGAGCATTGCGCCGGATGACAGGGATAAGCTTCTTAAGGACTATTCCCACGGTATGAAAAACAAGATGCAGATGCTTGTCAATATTATCGCAGAGCCCAATATCCTGCTCCTGGATGAGCCCCTTACCTCCCTTGATGTGGTAGTGGCAGAGGAGATGAAGACTCTGCTCCGGTCGCTAAAGCAGGGGCGCATTACTATTTTTTCCACACATATCATGGATCTTGCCCTGGATCTCTGCGATGAGATTGTGCTGCTGAATCACGGGGAACTGGAGGTAGTGCAAAAGAGCAGCATGGACAGTCATGAGTTTAAGGATAAGATTATTGCTGCGCTTAAGGAGGAAGGTCATGAATAAAACATTGAGGATCTCCTTTTCGTTGAAAAATACATACCGCGTCAATACCATCTTATATTCCCTGAAGCAGATTCCTCTGATCAAAAGGATTCTTCCGGATATGCTGTACCGGTCCGAAGAGCTTAAGCTTTTTGCAAATGTAGTGTCTGTTCTGTGGGAGATTGTCTCGGTATTTCTTGGCAAAGTGTTATATCTGCTGATCATGGTATGCGGAGCTGGAATCCTGTATGGGAATCTGCCGGGTTCCAATGTGTTTTTGCATATCCTGCTGTTTCTGACAATCATCGGAAGCTTTGCGAATACAACCCTTTTTAATCCGTCAAAGGATAAATATTACGCGATTATTCTGATGCGGATGAATGCAAGGGACTATACGCTGGTTAATTACACCTACGCCATGCTGAAGGTAGTAGTGGGGTTCCTGCCATTTACCATATTATTTGGAATGCTTCAGGGAGTGCCTCTTTTGCTGTGTCTTCTTCTGCCCTTTTCCATTGCGGGATGCAAATTTACAGTTGCGGCGCTGTCTTTAAGGGATTATGAAAAGAATGGAAATGTTTTTAATGAAAATAAACTAAAAAAGTATGCTTGGCTTCTGATGGCTCTTCTTCTGGGAGCAGCCTACGGTCTGCCGGCAGCCGGACTGCTCCTGCCAGAGATGGTTTCCGCAGCAGCATATGTGGCATTTGTCATAACAGGTGTCTTTAGTATACGTAAAATCTATTCCTTCCAGTACTATCCGGAGATGAATAAAGAACTGCTTGCCCAGATGACCACTCAGATGGACACAGCAGTGCAGGTTACAAAGGCGCAGACCGAGAAAAGGATCTCCACCGACAGCTCGATTACCAGTAACCGGAAGGGCTTTGAATATTTAAACGAACTGTTTATCAGACGCCATAAAAAAATACTATGGAGATCTGCAAACAGGATCGCGGGTGTGTGCGCAGTTCTTGTCTGCGGCGTGCTTCTTGCCATGTCACTGCGGCCGGAGATCAGGAGACATATCAATGAGGCGGTCATGAATTTCCTGCCGTACTTTGCATTTATTATGTACTGTATTAACCGGGGAACAGGATTTACCCAGGCGCTGTTTATGAACTGCGACCACAGTCTCTTAACCTACTCCTTCTATAAACAGCCCGGGTCCATCCTCAGGCTGTTCCAGATCCGCCTGCGTGAAATCATGAAGATTAATGCAGTGCCTGCAGCAGTGATCGGTACCGGACTGGCGCTGATCCTCTACGCATCAGGAGGAACAGAACATCCGGTAAATTATCTGATACTGATTGTGTCCATTCTTGGCATGAGCATGTTTTTCTCCGTCCACTATCTGACGGTCTATTACCTTCTTCAGCCCTATAATGCAGGGACAGAGCTGAAAAGCGGAATGTATAAGGTGATTATGTGTGTGACCTACTTTTGCTGTTACTTTCTGATGCAGCTTCGGATGTCCACGGAGATTTTCGGGATGATGACGATTATATTCTGCGTAATATACTGCGCGGCTGCCTGCGTCCTGGTATACAGGTTTGCTCCCAGGACGTTCAGGCTGCGGATGTAGGCGAATTGGGGACGGGGTATTTTTCACCTCAAAAGCTCCACTGGAGCTTTTGAACGGTGTACTGCGGCAAAAAATACCCCGTCCCCAATTCGCTATTTCTTCTTCATCCGCCGGTATTGTATGGTGCTGCTGCTGACCTGCCATGTGTCTAAAAATAGTTGTGCCTGTCCGTCCGGGAAGGAGCGGTATCCCTGGAAGTGTTCCAGTTTTCGTTGGTTTCCGGAGCTTTTTAGTCTGCCGCCAAAGGTCATCTGGTATTCGATTGTATCACCATATACGGTCGCCTTTTCAACAAAGGCAGTATAGATTCCCCTGTCAAAGGGCAGCAGATCGGGCGCGTGGGCTATATGTTCTGGCTCAGGGGGCGGGCCGCTGTGTTTAAGTGACTTATAGACCGAGGCTTTTAGTGTGCCGTCTGCGTTTCGCAGGGGGGTATCCTGGCAGTCCAGGCCGAAGACGTTTATGTTCATTCCGGCAGGGTTTTGCTCTGGAAGCTTTAGGATGCAGGGCAGGAACAACTCAAAATTTGTCTTAATGTCTATGTGATGTTCGGATGCTGAGTAATCCAGCGACTGCTCGCAGCTTTTTATGAGTTCGCTTTGCTTTCCGGCGGATTCGTAATTACGCTTTAGTCTGTACAGCATCTCCATAAAGCTTTGCTCCAGGGCGATTTCGTAGAGTACAGGGGCTGTGCAGGAGTGGTTCCCGCTGCGGATCATTTTATTTCCCTTCTTTTCCCCGAAACGGCCTGCACAGCGCCAGACTGCAAAGGTGTATTTATATATTTCGTTCATTTTTCCGCTTAAATCAATGCCGGTGCGAAGCGCTTCTGACTTTAGGGAGCGTTCGTCACTGTAGCCGGAAATAGAACGGTTATAAACATTCCGGTAGAAGGGCCTGCCGCAGATGTGACCATTCACTTCTTCGCCGCAGCAGAGATTGTAAAAGGTGCGTCCTTTTACTGGCACGGCGCGTTTCTTCTGTGCCTCTTCGTGTCCCGGGCAGCCGCGCCGCCTTGTGCCGTCAAGTCCTGCAATCATCATCTGCACTTTATCCCATTTTTCCCTGGGAATAATTGGGGCGTGGTGATTCCGCACATAATACTTGGGAGCCTCCCCCAGATTTTTATAGGAGTAATGAGTCAGAAAATCTTTTACAATGGTCTTTTGCAATTCGCAGTCTCCGGCGTATTTTTCATTTCTTAGCATCCGCATGATGGCGCTGGCTTCCCACTGCCTGCCGAATAAGGTCTTGATTCCCTGGCTGTTTAATTCTCGTGCTATTTTGGAGGCAGAGTTTCCTGCGAGGTATAAATCATAGATGAGTCTTACGATTTCTGCCTGCTGCTCATTGATGAGCCACTGGCCGTTTTCGCCTTTGTCATATCCCATCATACCCTTTAGATTGCAATGGGCAATGCCGGACTGGAATTTTTTCGCATAAGACCAGCGTACATTGTCGGAGATGGAACGGCTCTCGTCCTGGGCAAGGGCAGAAAGAATGGTTAGAAGCAGTTCTCCGGTGGCGTTTAAGGTATCCACATTTTCCTTTTCAAAATAAATCCCTATGGCAGGACTGAGCTGTTTCAGCATCCGGACATAATTAAGCGTATCTACCGTATTCCGGGCAAAGCGGGAAATTGATTTTGTAATAATATAGTCAATCTTTCCATTTTTACAATCCTCGATCATACGCTGGAAGTTTAAGCGGTGGTCTGTATTTGTACCGGATGCGTCAGCATCTGCGTAGATTCCGGCAAGGGTCCAGCCAGGATGTTCGCTTATCAGAGTAGAATAAAAGCTTTTCTGACGTGTGTAGGAGGTCTGCTGTCCTTCGGCGCTAGTGGAAACACGGCAGTAGGCAGCTACACGAATATTGGTCTGAGTCTTTAACTGTGCAGCATTTTGCATAGAGCGTCTGGTGGCGGGGGTTACGGTGATTGTGGGCTTTAGGGCGGGCTCTGTTTTGGCGGTACAGGACATTTCCGCGGCAAAGATTTTTGTCTGTGTCATATTGTGACCTCCTTGTAAAATAGATTTGTAACTGTTCAGCGCTTTCGACTCTGCATTGAGTGTTGCGGTTCATGGCTTTGAAATGCGCCAAACTGCGCGTTCTGCACACATTACCATTATAAAATAACATGGAAATAAATGGCAAATTTTGTTGCGGTTTGTAACCTTAATGATTACTATTTACGGGGCCGTGCACTCCGCTGCACGGCATACGAGCCGATAAAGCGGTGGTTTCCAGAATCCAGCCCCTCGCTGAAAGCGAATTTTAAATGGGCTGGATGCGTTACTATGAGCGGACGGCTAGTCCGTGAAGTAACTGAATAGTAACCTTAAGGAAAACTTAAAGAAATATCCGGTTGACAATTTAGAAGGATTCGTGTAAGATACAATTCACATACATATAGTGTTGTTCAACACGTTATATGGATCTGATTTGTTCAAATCAAGCAACAGTAGTCTGCGTTGAGGATTCGCGGTCTTCAACCTCATTTTAAACCCAGTGCTAGTTAAGTATTCGTACAATGAAGACAGCTGCAGAGGTATTTGCCAGCTGTAGGACAATGAAAACGAAAGGGAAATTACTCAATGTATGTAACTGTGAAGGTACCGGACAGTTATACGAAGGGAGGAAAAAATGAAATACAGAAAGGCAATTATGAAGCTTTTTCCCATTATGGGACTGGCGTTTGCCTGCAGTATTAGTACCTGGATTTTAAGAGGCGTATTTACGGAAGATCATAATATCACTGACTGTGTCTCTGCCAGGGAAAAGGAATCAAAAAGAATTGCAGTGGTAAATCTAGATGAAGGAGTTTCAAAAAAGGGAAAGCGGGTGAACTATGCAGAAAGAATTTCCCGGTTTCCAGGTACAAACTTTGAATATGCATCCCTGGAAGCTGCAAGAAACGGACTTAAGTCCGGAAGATTCGGGGCATATATCATCATTCCGGCGGTTTTTTCCAAAAATGTGGAAAGCATCAATACGATGCCCCAGGTATCACAGCTGGAATATGCAGTTAATAAGTCCTGTTCAGGCGAAACACAGTATGAGCTTCTCTACAGTGTGCTGAGCTATCTGGACTCCATGAACAATAATCTCAGCTATATGTATGTGAATAACGTGTTAAAAGAGTTTCACGAGGCGCAGGACAGTGCAGAAAATATTATGGAAAATGATGCAAGAGACAAGGCGGCAATCGACCGCATCAAGCCCCAGGATCTAGTGGCCCTGGTAGAGGTTCCTCAGATGAGGCAGGAGGAAAGTACGGCAGAGGTACTGAATCTCTCTGGCTATACAGCAAAAAATACGGAGCTTGCAGATGCCATTGATGAGGAATACCTGAGATGCGTCCATGACATCCAGTCTCAGATTGCCGGGCTGCAGGAAGGGGGCACTGCTTTATCCGGCCTGCTAAAAGAATTGTCCGCACAGGCGGCAGAGATCCAGATTACAGTAGATGAGGAAGGGGAATCTATTACAGAGAGAGCGGAAGCAGAGCTTGCAGATGAGCTTTCGAAACAGGCAAGGGACGCTCCGGATAGAGAAAGCATCAGCAGCCAGCTAAAAGACCTTAAGGACACAAACGAAGAGCTAAAAAGAAGACTGGAGCAGTCAAATCGAATCTATTATACAAATCTTACTGCAGAGATCAAGGAAATCAGACAGCAGTATCTGTCAGACATTCAACAGAATCTACCAGCATTTCAGCTGGAATACGATACGCAGGGAAATCTTGTTTTGACCTTGGAGCAGGAGGAACAGGAGAAGGATCTTCCTTCTATAACCTTCTCCTATGCTGAGGATACAGGGGAGCTTACGTACAGTGGAGATCCTGGAACACTTACTGATTATATCAGGGAAGAGTGCGCGCAGGCAGACAGTGCCTGGGAACTTACAGGGGAGCCCGGACTTCTATATGATGATGAAGACCAGCCGGTACTAGATGAGCAGGGGAACCAGAGACTATGTGCTTCCGTGGCAGACGAGAGCAGCGGGCAGATTGATTTTCTCTTAAAAGAGGTGGAGGAGGCAAAGGATCTGGATGAGGAAAGAATAAAGGCTTTGGTAAAAAGGGAATATATAGAGCCGGTTGAAGGAAATGCGGAGAATGTAAAGAAGGAGCTTATGCAGCGGTACGGGGAAGAAACAGCCTCGGTAACAGCCTATCAGGAACAGCTCGCCTCATTTTGCCCTCAGGTAAGCGACCAGTTTGTAACCAGGAACATGGATGAGCTTGTGAGAAACCATACGCTAATGCAGGAGGCTCTTACAAAAAATAATCTAGAGCATAAGGAGTACGCAGACAAAACTGCAAAAGCAGCAGAAGAGCATGTAACACGTCTGAAAGAGCAGATCGAAGAAGCGAAGGAGAAGTCAGATGAGGCTGTAGAAGACGGTTTAAGCGAGGCAAAAAAAATCAAAGAGGAAACCAGCCTGGTAAATCAGACTGTTCTGGATCACTTTTCACGTAAGCTGCTCTACACAAGGCTTGGGAGTGCGGAGAATACACAGGTGTGCCAGTTTATGGCAAGTCCCATTATGACTGCGGATCAGTCCCGGGAGACTGCTGCGGGTGGTGTAGTACAGTATGTGAAGGAACGGGTAGAAAAGGAGGACTATAAGTTTCCATGGACAGCTGTATCTGTGATGGCAGGTCTGGTGGTGCTTGCTCTGGCAGCACAGATTGTCTTAGACATACGCAGAGGAAAACAAATGAACAGTTTAGACAGGTCTGCGCATAGATTAAAGAAAACAAGGAGGAAAAGAAATGAGTATTAGGATGAATACAGAGGATGTAATTGTCAGAGGACGTGAGATCGGAAGTCACACTGAGGATGTGACCGCACTTCAGAATTATCTGAATGATGTGGTGAATCATCAGCTTCCGGAGCTGTGGGAAGGGAGTGGATATGAAGGCTTTGCCGCCAGGGTTTCTGAGATGGCGCCAAGCTTTGAGGCCATGCGCGAGCTGATTAGCGCAATCGGCCAGGGTGTGGTGGCCAATGCACAGCAGTATGCGGAATTCGACCAGGCAGCAGGAGCGGCCAACCGGGGATAGAACCATGCAGCGCTGGGAGGAGCCGGGACAGAGCCGGGCAGAAACTGAAGACTGGGAGCTTCTGCTGGAACCGGAGGTTCTGGAGGAGGATAGGAGGGGAGGTCTGCCTCTGTGTGACAAGTACCAGATCGACGCGCTGGCAGAAGAGACAGGCCTGGAAATGCAGAAGGACAGAAGAAAGGGGAAGGAGGAACTTAAGAGCATTAGAAAGGTAGTCTTTGAGGTGTCAGGGAACGGAGAAAAAATGTTTCTGGGAGAAATCCGCAGGGGAGTATTTACAGTCAGCAAAGAAACCGTGAAGGCCGCCAGGGAGGACCAGGGTGGAGAGGTACGGGGGGATCCGGCGCCAGTATCCGTATCCGGGCTCACCACACCATGGATAGTGCTTTTCCTTTTCATGATTTTCGGAAGATGGAAAAAGGCAGTAAAGAAAAAGAGAGAAATGT
This sequence comes from Lachnospiraceae bacterium, assembly GCA_910576335.1. Classification (GTDB taxonomy): domain Bacteria; phylum Bacillota; class Clostridia; order Lachnospirales; family Lachnospiraceae; genus CAPEBR01. Next base: position 39,291 of record CAJTIU010000003.1, read on the forward strand.
AAAAAGTGATTTAGGAATGCAAAAATAGCAGGGAACTGCCATGGCAGTTCTTAAGATTGGAAGCTGGGGGTGTATGGATGATTTTGACAATTTCCGGACAGTCAGGGAAGCATGGAGAATACAGGGGGATAGATGTGATGATTAAACCAGAGCAGAGGATTCAGGAGGTTTACAGAGAGCTCCTTAAGAACGGTTATTTTGAACCGGTTGGACATGAGGGGCAGATCAGAGTGTATTCCTTCCGGCAGGAAGGATATGTCAATCCGATGCTGACATTCCGGCAGGGCAGAATTTATGGAGGGGATGTACTGGGGATTCTGTAATTATACTGCGCGCCAGATAAATCTGCCGCGCAGCATAACATGATGCGCACAGCTACATAAGGAAGTATGCCGCTTTGCGGCTGCATCTTTTGCGATATTCACGGCAGATTTCATCGGCCGTGAGTATAGATATGACAGGAGGGCGTGATATGAAGGTCAGGGTGCCGAAGACGGCTTTAAGAGCGCGGCCGGGCTATGATTACAGAAGGCTGGAGCGGGAAGACTTTTTCCTTCTTCCATTGAGAATTGAGGAAGAAAAGGAGACTGTCTGTATGAATTTTGATATTCGCGGAATGCGGCCATTTGTGGAGCTTAAGGGGACGGGGAAGGAGAAGAAGCTTTCGGGCCTCTTACAGGCGGGGGAGCTTGTAAGACTGCATCAGCAGTATGATTTTTCCCTTTCTCCGGAAAATCTGTATTATGATATCTCAGGCCGAGTCAGGGTGATGATGCGGGATATTGTCTCTGATCAGGAAAGGGGCAGGCAGCAGCGTTTCTTAAAGGAGTATCAGGCACTGGCAGGTTATATCCTGGAGGGTTCAAGGAGTTTTGAAGACTATCTGTCCGGCGGCTATGAGATTCTGAAAGGGAAGAGTGAGGAGGCAGGTCTCTTCGAGCCGGAAACGGTAAGGGAGGAAAAGGCATTCCTGTCGGAGTATCTGGAACAGGTGCTGGAGGAGGAAAAGCGGAACATGTGCAGGGTGGGAAAAAGACGGTATAAAGGGCTGAAGATCTATAGCGTGATATCTGCGTTGCTCATGGTTCTGCTTGGGGCAGGAGCAGTATATGGACTTGTGTTTTACATGCCCAGGCAGGAAAGGTTTATGGCGGCAAATGAGGCGTACATCAAGAAGGACTACACAGCGATGATTGATGAGCTTCAGACATTCAGTACAAAGGAACTGTCATACATACAGAAGGTTATGCTTGCAGCAGCGTATATACAGGGAGAGGCTGTGGACCATTTTAGCGTAAAGGACAAGGAGAATATTTTAAGCAGGATCAACTGCCAGTCCAGTGATGAGATCCTGGACTATTGGATCCGCCTTGGAAGGTTGGAGATAAAAGAGGCAGAGAATCTTGCAATGAAAATGTCAGATGACCAGCTGCTTCTATACGCCTATATGAAGGATCTGGATCAGACAGAAGAAAACGGGGAGTTGTCTGGCGAAGAGAAAAGGGACAGGCAGCAGAGACTAATGAAGGAGATCAGGGCTCTTGCACAGGAGCTTGGCATCTCTGCCGGGGACGGGGAGGAAGGTGTATACAGAGAATGATGAGGTATCTACTCATACAGACGCAGGACGGCTACTGGGAACGTCCGGTGAAGGATGACAGATGGGATGACTGTGGGAGTCTATGGAGAATAAAAGATGGGAAAGAAGTGTTTTACCTTGACGGGGAAACACATGTATTTGACAGAGGAGAGGATGTTACTGTCTCATCAGGACCAGAGGCAGATATCCTGATCCCGGTTCTCGAAAGCCGGCTGTATATCAGGAACATGCAGGTGTTTTTCGAGGCCGCGGCGGAAGAGCATCTGTATTTTAACCAGGGGAGGCTTAGACCAGGTGACTTTCAGCTGTGCCCAGGGGATATTTTGTTTTTGAAATATATAAAGCTTGAGGTATGGGAGGATCGGATTTCCATTCAGGGCTCGCAGGAGCTGTATAGAACAGTACTTTTTGAAAGACATCTGCCAGAGCAGCCATTTGACAGCTTTCCAGTCTATAAAAGGTCGCCAAGGCTTATGAAGAGGCTGTCTGAGGAAAGAATTCTTATGGAGCTTCCGAAGGGTGAGGAAAGGCAGGATAAGAAGGGACTTCTTATGACTGTGCTGCCGCCTCTTGGAATGACGGCAGTAACTACAGCGGTCGGATTTCTGATTGGCAGAGGAGTCTATATGCTGATATCAGTTTCGGCGACCGGAATGACGGCTGTGTTTTCTGGCATCCGGTATCTCCGTGACAAGAGAGAGCTGACAGAAAGGAACAAGGGAAAGGAGAAACGGTATATTGACTATATGTGGAGCAAACAGAAGGAACTTGCCAGAGCTTATGTAAATGAATGGGAGGTGTATCAGTACCAGTATCCGGATACGGACAGGATCTGCAGGATGGTAAAGGAATACGACAGCCGGATCTATGAACGGGTATCGTCTGATGATGATTTTATGACTGTGGTGATTGGGCATGGAAGAGGCGGCACAAGCTTCCGGATTGAATGCAGGGAACCAGAATGGGATGATGAGGAGGACCGGCTGGCAGGTACTTTAAGGGAGATTGGACAGAAGTTTTCGGTGATCGACAAGCCGAAGATCATTGATCTGAAAAGGGCGAACCTCGGTATGGCAGGAGAAAAAGAAGTTCTGCACCAGCAGATCCGGATCATAGCGGCACAGGCGGCTTTTTTTCAGAGCTATCATGATCTTCAGATGATTGTGGTATATGACGAGAGATATGAAGCAGAATTTTCCTGGATGCGTTGGCTTCCTCATATGCGGATCGAAGCCTTGAATGTGCTGGGGATGGTGCATTCAGAGCGGACCAGGGATATTGTGCTTGGGAGTATGAGCCGGATACTAAAAGGGAGGGCCGCCCGGCTTGAAGAGGGAAAGAAGGACAGCCGGTTTTATCCGCATTATCTGTTCATTATTGATGAACCATCTCTGATTATGGGACATGCAGTTATGGAGTATCTGTGTATGGAAGGACAGAAGATGGGATTCTCCATGATCTATACCAGTCATGAGAGAACCAGCCTCCCGGAGTATGCAAGGAGCGTGCTTCTTCTTGAAAATTCCAGGGAGGGTCTGCTGCTTCTGGAGGAAAAGGTATACAAAAATCAGAAGATTGAGCTGTATCAGGCCCAGAAGTCAAAGCTTGAATGGATGGCGAGGGATCTGAGCGTGCTGGAACATGAACAGGGGATTACAGGATGTATTCCAAAAAACGTTACTTTTTTTCAGATGTATAAGGTCCGGCATCCTGAAGAACTTGGGATCCGGCAGAGATGGAAAAAAGGACAGTCCCACAAAAGCCTTGCAGTACCTTTGGGAATGCGTTCAGAAGGGGACGTCATGTATCTGAACCTTCACGAGAAGGCGCATGGCCCACACGGCCTTATGGCGGGGATGACCGGCTCGGGCAAGTCAGAGCTTATACAGACGTATATCCTGTCCCTGGCAGTCAATTTTCATCCCCATGAGGTGGGCTTCCTTCTGATTGATTATAAAGGAGGGGGAATGGCGAACCTGTTTCAGGGGCTTCCACATCATCTGGGTACGATTACGAATCTGGATATGGGGGGAAGTATGCGTGCGCTGGCATCTGTGAAGGCGGAACTGCTTAGAAGGCAGAGGATGTTTGTAAGCTATGGAGTAAACCATATAAACGGGTATATGCAATTATTCAAAGAAGGAACGGCGAAAGAGCCAGTACCACATCTTTTCATTATCAGTGATGAGTTTGCGGAGCTTAAGAGGGAGCAGCCCGATTTTATGAAGGAACTGGTGTCTGCGGCACGTATTGGAAGAAGCCTGGGGGTTCATCTGATTCTGGCGACACAGAAGCCGGCCGGAGTGGTAGATGAACAGATCTGGAGCAACAGCAGATTCAGGATGTGTCTGAAGGTACAGGACGAAGGTGACAGCAGAGAGATCTTAAGGACGCCGGATGCGGCAGATATCACTCTTCCGGGACGGGCATATCTCCAGGTTGGGAATAATGAGATCTATGAAATGTTCCAGTCAGCCTTAAGCAGTGCCGTTTATGTCCGGGGCGGGGAGGAGTGTATAACAGATGACCGCATCTATGTGATCAATGAGCTGGGGCAGGGTGAACTGGTGAATCAGGACCTGAGCGGGGGAAGGAAAGAAAGCTTCGGTGCAGGGACACAGCTTGAGGCGGTGGTGGAGTACATACGAAAGCTCTGTGAATCCGAAGTCTCTGTAAAGGTAAAGAAACCATGGCTTTTGCCATTACAGGAGATGCTTGTAAGCCCCTATGTAGATGAAAATGGTGAGATGACATGGCTTCCGGGAAAAAGAAGCCAGGAGCTGCCGGCAGTCTGTATTGGGAAAATCGATATTCCAGAGCAGCAGAAGCAGGAGGACTTCACCCATAGCTTTGTAAGGGACGGGAATCTCTTATTTGTGGCATCACCGGGCTTTGGAAAGACGGTATTTCTTACAACCCTGCTTGTAAGTCTTGCGCTTCTAAGCGATGTGGATGACATGAATTTTTATATTCTGGATTATGGGAACAGCGGTCTGATACCTCTTAAGGAGCTTCCCCATACAGCAGAATATATTTCCCTGGATGACAGTGAGAGGTACTGGAAATTTAAGAAGCTGATGACAGAGGAGATGGCAGCACGTAAAAAAATGCTTGCGCGGTATGCCGCGCCTTCTGCAGGGGTATACGGAGAACTGTCAGGAACACCCTTAAAAACGATTATCGTAGCGGTTGATCAGTTTGATGCCGTGAGAGAGTCCGGGATAGAGGAGGAAGAATTTTTTACGAAACTTTCCCGGGACGGCGCGGGCCTTGGAATCTATATGGCCGTTGCAGCTACGAGGATGAATGCCATAAGGCAGGCGACACTGAATAATTTTAAGACCAGGCTTGCCGGATATAATTATGATGAAAATGAGACATTGCTTATGGTGGGAAGATCTGGGTACAGGCAGTCAGAGATTAAGGGGCGCGCACTTGTGAATGATGATAATGTGCATGCAGTGCAGCTGTGCGTCATGGCTCCATGCATACATGATATGGCCTACATCAAGTCTTTGAAAAGACTGATCAGGGAGATAAAGAGATTCAATCCAGGCAAAGAAGCGCCGCATATTCCCGTGCTTCCAGAGGAGTTTTATGCTGATATGCTGAAAAATTATGAAAATGACGGAAATGATTACCTGGTCGGCCTGGATGTGGAAGAGGTGACAGGGAAAGGATTTGACAGATGTGCCGGTCCCTTTATTATTATTGGGAATGCCGGGTCGGGTAAGACCAATATGGCACGGGTGCTTGCATCCCAGGCAATTTCCCGGGGAAGAACCTATATATTTGACGCAAAAGGAATGGAGCTTTATTACTGCAGGGGAAAGCAGAATGCCTTGTATATAGAGGACAGGGAGGAAGCAGATGTATTTAGGAAGGAGATTACGAAGGAAATCAACAGGAGGCGCCTTTTGGTAAAAAGGCAGCTGGAAGAATGCCCGGACAAAAACCCCAGGACAATTATGGGTGAGATGCCGTTCTGTACGGTTCTGATAGATGATGTGGATGATTTTACAGAGTTTATGAAGGAGAACCTGGAGCAGACGGCACGGCTCTTAAAGGAGGGGTGTGCGCTTGGAATCACATGTATTATAACGGTTCATGCCGCCAGAGCCAGGGGAATGGATGAGGTGAACAAGATGGTAAAGCAGGCGGCTGACGGGCTTGTATTAAGCGCTCAGGGGCTGATGCCTATATTTCCGGTTCCGGGGATGAGAGAGCTTCCAGAGCATGGCGACGGGCTGCTATTTAGGAATGGCATCTACAGGAGAGTCAGGCTGCCGGAAGCAGTGTAAAAATTGTTATACTGTGCGCCAGATAAATCTGCTGCGCAGCATAACATGATGTGCACAGCCGCATAAGGAAGTATGCCGATTTGCGGCTGTGAGTATAGTGTTTTCAGAAGAAAGGAGGAGCATATGGCAGGTGAGATCCGGGTAAATCAGTATCAGGCAGATGAAAGTGCCGCTCGGATTGAGAGTGCGGCAGGATATTTCAGAAATTCTCCATTAGTGCCGCAAGATACCAGAACGACCATACCGGCGAATGCAAACGGCAGGGCAGCATATGGAAGATCACAGAGCTGTATGGAGGAACTGGGCAGCGCCCTGGACCAGGAGGTTCGAAATATCAGGAGTCTGAACGCTGCTTTCACAGAGTTTGATGAGATGATGGGGGAGCTGGCGAAGACAGGAAGCAGGCATATGACAATTAGGGCGGCAGAATAAGGGGAGGATTCTTATGCAGAGAAGCGATTACCTGAATCCGGTGAGTATGAAAGAGCAGTGCAAGAAGGCAGTGCACCGGATGGAGCAGGACAATAAGGCACTGGATGTAGTTAGTAAAAGCATCAATGAATTTTCCCAGGCAGATGAGTTGGAAAGTTTGTCCTTCCATGCATTAAAAAGGCAGCTTCAGGATTATATGATTATTATTGTAGGTTTAAAGGCAGCAAGCCTTTCGGATATGCAGGATTTTAAGAAACTGGAGGATTCGGTTGGAGAGGAAGTGCTGGACGGGGAAAACATCTTCCTCCAAATGGAGAATGCACTGAGTACAAAACAAAGCTATGAGACAAATGAAGCAATGCTCCGGGACAAGATGAAGTCATCTTGTGATCCTTTTACTTATCTGTATTACAGCCGCAAGGCGGAAAAGTACAGTGAACTGGCAGGTATGGGACAGAGCCTCTATGAAAAGTGGGTAAGAAAGGCAGAAAGCTTTGATGCGATTGCATCAGGAACGGCAGGACTGTTTGCAGGGGGAGAGGAAATAGTCTCTGCAGTAAAAACAGGTCTGACTCAGATTGCCGGAGCATTTCAAGATGACTCCTACAGACACAAAAAGGACACATCCTGGCGGAACCAGATTCTCAATGCCAGTCTGCGCCTTGCCATGAGTTTTGAGGAGTATGGCGGAAGGCAGGAGGGGCCCGGGATCGCCTGGATGCTCGGACGTAATGGGGACAGGGAGTATATCAGAGAGCTGATTCACAGCTATGAGGAATATGAAGATTACACAGATGAGGAGATTACAAGATTTTTGGAGAAGCTGAACAGCGAAGGCTGCGGATATGTGGCATTTGCCAATATCATTGTGGACGAATACAGGGGAAAGGAAGAAGAGTTTGAAAAGGTTTTTGGCTTTCCACTTTTTTCAAAAACTGCGTCCGGGAAGGAATATGTGAATTATGACAGGCTCGTGCTTGATCTGTACTGCGCCAGTGATAATCATAATGAGGAGGGAAACGCGTGGGACAGATATGATATCTACGACACAGAGGAGGACCTTTCGGAGACAAGGGGCATCGGCACCACGAGAGAAAAACGGATCTACCGGTTTGAAAGATATATGAAGACATATGGCATAAAGGGGGAAATCAAAAATATTGAGTGCAGTGCACAGAATGTGTATCAAAGGTGTAAGAAAGAGGCGGAAAAGGGAAACAGGGTGATTATCAGCACCCATCCGGTGATTTTAGAGGATGCCGGGGGAAGAATGGTCCAGATGGACGGCGGGCATGCAATGACAGTGACAGGCCTTACCGGTGACGGAAAGATCACCGTATCCTCATGGGGGAAAAAATACTACATAGATCCCGAAAATCCGGATTTTCGGGAAATCTGTCCAGAAGGGGAGTGTGAAGCAGATGCATATATACAGATTCAGTCAGTCAGGTTTGATTAGAGTAGTCTTTTGTATTTTTGTTTTAGGAACTCTGACAGTATCGCTCTGGTGCTGTCAGAAGGAATGTTATGCAGGAAAGGAGGAAGACATGAGCAGGTACAGGCTTGCTGGAGAGCTTTATATCCCGGGAAAAGAGGAAGTCGTAAATAATGGATTCATATATCGTTATCATCATGGGCTGATGAGAGAAAAGGGACTGGCAGAGGGGGATGAGATCAGCAGTTATTATCTGTGCCTGCAGGCCGTGTACAGGGCGAACCTGGATGCTTATCTATTGGAGACGCTGGATATCAGGGCGGTGGACAGAGAGCTTGGGAGCAGTGAGCTGGGCTTCGTAAGCCACAGGCCGGGGGAGAAGAACCTTTATGAGAGGGAGTCGTCCATGGGCCTTGAGTTTCTGTATCTGAGAAATAATCTGTACATCGAATATCTTAGTGAGAAGCAGCTTGAGATGCTGAAGACCTGCCTCAGGACAGAAGACACGGCAGTAACAGAAGAGTTAAAACAGATGGTAAAGGAAACCTGCCCGGAGGTAATCAGAGTAAGGGGGCCTGCCGGAAGAGAGGAAAGAGGAGGCTTCCTGTATCCGGAGAAGGCAGGGAGAGAGCCGGTGATCCCAAACCAGGCACTGGTGCTTGGGATTACAGACTGTATGGAATACGATGAGGAGGGAAATATCCTGCCCGGAGATCATATGAGGGAAAAAAGGGAATACCTGAACCAACTAAAAGAGAAAAAGGAAGAAGAATATTCCAGAATCCTTGGGGTTGCAGTGTATATCCAGATATCATGATGCTTTCTTACATCATTTAATAAAAAGGAGCATGTCATTATGGAAAGAGCAGAAGATCTAAGAAAGACAAGAAAAAAGTTATTCGAAGAGGCGGAAGAAGAGGAAAGGGAAATTGACAGCTGCTGCCGGAAGCTGGAAAGTATGAGGGAAGGCTGCCTGGGAGCTGATTCTGAGATACCCGGAATGATCGAAAGACAGCAGGAGCTTCTGAATTCTTTAAAGGAGGATATGCGGGAGTATCTTGATGAATGGGAAAAAGAGCATTTTAAAGGACTGCAAGTTTGGGAGGCTGCAGTCCTGAGGAAAAAGTTATGAAAAAGAAAATTATTTTGTTCTTTCGAACAATTATAGTATAGGCAGAAAATGTGATAAAACTGTGTTGAAAAAGAAAATTAATTGTTAACAAAATGTAACTATCTCCATACGGGCATTCACATTTTCTAAACCGTGGTGAACAGATCCAGTACCTGGCCTGTCATAACCTGCGGAGCATCGCAGAGCAGATATAGAATTGCACTTGCTACAGAGGAAGCGCTTCCCATCTTGACATCATCCTGTCCGACGTTGTGGTTGTATACACGTTGTCCGGGAGTGTCAACAATGCCCGGGGCTACAGCATTTGCACGGATTCCATATTCCTGCGTCTGAATAGCAGTGGTCTTTGTCAGAGTGATAATTCCGCCCTTGGCGACAGCATACGCACCCATCTGTGATGCAATTCGTCCCATGCGGGAGGATACACTTACGATCTCTCCGCCGCCCTGCCTGATCATAACAGGCACGACCTTATTGATACATAAAAATGGGATTTTTAAATTTGTCTTGATAATCTGATCCCACTGTGCCTCGCTCCATTCCCAGATCTTGATCGCCTGTCTGCTTACCTTATCGTAGATCTCCGAGGGATAGCCTCCGGCATTATTGATCAGAATATCAATGCGCCCATATTTATTAAGGACAGCATCAACCATGGACTGAACCTGGGCGGCATCCGTGAGGTCATGGGAGTAAGCAGCAGCGCTGCCGCCCTGTTCCTCTATCAAATGTACAGTTTCATCAAGGTCGGACTGAGTCCTTGCCACGCAGACGGCAGTTGCTCCTTCTGCCGCGATTTTGAGAGCGGCCTCCCTGCCGATCCCTTTTCCGGCTCCTGTGATGATTGCAATTTTTCCTTTTAATCTCATATCATGGTTCCTCCGTTATTTTCTGTGAAAAAGGATGAAGAGGTGGGATATATATAGCTGTCTCCTATGTCGTGAAGCAGGACGACATTCAGGCTTCCATCCATATTCTTCTTATCCAGGGTTATGGCTTTTATCAGGTCTTTTAAAGGCAGTCCGCATGAGAAGGGAAGTCCGTAGGAGACAAGTATCCTGCGGATATGTTCTGCTGTTCCTGCGGGGGTCAGTCCTTTTTCTTCCGCTAGCCGTGTAATCTGATACATGCCGATGGCAACAGCCTCACCGTGGCTTTCGCGTTCATAATGGTAATATTGTTCGATGGTATGGGCCAGTGTATGCCCGAAATTCAGGAGCATGCGCTCCCCGGTATCAAACTGGTCTTCTTCCACGACAATCCGTTTGATATCCACGCAGCGCTGGATGACAGCCGGAAGCTTTGTTTTTAAGGCATCAAAGGACTGATGCGCTTCCAGTTCTGCAAAAAGATCCGGATCCTTAATACAGCCGTATTTAATTACCTCTCCCATACCGTCGTTAATAAAGCGCTCAGGAAGTGTATATAGTACGAGCGGATCAATCAATACCAAGGACGGCTGGTAGAAAGCACCGACCAGGTTTTTGCCCTGGGGAAGGTCTACGGCAACCTTCCCTCCTACAGAGGAATCTACCTGTGCGAGAAGGGAGGTGGGAACCTGTACAAATTTTATGCCCCGCAGATAGCTTGCGGCGGCAAAGCCCGCAAGGTCTCCTATAACACCGCCGCCAAGAGCAAGCAGGAGATCACTCCGTGAAAGCCGTGCCTTGAGCATGGCGCTGTAAATCGCGGGAAGACTCTCGAAGCTTTTGGTGGATTCGCCATGGGGCAGTATGAGTGAGTGACATTCGTACTGCCCGGATAGTACAGATTTTAAGTTCTCCCCGTAAAGAGGGTAGACATTATCATCCGATACAATCATGATCTTATTTCCGGTAAATACCTCTGCAACATATCGGCATGCATTGGACAGGAGCCCATTTTCAATATAGATTGGATAACTGTTTTTTCCTAAATTTACATATAATTTCATCATAATAACCTTCCAGTGTTATGGAACTGTATGTTTACAGGGTTTTTCCGATTACTTGTGCAATCTGGGATACCTGGCGGATCAGCTCATCGTATTTTTTCGGTTTCAGAGACTGGGCGCCGTCACACAGGGCACATTCGGGATTGTTGTGTACTTCCACCATCAGGCCGTCTGCCCCGGCAGCAATTGCTGCTTTTGCCATGGGCTCCACAAGCCACCATTTTCCGCCGGCATGACTTGGATCAACAATAATCGGAAGATGTGTAAGTTTCCGTACAACCGGAATGCTCTGGAGATCCAGAGTGTTTCTTGTATAGCTTTCAAAGGTGCGGACACCGCGCTCGCAAAGTATGACATTCTCATTCCCGGAAGCCATAATATACTCGGCGGACATGAACCACTCTTCATAGGTGGCGTTCAGTCCTCTCTTTAAAAGAATGGGACGTTCAATCTGCCCAAGCTGTTTTAGCAGATCAAAGTTCTGCATGTTGCGGGCGCCGATCTGGATCAGATCGACCTTTTCATTAAATTTATCAAGGTATTTTGTGGACATGAGTTCCGTTACAATCGGGAGGCCGGTTGCAGCTCTCGCCTCGCACAGAATATCCAGGCCTTCAAGCCCCATGCCCTGAAAAGAGTAGGGACTTGTCCGCGGCTTGAATGCGCCGCCTCTTAAAAGATTAGCTCCAGATTCCTTCGCGGCCTGGGCGATCATTAGGACTTGTTCCGTAGATTCCACGGAGCAGGGGCCTGCAATCAGAGCCAGATGTCCGCAGCCAACCTTTACGCCGGAGACATCAACCGTGGAATCCTCCGGGTGAAATGCACGGCTCGCCAGCTTATAGGGCTCCTGCACATGCATGACCTTGGTAACCGCAGGATCCACTTCAAAAAGCTTCATGTCAATGCGGGTAGTATCACCGATACATCCGATGATCGTCATCTCCGAGCCTTCAATAATATGAGTGTCAAGCCCGCGCGCCTTGACCATGTCTTCTACGCGGACAATATCCTGTTTTGTGGTACGTGGTTTTAATACAATAATCATATGTCTTCAACTCCTTGCTGTATGTATTTGTAATAATAAACCGAACCTGTCTGAACTGTTACAAACACAGACCTGTTGAACAGTTACGTTTATAGTACCGTTTTTCCATGTATTTTGTCAATGGTTTGTTACTATTCACGGCCTGCAAGGCCGCTCATAGTAACGATTCGGGGCGGCATTGCAAGTTTTGCTACGCAAAAACCGTCCCTCACCCCTGCATCATGTTCTCACGGAATGCGCAGTTTAGCGCATTCCTGAGCCGTGAATAGTAATAATGGTTTCAGCGGAATCTTGACGTGGGATTTCGGATTTGATAGAATGTATTAGAAAAACAGGAATTTACCAGGAAATAAAATGGTTTACCAACGATAATACCGAGGGTGGGTATAAAAAATGAAATAGGAGGGAACAGGATGCTTGAGCTGACATTTGGAGAGCAGGTTAAGGTTGTTCTAAGCCGTAAGGGAATGACGATCAAGGAGCTTGCAGAGCTTATTGAGGTGCAGACCGGGAAGAAGATGTCCAGGCAGAACCTTACCCAGAGGCTGTCAAGAGATAATTTTCAGGAGCAGGATATGCGTATGATTGCAGGAATTCTGGGATGTCCGCTATATCTTAGCATATTAGAAGAGGATGCTGAGGCTGCCGGCCATGCAGCACGAAGGACAGCAAAGGAGAAGCCGAAGCCCCGGGCGGCAGCCTCATTGTCATCAAAGGAAAGAGACATTACAGTAGGGGAGATTCTTGACATACATAAAAGGCTGGATGAGCTGGAGGAAGGCGTAAGGGATGCAAGAGGAGCAGAGACGGCAGGATATCCAGAGGAATATGCGGATTCAGGAAAGCAGGATTCTTCCTGTACGGTGGAGGAGCTTCTGGCGGAAGTGGAGGCGCTGGAGGCAGAAGCCAGAGAAGGACACAGCGCACATGAGCAGGAGGAAAAGCCCCGGGGCTTTATGTCCTATCTGCAGCGTAATAAAAGAGAAGAGCCGGAAGAAGAGGCCGGAGAATACGAGTCTGAAGCAGGCGGGGAATATGAGGTCTATTCCGGAGAGGATGCAGGGGATGACGGGGAGTTCTTTGAATCCGGGTATGAACCTGATGAAGAATTGTATATTGCAAATGAAGGTGTCTTTGATGATGATGAAGATACGGAGCTCGGTGATGTGAATCCCTATACCGGAAGGGAATACAAGACGAACAGTGTGCGGATGCATCCCGACAGAATCGGGTATGTGCAGGTATATGACCGTGCGGATCACAGATGGACGGATATGACGGAGTGGGCATTTCTTGGTTACCAGGAGCGTAAGAAAGCTCTGCTTGGAAAAGACTATGTTTCTCCGATCTACCTGGACTAGCAGATCAGGCGGGGGAGACGGGACACATGAACTGGGAGCAGCTATTATCAGTCAGGAGAAGCCGTGGGGCATCAGAAAAAATAAATAGAAAAACAGATCTCAGGAGCGAATTCGAAAAGGACTACCACCGGATTATCGGCAGTGCATCTTTCCGGAGACTGCAGGATAAGACACAGGTATTTCCTCTGGATAAGAGTGACTTTATCCGGACAAGGCTTACCCATTCCCTGGAGGTATCATCCTTCGCGAAGTCCCTCGGGCAGAATATAGGAGAAAACATCCTGATCCGGAAAATGGATAAGGATTTTACACCTGTCATGAAGGAGGACATCTGTAATATTCTCCAGTGTGCAGGCCTGATACATGATATCGGAAATCCGCCCTTCGGGCATTTCGGCGAGACAGCGATCAGAGAGTGGTTTGAAAAAAATCTCCCTCTGATCACTTACCATGGAGAACCGGTGGAGCAGATGCTGACACCTCAGATGAGAGAGGATTTTTATCATTTTGAAGGAAACGCACAGGCACTGAGACTGGTGACAAAACTTCATTTTCTTGTGGACGAGCAGGGAATGAACCTCACGTATGCGCTTCTGAGTACAATTATTAAATACCCGTCAGCTTCGACGGAGATCCGTGAGGCCGCAGATGATGTTAAGAATAAAAAGATGGGCTATTACTATGCGGATGAGGATATTTTTAAGGAAATCGAACGGGAGACGGGTACATGCGGCAGCAGGCATCCCCTTGCTTACATACTGGAGGCAGCAGATGACATTGCCTATAAGACGGCAGATATTGAGGATGCATATGTAAAGGGATTCATCAGCTACTATAAACTGTTGGAGGTGCTTTTGGACGTACAGGAGAATATGCAGGAGGACTGTCCTTTTATGCCTGCGGACAGGCTGCGGGATCTCTATGTGCGGGGAAAGGATAAGCAAAAGGAAAACCCGGAGGAGTATGCGGTAAAAAACTGGATTGTCCGGGTGCAGGGATTTCTCATAAACAGTGCAACAGAAGGGTTTACAGATCATTACAGAGAGATTATGGATGGTTTGTATCCGTATGACCTGTTCCATGGCACATGGGCGGAGAGGCTCATGGACGTCCTGGGAGAGCTGGCATACCGTGAGGTGTTTACATCAGAAACGATCTTTCGGATGGAGGTTGCCGAGGCGGCAATGATTAACTTTCTTATGGACCGGTTTGTCGGTGCAATTGTAAAGTATGATGATGCAGCAGGGAAGCTGGATTCCATTGATGAACGGATGGTATCATTTATCTCCAGTAATTATAAAAAAGCATACCATTATCATGCGGATGGAAGGCCGGATGTGGAGAGGCTGTATCTGCGCCTTCTTCTGGTGACTGACTATGTCTGCGGCATGACAGACAGCTATGCGAAAAGATTGTATCAGGAATTAAAGGCGATTGTGTAATTTTTTTTACTTGTACGGAATAGATTGTGATAAATGATACGATACCGGGAGTGCAGCATTGAAACGATTTATTCGCTATCTGTATGAATATGAACAAGGAAAAAGGATACGCAATGTAGGATTTGTAAATGTAGAGCAGGGTGCACAGGAGAGTACTCTGCATATTCATGGAAAGGGGCTCCGTCTCTCAGGAGGTGATGCACTTAAGGTGTATCTGTTCTGGAAGGAGCACGGTGAATTTGCAGGGGCTCACCAGGGAGACATTGCCTTTATGGGTCCGTCTGTGAATTACAGGCTCCGGTATACAAATGAGGATACCGGAGGAGAGGAAAACTATGATTCCGTAGGCGGAATGCTTTTAAAGGATAAAAATGGCCGTACCTTTGCGGCTGTGTGGGAGGATCAGCCCGTTGACATTGAAAGGATACGGCTTGATACAGCGCATAACCTGCCGGGACAGGAAGAAAAAAACACAGGAGAGGAAGAACAGGACGAGAAAGAAACAGACTCAGGAGAAGGGTACGCAGAGAAGAATCCGGGCAGAGAAGCCGGGCAGACGGAGGAAGAACGTCGGAGAAGAGAACCAGACAAAGAAGCCGGGCAGATGGAGAGAGAGCAACAAAGGAGAGAGCCGGGCATAGAGCCCGGGTGGATGGAGGTAGAGCAACAAAGGCGGGAGCCAGGAATAGAGCCCGGGTGGATGGAGAGAGAGCAACAAAGGAGAGAGACGGACAGAGAAGCCGGGCAGATGAAGGAAGAGCGGCGAAGAAGGGAACCAGTCAGAGAAGCCGGGCAGATGAAGGAAGAGCGGCGAAGAAGGGAACCAGTCAGAGAAGCCGGGCGGATGGAGGAAGAGCGGCGAAGAAGGGAACCAGTCAGAGAAGCCAGGCAGATGGAGGAAGAGTGGCGGAGAAGGGAACCAGTCAGAGAAGCCAGGCAGATGGAGGAAGAGTGGCGAAGAAGGGAACCGGTGAAAGAGGAAATCCGGTCAGAGAGAGAAGCGGGTGCAGAGGAAGAAGTGTGGGAGAAGGATCCGGTCAGAGAGGCGGGTCTGGACAGGAAAGAACAGAGAATGAAGGAACCGGATAGAGAGAAAAAGCAGGCTGAGAAAGAAACGACCGGAGGCAAGGAACAGATGGAGACTGAGACTCCTGCCGGAGAGGCCGGACGGACCCAGAGAGAGCCGGATGGAAAAAGAGCGGAAGATGAAGCTATGTCAAAAGGAGCGGATATAACACAATCTCAGATGTCTATGCAGAGAGAGGCCTGCGGGGAGACATCCCCATTGCAGATGACGAAGATCCAGAGGGGAGATATTGCCAGACTTCCGCGCTGTGAATGGCGTCTTGCTAATAATAATTTTCTCCTGCACGGATATCATAATTATGGATATCTTGTTCTTCTTGATGACGGGAAGATTCTAAGGCTTGGAGTGCCTGGCATATACCACCCAAAGGAGGCAAGGGCTGCGTACGGTTTTGGCTTCCCGGAATTTATCGGCGCAGATGAGATGAAGATGGATTCGGAAGAGGAAGACATGACAGAAGAAGCATTCGGATACTGGTGCCGGCAGGTGAGAAGAATGGTACGATAAACGTAACTACTCAGCAGGTCTGTGCATTTACTGCACAGACCGTAAGAAAGTGATTCAGGAGTGCAAAAATCCCATTGCCGAAGGCAATTTCAAATGGATTTTTGCATGTAACTGTGAAGGTACTGAGCAGTTACCGATAAAAATATACTGCGCACCAGATAAATCTGCCGCACAGCATAACATGATGCGCACAGCCGCATGAGGAAGTGAACAGGGAGGAGCCATGCAGAGTACGGATGAAAAATATATGAAGGAGGCCATCAGGCAGGCAAAAAAGGCATATATGATCGGTGAAGTGCCCATTGGCTGTGTGATCGTATATCAGGATAAGATTATCGGGCGGGGATACAACCGCAGGACGATTGATAAGAATACGTTGGCTCACGCGGAGCTGATTGCCATCAGAAAGGCGAGTAAAAAAATGGGGGACTGGCGTCTCGAGGAATGTACTATGTATGTAACACTGGAGCCCTGTCAGATGTGCGCGGGAGCAATCGTACAGTCGCGGATGACAAGAGTCGTGGTAGGATGCATGAACCCAAAGGCAGGGTGCGCAGGCTCGATACTAAATCTGCTGCAGATGGAGGAATTCAACCATCAGGCAGAGCTGGTGACAGGGGTGCTTGAAGAAGAGTGCAGCCAGATGATGAAGGAGTTCTTTAAGGAATTACGCGAAAAACGAAAATGTGAGAAAAAATAAAGGGGTGCAGACAGCCGGTACCGGTGTCTTTAAGCAGGGGAATTAGGTCTATTGGAGTGGAAGTTTCAGTAGACCTTTTTTCCGTTAGTATGAAATTGTGAATAAAGTTAAAAAACATAACATGAGACATATAAAATGTTGTGAAAATACAACATATCCGGTTGACTTTGCTCATTTTTATGATAGAATAATAGTACGCAGAAATGGAGGGATGATCATGAATGAAATGTTAGGAAGCCGCATTAAGGCATTAAGAAGTGCAAAAAATTTCACTCAAGAGCAGATTGCTGATAAAATTGGCATTAGCAGACAGAAATATGCAAGAATTGAGAATGGAGTTAATAGCATTACATTGGATATTCTTTCTAAAGTTGCGGAAGTTTTGGACGTTACAGTAGGGGATATAACAAGAGTGTTGGATGAAGCTCCTGCAGTTGCATATAGAATTGGAGAGGAAAGCGGATCTTCTAAAAAGATATTTGATATGCTCGATTTGTTCTATGCAAATAAGCATATGTGCGAGAAGCTTCGGCACAGGGATATGTTTTAAGAAGGGGGTTCGTGAATGTTAGACAGTAGAAAGCGGGAAATACGTATAAAGGCGGATTCTTTCAGAGTAAAATGTAAAATCAGCAGATATGGAATTATTGATCTGTTTAAAGAATGCGAAAGGCTGGGATATAAGTTATTGAGATATCCTTTGGGAGAGAACGCAGATCTTGGATTTACTGTTAAAAGGGATAATGATATCGTAATTTTTACAAATAGCTGCAGTAGATTATCCAGAGAAATATTTACACTTGCCCACGAAATAGGTCATGCTATTTTACATTTGGCGGACACAGATTCTTTTATTGATGATCATGTTACTATTAATGGAAGAAGTACAGACATAAAAGAGCAGGAAGCAAATTATTTTGCGGCTTGTTTATTGATGCCTTCGGATGATGTTGGCAGATTTCTTGATCTGGAAATTCAGAATTTCCCGGAAAAAGGATTATCAGCAATGGATATTGCACGAATCATGTCAGAATTCAGCGTTAGCTTTGATATGGCGCTAAATCGGTTGGAAAGTTTGGGCATTATAGATTCAAATCAGAAACTGCGTCTTGATAATGAGAAAACGGAGAAGAGGGTTGGAAATCTGCTTCGAAGCGTTGGTGGAAACGCAAGATTGAATGTACCTGGTAATGGGATTGATATACCGTATGAATACATTGACTATGTTATATACAATTATAACCATAACGCGATACCGAAGGAAACCTTGGAAAGAGTTTTAGCTTGTTATCAACTTAGCATAGAAGATATTAGCGATAAGCTTATTGAACGTTCTGATGATGACGATGATGAGTTGGATGATTTGATAGGAGGTTTGGACGATTGAGAGCCTCTTTAGATACAAATGTAATAATCCATTTTTATAAGGCTGGTCTACAGGATATCTTGTTTGCATTCTTTGATGAAGGTGTATTTATTTATGAGCAGATTCGTAATGTTGAATTGGAAAATCATGGTCAGGATGTGCTCAATCAAGTTGATGCAGACATCGCTGATGGGAAGATGGAATTATATACGAATCAAAGGCTAAGGAACTTGCAGGTATATAAGATTTTTGAGCATAATGTAAGTGAGAATAGAAATTTGTATGGAACAGGTGATCTGGGCGCATATTCATTAGTGACAAATGATACGAAGCAAGGCGGACCATATATGTCATTGTTGCAGTTTGAAGATGATATTATGCCATTTACCTTTGCGGATGTTTTAATCCTTAGATACTTGATTGGCACCGTAGACGAAAATCAAACTTTGAAAGATTTTAATTCAATTAATACATCGTCGAATCTTAATTGGTCTTTTAAGAGCCAGGTGATAAAGTTTGTTAAAAGATTCTTTAAGGATCCATACAGAGATGAAGATATAGTGTGGATAAAGAAACTTGCTGCTGAAAATAATATAAATATTAAATTGAAGCTTGCGACATTGAGCAGGTTGTTATGATGCGTTAAGGAGCGCGTAGAAATATAGTACAGAAAATAGGAGGGGATGGCTTGACCACTGCTTGACTTGTACAAGTAGTGGTCAAATTGCAGTATTGATGGAAATGAGGGAAGGAACACCTACCTTATTTTATCATCATTCCCATAATATAAAGGTCATAGTATCTGCCGTTGAGAAATGTCTGGTTTTTGCAGCATCCTTCCACGATAAAGCCGAACTTCAGACATAAAGAAACCGCCATTGTATTATCTGTTCTTGTGTCCAGACGGATTCTTGTTGTTACGCCATTTCCTTTACACCAGTCAATCAGCATCTGAATTAAAGTGCTCCCGATTCCCTGCCCCTGATATTTTTTTGCCACGACAATCCCCAGCTCGCCCTCATGGCGGGATTTAATCTTATGGCTGGAATTAATGGTCGCAATGCCTGCAATCTCTTCCCCGTCAAGTGCAAGAAGCATCGTGTTATTCACATTGCCTTCGAGTCCCTTAATGTCCTCCGCCTGCTCTTTTACGCCCAGAGGATACTCATCCTTCTCAAAGCTTAGAAAACTGGTCTCCCCTCCTACATAATTGTAAAACTCTACGATTCTCTCTGCGTCCTTCACTACCGGATTACGGTATGTAATTTTGCCCATTACAGTGCCCTCCTTATATATATTAGTGTATTTGTTTACGGTTATACTCATGGCCGATGAAATCTGCCGTGCAGTATAATTAATTTTATTTTTCATGAAACCGTCTGTTTGGATTATGTTTGTGAAGTTATTTTTGTTATCTGCAACTGTTGCGTAAACCATCCGTCTTTACAATTACATTCATGAACTATGTCGGTATATTTTTGCAGTAATATTCGGGCCTCATATAATCCTAAGCCACGACCGGCTCCTTTCGTAGAATAACCTTTTTCAAAGATTTTAGAAATATCTGGCTTTTTATCATAGCTGTTCATAATCTGGAACATAATATGTTCACTTGATTGTGCTAAAATAATTCGGATTAGCCCCTGCTGCTTTTCGGCTGCTTCGATTGCATTATCAATAAAAATACCCAAAATGCTTATTAAATCTTTTAATCCATCGTATTGTACATCAAAATGTTCTGCTATTTCTACCTTTACATGAATGCCTTTGTTTATAGCAAACAGTAGCTTTTCAAACATCAGCCCCTTTAACTCCATTGATTGAATATTTTTTAAATATTCCCAGGCCTGTATCTCGTCAAGTTTGGTATATGCAGGCCTTTGGAGCTGCATATAAAAGAAATCTTTTAATTCCTTTAGCTGGTTTTCATGTATAAAGCCTGCCATTGTAGATAAAGTATTTTTATAATCATGTCTAAACGTTTTTGTCTCTTCTACCATATTTTCCAGGCAAACGATATAGTTTTCCATTAAGTGCTGTTTGTCTTTTTCCGCGCTCTTAATCTCTTCTGACTTTACGTATTTAGCACAGGCAACAATCAGCTGATTGCTAATAAGCATGCATATAAAAAAGAGAATACAATTAAAGCGCAGAGCTGAAGCGCTATATCCAACTTTCTGCCCCCAGAATATGTTAAACAAAAAAATAATGATGTACATTAATAAATTGATGAACAATCCATTTCGTATCGTATAGGGGATTCCTTCGATATAATACAGCAGATTAAGTCTCTGATACAAGAATCTTCTGATTTCCAATATGGTTACTAATAATATAAAACAATATATGATGGAAGTAGCCAGATAGTAGTCTTTTTCCATTCTGTCCACTGATATTCCCAGCATGGCTGAGCCAGTCAGCAAAAAAACATTATTGAAAATAAGATTAAACATGTAGCCTGTACAAGCCAGACACAGATTTTCGATCCGGTTTTCTTTCATCATTAGTAACAGGATAATTAGTAAGCCCAGAAACATAGCAACACCTATGATCTGACCATAAGACAATCCCAAAAGTCCCATAAGAGTTACATACATTGTTAAAATGATATATTGCCAGAACTTTATTTTGCCTGTTAACAATCCACAAGAAGATGTGACTACACATATAGCTCCTATTATACTGTACAATATCTTCATTTTTTCACCGTCCGTATTGCCAGAGTGTGTTTGAAAATTGCTTTCTGCAAGATGCCGTCACAGTCTGCAGAAAGCAATTTTCAAACACGCTCTAGAGATTATTTAACACTTTCTCTACATTTTTTAATTCACGGTAAGATATTTCAACTTGAAACTCACCGTCCAGATACAAATAGCGGTTTTGCTTATCCAATGAGTTTGCCTTATCCATATTTACTATGCAGGATTTATTCACATATATATACCGGTCTGTTAATAATTCAAATATGCTTTTTAAAGACTGTCTGCAGGAAATTACCCGGTTATATGAATAGATTTCCACCAGGTGTATTCTTTTGACTGCCTGTATATAAATGATATCGTCTAAAAAAAGTTTTGTCAGGATACTCCCATTAGAAATCGTAATAGATTTTTTGTGCTTTTGTAGATCAATGTTATGTAATTTTTCAAAAATATTATCTAATCGTTTCGATAGCTCTGGATTTTCGGCATTATTGCAAAAGTATTGGGGTTTTTTGATGATATAGTCCAGTGCATCCAGCTCATACTCAAATACTTTATAAGCCAGTTTATCATTTGAAGTCAGGAAAACAATGCTATGTTCATTATTCTGCTTTTTTAGCCGTTTTGCCAGTTCAAATCCATCAATGCTGTAACCTTTTAGCTGCACATCAATAAAAAAGAGAGCAGGGTTCGAATGATTACTGATTTCGGATAAAATGTCTTCTGGATCTCTCCTTGCAGCGACAATTCTGGCATCTTTCTTTCTACATACGATATATTCTTTTAGAATTTTTTCAATGTATTTTAGCTGAATCTCTATGTCTTCACATATATAAATATCAAGCATTTTACTCACCTGTAAGCGCATTCCTAAGCCGTGAATAGTATCTGATAATTATATCTATTATACTGTCCTTTCATGGCATAAGCAAGAATTTCTTTCGATCAAACTGCAATTATATTTTTATTAAAAAAGGGTAATTGCAGTTTGTCAAAATCTTTCGGTTTTTGTTTACGTTTATGCCATGAAAAACTACGTTGGAGATAAATGGATTATTCAAAATCCAAAAAGGTGATAAGATAAAAACACAATTTTAATAATCCGTGTACCAAAGCAGAGGAGAGATAATTGAAATTAATATACGTGAAAAACTATACATATGAGTTGGTAAACACAATAATGCGGAAAATGAATAAATATAGAGATTATTCAGAAGAAGAATATATAGTGATTTCATATGGACTGGAATTGCTGTTAAATTCTTGTTTAAAAGCAGTTATTTATTTGATAATTGGAGGAATTTCAGGGGTTTTTGCCGAGACGGTATTTGTAATATTTTTTCTTGCAGTGCTTAGAAGTTTTTCAGGGGGATATCACTCAAAAACAGATATAGGATGTCTTATTCTGACGGGCATTTTGATATTTGCCCCTATTCTAATTGCAAAATATTTGCCAATAGATAAATCTTTATATGAGGCTTGTTTTTTTGGAGCACTAATTATACATTTGCTGTTTGCACCACAAGATGAAAAATATGAGAAGAAAAAGAAAGGAGAGTTATATAGGGCAGGAAGTAAGGTAATAGTTTTGCTTGCTATATGTGCAGCCAATGTTTGGCTTGCGACAGATAGGATGAGATTTACAGCTGTATTAGTATCCTTAGAACAAGGAATATTTTTGTTAGAACACAAGATAAGCAGGAGGAGACAATATGTTAAAAGAAACGGTAATTAAACAAGTAGAAAAGATGGCGGTATTTTTGGCGGAAAATAGCGAAAAAGCAAGTATTCCTATTTTTTCATATGAGGTAAAAAAGCCCGATAAGTTGGATGAATGTATTTGTACATTAAAGAATGAATCGAAAATTGAATAAAGAGTTGCTATTCACGGCCGATGTCATTAACTTTAAGTTGCTACAATGCATATCTTACAGTCAAAACATACGGAAATATGAGGTTTGTCAAGTTAGTGTTATTATAGCAATTCCTTAAGTTAATGACATTGATTCATTGCCCAAGGATGATCATGGGTTGCGTATTTCGTAAGAATGTAGGTGAAGAAAAACTTTAAATTAAAAAAATTGTGAAATTATGAATCGTGAATGATAGCAATAAAAGTGAAAAGATGTAGATCAGTAGAAGGGGTATTATGATATCTGTAAATCGCTTATGCAAAACATATAAGGTCAGGCAGCAGACCAGTTCAAAGAATATTTTAAAAAGTTTATTTCAAAGTGAATATCGCTATGTCAAAGCTGTGCAGGATATTAGTTTTGAGATAGAGCAGGGAGAGATGGCAGGCCTAATCGGGCTAAATGGGGCAGGCAAGACTACTACACTAAAAATGATGGCAGGATTAATCCATCCATCAGAGGGAACGGTTACAGTAAATGGATTTATACCGCATGAGCTTAAAAAAGAATTCCTGAAGAAGATCGGTCTGGTAATGGGGAATAAGAGCCAGCTCTGGTGGGACATCTCTGCTTATGATTCTTTTGAACTGGAGGGGCAGATCTATGGGCTTACATTAAAGCAGATAAAAGAGAAAATTGTTGATCTGGCTGATTTGTTAGATGTAAAGGAACTACTGGGAATCCCGGTGAGGAAGTTATCACTGGGAGAGAGGATGAAGATGGAGCTGATCCTGGTTCTTTTGCATGAACCGTCGGTCTTATTCCTGGATGAGCCGACGATCGGACTGGACATTATTTCGCAGAAGAAGTTGCGGGATTTTGTGAAAAGATATAATTATGAGAAGAAATCTACAACAATCATAACCAGTCATAATATGAAAGATGTTGAGGAACTGTGTAAGAGAATTATAGTGATTGACCATGGTACAGTGATCTATGACGGGCTGATTGAAGACCTGAAAAAATACAGTAAGGAAAGTGATTTTGAAGAGATTGTTGCAAAATTGCTTCAGGGTACACAGGGCCAATGAGAATACAAAAAGCAGCATTCAAATTAAAACTCAGCGAATTTACCATCTATAGAAGTAACGTTTTTCTGAATTTTTTCTTCGGCTGCGTGCCATTACTGGTATATATTTTTTTGTGGAAAGCGATCTATGGAAACGGTTTAGAAAGAATTGGCGGATATTCGTATAAACAGATGATCACGTACTACGTGCTAATATTCCTGTGCTCAGAGGTACTGGATGCCAGGGATAATACAGTTAAAATGTCCGAAATGATACAGGGCGGACAGATTCATAATTATTTGCTAAAGCCGGTAGGATTTCTCTCTCTGAATTATAGATTATATCAGGCTGAGAAAATGATTTATTTATTAAACATAGGCATCCCCTTTCTGGCTTTTTGTTTGGCCATCCATAAGTTTATTTATTGGAAAGCGTATAATCTGCTGTTTTTTGTCATTTCCTTCTGTCTTGCATTTGTGCTGAAATATATGATTGGGTGTATTTTGGGCCTGATTACTACATGGGTTGAAGAAATAACCGGACTATTGGATCTTCTGAATAATGTAGAAAAGTTTTTATCGGGGTCATTGATTCCGCTGACATTATTACCCTCCGGGCTGAATATGGCTCTTTCATTTTTCCCATTCAAGTATACTTTATTTGTGCCAGTTGATATCTATATGGGGAATATGAAAAGCCAGGATATGGGGATATCAATAGGAATTCAGGCTGTATGGTGCATTGTTTTGGGACTTGTTTTGATCATACTGAAGAATGAAGCATTTAAAAAATATTCGGGCTATGGTTCATAGGGGTAGATCAGTGAGATACTTAAAGTTATACTTAAATTTTGTGAAAAACTGTTTCAGAAGAGAGACAATTTACCGGTTTAATTTTTTTGTGAATATGTTTACTGTTGTTATGGGCTATGCATCTCATATTTTGTTCTATTATTTTGTATATGACACAGGGATAGAGCAGATATCCGGGTGGGACAGGTACCAGATCTATTGTCTGCTGGCAACGGTATGGATTGTAGATTCCATTTTTGGAGGCGTTTTCTTTTTTAACTTAATAAAAATTCCTTCAAAAGTGAAAAACTATGAATTAGACGGGCTGTTAACAAAGCCTGTGAACTCTGTTTTTATGCTTTCCTTAAGGCAATTTAACTTTGGCTTATTTTCCGGAACTTTTTTTGGAGCTGCATTTTTGATTTATTCCTTGTGGCGCGGGAACATCCGGGTCAGTGCATTTGGTATACTGTGTTATCTTATATTAGTGATGTGTGCAGTAATTCTTTTATTCAGCATCTTGTTTATTATGGTAACATTTTCTTTGAGGTTTGTAAGAATCCAGGGATTAATAGGGATGTACTGGACATTTATGGATATTGGGAAGAATCCCCATTCAATCTATCCGATGGCGTTGAAATACGGTTTGGTTTTCATAATTCCGGCAATTGTGGTTTATAATTTTCCGGTACAGGTGCTGGTTGGGAATCACTATCTGCGTTATTTAAATTCAGTCAGTACGCTGATTCTGGCAATTGCAATTACAGCGGTATTCTTGACGGGTTCAGTTTTCTATTTTAGAAAGTCATTAAGATATTACTATGATTAGAGATGGTTACTGTTCACTCTGTGGCTATATTTTAGTAAAAATTGTGCATATTCACAAAGTTCTGCCGTCTGCAAAGTACAAACAGTTCATTCTATGAAGATGCGTCGTGGTGTCATAAGGAAATGATAAGAAAATAATCTTCATTTTTTAAGGAAAAATATGTTGTGCCACAAGGGCGGATGTGATAAAGTAAATCTACACAATTTCATCAGAGAATTAATCAAAGAGTTATCAATCTATTGTTCTAGAAATTTGGACAGTCGGAGTAATCATTCGGGAGATTCTCCCCAATATATCCGTTTTTAATGATTGGGAACTGTTCGGAAATAACCTGTGAACAAGTTATTTCTGAACAGTTCTTTGCAAAAACAGATATTTCCAGATAATAGTATTCTGGGAATCCGTAAATCTGCAAGAGACAGTTGTGTGAACAGAAAAAAAATTATATAATGGAGGAAACATATGAATCAGACAACAACAAAATTAAATACGGCAAACCAAAGCTTTTATCATGTGAACAGGGAGCATAAGGACGGGGTCTTCTGCCTTGCGTTCCAGGATGCAGAAGACCAGTTGTCGCTCTATAACGCAATGAATGATACGTCATATGAAGATCCGGATGAGCTGATTGTATATACGCTTAATGATGCAGTCTATATCGGGATCAAGAATGACATGTCCTTCCTGATGGGAGAGATGCTGAATCTGTATGAGCACCAGAGCACCAAGAATCCGAATATGCCCATGAGGGGCCTCTTATATCTGGCAAGGAATTTTGAATCCTATATAGCGCAGAATCACCTGAATATGTACGGCAGAACCCTGCAGAAGTTCCCACTGCCCCAGTATTATATTTTCTATAATGGGACGGAGGACGAGCCGGACAGACGGGAGATGAAGCTGACGGATGCTTTCCCAGAGATTGAGGGGAAGACTTCATGCGTAGAGTGTACGGCGACACTGTTGAACATCAATTACGGACACAATGCAGAACTGATGGAAAAGTGCAGGCAGTTAAAAGAATATGCACTTTTTATTCAGTGTATCCGGGATTACCAGAAGAAGGGGCTGGGGATGGAGGAGGCAGTGGAGAGTGCAATTGATGACTGTATCCGTGATGACATTCTGAGGAAGCTTTTGGAGAAATGCCGTGGGGAGGTCCGGAATATGGTATTATCGACATTCAACAGGGAAATCTATGAGCGTGATTTAAGAGAAGAAGGAAGAGAAGAAGGGGAAACCTTGAAACTTATTTCGCTAGTATGTAAAAAATTGAGGAAGGCGAAGAAACCAGAAGTGATTGCGGAAGAGTTAGAAGAAGATGTTTCAGTTATTAACCGGATATGTGAAGCTGCAAAGGGGTGTGGGGAGGAATATAGTACAAAACGGATTTTCGAGAAGCTGAAGAGGTCAGGAACGACAGATTAGGCTGGGAAAAAGCTTAGCGTACCATTTATGACATTAGGAGGTGGAGATTTTGGGAAATTATCTGAATCCAGGAAACAGTGGTTTTACAGCGATACGGAATAGTACTTATGTAGATAAAAGCGGTATGATCGATCTGATTAACAGAACAATTGATACAACGGAAAAACTGACCTGTATCAGCCGGCCCCGGCGTTTTGGCAAGTCTTTTGCGGCAAAAATGTTGTGTGCCTATTATGACAGAAGCTGTGATTCTTCCCAACTGTTCAAAGATCTGGAAATTGCCGTGGATTCGGAATATGCCGCTTCTTATCATAGATATCTGAACCAGTATGATGTAATCTATCTGGACATGACGGCAATCATCGGGGAAACGTCGTTTGCTGACCTGGTGTGTTATATTAAAAGAAATATAATTTATGAACTGAAGGAAAAATATCCAGAGATGATGGCTGCTGAAGGCTTTGTCCCGACTTTGGCCAACGCAGTTGAGATGACAGGGACGAAATTTATTATGATTATTGATGAGTGGGATGCCCCGATCCGGGAAGGAAAGGACAACCTGGAGATACAGCGCGGTTATCTGGAATTTCTACGGACTCTTTTCAAGAACAGCGGTGCAACTGATAAGATTTTTGCGGCTGTCTATATAACTGGGATACTTCCTGTTAAAAAAGATGGATCCCAGTCGGCGATTTCAGATTTTAAAGAATATACAATTGTAAACCCAAGAAAATTCGTAAAATATACTGGTTTTACAGAAGAGGAAGTAAAAAAGCTGTGTGCAGAGTACGAATGTGATTTTTTCATGATGAAGCAGTGGTATGATGGCTACACATTAGGAGGAACGTCCATTTATAATCCAAATGCCGTCATGGAAGCTTTGCGCAACCAGGAATTTGCTTCTTACTGGACGGAAACCTCGGCTTCAAAGAGCCTGATGGAATATATTAATTTAGACTTCGACGGTATGTCAAAAACAATTGCCGGGCTGCTCGGCGGAATTGCCGTCCCCGTGGAAACAAGTGGATTCGCAAACGACCTTGTTACTTTCCGGGATCGCAATGATGTACTGACTTTGCTGATTCATCTGGGATATCTGGCTTATGATAAGGAAACAAATACGGCGCGTATTCCGAATGAGGAGATCCGGCTGGAATTCGCAAAATCTGTCCGTAAGGTGAGACATGATGAGACAATACGGCGTGTCCGTGAAAGTGACCAGCTGATCATTGATACGGTTCAGGAAAATGCAGATGCAGTAGCTGTCCGGATTGAGAAAATTCACGCAGAAGAAACCTCTCCTTTGTTCTATAATAACGAACAGGCACTTCGCAGTGTAATCAAACTGGCTTATTTCAGCTACAAAGATTATTATCTGAAGTTTGAGGAATTGCCTTCGGGCGACGGGTATGCGGATATCGTATACTTTCCCAGGAAATCATCCCCCATGCCGGCACTGGTAATTGAACTAAAATGGAATCAGGAGGTTCAGGGGGCAATCGCCCAAATCAAGGAGCGGAGATACCCGGCGGCATTGTCAGGATATGGGGGAGATATCTTACTGGTGGGAATCACATATGATAAGAACAAAAAAGGTGCAAAACGGAAACATTCCTGTATGATTGAAAAGATATAAAGTATCGGGACAAGAGTGTCACTTTTTGCGTGATACGAATATAATAACAAGAGTAATTACAGTGCAAAACATAATTTTTTTCGTGCGTTACGCTTCGAACGAATATTCATGAGCGTTACCCCGGCAGTTAACTCAGCCCAGGCACCCTTACGGCACCCGGAAGGTTCTGCTTAGTGCTGCTTCGTTCCCGACCTGACACGGTTCACAGATTCCCGTCGCGTAAGACCCAGACATCAACATCACTTACCGGGGGCAGCCCCACAAATATAAGCCCTCTGCGTAACATCACCCCTGCTATAGCGGATTGCAGGTACAAGGTACCGCTAGCACCCCGGCTGCACGAGATTATATTTTACCCTATTTTTAAATAAAAGTCAATTGCTGTAGAAGATTTTATGATTTTTTAGTAACAGTTGTTACTATTCATGGGGTCGTGTACTCTGCTGTCCATTCCATCATAATTTAAATATATGGCAATCTCCGACAAAATATGATATGATATGATATCCATGGTCAGTATAGACAGTATGGGGATAGTCTCTGTCATGTAACTTTTTAATTGTTCTTGATTTAAGAAGGTGATGCAGCCGTGACTTTATTACTTGTTGCGATTAACGCAAAATATATACATTCGAATCTTGCTGTCTACAGTCTGCGGGCCTATGCAAAAATGCATGCAGATGTAAGCCTTATACAGATTGATGTGGCAGAGTACACCATCAATCAGCAGCCGGAGGAGATTCTAAAAAGCATATACCGGAAGTCGCCGGATATTGTCTGCTTTTCCTGCTATATCTGGAATCTGACTTACGTGGAGTATCTCATCACAGAGCTTTCCAAGGTGCTTCCGGACGCGGAGATCTGGCTGGGAGGTCCAGAGGTATCTTACGATTCCGGTCAGGTCCTTGAAAGGCTTCCGGATCAGGTCAGAGTGGTTATGAAGGGCGAGGGAGAGGAGACTTTTGCAGAGCTTTGCAGAACCTGTGCCCCGCAGGGGAAAGAAGCAGCACGCTGCGCAGGGAGCCGCAGGGAGCGGGAGGATGGACAGGGTCATATCCTGGAAGCGGTTCTGGGAATTACATTCAGGGATGAGGCGGGCAGGATCCGCAGGAATCCATGGAGGGAGCCTGTGGATATGGATACCCTTCCTTTTGTGTATGACATGCCGGGCAGTGCGGAGACTGCACATGAAGGAAAATGTGCAGGGGGGTTACAGGAATTTGAACATAAAATCATATATTATGAGACAAGCAGGGGATGCCCTTTTTCCTGCAGCTACTGCCTGTCTTCTGTAGATAAAAGATTAAGATTCCGGAGCCTGGAGCTGGTAAAAAGAGAGCTTCAGTTTTTTGTTGACCACAGGGTTTCCCAGGTGAAGTTTATTGACCGTACATTTAACTGCAGCCATGACCGTACGGAGCAGATCTGGAGATATATTGCAGAGCATGACAACGGAATTACGAATTTTCATTTTGAAGTCGCGGCGGATCTTCTTACAGAGGAGGAGATACGGCTGATCGAATCCATGCGGCCAGGACTGATTCAGTTAGAAATCGGGGTACAGTCCACGAATCCGCAGACGATCCGTGAGATCAGGAGGACGATGGATTTTGCAAGGGTCAGGGGAAATGTGGAACGTATCAGACGCAGAGGAAATGTCCATCAGCACCTGGATCTGATTGCAGGACTGCCGTTTGAGGATCTTGTAAGCTTCGGACAATCCTTTGATGAGGTCTATGCACTCCGTCCGGATGCGCTGCAGCTTGGGTTTCTGAAGGTTCTGAAAGGCTCTTTTATGAGTGGGAACCAGAAGAACTACGGACTGGTGCATCAGTCCCTGCCGCCCTATGAGGTGCTGTATACAAAGTGGCTTTCCTACGACGATATACTGGTTCTGAAGAGCGTGGAGGAGATGGTGGAGGTTTACTATAACAGCGGGCAGTTTGCCCATGCCATGGATGAACTGCTTGGGGAATATTCTTCTGCTTTCCGGATGTACCGGGAGTTGTCCCGGCATTATGACCTGCACCATTATTCCGGGATCCAGCATAAGCGCAGCGGAAGATATGAGATTCTCCTGGAATTTGTGCGGGAGCATTTTCCGGAAAGGGAGAGCAGGATGAAGGAGTGCTTAATCTATGATTATTATCTCCGGGAAAATGCAAAGAACCGGCCGGAATTTGCGGGCGAATATACGGTGGGGAAGGATTTCCTGCGGAAATTTTATGTAAGGGAGGAGCTGGAACACACGTATCTGCCGGATTATGTGTCATACGACAGGAATCAGATGCGTAAGATGACACATATAGAATATTTTCCCAATTTGCGAAAAATGTTACTTTTTGATTACATGTGTAGAAATCCGTTGAATCAGAACGCAAGAACGTGTATGATAGAAGAGTGGACGGTTAGTCCGTGAATAGTAACATGATTGTAACTACTCAGCAGGTCTGTGCATTTACTGCACAGACCGTAAGAAAGTGATTCAGGAGTGCAAAAATCCCATTGCCGAAGGCAATTTCAAATGGATTTTTGCATGTAACTGTGAAGGTACTGAGCAGTTACACATGATTTAAAGGGAAAGGATCAGACGAATATGAACTTTAATAATAAAAGAACAAAAAGAATTGTCGCCATTGTTATTCTGGTGGTTATTGCCGCGATGGTGGCAACGACTATAATACCTTATGTGACAGGGTAATTGTATTGTTACTATTCATGGGTCAGGAATGCGCGTAAGCGGCATATTCCATAAGAACGTGATTCAGGGGTGAACGTAACAGTTACATGTATTTTTAACAGGGAGTGGGTGTTGCGGGTATGGAAGACAACAGGGCAGAGAACAGACCGCAGAGTGGAATACAGACCAGAGAACAGGAAGGACGCACGGCTTCTGCCCGGGGAAACGGCCAGAAGCAGCGGGGAAGAGAATACGCAGAAGCTCAGAGCCGCGCCCAGGGAAGCAGATATGCAGGGGTGCAGAGCCGTGAGCGCGGAAGTGGGTATACGGGAGCGCAGAACTTTGCACAGAGTCGTGAACGCGGAGGCAGATACACAGAAGGCCAGAGCCGTGAGCGTGGAGGCGGATATGCAGGAGGCCAGAGCCGTGAGCGTGGAGGCGGATATGCAGGAGGCCAGAGCCGTGAGCGTGGAGGCAGATCTACAGGAAACCAGGGCCATGTACAGGGCCGCGAATACGCAGGAGGCCAGAACCGCGGCCAGGGTATGCCGCGGAACCGTGCGGGTATGCCTTTAAGTGAAGAAGAGTACAGGAGAGAAAGAGCCAGGCGGCGCAGGGAGAGGCTTATACGGCGGAGACGCAAGGTTCTCTTAGGACTGACTGCGGCAGCTGTTATTTTGTTGTATGGCATTACCAATCTGATTCTGTACGGGGTTGTTTCCAGGTATCCAAAGGATGTTATCTGTAAGAATATCTACATCGGAGCTGTGGATGTATCCGGTATGAGTAAGAAGGAAGCAAAGGCGGCAATTGAAGACCAGCTTGAAAAGGACAGGGCGAAGTCTGTGTCTGTGGAGTTCGGAGGCAAGTCTGCAAAAGGAAAGCTTGAGGAGTTCGGACTCAGGTATACCGGAGTAGACAAGGTGGTTGACCAGGCTATGGATTATGGCAAGAAGGGAAGCCTCTGGAGCCGGTTCTGGAAGCTTCGGAAGACATCGAAGAAGCTAGTTCTGGAGGAGAAGCTTGCTATTGACAAAGAAGCAGGAGCAGCGGCGCTTTCGGTTCATTCAGATGCTCTGACGGATCGCGCGAAGAATGCAACGATTACAAAGAAGGGTTCGAAATTTAAGATAAAAAAAGAACAGGATGGAGAAACGATTAATGCACAGGATTTCCTGAAGAAGCTGGAAAGACATCTGAATGATAACTGGAACCATAAAGAGATCCGGGTTAAGGGCAAGGCGGAAAAGGAAAAGGCGGCTGTTACGTCAGAGGATCTTGCAAGTGTAAAGGATGAGCTGAGTTCCTTTTCTACAGACGCAGGAAGCGGAGAGCGGGTTCAGAATCTTAAGACCGGTGTGGAAAAGGTAAATGGCACGGTACTGATGCCGGGAGAGGTCTTTTCTATGGAGGAGAAGACGAAGCCATACACTGAGGAAAATGGATACGTCCTGGGAGGTTCTTATGAAGGCGGAAGAGTGGTAGAGAGCTATGGAGGCGGAATCTGCCAGGTATCTACAACGCTTTATAATGCCGTGATCTATGCGGAACTTGAGATCGTAGAACGGTATCCTCATTCTATGCTGGTGGACTATGTGTCACCGTCAAGAGATGCAGCGATTGCAGAGGGCCTGCTGGATTTTAAATTTAAAAATAATTACGATACGCCGGTTTACATCAATGGCGGAATTGATGATTCCAACCAGCTTTATTTTGAGATATACGGAAAGGACACGCGGGAGAAGGGACGGACAATCGAGTTTGAATCTGAGGTGCTTTCTACCGAGGAACCGGGAACAACCTACGAAGAGGACAGCGAGCTGCCATTCGGACAGATTGAGGCGGTATCCGGTGCGCATACAGGAACAGAGGCGAAGCTCTGGAAGATTATATATCAGGATGGCGAGCAGGTCAGCCGTGAGGAGTTTAACAGCAGCTCTTACCAGAAGGCAGATACTATATATGCTGTGGGAACGCAGACGGATGATGCAGATGCTGCGGCGCGCGTACGGGAGGCAATCGCTACACAGGACGAGACGCAGATCTATGCCGCAATCGGCGGAACACAGTAGGAGAGGAATACATGATTCATTACAGAACACGGACTGCCTTCGGGCAGTCCGAAAATATCGGGATATATGCGCTTGCCGCGACTGTAAATGATCTGTCAGCGGAAGCGGCAGGTGTATCCGAGGTAAGTGCAGAGATCTTTCTGCCTCCTTATGGACAGAAGGAGCATCTATATGCAATTGAAAAACGGATTAGGAAGTGCTGTAAGGAGCAGGGAATCCGGCTTGGTGAGCTGTATGCGGACAGATGCGCCGGAGTGTCCCGGTACATGGTATCCGTAACCGGAGCCGTCCTCCGGCCGAAGGAGCAGGAATGGTACAGGGAGACTATGCGAGCCGGACAGGATATCGTCCTGGCGGGCCAGGCCGGTATCGAGGGAACGATCCGCATCATAGAAGAGAGAGGGAAAGAGCTTGAGAAGAGATTTGCCCCCGTATTTCTTGGGGAAATAGAGAGGCATCGTCATACAGTCTTCGCTTCTGAGGCTATAGACGCAGCAAGAGCTCATGGTGCGTCTGCCATCCGCCAGGCTGGCGTCGGAGGAATCTTTGCAGCTTTGTGGAGACTTTCAAAGGAAGCAGGTACAGGTCTTGATACGGATTTAAAACGTATGCCCATCCTGCAGGAGACAGTTGAGATCTGTGAGTATTTCCGCCTGAATCCATATCAGCTTACCTCGGCAGGAACTCTTCTGATTATTGCAGATCATGGGGAGACGATAGCAGACGCACTGTTACGGAAGGGAATCAGGGCGGCTGTAATCGGAAGCCTTACAGATAATAACGATAAGGTTATCAGAAATGGGGAGGACCGGCGTTTCATTGACCGGCCTGCTCCGGATGAATATAACAAGATATTTATGGAGGATAGGATTTATGA
The DNA here is from genome assembly GCA_910576335.1 of Lachnospiraceae bacterium. Classification (GTDB taxonomy): domain Bacteria; phylum Bacillota; class Clostridia; order Lachnospirales; family Lachnospiraceae; genus CAPEBR01. Next base: position 73,573 of record CAJTIU010000003.1, read on the forward strand.
ATGATATGAGAAAACAGATATTAAAGAACCTGGAAGTAAACAGCCGGATTGACCTTGCAGAGCTGTCTGTGCTCCTGGATATAGAAGAAGCAGTGATTGCGAATGAGATCGCGGACATGGAAAAGGAAGGGATCATCTGCGGATACCATACCCTGATTGACTGGGACAAGGCAGGAGATGACCGGGTGAATGCCTTGATTGAGGTGCGTGTGACTCCACAGCGGGAAAAGGGGTTTGACAAGACAGCAGAGAGGATCTGCAATTATCCCGAAGTAACGGCAGCTTATCTTATCTCAGGAAGCTATGATATTCTCGTGACGCTGGAGGGCAAGACACTTCTTGAGGTGTCAAGATTTGTGTCAGGGAAGCTGTCTCCCATTGAGGCGGTAATCAGTACAACGACGCATTTTATTCTGAAAAAATATAAAGACCACGGTACGGCTCTGATGAAGAGGAGTAAATCTGAGAGAATGGCGGTGACACCTTAATGAGAAATCCTTTATCACAAAAAGTAGTAGAAATAAAGCCTTCAGGAATTCGTAAATTTTTTGATGTTGTGAGTGAAATGCCGGATGCCATCTCCCTTGGCGTGGGGGAACCGGATTTTGATACTCCCTGGAGAATCCGGGAAGAAGGGATCTATTCCCTGGAGAGAGGACGTACTTTTTATACATCCAATGCAGGGCTTAAGGAGCTGAAGGTTGAGATCAGCAGATACCTGGAGCGGAAGATTGATGTGGCATATGATCCGGATAAGGAGGTTATCGTAACAGTCGGCGGAAGTGAAGGGATTGATCTGGCGTTCCGGGCTATGCTTGATCCGGGAGATGAGGTTCTGATTCCCCAGCCAAGCTATGTATCTTATCTTCCCTGTGCGGTACTGGCAGATGGTGTGCCCGTGGTAATCCCGCTTCAGCAGAAAAATGAATTTAAGCTTACAAGGGAAGAACTGGAGGCAGCCATTACACCGAGGACCAAGATACTGGTTCTCCCATTCCCCAATAATCCTACGGGAGCGGTTATGTCAAGAGAAGATCTGGAGCCGGTTGCAGAGGTGGTGAAGGAGCATGATCTGTTTGTTCTGTCTGATGAGATTTACTCAGAGCTTACCTATAAAGATGACCATGTTTCCATCGCGGCACTTCCGGGAATGCGGGAACGGACACTGGTAATCAATGGATTTTCAAAAGGATTTGCCATGACCGGATGGAGGCTGGGCTATATCTGTGCACCGGAGGAGATTGCAAAGCAGATGCTGAAGATTCATCAGTATGCAATTATGTGTGCACCGACCAACAGCCAGTATGCGGCTATAGAAGGACTCCGGCACTGCGAGGGGGAGGTTCAGGAGATGCGCGCATCCTATAATCAGAGGCGCCGTTATCTGATGCATGAGATGAAGCGCATGCATCTGGACTGCTTTGAGCCTTTTGGCGCTTTTTATGTATTTCCTAATATCCAGGAATTCGGGATGTCCTCTGAGGAGTTTGCTACAAGGCTCCTGGAGGAGGAGAAGGTGGCCGTTGTGCCGGGAAGCGCCTTTGGAGACAGTGGGGAAGGGTATATCCGGATTTCCTATGCATACTCACTGGACGACCTGAAGGAGGCAGTGGGACGTGTAGGAAGCTTTATAGACCGGATGAGGAATCGTTAGGAAAGGCTGGCGAAGAGCGGCATGGCGGGAGTGAGAGAAACAGGAAACAGCCCCGGGGGCGCAGCTTATGTGCCGGAGACAGATACGAGGGCTGCAAAAAAGGCCCTGGAGCTGGAGGCAGGAAATGTCCTGGTTGGACAGACTGTCAGGCAGATCGCGAAGGAACGCGAAATGATAAAAAAGGAGCAGGAGGCGCAGAAGGACAGAGACAATCAGAACCGGCAGGAGGATACAGAGCCGAAGGATACCCCGGAATTATCGAAGCAGAGTAAATGGTTTGGAATCGGGGAAAAGCTGTTAGAACAGGAAAACCTGAAGTGGAGCCTTGAGATGGAAGAGCAGTGGGAGGCCTTCCTGAACTGGCTCCCGGTTAAAGGGACAGACCTTTCTTCGCAGCTTTCAGAGCTCTCGGATCTGTATATGGCTCTTCTGGAGGCGCTGCTTACCCATACGGCAGGAGAGGAACAGGCTGCGCAGAAGGAGATGCTGGATACATTGCTTGCCCAGAAACTAAGCCTTCTGCTGGATATGGATCTTAAGGATCTGGTGAAGCTTCTTGAGGAAAGTGGTCAGATGGAGACGATTAATAGTATTAAGGCAGAGCTGTATAAGAAAACAACCGGAGAGAGTATATCTGCCAGGGAAGCAGGTAAGTTTTATGCAAAGGGCAGAAACGTCTCTGTAACGAGTTCCCGGTATTTTGTGCCGGAGGCAGCCCCGGCAAAGCCGGACAATACAGGCGTGCTCTACAGGCGATCGGGGGCGCGGAGCGTGCAGGTCAGTCAGGAATTCAATGCACAGAAAAATTCCGGTGAGCTGCAGATGGATCAGAGAAACCGGGTGCTGGGCGGCGCTAGGGGGCAGTACGGCGCCGGCAGTACGGGTGTTTCGGGAAAAGGCGCATCTTTTACAGGACAGGAGCTTGCAAAGGCCAACAGCTTTGCAGGCCATGCAGGAAATAGTGGGAATCTGCTTTCCGGGAGGGAAATCAGCGCGAAAAATGATGAGGTGGCGGGACTTCTTGCCGGGATTACGTCCATTAAGGGACAGGTTTACAGTGAAACTGCCGGGCGCAGCAGTATGCTGAAAACTTCTGTGAAGAGCGCGCTGAATCAGTTTATAGACTACTACCTTACACAGAAGGGAATGTATAAGACTTATTATTACACGACCAATGCCTATGAGAGAACAGGGAGCGCCCAGAAGGCTGTGGAAGAAAGTATTGAGTATGCCTACAGGCAGTTTCTGGAAAAAAAGAATGATGAAGCATACCGCAGGCAGGCGGCATACTCCGGCCAGGCAGGTTTTTTTCAGGCCATGTTAAAGGACATGACGATGGAGGAAGAGCTGCGAAAAGGGCTTCGGTTTCTTGAGGAAAACTGGAGGGCATTTCTACAGTCCATCGGGGAAGAGGAGCAAAAGGATCTGCTTGTAACACTGCAGAAGTACAGTCGGTGGGGAGAACTTCTAAGGCCAGAGATAAAGAAGGACAGGCGGAAAGAGAAGCCTCAGGGACAAAGAAGAGAAAGGATTACGGTCGCTCAGATTGTGGGCGTGGCGGCTGTAGTGATGGTGTATGTCTTATACAGGCTCTTTTTTTAAAGGCGTTCAGTGCATTCCGGCTCCGTGAATAGTAACAGCCGGGGGACGAATTTACTTTTGATGCGTAGTTAATCCTAATTGTATTAAGGGATATTTCAGACCGTTGGAGCCTGTAGAAGGATGGGAGATTGTATAAATATGCAAGGCTGTACTAGTACAGCCTTGTAAAAAAACAGCGTCAGTACTTTAACATTACAGCATCTCAATAAATGCCGCAATCCGGGTATTCAGCTGCCCTACATCTGCCTGCGAGTAATCGGTTTCCACATTGATGTAAGGGATTCCCTTTTCTTCGTTTACAAACCGGCGGATTGCCCGGGTTTCTACATTGTATGTATGACAGGCCTGAAGTGTCATCTCCACAACGCCGTCTGCCTTGTATTCATCAATGAGTCTTCCAAGCAGTTCCAGACGGTTCGCGTTCGGAGTCATAACGGAACAGCCGATATTAAGATAACGTCTTGCGATGGCATCATATACATCCGGATTATCCTCATCCACCAGCTTATCAATGGATTTTGCGCCTGAACAGCTTTCATAGGTTACGACGATTCCGCCGTTATCCTCTACCGCTCGGATTACCTTCTCGGTAGCGCCGCCGATTGGGCAGCCGGTAATCAGAATACGCGGCTTTTTCTCTTCCATCTTCCCTTCGGCGTACTCTTTTTTGATTTTTTCGGTCAGGGCATCTACCGCGGCAGGAATGGCCTTCTTGTCAAACTTAAAGGTGCTGCCATAGAGAACCTTGAAGAGATCCTGGCCTTTGATGGGTACGGGATCATTTTTCATAACCTCATACAGGCCTTTCAGGGAGCGTCTTACATCATTGTTAATCTTAATCGCTTCCCGGATCTGATCCTCGGTAATTGTAATCTCAAACTTTTTCTCTAGATATTCCTTGAAGCGGATGATTTCCTTTTTCCATAATACAAGAGCGTCTTCCCGCTGCGTATTCGGAAGTTCCATGATATATACATCTTTGAATTCGGACATATATTCATACATCTTCTTTTTTCCGTCACAGGTTGTCTCTCCGACAACTACATCAGAAAAATAGAAGAAGGGGCATTTGTCTGTAATTGCAAATCCGTAGCTGGACTTTATGAGCGGACACAGGTTTTTGGGAAGGTCTTTTTCTGCTACTGGGATTGTCTCATCAGACGTGGAACACAGGCTTACAGATGCGGCTCCCATGGCTGTTGCAATTTCCTGGGGGAAATAGGTGCAGTAGGAGCCAATGACCGGTATGCCTGCGTCTTTTAACTTTTTTACGCCTAAAAAGGAATTCTTTCGCTGCTCGGCGAATTCTTCGAATACCTCTGGCAAATCCTTGATTATATCCATAATCAGTTCCTCCTTGTATAAATGTACTTCTTTTCTGCTGTTCATACCCGGGCCGCGTACTTGCTGTGTAGCCCGGGAGAATATAATTCAGCATGCTGCTTTCTTTTATCATATCATTTATTCAAGGCATGGTATAATAGAAAAAGATAATAAATGACGTGGATTTATCGAAAAGAGCAGTCTTTGGTAAAAAAAATATAAAAACAGTAAAAATATTGTCAGAATGTGTTTGACTATAGGTCATATTTTCGATACAATGAAAGTTGGAAAGACTTTTACTTTCATAATAAAGGAGGATAGAGGGGAATGTTAAATATCGTACTGCATGAACCTGAGATCCCGGCGAATACCGGGAATATCGGACGTACATGTGTTGCGGCGAATGCGCGGCTCCATCTCATTGAGCCGCTGGGATTCAGACTGAACGAGAAGAATCTTAAGCGGGCGGGGATGGACTACTGGAGCAGGCTTGACGTAGCTACATACATCAATTATGAGGAGTTTCTGGAACGTAATCCGGGTGCGAAACTTTATATGGCAACGACGAAGGCGCAGAAGCTTTATACAGAAGTAAGCTATGGGGCGGATGCATACATTATGTTCGGAAAGGAAAGTGCAGGAATACCGGAGGAGATTTTGGTGCAACATAAGGAGCAGTGTATCAGGATACCTATGGCTTCAGAGATCCGGTCCCTGAACCTGAGTAATTCTGTTTCCATTGTTCTATATGAGGCGCTGAGACAAAATCAATTTGTGGGGATGAACCTCACGGGACATCTGCATCGTCTTACATGGTAGGAAGAATGGGCATACGGTTCGCAGGATGGTTTGCGGACAGCGGCCAGGATCTGTCAACTTAACTTTTATCATATAGGAGGGGCTTTTCTATACTGAAAATAGTAATAGGTGATAAAAGTTCTTGGCGAAAAAGGATGAAAAGGATAAAGATACCACAAATTTCTAGACTTTCCAACTGATTCGTATTATAATCTAATTTGTAGCATTTTAAAGAAAGGTGGTGAGCTAATGGTAGAGGAAACCATCAAGACAATTAAGGAAACTGAAAGTAAAGCAGAAGCAATTCTGAAGGAAGCTGAAGACAGGTGTACTGCGATTCTTGAAGACGCCGAGAGTGAATCCAGGACCATGAAGGCGCAGGCTGAGGCAATTGCAAAGGAAAAGGCAAGAAGTGCACTTGATTCAGAGAGACAGATCGGGGAACAATCCATACAGGACGCTCTTGCAGAGGTAGAAGGTGAGATTGCTGTCTTGAAGGAAAATGCAAGAGCAAAGGAGAGCGAAGTAATATCGGCGGTTATTGCAGAGCTTGTCTGAGAATCAAAAAATTTAACAGAAAAGGAGGGATGCGGCCATGGCAGTATTGCAGATGCAAAGAATTAGTATCTGCGGATTAAAGAAGGACCGGAAAGCCATTCTGGAGAAGATCCAGACCCTTGGGGTCATGGAGATGAGTCAGATCGCCGAAGACGAAGAAGGCTTCGAGAAGATGGATACAGTGAATGCCCGCCAGACCTTTGAAAAAAGGGCGCAGGCGGCTGACCAGGCTCTTGCGGTACTGGATGCCTACGTGCCTGTTAAGAAATCGCTGTTATCCAGCCTGGAGGGCAAGAAGCTGGTTTCATCAGACGAGATCGCCCGGGCAGCGGATGAAAAGCAGGAGATCATCCGGAAGGCAAATCTGCTTATTACGAAGAGCAAAGAGATTGCAGAAGCAAAAGCGAATATCCAGAAGACCGAGAATCAGATCGAAGCTCTGACTCCCTGGCTTACGCTGGATGTGCCGATGAATTATGAAGGAACAAAGAAAACTGCGTTATTCATCGGAACAGTAGCGGCGGAAGTTACGCCCCAGATGCTGTATGATAGGCTTGCGCAGGCAGAGCCTGTGCCTGACGGGACAGATATCCAGGTGGTCTACAGTGATAAGGATATGCTTTGCCTGACTGTGCTTTGCCTGAGGAAGGATGCAGAGACAGTAGAAGAGGCACTCCGGTCATGTGGATTTGCAAGGCCGTCACAGGTGATTACGAATACGCCTGCGCGTCAGAAAGCTTTATATGAAGCAGAGATTGAAAAACTGAATAAAGGAATCAAAGAGGCAGAGGATGAGATCAGAGGATACGCTGATAGCAGAAAGGATCTTGAGCTTGTCAGTGATTATTTCCGCACCCGTGCGGAAAAGTATGAGGTTCTGGGTACCCTGCCCCAGTCACAGAGAACATTTGTCATGAGCGGGTATGTGCCGAGAAGATATGTACGTGCATTGTCGAAAGCAATCGAGGAAAAGTATGACTGTGTTTTTGACATCGAGGATATTAAGGAAGATGAAGAACCGCCTACACTTCTTTCTAACAACAGCTTTTCTTCCAGTGTGGAGGGAGTGCTTGAATCCTACGGACTGCCGCACAAGGGAGAATTTGATCCGACTACGATCATGTCATTTTTTTATGTATTCTTCTTTGGCATGATGCTGTCCGACGCGGCATATGGCGCGATTATCGCCATTGCCTGCTATGTAGTATTAAAGAAATTCCCGCGTATGGGCGAGGGAATGCATAAGTCGCTTAAGATGTTCATGTTCTGCGGAGTATCCACTATGGTGTGGGGAATTCTGTTTGGCGGATACTTTGGAAATGTGGTGGATATTGTATCAGAGGTATTTTTCGGGAAGGCAGTTACAGTGCCGGCGCTCTGGTTCATACCGCTGAATGACCCGATGCGGCTTCTCGTATATTCGCTGGCATTCGGAGTTGTACATTTATTTGTAGGCCTTGGTATTAAAGGGTACATGGAGTTAAAAGACGGTAAGGTGCTTGATTTCTTCTGTGATGTTGTGCTTTGGTTTGCATTTCTGATTGGGCTGATTCTTATGCTTCTTCCGACAGATATTTTTGCATCCATTGCGCAGACGCAGATTGTTTTTCCGCCGGTTCTTAATACCATCGCAAAGGCGCTTGCGATCATCGGTGCAGTAGGGCTTGTCCTTATGTCCGGCCGCGAGAACAAGAATCCGGTGCTTCGTATTGCTCTCGGAGCATACGATATATATAATATTACAGGGTGGCTCAGTGATGTGCTGTCCTATTCTCGTCTGCTGGCGCTCGGCCTTGCCACAGGTGTTATTGCATCTGTAGTAAACCAGATGGGAAGCATGTTCGGCAAAGGAATCGTTGGTGTGATCGGCTTTGCCCTTGTATTTGTTGTCGGGCATACATTGAACCTTGCGATCAACCTGCTTGGTGCCTATGTGCACACGAACCGTCTTCAGTTCGTAGAGTTTTTCGGCAAGTTTTATGAGGGCGGCGGAAAACCATTCGAACCATTCAAATCAGATACAAAATATGTAGATATTAAGGAGGAAAATTAATCATGAGTATTTGGAGTAATTTAGGACTTGTTTATGCGTTACTTGGCGCAGCAGTAGCAGTATTTCTTGCAGGAGCAGGATCAGCGATCGGTGTAGGTATCGCAGGCCAGGCGGCAGCAGGCGTTGTAACAGAGGACCCAAGCAAATTTGCCAAGGTTCTGATCATGCAGCTTCTTCCGGGTACGCAGGGTATTTATGGACTGCTTGTTGGGTTCATTACACTTTCCAAAGTAGGACTTCTCGGCGGAGGCGCTGCTGAACTTGACCCGCAGACAGGACTTCTGATCCTTGCAGCATGTATGCCGATCGGCATCGTAGGCCTGATCTCCGGAAAATACCAGGGAATGACGTCTGCTGCATCAATCGGAATCGTAGCTAAGAAGCCGGATCAGTTCGGTAAAGCTATGCTGTTCCCGGCGATGGTTGAGACATACGCAATCCTTGCACTTCTGATTTCTATCCTGGCTGTAAATGCAGTTCAGATTTAAGTGACAGAAACGGGAGTGAATAAGAATAGGAAAAGGAGTGCGTAAGCCATGGCTGGAATAGATAAGATGAAAAAACAGATCCTGGAGGAGGCAAAGGCGGCTGCAGAGGCAAAGATTGAGGAAGCGACTGCCAAAGCTGAAGAGATCATTGACCAGGCAAAAGAGGAAGCGGCCAGAACATGCGAAAGCATCTCCCGGAAGTCCGAGGCAGAGGTGGCGAATTACAGAGAGAGAGTCGTATCTTCTACTGATTTACAGAGAAGAACAAAGGTTCTTGCAGCAAAGCAGGAGCTGATCAGCGAGATTCTTGATAAATCGTACGAGTCACTGGCGCGCATGGAGGCGGATAAATACTTTGATATGATGCTTAAGCTGCTTGACAGATATGTGCTGCCGCAGGATGGAGAGATTTATTTCTCATTTGCAGATCTTAAGAGAATGCCGAAGAGCTATGAAGCGGACGTTAAGAAGGTGGCGCAGAAAAGGGGCGGAAGCCTTAAGGTATCAGAGGAAGGCAGAAATATTGAGAATGGATTCGTTCTTGCCTACGGCGGTATTGAAGAGAACTGTACACTCCGGGCAATGTTCGATGAAAAGAGAGAGGCATTATCTGATAAGGTTAGGGAATTATTATTTGCGTAGGAAGGCAGGAATAGTATGAGTGAACAATATACCTACGCGGTTGCGCGCATACGTGCCCTGGAGGTTGCATTATTTTCAAATGCAGTCATTGACCAGCTGATTGCATGCTCTGATTACGACCAGTGTCTGCAGTTCCTCGCCGAGAAGGGCTGGGGCGACAGTGATACCCCGGTGCAGGCGGAAGCGATATTGAACAGGGAAGAGGAGAAGATCTGGGAGGTGGTAAAGGATCTCCATGTGGACATGGATAAATTTGCCGTATTGTCCTACCCGAAGCTTTTCCATAACCTGAAGGCTGCGATTAAAGAGGTCTGTGTGGGGGATACGAACAGACATATATTCTATGATGATGTGTCTGTTCCGGGAGCGGCGATGCTTGAGATCGTCAGAGAGAAGGAATTCGGAAAGCTTCCGCCAGACATGCAGCATGCAGCGGAAGAGGCATACGAGGCTATGCTTCATACACGGGACGGTCAGCTGTGCGATGTGATTATTGACAGGGCGGCTCTTGATGCGGTATACAGGGCAGGCAAGGCAGCGAAGGATGCAATCATCCGGGACTACGCCGAATCTACGGTAGCCGTTGCAGATATCAAGATTGCCGTGCGTTCGCAGAAAACCGCGAAGTCATTAGAGTTTATGACCAGGGCGATGGCAGAATGTGACAGTGTGAATGCAGCGCAGCTTGCAAAAGCGGCGTTAAATGGAATGGATTCCATAAGGGAATATCTTATGGGGACCGCTTATGCGGAGGGTGCAGAAGCACTTGCCCAGTCTCCGTCTGCATTTGAACGCTGGTGTGACAACCGGATCATTCAGACCATCAGTCCGCAGAAATATAAAGCATTTACAATCGGGCCGGTAATCGCCTATGTAATTGCTAGACAGAATGAAATTAAAACGGTGCGAATCATTCTTTCCGGAAAGCTTAACGATCTGCCGGATGATTCTATCCGGGAAAGGGTAAGGGAAATGTATGTATAAGATTGCAGTATTAGGCGACTATGACAGTATCTACGGCTTCGCTACACTGGGTCTTGACACATTCCCGGTAAGCGCCCATGAAGAAGCAGCAGAAAAGCTTGCAAGGCTGGCCTCTGGGGAATATGGGATTATCTATATTACAGAGGCGCTGGCGGCAGAACTGAAGCATGAGATCTCAAGATACCAGGAGCAGATTACTCCGGCGATTATTCAGATCCCGGGTATTGCAGGCAATACCGGAGCAGGTATTGCGGGGGTTAAGAAATCGGTTGAGGTAGCGGTAGGTTCTGATATCCTGTTTTCACAGGAGTAACAGGCCGCTGCCGGCCACGGGATGGGCGGCAGACGGTCAATATGGAAAGCATGAAAGGTAAGGTGATTCGTCCAAATGAATAGTACAGGTACGATAAAAAAAGTGGCGGGACCGCTTGTCATCGCGTCTGGTATGCGCGATGCCAACATGTCTGACGTTGTACGTGTAAGTAAGCAGCGTCTGATTGGAGAAATCATCGAGATGCACGGAGATGAGGCATCAATTCAGGTATATGAGGAGACGTCAGGACTTGGTCCCGGCGAGCCGGTAGAGTCTACGGGCGCTCCCATGTCTGTTGAACTTGGGCCGGGTCTTATCACAAGCATCTATGATGGTATCCAGCGTCCGCTTGATGATATTATGAAGGTTTCAGGAAATAACCTGCAGCGTGGCGTTGAGGTTGCTTCCCTGAAAAGAGATAAGAAATGGAAATTTGTCCCGGTAGTAAAATCCGGGGATGAGGTAGAGGCTGGAGATATTCTTGGAACCGTTCAGGAGACTGCAGTTGTGGAGCAGAAGATCATGGTTCCTTACGGCGTGGCTGGTACGGTTAAGGAGATTAAGAAAGGTGAGTTCACAGTCGAGGAGACAGTGGCAGTTATTTCTACAAAGGACGGCGACAAGGAGCTTACTATGATGCAGAGATGGCCGGTACGTAAGGGACGTCCGTATGTAAAGAAGCTTCCTCTTGATGCTCCGCTTGTAACAGGCCAGAGGGTTGTAGATATGTTCTTCCCGATTGCCAAGGGCGGTGTTGCAGCTGTTCCGGGACCATTTGGAAGCGGAAAGACAGTAATCCAGCATCAGCTTGCAAAATGGGCAGAGGCTGATATCGTTGTATATATTGGATGCGGCGAGCGTGGAAATGAGATGACGGACGTTCTGAACGAGTTCCCGGAACTGAAAGACCCGAAGACCGGACGTTCTCTTATGGAAAGAACGGTTCTGATCGCGAATACTTCCGATATGCCGTTTGCAGCCCGTGAGGCTTCCATCTATACTGGTATTACGATAGCAGAGTATTTCCGTGACATGGGCTACTCTGTAGCTCTTATGGCAGACTCCACATCCCGCTGGGCAGAGGCGCTGCGTGAGATGTCAGGACGTCTGGAGGAGATGCCTGGTGAGGAGGGTTATCCGGCATATCTTGGTTCAAGACTTGCAGAATTCTATGAGAGAGCAGGACGTGTGGTTTCTCTTGGAAAAGAAGGAAGAGAGGGCGCGCTGTCCGTAATTGGAGCCGTATCTCCTCCGGGCGGTGATACGTCTGAGCCTGTTTCACAGGCAACACTGCGTATCGTGAAGGTATTCTGGGGACTGGATTCCGCACTTGCGTATAAGAGACATTTCCCGGCTATCAACTGGCTGACAAGTTACTCTCTGTATCTTGACAATATGCAGGACTGGTTCAACGGAACCGTATCAGAGGACTGGATGGAAGGCCGTCAGAAGATGATGAGCCTGCTTACGGAAGAAGCAGCTCTTGAAGAGATCGTTCAGATGGTAGGTATGGATGCACTGTCACCGATTGACCGTCTGAAGATGGAAGCAGCACGCTCCATCCGTGAGGACTTCCTGCACCAGAACTCCTTCCATGAGGTAGATACCTATACGCCGCTTCGGAAGCAGTATCTGATGATGAAGCTGGTACTCGCATTCTATGAGCAGTCCTCCGAAGCTCTATCTAAGGGGGCGTCCATGAAAGCACTTCTTGGAATGGAAGTAAGAGAGAGAATCGGCCGTTATAAATATACAACGCCGGAAAATATTGAGACAGAATACGAGAAGATTAAGAGTGAATTAAACGCAGAGATTGCAGGTGCGTTTGGGAAGGAGGACTTCTAATTATGCCAAAGGAATATAGAACCATACAGGAAGTTGCCGGACCGCTTATGATGGTAAAGGGCGTAGAGGGCGTCGCATATGATGAGCTTGGTGAAATCGAGCTTGCCAGCGGCGAGAAGCGTCGTTGTAAGGTACTGGAGGTAGACGGAAATGATGTTGTTGTACAGCTTTTCGAGAATGCCAGCGGTATCAACTTAAGTAACAGTAAGGTGCGTTTTCTCGGAAAGAGCATGGAGCTGGGAGTTTCCGGAGACATGCTGGGACGTGTCTTCGACGGACTGGGACGTCCGATTGACGACGGTCCGGAGATTCTTCCAGAGGAAAGAAGAGATATCAACGGTCTGCCCATGAACCCGGCGGCCCGTGTATATCCGGAGGAGTTCATCCAGACCGGTGTGTCCGCCATTGACGGACTGAATACACTGGTGCGTGGACAGAAGCTTCCGATCTTTTCCTGCTCCGGTCTGCCGCATTCACAGCTTGCGGCTCAGATTGCAAGACAGGCAAAGGTTCGCGGAACGGATGAGAACTTCGCTGTTGTATTTGCTGCAATGGGTATTACATTCGAGGAGTCAAACTACTTCATTGAGTCCTTCAAGGAGACAGGCGCGATCGACAGGACTGTCCTGTTCATCAATCTGGCAAATAACCCGGCTGTAGAGCGTATCTCCACTCCGCGTATGGCGCTGACCGCAGCAGAGTACCTTGCATTCGAGAAAGATATGCACGTACTCGTTATCCTGACAGATATTACAAACTATGCGGACGCTCTCCGTGAGATCTCGGCAGCAAAGAAAGAGGTTCCGGGCCGACGCGGATATCCGGGATATATGTATACAGACCTTGCGACCATGTACGAGAGAGCCGGCCGTCAGCGCGGAAAGAACGGAAGTATCACTATGATCCCGATTCTGACCATGCCAGAGGACGACAAGACCCACCCGATCCCTGACCTTACCGGATACATCACCGAGGGACAGGTAATCTTAAGCCGTGAGCTCTACCGCAAAGGCCTGCAGCCGCCAATCGATGTACTGCCATCTCTTTCCCGTCTGAAAGACAAAGGTATCGGCGAGGGCAAGACAAGAGCAGACCACTCCAACACCATGAACCAGTTATTTGCCGCTTATTCCCGTGGTAAAGACGCAAAAGAACTCATGACCATCTTAGGAGAGGCAGCCCTTACAGAGATTGACCTTAAATACGCAGAATTCGCAGAGGCGTTCGAGAAAGAATACGTATCCCAGGGATATAACAATGACCGTTCCATTGAGGAGACACTGGCCATCGGCTGGAAGCTTCTGTCCATGCTTCCAAGAGCAGAGCTGAAACGTATTGACGATAAATTCTTAGACGAATACTACGGAAAGTAGGAGATGGGGGACGGCAAAAAGCCCCGTCCCCGACAGCAAAGGAGGTAAAGAATGGCATCAAAACAGATCACTCCTACCCGTATGGAGCTGACCAAGACAAAGAGAAAGCTGGTCACTGCCAGAAGGGGTCATAAGCTCCTGAAAGACAAACGTGACGAGCTGATGCGTCAGTTTCTTGAGCTGGTGAAGGAGAACATGGCGCTGCGCCAGAAAGTAGAAGCCGGAATCCTCTCTGCAAATAAGAATTTTGTCATAGCCAAGGCCGGAATGGACGAGGCGACACTAAATACAGCACTTATGGCGCCGAAACAGGAAGTCAACCTTGAGGTAGGACAGCAGAACGTAATGAGCGTTAACATCCCGGTCTTCGAGACGAAGACAAGAACAGCAGATGCAAACGACATCTACTCATACGGATTTGCATTCACCTCCAGCGACCTGGACGGTGCAGTAAAATCCCTGGCAGACATCCTGCCGGATATGCTGAAACTGGCAGAGACCGAAAAAGCGTGCCAGCTTATGGCGGCGGAAATTGAGAAAACAAGACGCCGTGTAAATGCGTTAGAGCACGTAACAATTCCGGAGGCTCAGGAAACGATCAAGTATATCACAATGAAGTTAGATGAAAATGAGAGAAGCTCCCAGATTCGTCTGATGAAAGTGAAAGACATGATGCTCGAAGAGGCGCATCATTATAGCGAGAGAGAATAAAAACTGCAATTGGGGACGGGGTATTTTTTGCCATAGCACACACCGGAAGCTCCGGTGGAGCTTTTGGAGTGAAAAATACCCCGTCCCCAATTGCTTTTTTGGTGAATAGAAAAAACTTATTTACAAATAATAATATATATAGTAAAATCGAAATAACAAGTATAATATTAAAAGTTATTTCGATTAATCGAAATAACTTGATAAAATGAGGGAGATGTTTCGGATGGAACAGACTATAAAGAGAGAATTATATTTGGAAAGAATACGTCCATTTTATGAAAATGAACTGATCAAGGTTCTGATTGGAATCAGACGATGCGGAAAGTCGGTTTTGCTAAAACAGATCATGGAAGAGATTATGTCACAGGGTGTGAAGAAAGATCAGATTATCTATCTGAACTTTGAAGATTTTCAGTTTGCGAAGATACGGACAGCACAGGCTTTGTATGACTATGTGGATGAAAAGAGGACGAATGAGGACAGATACTATCTTTTCTTTGACGAGATACAGATGGTGGAGGAGTTCGAAATTGTGATTAATTCTTTCCGCGCGACATGGGACGTGAGCATTTTTATTACGGGTTCTAATGGAAAGCTTCTGTCAGGTGAGCTGGCAACATACCTTTCCGGGCGCTATATAAGCTTCCGCATCGCACCCTTTTCCTTCAGAGAATACTGTCAGATTAAGGAGATTCAGAAGCCTTCGGAGGAGGACTTGTCAGAGTACATGGAGTGGGGCGGCATGCCGCAGCGTTTCAGCATGCAGACGGAAGAAGAGACCGCCACGATGCTGCGGGATCTGTATAATTCCATTGTTTTAAGGGATATTGTGCAGAGGACGGGAGCGAAGGATGTAGATCTGCTGAACCGGATTATAGAATATCTGACGCAGACACCCTCGCAGATGTTCTCGGCAAAGGGAATTGCCAGGTATTTTGAGAGCGTAAACCGGAAGGTAAGTATGGAAACCTTGTATAACTACCTGGATCATATTATTACGTCCCTGGTTATTGTGAAAGCACAGAGGTATGATATCAGAGGAAAGCAGCTTCTTACAACGCTGGATAAGTATTATCTTACAGATACCGGGCTCGGACGTATCCATAACAGCGGCTATAAGCTGGAAAAGGGGGCATTGCTTGAAAATATAGTATTTAATGAGCTTTGTCTGCGGGGGTATGATGTGTTTGTGGGGAAGCTTCCAAAGGGCGAGATTGACTTTGTGGCTGTGAAAGGGAAACAGAAGGAGTATTACCAGGTGGCGTACTATCTTTATGACCAGTCGGTGATTGAGCGTGAATTCGGGGCGTATAATGGTATTGCGGATAATTATCCAAAATATGTGATATCTATGGACAGGATGGATTTTTCGAGGGAAGGGATTATTCATAAGAATGTGATGGACTTTTTGATGGAGAGATTTGGGACGGGGCATTTTTAAAAATGCCCCGTCCCAAATTGAAAATAGGGTGTCCCCATCAATATGCCAAAGGTTAGGAGGCTGCTTTGCTTCCCGATAGCCACTGTTGGATAACATTTATGCCAATTTCTAAAATATCTGCAATTATAACATCTGAATATCCTTTTTTCATATTAAATGCTGTTTTCTTTTTTTCGTTTATTATACCTTCATTATATATCTTTTCAGAAACTTCACACATTTCTGGATAACCTCCTTCTTCATATTTCAAAAAATGGATCCTTGCGGGCAAATCTCCCTGGCTCATATCCATTGGAGCGACTGTTTTAAAATTATCCATTAATTTGACAACATCACTGCCATCGTCCGCCTTAAGGGGAATGACAAGGTGAAATGGGGTTGAAAATATATTTTTTTGCTTTAGATTGTTTTTAAGGTTAAATCAACTAAAAAAGTATTACCAAAAAGTGTACTTTTTGGTAATGTTTTCTTCAATCTGAAATCCTCAGTCATTCTATTATAATATCGACAGTTCGTCAAGTAACTTAACCCCTTTTTTTATATATTTTTACCGAAAAATTTTCCTTGTAAATAATTTCCAAAAAGTACACCTTTTTGGAAAAATGGTGTGAAGCTGTATACTGTAAGCATTTTTAAAGGAAGGAAATATGCCAACAGAAAAGCTATGCAAGACTGTTCACCAGTACAATAAGGAGCCTCTCGAAAAAAGCGATATGCAGAAGCTTATGGACATTGCGGAGGACTACCGGAAAGTGAAAAATTACGTATATGACCGGTTTGGGGGGATTGGCAGTCTGTCAAAGATTTATCCGGGATACACGGTGCAGAATGAGATGACGGAAAGTGGATACAGGGAGAAACTGGGGATGCCGTCGGTTTATTTTTATCTGGCAGTCTTTGATGCCTTGGGGGATATCAAGAGCCAGTGGACGCGGACGAAGTCCAGGATTCTGAAGCTGCTTAACCAGAATGAGAACTTCACAGAGGAGGATAAGCACTATGTAAGGTTCATCATGAAGATTAACAATGCTTTTGAGGCAGTGCTGAATCAAAAGCCGCCAGAGCTTACCGCAAAGATTATGAAGCAGTATGAGACTTTGGCAGAGAAGACAGATCCGGACAGACTTAACAGATATCTGTGCAGACAGGTCCGGAAATACCATGTGAAGCTCCATACAGACAGAACAGAGGGTTTTTCTATAGCAGAGAGGGCATACCGGTACGCTGACCATGGCATTTACATCTCCATAAAGGAAAAGCGTAAGCGTGTCTTTGTGCCACTTACAGACAACAATCAGTATAAATGCCAGCTTTGGATTAAGCTGTTTCCGACAGAAGACCGTATAGAGATTAAGGTTCCCATTAATGTGGAGATTCGGAAGTATGTGGACTATCAGAACCATGTCGGGGTGGCGGTGGGGATGTACACGATGCTGACGACGGACAAGGGACGCTGCTACGGGAAGGAGCTGGGGAGATACCAGCTGGAGTATTCAGACTGGCTGCGTGCCCAGGCAAGGAGCTATAGCCGGAACTGGAAAAGCAACCCGGGGCGCAAGAAATATTATGACAAGAAACGGCGGCTTGAAGAGCAGCTGCACAGCTATATCAACCATGAACTGAACCGGTTCCTGGCAGAGGAAAAGCCGGAGACAGTGTATATCATGAAGCTTCCGAAGCCCGGGGCAGGGGGAGTGAATAAGAAGATCAACTATTCGATCACCCAGTGGCAGAGAGGGTATATCCGTAGAAGACTGGGGCAGAAATGCAGTGAGCAGTCCGTGGAGATCGTGGAGGTACTGGGGAAGGATATCAGTAAGGAATGCAGTGAATGTGGGGCGGCTGGCAGGAAGGAAAATGGAGAGTTTGTGTGTCCGATGTGCGGATACCGGGTGGAGGAGAAGGTGAATGCCGCCCGGAATGTTAAGAAAAGGGGACAGGGGGACGGGGCGCTGAACGCCAGGAGTCATTACGGGCAGGGGGTACACCGGCAGGAAGAAAACAGACAGCAGGGAAAGAGAGACAGCAGAAAGAAAGAGTAAGGAAAGAGGTCATAAGAACAGCAGCCTGGATGAATTCCGGTGATGAGCCGGGATTTTACCGAGAGGACCGGGAGGCGGGTTCATGATAAGGCAGACAGGAGGTCTGTTATATAAAAACAGGAATTACGGCATTAGAAGGCAGGAAAAGGGAATGATTTCCTGGAACTGCGTATTGGGTATGCCAGGACCCTGTGAACATGGGTGTTAAGCCGCGCGAAAGTACGGAGGGATGGCTCATGATGTAGCAGGGAGCGAAGCGGGAGGAAAATCTTGCATCATCCATCGGAGTGTTGGTGGATGACCAATGTGCCTTATTTTAAAACTAATCAGCCGGATGGAGGAGGTATTAAATGAAAAAAAATGTATTCATGATTATTTTTATAATGCTGAGTATCTGTTTAAGCCTGCCGCAGATTCCGGTGTTAGCTGAAAAAAAAGATGAAAAGCAGATAGACTCTGAAAGAGAGGCAAAAGCAGGGACACATGGAAAGAAGGAGGTAAGCTATCTGCAGATTCCACAGAAATTACATATTGTGATAGACCCGTGGGAAATGGATGGAAAAGGGCAGATCTATTCTGAAAAGTATATGATAAAAAATACAGGAAAAACAGCCGGGATACTTGTACTGTCAGAACTTGCATGTAAGCCGGGTGTAAACAGCGGGGTAACCGTGAGGGACAGTACAGAAGGATTGCATGACGATAAGAGTAAATCTATCTATATGGAAATAAAGTTCGACGATAGGGATAAAATCGTTTTATCCCAAAAGGAAGCTGTATATGAGAAGAGGATAGAACCCGGTGAAAAGCTAGAAATTTTGTTTTCGGGGGAAGTCAATGAAAATGCTCTGGGGGAATGGAAGAGCAGTGACGTTGATGCATCAGTTACATATTTCTGGAAGCTAGAGACGGAGGCTGGGAGAAGTAAAGAGAAAGAGGGCAGCGCAGAAGAGACAAAAAGTAAAACGGACATAGAGGGAAAAGAGGAAACTGGTGAGGAAGAGGGACAGGAGGGTTTGGCAGAGAAGTCGAAAGAGAATACAGATGCAGAGGATTTGAAGGAGCCAGAGAGTGATTTGAACCAAGAAGATGTAGAAGAGGAAGAGGTTATTGAGTTCCAGGAGACAAAGGAGACCAACATTTCAATAGATGAGTGGAAGCAGGAAGAAGATGGGGGAATCCTTTCAGTGTGTTATAGGATTAAGAACGCCGGGGAGTCTGCAGGAACATTCAGTCTGACGGCGTTGGTGTGTAGAACAGGAGAGCAAAGCGGGATTATTGTCCAGGAAGAAAAGGAAAAACTGCATGAGGGAGAAGAAAAGCAGGTCTGTATGGAGCTGATATTCTCAGATGGAGAGAAAATGGTTCTTCCAAAGGAAAAACAGCAGGACTTAGGATATGAAGTGAGGCTTGTTCCAGGGGAAGAATTGTCGGTTCAATTCACAGGAGAACTGAACGGTGTGACATACGAGGAGTTGGAAGAAGGGGATATTTCGGTTGAAATGGAATGCTCGTGGACGCTGGAAGAACCGGAAATAGATGCAAAGTTAAAATAAGACGGGTGTAAATATTAAAGACTGCTGCGCCTGTATCAGAAAGACAGGAGGACTTTATAAAATGTTGGAGAGCGAACAGAAACAGCCCCAGACTGCGGAAGTGACGCAGGAAGAGCAGAAGAGGAAAAAGAAGAAGAGGATTATTATTGTAGTCACCGTTCTGCTTGTTATTGTTGCGGCAGCTGTAATTTATTTCCTGACTAGACCTAAGGGGATGACGGAAGGAAATTACAAACAAATTGCAGAAGAGATGGAGAGTGAAGTCCAGGAGGGATATTTTGAGACGTATATGAATACTGAATGGACGTTTCCGGATGGGGCTTCTGAAACTACAGATGCTATACTGGGCAATTCTCCGAATAACAGGAAACCCATACGCTGTGAGGTGAAGCTGGCCGATACAGAAGAAGTAATTTTCAAGACAGATGTTATTCCAGTAGGGGCAGAGATTCCTCCGTTTAAGCTGGATAAAGATCTTGATGCCGGTACTTATGAAGCGGTCTGTGAAACATACCTTCTGAATGAGGAAGAGGATGGGACATATTCGGATTATAGTAATGCGGGATTTAGCCTGACCATTACTGTAGAAAATTAATTTAGATAATCAATTGCATTTTGAACAGTGCAATGATTATAGATTACATGCGTTATTATTATAAAAAATGGAGGTAAGGTGTATGAGAAACAAAAAGTTATTATCAACAGTTGTGGCAAGTGCGCTTGTTGCAACAATGGCTTTGCCGGTTATGGCGGCTGACGGGGATACAGTGGATGTAGAGTTTACCACAAAAACTCCGGTAATCAGAGTTGCGGTTCCAACGTCTATTTTGGCAGCAGTTGATCCGCTGGAAATGAACACGCCGGGTACTCAGATTCACTCAACTGCTTTTACTCTCGCAAATAAGAGCGAGGTTCCAGTAGGAATTGATGTGAAGTCTGTAGTGGATCTTGGAGCAGGAGTTACTTTGGCAGATACCAGGGCAGAAGCAATGGCTTCACAGGCAGCAGAGGCATGGATAGCTGTGGCAGCAGAGACTAGCAATGGTAAGTATATCGAGACTGCTAATAAAACAGCAGGAGATCTGACAGATACGGATAAGAATGTTGCAACTTTTAGGACAGAGGCAAGTGAAAATTCTGCCAGCCAGACATTCTATCTTAATAAAGCTTCTGTGGGAAATACAACATACACGTTAATAGCACCTGTAGCAACAGGAGGAACAACAGCTGCTGAGTATAAAGAACAGCTTACTTATGCACAGGTATACGAGCTGACAGAGCAGACTTATGCGAATGAAGCAGCATTGCTTACTGCTCTTAAGACATCAGATGTGTATGAAGGCGCTGGTGACGCTGATAATACAACACTTACATTAATCCCTGCGGGAACAACGAGTTATAGTGCCTTCGCTACTAGCAAAAAATACTTCAAAGCAGGGGCTGACAATGCATTGACATCAACGACTGCAGCTATGACGGATGGCAAAAAGTATGTATATGGAGAAGGTGGAGAAGGAGATACCACTGCCTTCAGATATATTGGAAAACTTGGACAGAGAAACACTCCATGGTCAGACAGTGATATTAATGCGATGCATATTACATACGATATTTATGGTTTAACCGATGAAAAATATACAGAAGCACCGAAGGAACATGGCCTGTATATTGACGGACCACAGGTTCGTATGACAGCAGATGGAAAGATCAGTGTGATCAACGTAGATGATGCGGATTATCAGTCCATGAGTCTGAATGATGGAAGTCAGGACTGGCCAATGGGTGATAGTGACGGTACCTGGGTATGGAATGCACCTGCAAGTGGTAAGAAAGAATTTACACTTGGCGATGGCTGGATGGACTTCTTTGCAGGAAAGACTGTAACTGCTACAGTTACCCTGAAAGACGGTACAGAAATCACTAGCGCGGAAGTAACCCTCCCGGCGGCATCAACGCCATAAGAAACAGATTAAGAAGGAGAAATCAGTATGTAATGTGGCAGGCGTAATACGTCTGCCACATAGAAATGTATATTTGAAAAAGTCAATACTTTAGTTCACAAATATGATATAGCATTTATTTTAGGCTATTGTACTGCGGGATGGGATTTTAATGTTATTTTTGCGAATTAAAGTATTATCTTTTTAACTGGATATGAGGAATCTGTTGATAGAAAAAAATCGGGTGTATAGAAAGGAAACATGTGAAATGCTTGATTATCTGATTGTTGGAGCAGGACTTGCAGGGGCGGTTTTTGCCAGAGTTATGTCTGACGAGGGCTATAAATGTATGGTAATTGATAAAAGAAACCATATTGCAGGAAACGTCTATAGTACAGAGATTGAGGGGATTGAGGTACATCAGTATGGACCCCATATCTTTCATACAGATCATGAGCGCGTATGGAAGTTTATAAACCGCTTTACTGACTTTAATCATTTTATCTACTCGCCTCTCGCGAACTATCATGGGGAAATCTATAATCTCCCTTTTAATATGAATACGTTTTATCAGCTTTGGGGCATTGTTAATCCCGAGGAAGCAAAAATGATTATAGACAGGCAGGCAGAGGCCTCAGGAATAACAGTGCCAGACAATCTTGAAGAACAGGCGCTTAAGCTTGTGGGCAGAGATATTTATGAGAAGCTGATTAAAGGGTATACAGAAAAACAATGGGGAAGAGACTGCAGGGAACTGCCGCCATTCATTATTAAAAGGCTTCCAGTCCGGTTCACCTATGATAACAATTACTTTAATCATCCCTATCAGGGAATCCCAAAGGCAGGTTATACATCCATGGTGGAGCGGATGCTGTCAGGAGTAGAGATAAGGCTGTCGGAAGATTACATTAAAAACAGAAAAAAATATGAGAAGATAGCAAAAAACATAATATTTACAGGATCTATTGACGCTTATTATGAGTACTGCTATGGGGCGTTGGAATACAGGAGTCTGAGATTTGAAACAGAAATTCTTGATACAGGGAACTATCAGGGAGTGGCTGGGATGAATTTTACTTCTTTGGACACACCCTATACAAGAATTGTAGAGCATAAACATTTTCGCTTTGGAGAGGGAAATAAGGACAGGACAGTGATTACACGCGAATATCCTGTCGCATGGCAACAGGGAAGCGAGGCATATTATCCAGTTAATAATGAAAGAAATAACAGGCTTTACGAGAAGTACAAGAGAAGGGCGGAACAGGAGAAAAACGTTCTGTTTGCAGGAAGACTGGGGCGGTACCAGTATCTGGACATGGACAAGGTTATAAAAAGTATGTTGCAATTAACAGATGAGTTATTAGGGAAAAGCGAGGATAACTAGTATGATATTAGTAGTAGGAGGAGCCGGATATATCGGAAGTCATATCAACAAAAGGCTTTATCAGAAGGGTTGTGAAACAGTCGTGTTTGATAATCTGGTATATGGGCACAGGGAAGCGGTCAGGTGGGGGATCCTGGAGACAGGGGATTTGTCTGATACAGAGAGGCTGGAAGAGATATTTGAAAAATATAATATTGACATGGTATTTCACTTTGCCGCTTATGCATATGTAGGCGAGTCTGTGACGGAACCTTCAAAATATTATAACAATAATGTAGCAAATACACTGCATTTGCTGGACACAATGGTTAAGTACCATGTAAAAACAATTGTATTCTCATCTACTTGTGCGACATATGGGATACCGGCAGATATGCCTGTTACAGAAGATATGGAGCAGAAACCGATTAATCCGTATGGGGCCTCTAAGTTAATGATTGAACGGATTCTTTCAGATTATCACAAGGCATATGGGTTAAATTATTGCTGTCTGCGGTATTTTAATGCGGCAGGGGCTGATCCTGAAGGGGAAATAGGCGAAAGCCATAATCCGGAAACACATCTAATTCCATTGATTCTAGCCGCTGCTGCGGGAGACAGGGAAGCGGTAAAAGTATTTGGAACGGATTATCCTACCCGGGACGGGAGCTGTATCAGGGATTATATTCATGTGACAGACCTGGCGGACGCACACCTGCTTGCAATGGATTATCTACAGCGTGGCGGTGAAAGCCTGTGTATGAATCTCGGGAACTGTAAGGGAAATTCTGTACTTGAGGTCATTGAGGCGGCAAGGGAGATCACCCAGAAAGAGATTCCTGTAGTCCTAGATAAGCGGAGGCCCGGAGATCCGCCGGTGCTTGTTGGAAGTGCAGAAAAAGCGCGGAAAATACTTGGATGGGAGCCGGAATATGGAGATATTAAAGTAATACTGCGGGATGCCTGGAACTGGTACTGTCAGAAGAAATTTTAAAAGAAGGATATTGGGAGGGTAGCATGGCAGGGCAAAATATAGAGAAAAGAATCCGAGAAGCAGCAGAGAGAGGTCCGATTATAATATATGGGGCGCATCT
Organism: Lachnospiraceae bacterium; assembly: GCA_910576335.1. Classification (GTDB taxonomy): domain Bacteria; phylum Bacillota; class Clostridia; order Lachnospirales; family Lachnospiraceae; genus CAPEBR01. The sequence continues at coordinate 97,356 of CAJTIU010000003.1, forward strand.
AGTGGCACTCGAATTATACCGTTATCTAAAATATTCATATGAGAATTTGGAGTTTGCTGGTTTTGTAGTGTCCTCCGCTTCTGATAATCCATGTGAGCTGGAAGGAGAAAGCGTTACAGAACTCCGGCTGTGTAAGGCAGATAAAAATGTAACTATAATCATTGCCATGCCAGAAAAACATCATGATACTGCGGAAGCTTCTGCAAGAGGCTTCGGATTTTTTTGGATTCTAAAGGTCGGGCTGGAGGAGATGTCGCAGCTAAAAGGGAAACAGATTCTTGCTGACTATAAGAAATCAGAAGATAAGAAGTTTCAGATTTATCAGGATGAGTATGATGTCAGCTGGCTGAACATATCAGACGCTCTGAATAAATCCGTGAGCATAAATGACCTCGAAATAAGGCATTATAAATTCCCGACCATATATTACCGGGATTCAGAGTCAGTCTATCATGAGACAGAAAAATTTAAGTTCTATGAAGATTATGAGAGGGTGTTTGGAGAATATCATAATCTGCATGCCTTGCCTGTTTACACAGATTTGGAAGATATTATAAAAAATGACACCCGGACAAGTGAAATGATGCATATTTATATGGTGTACAGCCAGTGGGACAGCGGAAAACTTCCGGGACAGGATTTCCCGTCATGGATCCGTCCTGTTCAGGCAGGGAGCGTTTTTTCAAAATATAAAATGCAGACATATCTGGATGAAACGGGAGACAGCATCTCAGGGGAGAATGGCCTTTTGGCGGAGATGACGGCGGCCTACTGGATTTGGAAAAATGCGGAACCAGCGGAATATAAGGGGCTGTGCCATTATCGCAGACATTTCATAATCACAGAGGCGCAGATCAGATCTATGAATAGAAATGGAGTTGATGTAATACTTACAACACCTCGCTATGTGCCGGGAGGAATCGGCAGGATGTTTCTTGAGGAGACGCCAGTAAAAAAACCGGTGTTACAGAATATGATTGAGGCGGTGGCAAGGTGCTGTCAGGAGGATAGAAAACCATTGGAAGATTATCTGGAGGAATGTCTGTACTGTCCCAATAACATGGTGATCGCAAGAGGCGCGATATATGACGCCTATTGTAAATGGATCTTTCCCATTTTGTTTCAGATGTTAGAGTCAGAGAGAGAAAACGGGTATGGGCATGAAAAAGACCGGCATATCGCATATGCCGCAGAGCTTCTGACTTCATATTTTTTTGCGAAGCACAAGGATGATTATTTTATTGCCATGACAGATTACAGATTTATAGTTGATTTTGGAGGAGTACGATGAAAAAGCCAGTTATCCCGGTTGTCTTTGCGGCTAATGACAATTATGCAATATTTTGCTATATAGCTATATACAGTATGATTCAGAAAGCAGATGGACACTACTTTTATCACATATATATTCTGCAGACAAATATAAGCAGTAAAAATTTGAAGATGCTGGAATCCTTAAGTAAGGAAAATATACAGATAGAATGTATTAACATTTTCCAATATACATTAAAAGTAAATTTAAAGGAATCCCTGCACTTATCGGTAGAAACCTATTACAGGCTTTTTATACCGCTTATTTTGCCGCAGTATGAGAAAATAATCTACCTGGATTCAGATATGTGTATTCAGGAAGACGTATCAAAGCTATATGAGTGCGACTTAGACGGATATCCAGTAGGCGCCGTGTCAGATCTATTGTGCTATCCGCTGGAAAGCCACTCCCGGGAAATAGGAGGGCTGGACTGCCGGAAGGTTTTCAATGCAGGTGTACTGGTAATTGACAGCCAGAAATTCGAGGAATGGAAAATCCGCGAAAAATGTCTTGCACTTCTAGAGGAAGATTATCAAAGAAACGAGAGAAAGCTCATTTTTGCAGATCAGGATGCACTGAATATTGTGCTATACGAGAATTACTTCCAGTTAGATAAAAGGTGGAATTACCAGCCCCAGTATCTCTGGCGCACGGAGGAGGTGTTTCCAGAATTCAGGAAGGAATATGTGTCAGATCAGGAGAATGCTTTCATCATGCATTTTGCGGGCGACAGAAAGCCATGGAAATATCCCGATTTGCCGTGTTCGGATATTTTCTGGAAATATGTAAAAGAAATTAAGGAGTTTAAAAAGGTTATCTCATATATTATGTCGGATGTACGGGCAGCGGAAGGGAAATTAAGGTGTTTTGAAGAGTTTCAGTTTCCCTATGCAAAAGTCCCGTTCCGCAGCAGAATTGCTATATATGCGGCCGGCGCGGTTGGCAAGGCATTCTGCAGACAGATGAGTTTGTCAAAGTATGCAGAGCTGGTCTTGTGGGTAGACAGAAGCTGGGAAAATATAGACGTGGAATTTGGTGTGAAACCGGTTGAGGAGATTTTACATGCAAAGTACGATTATCTGATTATAGCAATCGACAGTGAGAGGGTGGCAAAAGTGATAAAAGACAGTCTCCTTCAGATGGATGTGCCAGAAAATAAAATTGTATGGGACGAATATCGGAAAAGACTGAACGGGTAAAGGAGAAGCATAAAAATGCAGGTAGAAAGATTATATGCAATGGTAAAGGCGCTTGACAGGAATGACAAAATTACCTGGAAAAATGAAATTCTGTTGTCAATGAATAGAAAAGAGGAAATTCCGGATGTTTCACTGGAAGCGATTGTTTTGTCTGCATATTCATGCTTCAACAGTATGTACTATATACCTGGGTTAAAGGTAACAGCCTATGGCGCAGGTAAAATGGCGCAGAGATATATTCCTGAAATGTCAGACCAGACAAAGTTTCATGAGATCTGGGATGCTTATTCTGAAAAAAAAGAAGTAGCAGGTATCCGTGTCATAAGGCCAGAAACAGAGCAGAAGAACTATGAAGCGCCAATTGTTGTATTTATTGATGATAAGGTCTCAAGAAATCAAGTGACGTCTCTTTATAGAAACAAAGGATATAAGAATATCTTCTATTTCAGGGATTATATGGCGCTGTTAGAAGAGTTTTCCGTAATTGGGAATCTGGAAAAGAATGTCACAGAGAAAACCAAAAATATCATTGACAGTCTTTATTCCGAATATGTGATTATTGAGAATGCGTATCCGCCGGTTCTTTTTACAATACTGAATAAGAATTTAATGAAGCACCAGATTCAGACTAGAATGCAGAAATCTGATGTGGAAGTTCTAAAAGAGAGATTATCAGAGAGGATAACTGCAGATAAAATACCAGAAGAAGTATGGCAAGAAAGCATCCCTGCATTTTTACACACAGAATGGAAAAATAAGTTTGAACTGGCATACAGCTTTGAAATTATATTACAAAGATTACTGTTTAATCAGGTGAAAACTGTAGAGAGACCGCTGCGGATGTTAAATGACCGCCCATATGATGAATTTGCGGTCACTGTTGTTGTGAGGGAGTTGGTCCTTACTCTGTTTGAGGGATACAGGAGTGCATTAGACATTATCCGGTCATTCCGAATGATATCATCAGAGTCTGTTCCGTTAATGGGCGCAGAAGTCTATCTCCTGCTTAAATGTGGGGAGTTCACACAAGCTCTAGAGGTGGCACGGCAGGCCATGAAAAAGGAGCCAAACGGGCTTCTGGCAAATGAAAGTTTTTTCCAGGCAGCAAGAGAATGCAAAAAACAGGGAATTCATGTAGAGGAACCGATCCCGGAATATAATCTGTCAGAGTATTTCTGTTGGTCGGGGCTGAATTTTGTGTGGTGCGGAGGTTTTAACGGTCAGACAGGACGCGCTGATTTTTCGCCATGTTTCAGACCGCTTCAGTGCGCGGCACGTCCGGAAGGAGAATTCTGGGAGGGAGATGACTGGAAGGAATTCCGGAGGAGTGTGACAGATGGTTCCTTTAAATATTGTCAGAAAAACCAGTGTGCCAATATTGTGGGAGGATGGCTGCCCAGGAAAAGTGACTGCAAGGAGGAATGGTTAAAAAAACTTCTAGATGGAGATATGTCAGTCGTTCCTCCGATTGAGGAGCTGCATTTCTCATATGACGGGCATTGCAACCTCAAATGTCCTTCATGCAGACTGGAGATTCAGACAAATTCAAAGGCACAAAATGAAATGCTGGATAACTTATATGAAAAAAATCTGAAACCATATATGAAGCAGGCAAAACATCTGACACTGTCCGGGTGTGGTGAGGCGATGATTTCTCCGCATAGCAGGAAGATACTGCAGTCCTTTTCAAAGGAAGAGTATCCAGAGCTTTCTGTTGAATTGCGTACAAATGCTACTACAGTCAATGCCTCATCCTGGAATGCGCTTGGGACAGGGAAGGAAGTAATCCGCCACATAACAGTGTCTATTGATGCATCCACAAAGGACATGTTTGAAAAATTAAGGTATCCGGCAAAGTGGGAAACTGTATTGCGCAATCTGGAGTTTATACAATCTTTGCGGGACGCAGGGGAAATAGATCTGTTTGAGTTCCATGTGGTGATTCAGACAGAAAATATCAATCAGCTCTGTGATATTACGAAGATGGCAATCAGGTACAGTGCAGATGCGGTGACATTTTCACGTCTGATAAACTGGAGGGAAATGTCAGAGGAAGAGTATCATGAGATCAATCCTTTCTGGTATGATAATCCTCTCCATGAAAAGCTTACGCAGGAATTAAGGGCACTTGAAGAATTACGAAATGATATTGAGAACGATAACTGTGATCTGACAAGGGGAAGAAAGAAAATATATATAAACATACATTTCAGCCCGGATCCGAATCAGACATACGATGAGATAAGGACAGGAAGACTCAAAATAAGGTGATCTGTCATCCGGTAATTACAGAAAGGATTCTATGACAATATGAAAAAAAGTGACATTAAAATTTTTATATCTTATCACAAAGACAGTGAGAGGATAGAAAGCGAGATTATGACTCCCATTCATGTAGGCGCAAAAGACAGCGACTTAAATTTAAATATATTACGAGATGATGAAGGAATAAATATTTCCGGTAAAAATGATAAATATTGTGAGCTGACCGCGCAGTACTGGGCATGGAAGAATACGGAGGCAGAATATTACGGATTTATGCATTACAGAAGACACTTTATATTTACGGATTGTGAGTATCCTTTTGATGATGGAAGACCTGTTTTTTATAAAAAAATTGATAAGAGGTATCGGGGAGAAATTGGTCTGGATGATGAGATAATCTATGAGAAAATCCGGAAATCTGATATACTCCTGCCTCTGCCGGCAGATACCTCAAGCTGGGGAGCAGTATCAAACGAAGTTCAGTTCAGCTGTCTTTACAACCTCCATGCAGCAGATTTTGATATTGTGTGTAAAACTGTAATTGAGTTGTATCCAGATTACTCTGAGGCTGTGCAGGAATTCCGGACATGCAAAAGCGCATACTGGTACAATATATTTATCATGAAAAAAGAAATATTTATGCACTATAGCGAATGGCTGTTCCATATTCTTGAGTGCGCTGAGAAAAAAATTGATTTTTCAATATATGATCAACAGGAAAGAAGGACGCTGGCATTTATGGCGGAACGTCTGCTTAGCATATATCTGATAAAGCTGTTTAAAGAGAAACCAGAATTGAAGGTTAATTTCCTAAAGCTTACATTTGTGCAGGACACAGACAGGATCACATCTGAAAATGTAAAAAATCTGAAAGATATTAAGGAAGAACCACCGGAAATGCCATATGTTTTTTTAGTAGAAAGAGCTTATAAGGAATTAAACGAGATCTCCCTGCCTTATGAAATGGAAAGTCTGTTTCACCAAAAGAAAAAAGACATAGAAAAATTATTACATGATAAAAAGATTATATTCTATGGCGGGGGAAACTGGTGTAAGCAGTTCCTCTCGTATTTTGACAGGCTGGGGATACAATATCCGGCAGAAATATGGGACAGGGAGGCGAAAGAGGATCAGGTTATAAGGGGAATCCGGGTAGTAAAACCTGATCATCTGACAGCAGTTGATAAAACAGAGGCTCTTTGGGTCATTACAATCCGCAATCAGGCTATGAGTAAAGAGGCGTGGGATTTTTTGCAGGAAAATGGGATTACAGAAATTGTGGAAAACAGAACTCTTCTTGACTGGCTGTCATATAAGTTGTTTTTAGAGACAGCCGGCAGAACAGATCAATTTTGTTAATGGGGATAAGAGATGAATATTTGTGTGACTGTGAACTCAAAATATGTGTGTTATCTATATGTGATGCTGCAATCGTTATACGAGAACAATCAAAAAGGAAGCATAAACTTATACGTCCTGCAAAGAGATTTTACAGAATCTGACAAAGCAGTTATAACAGAGATTAGCGAAAGGTTTCAAAATAGGGCTTTTTACATTTTTGTCAGGGAACCTGATCTGAGCGAGATGCCAGAATATATTGGAGGAAGAAATGATCTTCCGTCAGAAATCATCTGCTTCAGGCTGATGCTGCCAGAAATGCTGCCAGATACTTTAGACAGAGTATTAATGCTGGATGTGGATCTTGTCATTAATAAGGATGTTACAGAATTATACAATACAGATTTTGAGGGGAAGGTATTAGCGGCAGCTCCTAATATGTGCCACAATTATGTTGTTGATACAAACTGGAGGAAATGGTATCCCTCAGACCGTTCTGACTGGACACATTATAATACGGGTGTGTTGATGTGGAATTTAGAAGCGATCAGAAAATCATATCCGCCGTACTATCTTTTAAAGCAGGCATGTATACAACAGATTGAAGTTGGAACATTTGAGGAGGAACTTTTTAATGTTGTATTTGGAGAGGATCTTATAAAAGAAATATCTACAGAAAAATGGAATTATGTAATTACGCATCAGGATATGTTTGAAAGACCTAGATTCAGAAAATACCAGTCTGTCCAGGAGATAAAAGTAGACTGCGGAATTGTCCATTACGCAGGTTTAAATCCGTGGGCAGAAAGGGCACAAGGAGAAAAATTCAGTCTATGGTGGGAATATGCAAAAAAAACTCCTTTTTATTTCGAATTTATTGAAGAGCATCTTGCGAGGAAGGAGAGGCTTATAACAAAATTAGAAAATACACTTTGTGCTGAGCGAAGGGTGATTTTTATCTATGATATTATATATAAGCTTAAAGGCAGTGGAAAACCTGCAAAATATTTCAGTATGTATGATGGCGACTTCTATTTCTATGGCGTGGGGATGGTCGCTGATAAATTCTATGATCTGCTGGCAGATGAAGGATTAGAAAGTGTAATAAAGGGAGTATTCGATCAAAAGAAAACGGGAGTGTTTCATGGGATTCCGATTTGCTCTGAAGTAAGAGTGGGAATCGGGAGCCTGGATGAACATGACTGGCTTGTTGTTACTCCAACACTTACCGGTGAAGAAATCGCAGAAGAGATGAAAGGTTATGCGGATGTAAACGTGATTCTGCTTCCGGAACTGCTGACTAATATGCTAAATATAAAAGAATGATCCTGCCATAAGGCAGAAAGCAGAGAGGATGAAATGAGAAATAATTTTAATAAGATTCCAAAGCCCCAGGGCATTGACAAAATCATGAATAACAATGATATGAAATCAGTTCTTATGGGGAATAAGGAAATTGTTGTTTATGGAGCCGGAAATATGGGACGGGCGGTAATAAGGCTAATAATGGAAAATGGATGGAATGAAAATCTTGTCTGTTGTGCAGTAAAGGATGCATTCTGGAATCCGAAAGAGATTATGGGAGTCCCGGTACTGGAACTAAGACGAATGCCGCACTTTAAAGAAACTGCCTGCTTTCTTGTGGCGGCCAGAGAGGAACTTCAGACAGAAATATTTGAGGAACTGGTTCAGTTTGGCTGTATAAATATAAAGCTCATTGATGATAGCTATGAATTAAAGCTAGAACAAAAGCAGAAGGAGATACAGAATAATATGCCTGTTATAAAAGCTTTAAAAGAAGAAATCGGGCAATTATCAGCAAAAATAAGTGAACTTCCATATCTGGTGGCAGAACAGAATGAGGTATCAGCGATCAATACGGAAACATTTAAAGACTTTGAAAATTCAAATTATGGAAAAGAGGTTGCTGTGATAGCCACAGGACCGACGCTGAATTATTATAAGCCTGTATCAGAGGCAGTCCATATCGGGATGAATTATGCATGGAAGCGGAAAGATATTCCGTTTGATTATTTTTTTATTCAGGATGGGAACAGAAGATATGACTGGAAAGATATGCTGGAAACTACAACTGAGCATGTGGAGTCCACTCTTTTTATCGGCAGATATCTACAGAGAAGTATCTGGAATGGCAATGAATTTCCGGTTCAGTGTAATAAGGGGAAAAATATCAGAAGATATTTTGTACATCCGTCATTACTGGATAAGCCACATCAGAATATCTGTTTTCACCCGCTTATGGATTTTTACAGTGTAGTGTTTCCAGCATTACATTTTGCGCTGTATACTTATCCAAAGAAAATTTATCTGGTAGGATGCGATGTGAGTGATAATGGGCATTTTGATACGGCGGATGATAGTATAAATCTGAGTCGGCTGAATATAAACCGGATGAAATATGGATATGCAAAGGTTAAAGAATTTGCGGAACAATATTATCCTGATACGCAGATTATATCATTAAATCCGGTTGGGTTGAAAGGTTTATTTACAGACCAGTACACGGATGAGTTTCTGAAGGACAGGGGAAAAGAAAATGCAGTATGATCTGAACACAATAAAATCACCTCCGATGAATACCATATGTTTCTCAACAGACAGAAAGCGTATGTATGGTTTTTCTAAATACTACAATGAATTCTTTGAGGTGAATCTGCAAAACCATAAAATGCGTTCGCTTGGGAAACTGGAGGGGGAAAGGGATTACATGAACCTTGCCTTCCAAATGGAATACTATGATGGGAAAATTATTATAATTCCGAGAATGGCTGGCTGCTTATCTATTTATGACTGTCACACCGGCATACAGCAGGAATTTAAAATAGAAGATATTCTGACCGGAATAAAATATAACCATGCAGGACTCTTTTTTTGCATTTATGAAAGATATCTGTATCTGATTCATAGGAATCCTGTTATAATCAGCAGATTTGATCTGAATACTTTTGAACATAGAGAAGTATATAGCGGTGCTTCACGAGAAAAATATTTTTTGAGTCTGTTTAACAGAGTAGGGAATTATGCAGCCTGTTTCGCGATAGAAAAGAATGAATTACTGCTGTTTAATGCAGAAAAAGAGAGAGCCCGATATATTGCCTTACCGAAAGAATGTGCAGGTTTTATCAGTCCGTTCTTTGACGGGGAATTTGTATGGCTGTATCATCTGGAAAGGAATTTAATCTATAAATGTAGTTTGTCGGGAGAACTGCTGCATGAATGGAAATTGGAACATAATATGGATCCCGAAGGACTTCATATGGTATTTCGATTAATAAATGGTGGGCTCTTTTTGTTTCCCAATAAACAGGAATGCTATTACAGGCTGGAAGACAACAGAGTGATTATGCATAAATGTAAAATGACGGAAAATGACATCTGCTGGCTTGCAGGAGATGATGGAAACAATCCGTTTTACCTGTGTCTGGAATGGGATGGCAGAGGGGGATGCCCGCATCAGGATATGCACAGCATTATTGATTTGAAGTACAGAATGCTGAATCTTGAAGATGACGTTTTTGAGGATGTTTTAGTCTATACAGACCTGCAGGAGGGCATGGAGTATGTGCGAGATAAAATCATGCAGTCATTTCTTGCTTTTTTTGGTAAAAATACGACTGAAGATGAAACTGCGGAAGTTCCTTTTCAGACCTTTTTAAATGTAATTGCGTACAAAGGGGCCGGACAGAAAACAAATGTAACCCATTCTTTTGATACAGGGCGAAGTATATTTAAAACAGTAAAATGAAATCACGGTGCAGGGCGAATACCTGGAGGACTGTAGTAATTATGAAAATTAATGAGTTTATTATTAATAGTGATAATACTATTTTAGATGCACTGGAGCGTCTGGACAGGGTGGCACAGAAAGTACTGTTTACCACGGAAGAAGGCAGACTGCAGGCTGCTATAACGGACGGGGATATCCGACGGTGGATTCTGAAAAAGGGAAATCTCGATGCTCCCGTCAGATGCGCGGCAAATTATTCACCGAAATATTTAATTAACAGCAGTAAGAAGGAAGCATTAGATTATATGAAAGCTCATTCCATTGAGGCTTTACCAATACTGGATGAGAATCGTAAAATTAAAAAAATCATAACGTGGACGGAAAAAGAATTTTTTGAATCACATAAAGAGCTGGAGATTCCTGTTGTAATAATGGCAGGAGGGTTAGGGAAGCGCTTGTATCCCTATACGAATATATTGCCAAAGCCGCTTATTCCGGTAGGGGAACTGCCTATTGCCGAGCATATTATGAACCAGTTTCATAAATTTGGCTGTGAAGAGTTCTATATGATTGTAAATCATAAAAGAAACATGATTAAAGCATATTTTAGTGAAACTAAGAGAGATTACAAAATATTTTTTATTGAAGAGGATGAACCTCTGGGGACAGGGGGAGGACTGAGCCTTCTGAAGGGAAAGGTAACTTCTTCTTTTATCCTTACAAACTGCGATATTTTAATTGAGGAGGACTTCGCAAAAATTTATAAATTACATAAGGAAAAAGAACACCTGATTACAATGGTGTGTTCTTTGAAAAACTTTTCGGTTCCATATGGAGTCATTGAAATTGATGAGAACGGGAATATTGCTTCAATGAGGGAAAAGCCACAGTTATCCTTCTTTGCGAATACGGGATGCTACATTGTAGAACCCGGGATTATAGAGGAGCTTGGAGAAAATATGCCGATAGGTTTTCCGGATATTATAGAGAGAAATAGAAAACAAGGAAAGAAAGTGGGCATTTATCCAGTCGGAGAGAATGCATGGATGGATATGGGCCAGTTTGATGAATTAGAAAGAATGAGCAACAGATTGGAAAAAGGATATTTTCAAGGATGAATGACATTATATTGGCAGGGTTCGGTGGACATGCGAAAGGTGTTATTGACAGTATAGAGAAAAGCGGGCTATTTCATATTACCGGATATACAGACCCAGAATTTCGCGGAGAATACAGAGGGTATAAATATCTGGGACAGGATGATATATTACAGGAATATTATGACAGAGGAGTGAAAAATGCGTTTATAACTCTGGGATATCTCGGGAAAGAAAATATACGCGGTCTATTGTACAAAAGACTGAAAGAAATCGGCTTCCGGTTACCGGCTGTTATTGATCCGACCGCCGTACTGGCAAAGGATGTGAATGTCGGAGAGGGTACATATATCGGTAAAAGGTGCGTCATTAATTCTGGAACGGAGATAGGCAGAATGTGTATTCTGAATACCGGGGCAACCGTTGAGCATGAAAATAAGATAGGAGATTTTTCACATATTTCTGTAAATAGTACTCTCTGCGGAAATGTGTGTGTGGATACACATTGCTTTGTAGGTGCAAATGCAACAGTTATACAGAATCGAAGAGTAGGAGCAGGAAGTATAGTGGGGGCGGGAAGTGTGGTTCTTAGGGATATTCTTCCAAAAGAAATTGTATATGGCGTTGTGAAAGCACAGAGGAGTGGAAAAGAATGAAAGGGATCTATATCATCGCAGAGGCGGGCGTCAATCATAATGGGAGTCTTAAGCTGGCAAAGCAAATGGTGCAGGAGGCAAAAAAGGCCGGAGCAGACGCAGTAAAATTTCAGACATTTCAGGCAGGAAACCTGGTGACAAAATATGCAGAAAAAGCGAAATATCAGAAAGAATCTGCAGCTTTTCCGGAAAGCCAGTATCAGATGCTCAGGAGTCTGGAATTAACCTATGACGATTTTCTAGAGATAAAGGCTCTCTGTGATTTAGAGAATATAGAGTTTCTGTCGACGCCGTTCGATCTGGAAAGTATCGAACTACTGGAATCGGTGGGACTTGCATGCTATAAGATTCCATCTGGGGCGATAACAGATTATCCGTATCTTAAGCGGATAGCAAAGACCCATAAACCCGTTATCCTCTCAACAGGAATGTCTACGATAGATGAAATTGAGGATGCACTCCTGATTTTACAGACATATGGGACGACAGCAGTAACATTATTACATTGTAACACACAGTATCCGGCACCTGTAGCTGATGTTAATCTGACAGCAATGTGTACATTGAGAAATAGGTTCCATGTGGATATCGGATATTCAGATCATACTCAGGGAATGGAGGTTGCCATCGCAGCGGTTGCAATGGGGGCGAAAGTAATCGAAAAACATTTTACATTAGATAAGAGTATGAAAGGACCAGATCACAAAGCGAGCATGGACGTGAATGAGCTTACAGCAATGATCATGGCAATAAGAAATGTCGAAAGAGCGCTTGGGGACGGACAAAAAAAGCCCTCGCCTTCTGAAATGGAGAATATATCTGCAATAAGAAAAAGTATTGTCGCAAAGAGGGACATTCAGAAAGGAGAGCTTCTTAAGGAAGATAATCTGACGACAAAAAGACCGGGGACTGGTCTTTCGCCAATGCTGTGGAATGAAATCATAGGAACGGAAGCGATAAAAAATTTTTCAGAGGATCAGATGATAGAGATATAGAGAGGAAGTTTATTTGTGAAAAGAATTGTGGTTTTAACAGTAAGCAGAGCAGAATACGGGCTATTAAGGCCTCTTATCTTAAAGCTTGGGAAGGAAGAAGACATAGATATGCGGCTTGCCGTGACAGGATCGCATTTATCTCCGGAATTTGGAATGACAGTGTGCGAGATCGAGGAAGACGGAATAGAGATTGATAAAAAGACAGAAATACTATTAAGCGCCGATACGCCTGTTTCTATATCAAAAAGTATGGGACTTGCAATGATCAGCTTTGCAGAATATTTCGCTGAATGTGATCCGGATGCGCTTATTGTGCTGGGCGACCGGTTTGAAACTTTGGCCGTGTGCTGTGCGGCCATGAATGCGGGAATACCTGTTTTACATTTACACGGCGGCGAAACAACGGAAGGGCTAATAGATGAAGCAATACGGCATTCTATAACAAAGATGAGTTATCTGCACTTTGCTAGTACAGAGAATTACCGTCAACGTATTATTCAGATGGGAGAAGCGCCGGAACGCGTGTTCAACGTTGGAGCCATTGGAGTTGAAAACGCGTTGCATACACAGCTGCATTGTCTTAAAAGCCTGGAGAAGGATCTGCAGTGTGATCTGGGGGGATGCTATGTGGTTGGAACCTTCCATCCCGTCACACTGGAAAAAGCTACAGCACAAAGACAGACCGAAGAACTGCTGGGAGCATTAAACAGAAATCCCCAGATTACTTATCTGTTTACAAAAGCGAATGCTGATTCAGATGGGCGCATTATTAATAAGATGTTAAAAAGATATGCACAGGAGCATGATAATTTCATACTGGTTGACTCTTTAGGAACGAAACGTTATATGAGCGCTTTAAAATATGCTTCCTTTGTTATAGGAAATTCTTCCAGCGGGTTAATAGAGGCGCCTTCATTTGGAATTCCTACGATCAATATCGGTGATCGTCAGAGGGGAAGAATTGCCGGGGAATCAGTAATCAATTGCAGGCCAGAGATGGAAGATATTGATCTTGCAATAAAGACGGCATTAAGCGACCGGTTTAAAGACATAGCAGGAAAGGCGGAAAACCCTTATGGTGAAGGGGATACTTCAGAGAAGATTATAAGAATAATGAAAGAATTTTTAAATCGGGATAAGGTGGATATGAAAAAGAAATTTCATGATATCAGATTTTGATTTGATGTGTATGGGAGGAACAGGTGAAAATATTATTTATTGGCTGTGTGGAGAGCTCTTACAGACTGCTGAAGGAATTGCTCGATCAGGATGGGAATGTTGTTGGCGTGATTACCAAAGAGAAATCTGGATTCAATTCCGATTTTTGCAATCTTACGACATTATGTGAAGAAAGAAGGATACCATGCCATTATGCGGATAATATTAATGATGCTGACAGTGTATCATTCATAAAAAAATATAAACCGGATATCGGATTTTGTTTTGGATGGTCCCAACTGGTTAAAAAGGAGGTAATCCGGCTTTTTGACAGTGGGATAGTAGGTTTCCATCCGGCAGAACTGCCGGATAACAGAGGCAGGCATCCATTAATATGGGCGCTGGCATTAGGATTGCCGGAGACAGCTTCTACCTTCTTTATGATGAATGAAGGAGCGGATACGGGAGATATAATTGCACAGCAGAAGATCAGGATCGCGTATGAGGATGATGCACGGACACTTTATGATAAGGTGATAGAAGTCGCGGTTCAGCAGGAGAAAGATCTGTTGGAAAGATTAGAATGTAATTCTGTTACTAAAATAAGTCAGAAGTCACATGAGGGGAATTCATGGAGGAAACGCGGAAAGTCAGACGGTGAAATAGACTGGCGTATGTCCAGCCGGAATATATATAATCTGGTTAGGAGTCTGACAAGACCATATGCAGGCGCGCACTTTGTTTTTAGAGGAAATGAATACAAGGTATGGAAGGCGGAGGAAATTCACACGGAAGAATTTAAGAATATTGAACCTGGGAAAATTCTAAATGTAAATTCAGATGGAACAGTAGAGGTGAAAGCGGGAGATAATGCTGTCAGGTTAGTTGAGTATGATCCTGTTGATTTTAAGAAAGGAGATTATATCTTATGAGAATACTGGTTGTTTCCCCTCACCCGGATGACGAGACACTTGGAGCAGGGGGAACACTGCTGCGTTATAAAAAAGAAGGGAACCAGATCTTCTGGCTGAATATTACAGATATGAAAGCTTCTGACGGATGGGATGAAAAAGTTATAAAGGTACGTCAGAATCAGATAAAGGCTGTAAATGAATATTATCAGTTTGATGGTTTCTACAATTTGGAATATCCGCCAACAAAATTAAATTACATAGAGGAAGGAAAAATTATAGGCACAATAAAGAGAGTATTTGACGACGTTAAGCCAGAATGGCTATTAATACCGGGCGGATATGATGTTCATTCAGATCACAGGGTGGTTCATAACTGCTGTATAGCCTGTTCAAAGACTTT
Organism: Lachnospiraceae bacterium; assembly: GCA_910576335.1. GTDB lineage: Bacteria > Bacillota > Clostridia > Lachnospirales > Lachnospiraceae > CAPEBR01. The sequence goes on from CAJTIU010000003.1 coordinate 112,438, forward strand.
CCGGGCTCCATATATTAAAAGAATAACGTCAATGGAAATTATTTCAGAAACTGACTATGGACTTCAGGGAAGATTTGCGCCGAATTTATTTATAGATATATCGAAAGAGCTGGAAGATAAATTAGACGCTATGGGAATTTACAATACAGAAATCGAGGATGCACCGTTTCCAAGAAGTTTAGATAAAATAAGAGCTCTTGCAGAAGTGCGGGGAGGAACAATATTAAGTAAATATGCAGAAGCATTTTATATAGTAAAGCAGATACAATAGCAAAACAGACATGGAAATTTTAAATCGGACTATTCGGACACGATCTGGGAAAAGCGCAGGAGGAGGGGAAAGATGAAGAAATATGAAAAAGAATATAATATGAAGCAGATGAACCAGCCCTATAGAAGCACCGAAGTATTTATAAACTGGCTGGAAGAATTGCATTTTTTAAATCATACGGAACAACAAAATGTTTGTGATATGGCTTGTGGAGGAGGAGGCAATACGGTTTACCTGGGGAATCGTTTTAAAAATATTCAATTTACAGGTATAGACATAAACCGGGAGTTTATTGACTGGGGCAATGAGTGTATCAAACAGAATTCTAAATTTGGTAACTGTCAATTACATGAGGGCGACTGGTATTGCATGGATACGAGATGGAAGAATAAATTTGATGGAATTGTTAGTTTTCAGACGCTGCTTATGTTTCCAGAATATAGGGAACCTTTGAAGAAGCTTGCGGAACTAGGACCGAACTGGATTGCACTTTCATCTCTTTTTTATGAAGGAGATTTGGAATATACAATTCATTTTAAAGATTATTACCGTCCACAGGAGGGCAGAGAATATAGCGACATTTATTATAACATTCATTCCTTAATCCGATTCCGGAAATATTTAAAAGAACTGGGTTATTCTAAATTTGAATATGTTCCTTTTGACATAGATATAGATTTACCAAGGACTGATAGTCTGGATATTGGGACATATACAGTAAGACTGGAAGACGGGAAAAGAATACAGATATCTGGCGGGATGATGATGCCATGGTATTTTATTGCAGCCTGCAGATAAAGAAAAATCTTAGGAGAAAGCATATGGGTAAAAGCAAGAATAAAGAATATGAAGAAAAAGCGCATTTTTATATTCCAGCCGGCGCGCATACATATAGCAGAACAGACGAAGTGTTCCCTGGGAATGCCCCCAGAGTAATTGAGAGAAGTAAAGGTGTATATACATGGGATGTTGATGGAAATGAATATATTGACTACGGCATGGCGTGCCGTTCTGTTACCGTTGGATATGACTATGACAGGATATCAGATGCGGCAATAGCGCAGATACATAAGGGGAATACGGCTTCAAAGGCATCTAAGATTGAGGTTGAGGCAGCGGAAACATTGTGCAATCTGATTCCATGGGTGGATATGGTGAAATTTGCAAAAAATGGTTCTACCGTAACTTCCGCGGCGACCAGGCTGGCCAGGGCATATACTGGCAGGAAATATATTGCCAGATGCAGGGAACATTCCTTTTTTTCCTATGACGACTGGTTTATTGGAGATACTGTTATGAACTCAGGGATCCCGGAAGAGATCAGAAATCTGACAGTACAGTTCAGCTTTAATGATATCGGTTCAGTCAGGGATATTTTTGAAAGGTATAAGGGGAAAATAGCAGCACTGATTATGGAACCGTGTGATTCAGAGGAGCCTGCGGATCATTTCCTTCAGGAAGTAAGGAGACTGTGCACAGAGTATGGCGTTGTGTATATTCTCGATGAAATGATAACAGGATTCCGGTGGAATATACAGGGGGCGTGCAGATATTACAATGTGAAGCCTGATTTAGTGACCTATGGGAAAGGTATGGCAAACGGTTTTTCGGTAGCCGCCCTGGGTGGGAAAAGAGAAATTATGGATATGGGAGGCTTAACGCCCGGTCAGGAAAGAGTCTTTTTGATTTCTACTACACATGGAGCGGAAATGAGCGGACTTGGCGCATTTATAGAAACTATGAATGTATACAGGGAGCTTGAGGTCACAGAACACATCTGGAACATGGGGAAAAGGCTCTGTAAAGGCTTAAGGGAAATTGCAGATGAAAATAACCTGCAGGAACACTTCTATATCACCGGGGCAGAATGCTCTCCTAATTTTGTTGTATGTGACCAGAATAAGAAACCGTCTATGGAGTACAGGACCGTTTTTTGTCAGGAGATGATTCGCAATGGGATCCTGATGCCTTACATTGCTGTTGCATATGAACATACAGAAAAGGAAATTGACCGGACCCTGGAAGCAGCAGGAAAAGCAATGAAAATATATGCGGACGCATTAAACGGGGATGTACGGGGGTTTGTTGAGGGAAATGTAATTAAGCCTGTGTTTAGAAAATATAACTGAGTAAGTGGTGATTAAAATGTATAAGGGATACAGGATTCTGGCAATTGTTACGGCACGCGGAGGCTCGAAAGGACTTCCGGGTAAAAATGTCAAGGACTTAAATGGGAAACCTTTAATTGCATGGACAATCCGGCAGATACAGGAGAGTGTCTATACAGATGATATATTTATTTCGACTGACAGCCGGGAAATAGCGGAGATCAGCGCGTTATATGGCGTGGAGGTTCCATGCCTGCGCCCGGATTACCTTGCTGCAGATACCGCTTCGTCCATGGATGTTATGGAATATACAATTAACCTGCTGGAAAAACAGAATAAGCAATATGATTATGTGATATTACTGGAGCCAACTTCACCTTTACGAAAGAGAGGGGATATAGACGGGATCATCCGCCTTGCAGCGGACAATCCGGGGAGTGATGGTGTGATCTCCGTCGGCAGAGTACATTTAGAACATCCTATGATCGTAAAAAAGGTTTCTGATCGGGGGAATATTATTCCATATACTAATATGATACCGAAAGTGTACCAGAGACAGCAGCATGATGAAGCGCTGTTTCCATATGGGGTCGGGTATCTGATAAAGGTAGATGTATTTAAAGAGAAACATACGATTTATACAGAGAATGTTTTGCCCTATTACATAGAAAGGTGGCAGAACTATGAAATAGATGATATTTATGATTTCTGCTGTATTGAGACGATTATGCGAATGGAGATGAAAAAGATATGAATAAGTATTTGATTATTGGTCTGGGCTCAATGGGAAAGCGGAGAGTAAGGTGCCTGCAGGCATTGGGGATAGAAGGAAGCAATATTTACGGCATGGATTACAGAGAGGACAGATGTGCAGAAGCGAAGTCGAAGTATGGAATAGAAATTGTCAGGGATGAAGAATCAATTGACTTTTCCGAAATAAAGGCGGTAATTGTGTCATTGCCTCCGGATAAACATTTTATAGGAGTGGAAGTTGCAATTAAGAATAATAAGCCGGTTTTTGTAGAGGCCAGCGTCTGCCTGGAAGACGTTAGAAAAATAAAAGAAAATAATACGAAGCATATATTTGTCGCGCCTTCCTGCACCTTTTGTTTTCACCCTGTAGTCCAGGAAGTCAAAAAGATAGTGAAATCGGAGATATATGGAAAGGTCTGTAACTTTTCGTATCATAGCGGACAGTACCTGCCGGACTGGCATCCGTGGGAACAGGTAAACGATTTTTATGTCAGTAACAGGATGACAGGAGGAGCGAGGGAAATCGTTCCTTATGAGCTGACATGGATTATAGATATTCTGGGATATCCAGAAGAGGTGAAAGGGTATTTCAGAAAAACGGCAGATCTGGGTTGTAATATTGAGGACAGTTATGCATGCACTTTAAATTATGGAAGAATTGTTGGTACTCTGATGGTGGATGTTGTCGGAAGAAACGCCTTGAGAAATCTGGTTATTAATTTTGAAAATGCCCAGCTTTTGTGGAGGTGTGACAGGGAGCAGCTGGAAGTATATGAGGTGAAATCTGGAGACTGGAAACAGATTACAATGGAAAAAACAATTCACGAAACTGGATACAGTAAAAATATAAACGAGAATATGTATATAGACGAAATTTCGGCATTTCTTAAAGGGATAGAGGATAACCGGAATTATCCGAATACAGTTGACAATGATATAAAAATCCTGGAATTACTGGGGGAAATTGAGAATTCTGACGGAGGATTTCACAGGGAGTGGCAGGAGAGATGAAGAAAGTATTAGTAACTGGTGCAGACGGCTTTATTGGCAGTCATCTTGTAGAAAGCCTGTTGGAAAAGGGATATGAAGTAAAAGCCTTTGTGTATTATAACTCATTCAATTCATGGGGATGGCTGGATTCTCTGCCCCAGGAAAAATTAGGACAGATCGAGATAGTTCAGGGGGATATAAGAGATCCGAATGGAGTCCGGACAGCCATGGAGGGTGTAGAAGGAGTTTTCCATCTTGCTGCTCTGATTGCGATCCCATTTAGCTATTATTCACCGGATTCCTATGTAGATACAAATATTAAGGGGACGCTTAATGTACTGCAGTCTGCAAGAGACTGGGATACAGAGCGGGTAATCATAACGTCTACTTCTGAAGTGTATGGAACAGCACAATATGTCCCGATTGATGAGCAGCATCCTTTTCAGGGGCAGTCGCCGTATTCTGCAACAAAAATCGGTGCGGACAGGCTTGCGGAAAGCTTTTACAGGAGCTTTGACCTTCCGGTTTCTATTGCGAGACCCTTTAATACCTTTGGCCCGAGACAGTCGGCAAGAGCTGTTATTCCGACTATTATCACGCAGCTTTTAGCAGGAAAACAAAAGATTAAGCTTGGTTCATTAACTCCGACAAGAGACTTCAATTATGTTAAGGATACGGTATCCGGTTTTATCGCTATTGCAGAATCCTCAGACACAATTGGAGAGGAGATGAATATAGCAGCCCAGAGGGAAGTCTCGATCGGCGAACTGGCAAGAGAGATTATCTCCCAGGTTAATCCGCAGGCAGAGATTATCTGCGACAGGCAGCGGCTCCGGCCATTAAATAGCGAAGTGAACCGGCTTCTTGGTTCTAATGAAAAGCTGAGGAGACTTACTGGCTGGGAACCACAGTACACCTTTGAACAGGGAATTTCCGAGACCATAGGATGGATACGGGATAACATGGATTCTTATAAAGCAGATCTCTATAACCTGTAAAGGGAAAGTCAAATGAATAAAAGAGAGACAGGGAGGCGGCTACAGAATGATTCCATTAGCGGTGCCGGATCTGACAGGAAATGAGCGTAAATATTTAAATCAGTGTATTGATACGACCTTTGTCTCTTCAGTTGGTGAATTTGTGAATCGTATTGAAGAGATGACAGCAGAAAAAAGTGGGGCAGAATATGGAGTTGCAACCTCATCGGGGACGACAGGACTGCATTTGGCGCTTACAGGCAGCGGAGTAAAAAGAGATGATTTGGTGATTATGCCAACATTTACTTTTATTGCAACAGCAAATGCAGTAACGCATTGTGGCGCAGTGCCATGGCTTTTGGATATTTCCACAGACTCATGGACTTTGGATGTGAGACAATTAGAACAGGAATTAGAAAGGAATGCTTTTTGGAGGCAAGAGCAATTAATTCATAAGGAGACAGGAAGGCGCATTGCGGCAATTATGCCAGTATATACGTTAGGAAACATTCCAGATATGGATAAGCTCCGGGACATCGCAAAGCGTTATAATCTCCCCATAATTGCCGATGCCGCCGCGGCTTTGGGGGCCGAATATAAAGGGAGGAAAATTGGCGGGCTAGCAGATCTTACAGTAATTTCATTTAATGGAAATAAGACAGTAACAGCAGGCGGCGGTGGAATGATTGTTGGTAACAACCAGATATTGATGAAGAAACTAAAGCATTTGTCCACAACTGCCAGAACTACAGCAGAATATGATCATGATATGGCAGGATTCAATTACCGGATGACGAATATTCAGGCGGCAGTTGGATGTGCACAGTTAGAGAGGGCAGATGAATTCGTCAAGAAAAAACGTTTAATCCGGTCAGCCTATAATCAGTCTTTTTGCGGATGGGAAGATGTTTCTCTGTTTCCGGTTCCAGAAGGAGTGAAAAGCGCCTGTTGGTTATCAGGCATAGTATTGAATTATGGAGGACAACAAGAGGTCAGAAAGGTCTGTCAGGAATTATACATAAAAGGAATAGAAGGAAGAAGCTTCTGGAAACCGATTCATTTGCAGAAACCATACAGGAATGCAATAAGAGCGCAGTCGTTAGAAGCATCTTCGGAACTTTGGAATCGCATTTTAACTTTACCATGTTCCAGTAATATTACAGATGAAGAATTAGAGTATGTTATAACCACTGTGAAGGAAGTGGCATCTGCCATACTGGCAGAAAATAATTTGAAAGAGCTGGGAGATCCATTTTAAATCTAAATATTTGAGAAAAGCGGGAGGATATATTGTGAAACGAATACTAGTAACCGGGGGCGCTGGCTTTTTGGGATCCCATTTATGTGACAAATTGATTCAGAAGGGGAATGAAGTGATCTGTGTAGATAATCTATTTACAGGGAAGAAGGAGAATATCCGACATTTACTATCTAATCCATATTTTGAATTTATTCGTCATGATGTAACAGAGCCATTATATGTAGAAGTAGATCAGATATATAATCTTGCATGTCCTGCAAGTCCGCCCCATTATCAGTATAATCCTATTAAGACTGCTAAAACCAGTGTATATGGGGCAATGAATATGCTTGGTCTGGCCAAACGTGTAAATGCAAGAATTCTCCAGGCCAGTACATCCGAGGTATATGGAGATCCAGAGATACATCCGCAGCCAGAGGGGTATAAAGGGTGTGTTAATCCAATAGGGATAAGGTCTTGTTATGATGAGGGAAAGCGGATGGCAGAAACGTTGTTTTTAGACTACCACAGACAGAATCACGTTGATATTAAAGTAATTCGGATTTTTAATACATATGGTCCAAGAATGGATCCTAATGACGGGAGAGTCATTTCTAATTTTATTGTACAGGCCTTAAAGGGAGAGGACATTACAATTTATGGAGACGGGAGACAGACGCGCAGCTTTTGTTATGTGGATGATTTAATTGAAGGAATGTATCGCATGATGAACTCCGAGGGCTTTACTGGTCCGGTAAATATCGGAAATCCAGGTGAGTTTACAATGCTTGAACTGGCAGATAAGATCATAGAACTTACAGGATCGGAGTCAAGGATTACTTATCTTCCGCTTCCAAGTGATGATCCGGCCCAGAGACGGCCAGTTATTGAACTCGCGAAAGAGAAGCTGGACTGGGAACCGGAAATTGCGTTGGAAGAGGGATTAAGAAAAACAATTGAATATTTCAGAAGGGTTACTTCGTAATAAAAACGGAGAAGGAGCTGGTCAGGAAAACATATGGATATTTATATATTTGGAGCAAAATCAATAGCTATCGGGGTATCCAGGGCAATCAGAACTCTGAAACAGGAGATGAATATAGTAGGTTTTCTAGTTTCGAGTCTTGAGAACAATCCCGAAGAATTGGATGGCTTTCCCGTCAGAGAGCTTGGGAAGGCGTCAGCAGAGATGGATGAAAGGGAAAAAAGAAATGTCTGTGTATATATTGCTGTACCAGAGTTTTTACATAAGGAAATTATTTATGATTTGCTGGAGCATGGTTTTGTAAATTACAGAGCAGTAGACTCTGGGACGGAAGCAAAACTTATGGAAAAATATTTTTCGCGAATTAAAAAGTTTCCATCCTTACATGAGCTTCCGTTAGGAAAAGAGAAAGCTGAGTTAACAATTTATCTGGCTCAGTTTTATAAAGATAAAATACTAGAGGCGCCCCCGGCATTACCGGATTATGTAAGCTCTGTACTGCTTGGATGCAGTAGAAATGAAGATAAAGAATTAGAAAAGAACGCGGATTTTTGCGATAATGTGGGCGAACAGATTTCTTCTCGAAATCCAGATTATTGTGAAATGACAGCTTTCTACTGGGTATGGAAGAACAGGATGAATGTTGTAAAAGATTATGTAGGAATCTGTCATTACCGAAGGATACTAGACATTACTGAAGAAGACAGACAGAGAATGCTTGAAAATGACGTGGATGTAGTTCTTCCGTTTCCGATGATTCACTTGCCAGATATCTGTGAGCACCATACTAGATATATCCGGGAAGAAGAGTGGCAGATTATGCTGCAGGCATTGAAGGAATTATATCCGGATTATGCAGATGCATATGAGTCAATATTTTCAGGAAGCTATTTTTACAACTATAATCTTGTGATAGCTAAAAAGGCTGTTTTCGAAAATTACTGTGCATGGGTATTTCCGTTGCTTTTCAGGACGGAGGAGCTGTGTATTATGAAAAAGATAAAGAGAAGTGCACGGTATCTGGCATATATAAGTGAAAGTCTTTTGGCATTTTACTTTCTTTATCACAAGGAATTGAGGATTTATCATACAGGACGCCTTTTATTTACATAAGGCTGATTGAGAAGGTGAAGAAACAAATTATATGATACAAGCTTCAAAAGGTCATGTGTTTCATGCCAGCATGAAAAAGTGCGGCCTTTTGACACATGTGGGAGGGATAGGCAAATGAAAATATCAGTAGTAGGGACAGGGTACGTAGGACTGGTGACGGGGACATGTTTTGCGGAGATGGGCAATAAAGTATGGTGCGTAGATGTGGATGAAGAAAAAATTAATTGTTTGAAGAACGGAGATATTCCAATTTATGAACCAGGACTGGAACCTTTAGTAAAAGGTAACTGCGCCATGGGACATCTCCACTTTACAACAGATATTCATGAGGCGCTTCAATATACTAATATTTGCTTCATTGCGGTTGGAACACCTATGGGAGAAGATGGAAGCGCAGATTTGCAATATGTGACAGCAGTGGCTTCAGAGATAGGGAAAGGAATGGTTCACCATATGTATGTGGTGGATAAGTCCACAGTTCCGGTAGGGACAGCAGAAATTGTAAGGGATACGATTCAAAGGGAACTAGATAAACGGAATTCAGATCTAACGTTTGATGTGATTTCTAATCCGGAATTCTTAAAAGAAGGGACAGCAGTAGCTGACTGCATGAAACCCGACAGGATTGTAATTGGTACAGATAATAATGAGGCAGCAGAGGTAATGAGAGAGCTGTATAATGTCTATGTGAGAAATACAGAAAATTTTATACTGATGGATATTCCAAGCGCTGAGATGACAAAATATACAGCGAATGCCATGCTGGCAACGAAGATCAGTTTCATGAATGAGATTAGTAATATTTGTGAGCGTGTAGGGGCAGATGTAAATAAAGTGCGTTTGGGAATAGGAAGCGATTCGAGGATTGGTTATAGCTTTATTTATCCTGGATGCGGATATGGAGGAAGCTGTTTTCCGAAGGATGTAAAAGCCTTGATTAGGACAAGCCATAAATACGATTATGAACCAGAAATGTTGGAGGCTGTAGAATCGGTAAACTATCGTCAGAAAAAGATACTGCCACAGAAGGTTGCGAAAAAGTTTGGAGAGGATCTGACGGGGAAACGGTTTGCGGTTTGGGGACTTGCTTTTAAGCCCGACACTGATGATATGCGCGAGTCAGCGGCAATTATGATTATTAATGAATTAACAGAACTAGGCGCAGAAGTAATAGCTTATGATCCCCAGGCAATTAATGAGGCAAAAACATGTTATTTAAAAAACAATAAAAAGGTTTCTTATGTAGAAAGTAAATATGAGGCACTGAAGGGGGCAGACGCGCTGCTTCTCATTACTGAATGGAAAGAATTTAGGCAGCCGGATTTTGACGAAATAGTAAAATTATTAAAACAGCCAGTAATATTTGATGGGCGAAATCAGTATGACAGGAGACGTCTGAAGAAAAAGGGGATAGAATATTATCAGATTGGCGTTAGATAACTTTCGGCTATTTATTAAACGCCAGTAAGCAGCTTCTGCTATTATGAAAGACAATGTTAAACTTGGAGATAAAAAGATACTTCAGAATGCAAAGCTGGATTTGGAAGGAATCTTAAAAAATAATCCGGGGAATTATACGGATTTAGAAAAAGAAAAGTTCAAAAGAAGAATTGAAGAGAAACCGCTATGGCGACAGATGGAAGCGGTAAAAAGAAATCTATCATAATCAGAATTAAGTAAGAGGCGAATTGGGGACGGGGCATTTTAAAAAATGCCCCGTCCCCAATTGAAAATAGGGTGTCCCCGACTCCAGGTTCTGTCCTTTGATATTTTGGCAAAGCATATGAAAAGGATTACTGGCATTGAGGAGTTTGTTATGATTGATATTATACAAGAAAGAGGTTATAATGTTTTGAAAAGAGGTGTAACAGGCTCTTTAGGATTTATATGGCTTTGATAAGAAAGCCGTGATAAAATACATTAAATAATTATAGTGATAGGACGGTGTTGATTATGCTTAGTGAAAGGATAATAAGTTACTTGGAATGTCTGACTAAAATCGCTGAAGGGCAGGATTACAAAATCGAATCAATAACATTTTACAATACCTATGCTGAAATTCCAGAAAAAGAGAAAAACGAAGATACCCTTTTGGAAATGGAGGAATATTTAAACGGAAAAAATATTGAAATTTTATCGGATGGCATAGAGTTGGAACAGGGGGATAGTGTGATTTCATTAGAAGATAAAATCCAGCCTTTTGATCCGACAAAAATTAATATAACGATGGCTCCCATGGCATTGGATTCTCTGGTAAAGCGATTAAAAAATCATGAAATTAACTTAAATACGGAATTCCAAAGAAAAGGTGGATTGTGGAGCAACACGAAAAAGAGTCAATTGATTGAATCTCTTTTATTAAAAATCCCTCTGCCCGCGTTTTATTTTGATGCGTCTGATGAAGGGGACTGGCTTATTATTGATGGTTTGCAGAGGATAACAGCGCTTAATGAATTTATTGTGAAAAAGACTTTAAAACTGGAAGGACTGGAATTTTTCAATGATTTAAACGGTCTTGGATATGATGAACTTCCGCGTCAGTTTACGAGAAGAATAGATGAAAGTTCCCTGATCACTTTTACAGTAAAGGAAGGAACGCCGGTTAATGTAAAATATAATATTTTTAAGCGTTTAAATACAGGTGGACTGGAGCTCACACCCCAGGAAATACGACATGCTCTATACCAGGGACAGGCAACTATTTTTTTAAAGGAGCTTTCGTCGTCAAAAGAATTTTTAAAGGTTACCTGCCACAGCATAAAATCGGATCGTATGCTTGACCAGGAATTTGTATTAAGGTTTATGGCTGTCTGCTATTATGGTATTGAGAACTATGATGGTATGCCGGAAAAATTTTTAAATGAGACGATGGATTACATAAACCGGCAAAAACAAGAGAAAATAGAAAATATGAGGGAAAGATTTTTTGAAACTATGATTGCCATATATGAGATTTTTGGAAATCACGCATTTCGAAAGATGGCTGTAGATGGAAGACGCCGCCCGATTAATAAAGCAATTTATGAAATGTGGTGTAAGTCCATATTTGATCTCAATGATGCACAAAGAGAAAAATTGAAAGAAAAAAAACGGAGACTAATGAAGCAATATATTGATTTGTGCGAAAAGAATGATTTTCAGATATATGTAAAAGCAAGTGATAAGTATTCTTATATCAAACGTATAAATCAAATAAAAGATCTGGTTGGGGAGGTTCTTAATGATTAAAAAGATAGAGTTGAGAAATTTTAAATGTTTTGAACGATTAGAATTACCATTATCTAATTTGAATCTTTTATCAGGAATTAACAGCATGGGTAAATCTACAGTGATTCAGGCATTACTGCTGCTGCGCCAGGCTTACGAAAAAGATAGTTTAAGGGAGGGGCTCTATTTAAACGGGGAATACACACAGATCGGGACTGGCCTTGATCTGTTGTATTTTAATGCTGATGGGGATATTGAAATTATTCTCACAAATGAGACTGGTCAGAAATATAGATGGATTTTGGATTATGTTCCAGACTCTGATTACTTGAAAATAAAGAAGGAGGAATCAGAAGGAAAGGATACTGGCATTTTGGAAAATCTGAATCTTTTGAATCAGGATTTTGAATATGTTATGGCGGAAAGATTCGGACCGAGAAAAAGCTATGAGAAATCATTTTATGATATTGAAGTTAAAAAACATGTTGGGAAGTACGGGGAACATGTTGTTTATTATTTAGAAAAACACGCGGGGGATCCTACGGGTACAGAAACGGTGGTTTTAGGCGGAAAGAGGACATTGAAACAACAGACGGAGTGTTGGATGAACGAGATCAGTCCGGGAATTCAATTTGATTTTACCGATGTACAGGCTGCGGATACAATCAGCCTGAAGATCCGGCAGACAGAAAATGCTGCACAGATGAGCACAATTATGGATTATAAACCAGTGAATGTAGGTTTTGGTATATCTTATAGTTTGCCGATTATTGTAGCTCTTTTAAAGGCAAAACCCGATGATTTAGTTATTTTAGAAAATCCAGAGGCACACCTTCATCCACAAGGACAGCGTAAAGTTGGAGAACTGATTGCAAGGGTGGCACAGGGAGGTGTACAGGTGATTGTGGAAACACACAGTGATCATATCCTGAATGGTATCCGTTTGGCTGTTAAACAGAAAGTTTTAGAAAAAGAAAAGGTCAAATTGTATTATTTTTGTACTAAAGCAGAAAATGATATTACCATGCATACATTTGAGGAACCTAAACTAGATGATAATGGGCGGCTGGATTTTTGGCCGAAAGGTTTTTTCGATGAATGGGATAATACGTTATTAGAGTTATTGTAAAGAAGAAATAAACAGTGGTGATAAAATGATTGTAGTGATTAATGATTTATCTTTTGAAAGAAAGTTTTCGAATAGAAATGAAGCGATCAGGAAAGTACATCAGTGGATGGATATTTGTAAAGAAATAGAGTCGCAGGAAACAACAGCGGTAGAAGAGATATATTCGGTAATGTTGAATACCTCGGCAGAGATTGCTCCTGATTATCCGCTTATACAAATGGTGAAAGAGTTTGAAACGCGAGATGAAAGACGATATTTAATACATTTGCTTACAAATCTGGGCCAGCCTAAGAATATGCCGCAAGATCCGTTCTGCCTAAAAGAGGAATGCTCTTATATTTGTTCATGGGCAAAAGAGGCGGCCGCAATTAGCCTGGAGTCAGATCTCTTGTTTGGGGAGTCAATACTTGATGGCATAGTAAAGCAAGAAAAAGTTTCGATTAAAAATATATCGAAACAGGAACACATTCAATTATATGAAGAATTTTTGGGGATACGCCATTATGAGGCGAATAAAAAGCACAGAAGACAGCCTTATATAGATGCGGCCGGACGATATGTGGATGCTATGGATTTAAGTGATATGGAAGCGCAGGAATTGCTGAATCATGCAATTGAGATCGAGGGGAATATATATGGTAAAAGAAACGGTCAGTATTACAGTTTTCAAAGGCATCATGATAATTATTATCATGGATATCAGAACAATGATTTGGAATTACATATAAAAAATAAAATTGATGCGGAGTGTTGGGAATGAAAGAATAGTAGGGAGCATCAGAATGAGGATTCGCTTTGGATTCCGGTGAGTTCAAGGGAAAATCTGTGGACAAGACAGGTTTTATCCGTGACCTTGTGAATACAAGAGGAAAAAGCAGGGCGGTGTGTGGACGATCGATAAGTACGTAATTACATGCTTTAAGAAGAGATGTAAAGTGGCATATAATTGGGAGCTGGTACTATGATTTGCCATCATAATATAAATGTGATGTTTGAGAAAATTGTAAGCGCTTTGCCAACTATAACGGCGGACAGATTCTGTTCGGTATTGATGATAACCAAGTTATCCGACATGTCGGATAACTTCGTATAGATGAAAAGACAAATAGGATAAAGGCGATACCTGAACTGCTGGATATCCTATGTATAAAAGGCTGTATCGCTACGATTGATGCGATGGGGACACAAAAGGGCATCGCTGAAAAGATCATCGAAAAGGGAGCGGGTTATATCCTGCAGGTAAAAGGGAACCAGCCTGCACTCATGGAAGATATCGCCCTCTATTTTGAAAAAGATGTCTTCACAAAGTCCAAAAAAGCTCTTGGGCGGGAAGGCCTGTACCATAAAGAGATATGCAATGACCATGACCGGATAGAAATAAGGGAATACTATGTGTCAGACGGCATAGACTGGCTGCTGCAGAGACATAATGGCTGGGTGGATCTCCAGGGGATCACGAGCAAACGTAAGAAATGTGCCTACGATCAAGATTACCTATATAAGGTGTTAGGGGGACTGGATACGGGTATGTAGAAATGCAACAATATACATGGCAAACAGGCATAGATCATCTATGTCTGTTTGTCATACGCAAGATGCCCAGTATCCTGAGGATCCTATGGTATAGCATCCCACTCTTCAAAAGTTTCCAGCAGTAGTATTTCATTTATGACCAACTTCTAATTCTACTTATCAGCACATCCTCTCAAGAACCTTTATATATCGTATACTGTTGTTCGTATTCGCCCTTTCGCACCATGGAATCCATCTTCTAGTCTTCCTTCCGGTAATATCTGCGCTTATCCCCGCACTGAATCCTCGTGAGATAACTCAATCAGTTTTTGCGGAGCATTATGGAAAGCTCTGAATATTCCGTCTAAAAATTTCTGCTCTTTTTCTAGCAGGCTGAAAGTCTGATTACGACGTTCCAGAAGCGCTGAATAACTCTATTGCAAATTTAACGGTTAAATCAACTAAAAAAACATTACCAAAAAGTGTACTTTTTGGTAATGTTTCCTTCAATTTGAAATTCTCAACCATTCTATTATAATATCGACAGTTCGTCAAGTAACTTAACCCCTTTTTTTATATATTTTTACCGAAAAAAATTTCCTTGTAAATAATTTCCAAAAAGTACACCTTTTTGGAAAAATGGTGTAAAGCTGTATACTGTAAGCATTTTTAAAGGAAGGAAATATGCCAACAGAAAAGATATGCAAGACTGTTCACCAGTACAATAAGGAGCCTCTCGAAAAAAGCGATATGCAGAAGCTTATGGACATCGCGGAGGACTACCGGAAAGTGAAAAATTACGTATATGACCGGTTTGGGGGGATTGGCAGTCTGTCGAAGATTTATCCGGGATACACGGTGCAGAATGAGATGACGGAAAGCGGATACAGGGATACACTGGGGATGCCGTCGGTATACTTCTATCTGGCAGTCTTTGATGCCTTGGGGGATATTAAGAGCCAGTGGACACGGACGAAGTCCAGGATTCTGAAGCTGCTTAACCAGAATGAGAACTTCACAGAGGAGGATAAGCACTATGCAAGGTTCATTATGAAGATTAATAATGCTTTTGAGTCAGTGCTGAATCAAAAGCCGCCAGAGCTTACCGCAAAGATTATGAAGCAGTATGAGGCTCTGGCAGAGAAGACAGATCCAGACAGACTTAACAGATATCTGTGCAGGCAGGTTCGGAAATACCACGTGAAGCTCCATACAGACAGAGCAGAGGGTTTTTCTATTGCAGAGCGCGCATATCGCTATGCTGACCATGGCATTTATATCTCCATAAAGGAAAAGCGTAAGCGCGTTTTTGTACCACTTACAGACAGCAATCAGTATAAATGCCAGCTTTGGATTAAGCTGTTTCCGACAGAAGACCGTATAGAGATTAAGGTTCCCATTAATGTGGAGGTTCGGAAGTATGAGGACTATCAGAACCATGTCGGGGTGGCGGTGGGGATGTATACGATGATGACGACGGACAAGGGAAATTGCTACGGGGAGGAGTTGGGGAGATACCAGCTGGAGTATTCAGACTGGCTGCGCGCCCAGGCAAGGAGCTATAGCCGGAACCGGAAGAGCAACCCGGGGCGCAAGAAATATTATGACAAGAAGCGGCGGCTTGAAGAGCAGCTGCACAGCTATATCAACCATGAACTGAACCGGTTCCTGGCAGAGGAGAAGCCGGAGACAGTGTATATCATGAAGCTTCCGAAGCCCGGGGCAGGGGGAGTGAATAAGAAGATCAACTATTCAATCACCCAGTGGCAGAGAGGGTATATCCGTAGAAGACTGGGGCAGAAATGCAGTGAGCAGTCCGTGGAGATCGTGTATGTACTGGGGAAGGATATCAGTAAAGAATGTAGTGAATGTGGGGCGGCTGGCAGGAAGGAAAATGGAAAGTTTGTGTGTCCGATGTGCGGATACCAGGTGGAGGAGAAGGTGAATGCCGCCCGGAATGTTAAGAAACGGGGACAGGGGGACGGGGTGCTGAACGCCAGGAGTCATTACGGGCAGGGGGTACACCGGCAGGAAGAAAACAGACAGTAGGGAAAGAGAGACAGCAGAAAGAGAGAGTAAGGAAAGAGGTCATAAGAACAGCAGCCTGGATGAATTCCGGTGATGAGCCGGGGTTTTACCGAGAGGACCGGGAGGCGGGTTCATGATAAGGCAGACAGGAGGTCTGTTATATAAAAACAGGAATTACGGCATTAGAAGGCAGGGAAAGAGAATGGTTTCCTGGAACTGCGTATTGGGTATGCCAGGACCTTGTGAACATGGGTGTTAAGCCGCGCGAAAGTACGGAGGATGGCTCATGATGTAGCAGGGAGCGAAGCGGGAGGAAAATCTTGCATCATCCATAGTAACAGTACTGTGCCGGAGACGGTATGGCAGGGAGAAGGGGATGACCAATGTGCCTTATTTTAAATAATATAATACATAGAAATGTATGCGATTTTGGGATATTAAAGAGGTGGATAAATATTACACCACTTTGATATATAGCTCGGAGGTGTAAATATGAGTACAGCAGATTTAAATCAAAGCGGAAAGGAAGGAGGGAAGAAAACTGTTGGTATCGTTATTCTTGTCCTTGTTATTCTAGTGTTGGCAGGCGTGATCATCTATTTGCTAGCATTCCGTGAGCCGGAAAAAGAGGGACGGCGGAATGAGGTTATTACTCCTGATAATGTGGAGGAGGTTCTTAAACAGATGGAAGAAGATGAGTTTGTGGAGCCTGGATACTATACCGTGACAATGAATTATGACTGGCACTTTGCAAGTGGCAATGCGGTTTCCTCGGATGCTTATGTGGAAAACATGGTGGAAAATACGCATGCAGTGTATTTTGATCTGTTTTTGGCAAGTGATGAGGAGAAAGCGATCTATAAATCACCAGTCATTCCGGTGGGAAGCAGACTGCAGGATATTGCGCTGGATACACCGCTTGATGCTGGAACATATGACTGCGTGGCAGTCTATCATCTGGTGGATGATGACCAGAATACAATTAGTACACTCCGGGTAACCGTTACTGTAATTGTCGAAGGGTAATGGTGTGAATTTGGATTTAACATGATATATGTTAAATAAAGAGACAAAAAACAAAAATGTTGAGAGACAAGGAGGTTTTACTATGAATTTAAGAAAACTTATGGCAGGAACTCTTACGGCAACAATGATAGTGGGGAGCAGTATGACGGTTCTTGCAGCAGATGCAAATGGTGCAACTGGCTCAGGTGAATCAATCGGACATGTGGATAAGAAAATTACAACTGTAACGTTGCCAACGGATACAGGTGTGAATGGTGTATTTAATTATTATGTGGATCCGGAGCGTGTGATTGATCTTGCAGGGGAGCTAAAAGATGGTACTACTGTAACGAAGAATGAGGATGGTGTCTATTTCAAAAATAAAGGTGATAGTGGTGATACTTATAGCAGCAGCAGCGATGCAGTGGAATTCGTAGGGAAAAATAGTGTGGATGTCGATGTGTCTGTTAAAGCAGAAGTAAAAGCGAATGCAGGGGATAAGGATATTGCACTTGTAGCAGATGACGAAGCTCTTGCAGCGGCCACAACACCAGCGCTTCTTATGAATCTCAAAGTAGGAAGCGCGACGAAGGCGATTACATCTGAAGGTGCAACAGCAAAGGCAAAGCTTGAAGGAAAAGAAGAGAATTTTGAGGTAACAGTTGAGAGTGGAGCATACAAATTTGCTGCAACAGCTGCTGCTCTTGCAGATAAATCATTGTGGGATAATACAACCGTTCAGTTATCTGGAAAGACTAATAAAATGGATGTAACGAGTGATATGACAGCACCGACAATTGAGCTTACCTGGACGATTGCAGAGCATCAGGATTTTACTGATGAGACAGGATATGGAAATTGGTCAGGAAGCGAATTGTGGATTGGAAAAGATGCAGATACTGGTTTTTCAACAAGTAATCTGACAGTAGAAGTTTCTAGCGATGGAACTACATACACGGCACTTGCATCAGGTAAATATAGTGTAAGCAGTGACAATTGGGTGTCCATTACATGGGATAACGCGACAGAAGTATTAGATGGAGATTTAAAATTTGTTCGTGTAACAGATGGATCTATAAGATATACTTTTGAAAACGAGTAAAAAGATTTATAAGTGCTTATATTGTGGGTTCTGAAATAAAGAACCCGCAATATAATGTTGGAAAGAAAATGAGAATAATTTTTGATGTAAGGCTAAAAATCCTATGATTTGAAATATATTGTGTAGTTTTTTTGATTTTTAATTATGTGAGATAGAGAGAAGACCAAATTCTTGAATTAGTCAAATAGAAAAACGTTATGGTGCAAATATATTAACACGAGAAATTATAAAACATATAAGGTCAAAAAGAATATGAAAAAAAGTAAAATATTACAAATGGAAATGGTTATTGCGGGGATTATTTTTTTGAAAAATAAAATAGTTGCCGATAAAAATAAATTAAAAAGTTTTGAAGAGAAGGAGTCTGTTATTTATAAGCAAGAAGAGGTTATAAAGGTTTATGAGAGATGGGTTGATGTATATCAAAATAAGCATTCGCTATTAGATTATTTTATAAAAAATGATTATCAGCAGATAGCAATTTATGGATTAGGGCGAATTGGAAAAAGCATATATAATGAAGTACGGCCATCATCAGTTAATATTGCATATGTTGTAGATCAAAAATATTGTGTTGAAAATGAGTTTTATGAAGATACACCTTGTTTTGGACCTGGGAATGAACTTCCTAAGGTAGATTTGATTATTGTTACTATTCCGGGTGAAGCGAGAGAAATTACTGCATTTTTAAAGAGTAAAGTGAATTGTCCGGTGAAATCAATCAACGATGTGTTGTTTGTAATTTAGTTTTGTATATTATTACCATTCAGAAAGAGGAAATTATATGGAGGAGATTATAGTTAGTTTTTGTATAACGACTTTTCAGCGATACAAAATTCTTGAAGAATTAGTTTTAAATATTTTATCAGTAGACAATCATCAGTTTGAAATAGTTGTGTGTGATGATTGTTCTGCTGATAATAGTTTAAATAAATTGAAAAATATCCATGATGAACGGTTGAATATATATGTTAATGATAAAAGAATTGGTGCTTTGCAAAATATGTATCAAGCATTAGAACATGGTAAGGGAAAGTATCTTTTTTTTGTTAATGATAGAGATAATGTGGATTCTTTTAAAATACAAAAATTGATTACAATATTAGAAGAATTTAATAATAAAAATGTGGCTTTTGCAAAGTGTACTAAAGAGATGAATTTAAAACCAGAATATAAATTATTTTTGTCTGGCAGTCAGGCGTTTTTCGAATTTGCCTGTAGAATTGCGCATCCTACAGGATATATTTTCAGAAGAGATGTCTGGAGAAAGATTCGAAATAGAAAAAGCCTTTTTTATAAAGAAGGTTATGGTGATTATCCCATAACCTTAATATGTGCGATTATGGCATTAAGATATAATGGAGCTGTTGTGTTTGGAGACATTTGTGATGTGGAAAATCCAAGAATAGACTTTGCAAAAGAAAAATCTCAATATCACTGGAAAAGAAAAGACAAGAGAATGTGGTATTCTCCAGGTGTTCATTGGAGAGAATTACAAATTTTATATAGGGTTTTAAAAAAAATGAATGTTGAGGAAAAATTAATAGAGGATATGATTTATGTGAGATATAAAGAGTATTTGGGTAGAGTTACTTTACAATATAAAGAAATTGTATCAAGCGACTCGGATACAACACATTATAATATTGATATTCCTCAAAATATAATAATTATATATATAAATGCGATAAAAAACGGATTGTATTTATGGTGGAAGGTAAGGGGATTATGTCGATACGAAAAAAAGAGTGTTTTATTAAATGAGATAAATAATTGCACAAAGGAGAATTTTTGCATGTATTTCAATTCTTTGTATGAAAAAATTTTAAAGTTGTTATAGACATCAGAAATTCTATTTTGTTGAGGAGGAAAGAGTATGTATAGATATAATACAGATTTTTATGACTGGATAGATAGTGAGACATATAAGGATGCAGAAATAATAATTTCGTATATTATTGAGTGGATAAAGCCGAAAAGTATAGTTGATTTTGGATGTGGCGAGGGATTATGGCTAAGTGTAGCAAAAAAAATTGATGATGATATTTCTATACTGGGGCTGGATGGTGAATATGTTCATAAAAACAGATTGAAAATACCTGCAAATAATTTTCAGGCTTTAGATTTGAGTAAGAGGGTTTCTTTAAATAAAAAATATGATTTGGCGATTTCAACAGAAGTTGCAGAACATATTATGGAGAAGTATAGTGATAATTTTATAGATAATATAACAAGTGTGTCTGATCGCATTCTTTTTTCGGCTGCCATTCCTGGACAGGATGGGATCAATCATGTAAATGAGCAATGGCAGAGCTACTGGATAAAAAGATTTGAAGATAAAGGGTATTTTGCAAATTTATCAATACGTGATTTTTTTTGGAACGAGAAAGAGGTGACAAGCTGGCGAAAACAAAATATTATTTATTTTTCTAAATTTAAGGATGACTTGATAGTCCCAAAAAGAAGAGTGTTTGATGTTGTTCATCCTGATAGTTTTATTAATTTGAATAGACGTTTTCGAGAGGCTAATGAACAACTCGTATATATGATTGATAATCCCGATATATGTAAAAAATTGGATGACACAATACAGAGAATGATTAATGACTATGAGAATATCGTGATTTGTCCTTTTGGCAAAAATGGAAGATTATTTAAAAATATCCTGAATATTAAGTATGGAATCCAAGAAGTTGCAATTATTGATAATTATGTTTGCAACGTTAATTGTGATATTTTTTCGGTTGAAATACTTAAAAATATAAAAGAAAAGTTTATTGTGGCTGATACATGCAGTAATCCCCAGGTTCATAATGAAATTTTAGAAGAGTTGTGTAGTGTTGCGAAGAAGGAGAATATTTATTCTATATTTTGATGGAAATATAGTAGGAAGGAAATGGAGATGAAATGATATTTTACGGAGTGAAGCTTTATGAGGAAAAGTTATGATTTAGAAACAAAAGTAAATAATGAGAGTATTAGAACAAATGTTGCATTTTTAGGCGAACAATTTATTTGGGTAAATGATATGGGGATAGGAGGGATATATACAATTGATAAATTTACATTTGATGTAAAATGTATGATTGATCCTGCCCGGTTGTACAAATATGGAAAGTTTGAAATAATATCAATTTTCCAATGGAATAATTATATTGTTGTAGTTCCGGATGAGTTAGATAAGAGTTGGATTATATATGACAAATCAAATGAAAAAGTGCAATATAAAAGAATCAGCACTGATGGTTGGAAATTATCTGGATTATATTTTGTGGGAGAGATTGGGTATCTGATACCAGCAACAATAGATTACCCAATTGTTATAATTAGCCTCGAAAAGTTGTCAATAACTCAAATGATAAAGGGATGGTGGAGAAAAGGTGGAATACACTATAATCTTCCTTTGGAAATATGGCATTTGGCAGGTACGGTATCGGAGAATTGTGTGTATTTTTATATTTACAATACAAAGTATGTTATGAAAATAAATAAAGAAAATGTTGAAAGATATTTCATAGAACATATCCCATATGGGATAGTGGGTATAAGTTATTCGGATGGAGAAATATGGGTTTTGCCAAAGAAAGGGAAGTGTATTTATGTATTAAATGAAAATGCTATAGTTCTAAATTCAATACAATTATTTGCAAATAAACAAGAGTTGTCTGCGGATTACTTTTCAAGAATTATAGCTACTAATAAATATGTTTTTATGTTGCCGCGCTCTGACACAAATATTTATGTTTATAATAAACAAAAAGGATATATAAAGATTATTAATGCAGAGTGTAGGAAACTAAAAAATTTATTTTCTATATCATGCAATGGGGCAACTTATTGGGAAAGTTGTTTTGATGAAAATAGAGTTTATCTTATGCCATTAACGAATCAATTATTAATAATTAACATGGACACTTTAATGTGTGAGGCAAAAGATGTTTCTTTACCATCATCTATACAAAATTTTGGCTTAATATATTGGTTTGGATGGAATAGATGGTTTATAAAGGATGTTATAGGTGAAGAAATAGATGAAAAATCGTTGAAAACATATTGTGAAATTATAGAGAAGAATGTTAGTGCATATGAAAGAAGCAGTAATAGGAATGGAAAAAGGATTTGGAAAAAAATAAATTAAGGTGGGCGGAAATTGGCTGAATTATCAATAATAGTACCGGTATATAACAATAAGAACTATTTAATGCAATGCATTGATAGTATTATTAATCAAAAATTAAGAGACATTGAGATTATCCTGGTAGATGACGGCTCTACAGACGGGTCTGGCGCAATTTGTGATAAATACTGTGATTTAGATGAACGGATACAGCTAATACATCAGGAAAACCGAGGATGTTTATATGCAAGATTACAGGGATTAAAAGAAAGTAGTGGAGAATATGTAGGTTTTGTAGATAGTGATGACTGGATAGCATCAGATATGTATGAATTGCTAATGTATGTAGCAAAAACAAAAAACTGCGATATAGTATCTATGGGTTATACAACAGTATTTGGGACAGGGGAAAAGGGAAGAAATGATGGCACCTTATTTGGATTATATGAAAAAGGAATTAATTTGAATATTTTGCTGTACAGTATGATGTATGATTTAGAAAAACAAGAGCGAGGCGTTCAACCTTCATTGTGCTCAAAAGTATTTAAAAGGAAACTTTTGGAAGATGCCTATGCGAGCGTGGATCAATCTATAACTTTAGGCGAAGATGCAGCTATTTTTTATCCTTGTTGTTTAAATGCAAATAAAGTTTTTATTATGGAGGAATATAAATATTACTATAGGGTTCACAATAAATCAATGTGTCGGAATGTAAACATAAATGTTTTTGACCAAGTTTATGTGTTTTACAATTACATGATGAAGACAATAGGAGAGTATGAAGAACAATATAGTTTAGTAAAACAATTGAAAATGTATATTTGGACATTCATAAGTCCCGGGTTAAAACAAATTTTTGATATACAGGTTGGAAGTGTGTATTTGTTTCCTTATGTTATGGTAGAAAAAAATAGTAATATTATTTTATATGGTGCGGGTGAAGTAGGACAGGCTTTTCATTTGCAAATTTTGGATAATTGTTATTGTAATATAGTAGCATGGGTGGACAAAAATAAATGTGATAAGAGAAATATCATACACCCTAAACAAATTATAAATTTGGAATATTCTAAAATTGTGATTGCAGTAAAAGAAAGAAAAGTGGCAGATGAGATTATAGAAGAATTGAATATGTTGGGAATAAATATAAAAAATATAGTATGGGATAAACCACGAAAAATCATATCTGTTGTTTTCTAAATAATAAAAATAAAGTTTGGAGAGAAAATGAAAGTTATAAGTGTTATAGTACCTCTTTACTATGGAGAGAAATATATGACGGATATTATTTCTCAGTTAGAGATGTGCAAGACATATTTAGGAATTAGAGATTATATAGAAGTTATATTTGTGAAT
Organism: Lachnospiraceae bacterium; assembly: GCA_910576335.1. GTDB lineage: Bacteria > Bacillota > Clostridia > Lachnospirales > Lachnospiraceae > CAPEBR01. Next base: position 136,331 of record CAJTIU010000003.1, read on the forward strand.
GACGCTCCAGATGCTCAACTCTCCCTAAATTGGAAAGGCGAATTTATACATATAACGGTTATAAATACAGAAGAAAATGTAGGAATTCATGGAGCAAGAATCAAAGGTCTTCGAAAATGCCGGGGAGAATATGTTTTATTTTTGGATCAGGATGACCGGATAGAGCCTGAGTATTTTCGTAATCAGCTTATGGCTATAGGAGAAAATGATGCGGTAATATGTAAGGCGATTCACAACAAGAAATGTTTTTACCCTAATGATGATAATTTTTTAAAAATAGTATCAAAAGAATATATGCTTGGTAAATGGAACCATATCCTTTCACCGGGACAGGTTCTCCTAAGAAAAAAATCTATTCCTACTATCTGGAGTGAAACGATATTAAAATACAATGGAGCAGATGACTGGTTTTTGTGGCTTTGTATGTTGGCGGAAGAGTGTTCATTTGCTCTAAACTGCCAGATTTTATATGAACATGTTATGCATGATAAAAACACGTCAGATAATATTTTAAGCATGGTACAGTCACAACAGGAGGTTATCAGTACTGTATGGGAAAAAGAGATTTTTAAAGGGGATGATCTAAAGCTGCTTTTGGATGCTTTCTTTGTAAGATTTATGAATTATATTTGGGAACTGACAATTCTTAGAAAGAGATTCAGAATATTGGATGTATGGATGAAGGCAAGAGAAAGTGGAACGGATTTTGGGGAGTATTTGTTACGATCGGGCGTTAAAACATGTGGGATTTATGGATGCGGCATACTGGGAGAGCATTTATATGATGAATTAAAAAGAACTGTTCATATAAAGTTTTTTATAGACAGAAACGCTGCAAATATTCATAAAAATATTCCAGTGTATACGGATGAGGATGTGTTGCCTGAAACAGATATGATTATTATAGCTTTGCTTAATGAGGCCGATGCAGTGGACGAAAAAATAAAAAAGAAGTTTTGCGTGAAGACGCTGGTTTTTACAGACTGGCTAATGAAGAATGGTGTGGACAGAAAGCTGTTCTTATTTGGCATAGGGAAAATTGCGGAAAGATATACAGAATTTTTAAGACAGCTTCCGGTTGAGATTTATGGTTATGTGGATAATGACATAAATAGATGCGGGACATTTTTTTATGACAGAAAGATTTATGCACCGGAAATATTAAAAGAGGAAGAGGAGTCTGCTGTTTTAATCGCGTGTGACGATATAGAGGGTATTACTGAGCAGCTGACCCGGATGGGAGTGCACAATAAGATTATTTCTTTAGACCATATTATAAGAAAAGGGCTTGGGGCATTGAAACCATATAAAAGTAATGTGAGGAATATTAAGGAGTAAATAAAATATTGTGAAAGAATTTGTGTTTTTTGGGACGGGAGACAGAGGAAAAAAACTATATAAATTGTTTCGCCATTATGGGATAGATATAAAGTACTGGGTAGATTCTGATAAGAGAAAATGGAATAAAAAAATAGAAGGGAAAACGGTTTATCCGCCTTATCAGATTCAAAGCAGGAAGGACATTAAAGTATGTGTCTCAGCAATGGACATATCGGGGGAAATGTATCAGGCGATTCTAAGCTATGGCATTCCTCCATGCAATATATATACTTTTTACGAGGCAGTAACAGAGTGTGTATCCTGTAATATAAACAAAGAAGAGTGGGATAATGACACGGAACATCAGTGCATAATTTTAGATTGCTCTAACGGGCTGGTGCTTGGTGGAGTTGAATCTTGGAGTATTAGTATGTTACAGGGATTAACACAGAGAAAATATGAGGCATACCTGATTTCGCCGTATGGGGAATATCAGGTTGAAAAAGCAGTAAAAGAAAGAACTATATGGTTAAATTCCGAACAGAGAGAATCATTTGGCTGGGAGAGTCTGGAGCACATTTCAGAGGTATTGCGGCATAAGATGCCATGTGTTTTTGTGTCTAGTGTAGTGAATGACAGTTTACTGGCGGCATGCAGTCTAAAAAAGAAATATCCTGAAAAGATATGTGTTATTTCAGTTGTGCATCAGGAAGGGTTTTTGATATATAAGGAGTATTCAGAACTAAACCATTATATAGATAAGTATATTGCTGTCAGTAGAGATATACAGAACGAAATGATACGACGTGGAATTAAGGAAGAAAAAGTTCTGCATATGACGTGTCCGGTGAAATATATAGAACCCTATAAAAGGGGCTATAGTTTAAATGATGTAAAACCATTAAAAATAGGGTATGCCGGAAGGATAGAATGTTTTCAAAAAAGGCTGGACTGTTTGGAACATATTCTGAAAGAACTGGAAAGACGGCATACAAATTATCAAGTAGAAATAGCGGGTGACGGCAACTATCTGCAGCAATTAAAAGAAGAGGTTAAGAACCTTGGCCTAATGGGAAAAGTAAAGTTCGTAGGGAAAATAAAAAGAACTGAAATCCCAGAGTTTTGGACACGGCAGGATATCTGTATTAATCTATCAGATTTTGAGGGACGAAGTATTTCAGTAATGGAAGCGATGGCAAATGGTGCGGTACCCATAGTTACTGAAACTTCAGGTGTGAGGGAGGATATCGAAGATGGAGTTAATGGATATATTGTATCTATTGGAGATTATGTGACTATGGCAGGAAGAATAGACCATTTATCAGAGCACAGGGAACTGTTAAAACAGTTTGGAGACAGGGCGCATGATGTAATGGCACAAAAAGGAAATATGGATAAACATATGGATTTTTGGAATACGATATTGCAAAGATTGTGGAATAAATGAATTCTTTCTCTGATTTATTTATGAAAAAACGAGGATGTTAAGAAAGTGAAATGGAAAAATAAAGGGCATGAATTTGATAATATTGCATGGGATATAGCTCAGAATTTTAAGGACAAAGGAAAAAAAATCTACATATTTGGGGCAGGACTGCTTGGGGAAGAGCTCCGTGCAATAATGGAAAAGACAGGCTGTTTTGCAGGATTTATAGATAATAATAAAAAAAAGCAGGAACTGGGAGTAAATGGGATAAAAGTAATCTCACTACAGAAATATTTAGAGTGTGGAGCCAGGGGACTGGTTGTCATTACTGCAGACAGGAAAAATATTCCTGCTATAACAGTTCAATTGGACGCTGTGGGACTAAAAGAGGGAAAAGACTTTTATGAATATCAGGAATTCATGAAAAGTGTGTTCCCGATTCTGTCTGTATATGCAAATGATCAGGTTTATATTGAACTGGCGCAAATATGCCTGACAGAGAGATGCACATTAAAATGTAAGAAATGTGCCCATGGATGTTATGCCGTGGATATAAAAAGTCAGGATATGAGTATAAAGACGGCAAAAGAGAGTGCAGACTATTTTTTTTCTCATGTTGATATTATAAATGAATTTGTCCTAATTGGAGGAGAGCCTTTTTTGTATCGGGATTTGGATGAGATCATTCAGTATATCGGTAAGAACTACCGTGAAAAGATAGTGATATTTTCAATAACGACAAATGGAACCATCATGCCTGATAAAGAGACTCTGGATTTATGCAGGAAATACAAAGTAACAATCCGTATATCAGATTACTCTATGACGATAAGGGGGCTTGAAACAAAGTACAGGCAGTTGCGGGAGAAGCTGGAAAACAGCCATGTTCCGTATACAGTTAGTGACAAAGAGAATCAATGGATGGATTATGGTTTTGAATCAGTTGATAGAAAAGGGCGGGAAAAGGAAATGATCCAGGTGTTCGACAAATGCAAAACACCTTGCAGAGAAATAAGGGGAAGTCGTTACTATTATTGCGTTATGGCGAGAAGTGTGTCGGATAATTTGAAATTAGGAATAGGGAAGAGAGATTATCTGGATCTTGATGGTTTGAAAGAGGGAGATAAAAAAATTCTGCTTGAATTTCAGATGGGCTTTTCTGAAAAGGGATATCTTGACATGTGTGGGCACTGTCATGGTTCAGATGCTGTAAAATATCCTATTCCAGTAGCAGAGCAGGTTCAGCGGATATGAAAAAATTAACAGTAATTGTGCCGGTATATAATGTGGAAAAATATTTGGATGAATGTATATCAAGCCTGCTTTCGCAAACAGAAGCTTTTGATGAAATCATTCTGATTAACGATGGTTCAACTGACCAAAGTGAGAAAATATGTGAAAAGTATTGTCTGGAATATTCCTGTATTAGGCTGATGTCACAGGGAAACAGGGGACAGGGTGCCGCCAGGAACAAAGGGATAGTCAATGCAACTGGGGACTATGTTATTTTTGTAGATTCGGATGATTATGTCAGTCTGGATATGGGGCGGAAGATAAAGGAATATATACATATATATGAAACGGATATTTTATACTATAATGCGTCGATGCAATACGATATACCAGCCGCTGAGAAAGGTATGATCCATTCGGAAGAGCTGGACAACTATAGAATGACAGGGAAAGAGTATTTGTACCAGGGGTTTCCCGAAAGTTATTCCGCTTCAGCCTGTCTGTCGGCTTATAGAACGCAGTTTTTAAAAGACTATCATATTTTTTTTCCGGAAAATACATATTTTGAAGATAATCTTTTTAGCCTGCGGACAACGTTGGAAGCAGAGAGTGTCTGCTGTATTCCCGATAAGCTTTATATTAGAAGGTGCAGGGCTGGTTCTACTATGATGGGAACTATAACTGCAAAGAAATGTACAGACATGGTGTCAGTTCAGCATTCTATGTGGAAATATCTGAAGGAAAAGGGAATCGCCTCAGAAAACACCGAATTTACAGAAAGGTTTATTGCAGCAGGAGTGCTGCATGCTGTCGGATATTTAAACCAGGCGGCTGATGATGCCTTTAAATCGGCACAGATAAGGAGGCTTGTCTACATGTTTTTTGAAATGTGGACAGCTGTGTTTCAAGCAGAAAAACCGTCCTTTAACACAATTTTTGTTTTTCTGTCAGTCCTGCAGGAACTTGAAAAATGGAATGAACAGGAAAGAGACACTTTTATCAATACTTTTTGGGATTCCAAAGACCAGTATCTGACCATGCTGCAGGATTTCAGGAACCAGTTCCGGGCAGAAGTAACTAATAAGATGAAAAATCTCCCATTTCATAAAAAAGGACTTAGGATTGGGGTATACGGAACCGGCAGGCATACACAGGCAGTTTTGGATTTTTACAGAAAGCTGGCTGGCGATATCCAGTGTGATTTGTATTTTATTGTTACATGGAAAACAGATGATGAATTTGAAGGACGTCCCGTCTTTGGCCTTTCGGAATGCAGTGGGACAGGCGATGCGGTTATTATTTCAAGCAGGCTTTACCAGCAGGAAATGAAAGAAAACCTAATGAGGGAAGGTATAGAAGAAAAACAGATGATTTTCTTATACCAGCCGGGAGATATATGTGACATGGTTAGGATTCATGAGCTTTTATTTCCCGGCAGACTGTACGAAAACTCATTAGTTTTTTGACAGTTTGCCTAAGCAGTAGATGCGCCGGTCTGCTGGGTAGTTATGACGCAACTATACAGAATAGCCGCGAAAAAGGATAAAGAATTTATGGGCAGATATTTAAGAGATATTCTTGGAAGATACACAAGGATCGTTGTCTGGGGAACGGGGAATTTTTACACACTGTACAAAGAGCTATTGGATAGAAGAGTAGTTTATTTCGTGGACAATAATGCGGATAAGTGGGGGAGTACACTGAACCGAAAAGATATTTTTCCACCTGAAAAACTGAAGGAAGAGTCAGTGAATGAGACACTGGTAATTGTCTGTAACCATTATTTCGAAGAGATCTCGGTTCAGATAAAGCAGTATGGAGATTTTGACCTGATTGATATCGTAACCATGGAACTGGTACAGCAGAAGGAAAGAAAATTAGAGGCAGCAGGACAGATGGAAGCTGGCAGTACCATTGCCATATGCGGTGGGATCCATGCGATGTGGCAGACGAACGGCTCGCGGAAATTCATAGACGGTCAGCTGGGACAGCTTCATCAGGCAGGATTCCATACAGTGGAAATCGTCCCCCTGCTGTATTACCAGTCAGGGAAGAGGGAGAGTTCCGTTCTGGCAGTAAGCTCTGACGGACGTTACCAGGGGATATTCACAGCGGAAGAACTGGCAGGGCTTTCCCCCAAGGTCAGGGGCATGGTAATACACAGTCTGTACTACAGCCATGGAACAATGAGGGCGCTGCTGGATTCAGTCGAAGTGGAAACAAGCATCTTATATTATATACACGATTACTCCTGCCTTTGCTTTAACCGTTTTTTACACAGGGACAAAAGACTTTGCATTGACATGGACGGGAATATGGGATGCCCTTCCTGTACTGCAAATGAAGAACGGAAATCCCATCTGCAGTTCCATCAGTCTGTATTCGAAAGACATAACGTACTGCTGATCGCGCCATCCGAAGATACCTGGGCAAGGGTGGAGGAGTTTTATAAGAATATCCAGATCAAAGTAATCCCCCATCTGAAATATGATTACAGACCCTTCACGAAACGGACAAACAGCCCCCTCCGGATTGCGTATACCGGTACTGCCATATGGCATAAAGGCTGGGAGCAGTTCGCGGGGCTTGTAGACAGATTCGGCCACGCATATGACTTCTACTGTCTGGGGGAATGCCCGGATGACCTGAGAATACAGAATGTCACCTATATTCCGGTAAGGCTTCCCGGTTCCGGCAGTGCCCTTACGATGACGGAAGCACTGCAGAAGTACAGTATAGATATTGCCTATATCGGCTCCGTATGGCCTGAAACTTACAGCTACACTTATTATGAAGCTTACGAGGCCGGCTGCTTTATCCTTACCAGCACGAAAAGCGGAAATGTATACAGACAGGTAATAAAAAATGAGAATGGCATAGCCTTTTCATGTGAGGATGACATGGCAGAATGGCTGGCAGGCGATACCGTGCAAAGGGATGTCCAGAGCCTGGATAAAAGAATCACGAATGTCCGGAACAATGAGGAGTTTTTAATATATTTTAAGTAAGCAGGGGGTGGAAACGGAATGGGAAAAGAACAGGAAGAAATTATACAGGCATTCAGAAATGCCTATGATCCGGCAGGGAAAGAGCCGCTCGCAATCTATGGAACAGGGATCAATGCGCAGGCTGTCATCACTAGCTGCGGGGACTATCCGATTGCCGGGGTTGTGGACGCTGCCAGGACAGGGGAGACTTTCTGCGGTCTTCCGGTGCTGTCGCCGGATGAGGTCGTGGAAAGGCACATCAGGAAGATTGTGGTGGTTGCAAGGCCGTCGGTTCTTGGAATTATTTACAAAAGAATTCAGGGATGGTGCGCGGGCAACGGAATCCTTGTGTCGGACATATATGGAAATGATATTGCACAGAAGATTAAAGTTAGGACACATGACATGCCTTATTATAAGCTGACCTGTGATGACCTCAGACGGGAAATTGACAGCCATGAGATTATTTCATTTGATATTTTTGATACGCTGCTGATGCGAAAGGTCTATGAACCGGCAGATGTATTTTCCCTGGTGGACAGGGAGCTCGGGGACCGCTTCCCGTTTCTCTTTTCCGAAGAAAGGAAGGCAGCAGAGCGCGGACTTGGGAAGGAATGTGAACCGACCATTTATCAGATCTACGGATATCTTGCAGAAAAGCACCATCTGTCAGAAAAAGAGATGTTGGATCTGCTGTCCCGGGAGCTTGAAAAGGAGAAATCTGTACTTTGTGTCAGGGAAAGAATGAAGCACTGCATGGAATACTGCATCCGGCAGGGGAAAAAGGTATATCTTGTGTCCGATATGTACCTTCCGGCAGAGCTTCTGGGGGAGCTGCTCGGACAGTACGGAATAACCGGGTATACGGAGCTTCTGGTTTCCTGCGATTACCGTACACGTAAGCCGGAAAGGCTGTTTGAGGTGTTAAAGGGAAAGGCAGGGAGGACAGACATTCTCCATATCGGGGATCATAAAGAGGCTGATTATGATGCCTCAAAGAGGCATGGGATCGATGCATTTCTCATCATGCCGTCCATTCGGATGATGGAGTGCTCCGCTTACAGCGACGCTTTCATTCACCTGAAATCTGTCCCCAGCAGGATCATGCTCGGGATGCTGGCAGCAGAGGTGTTCCGGGATCCCTTTGTCCTTAGCGGGACGAAAGGAACTCCTGTCATCGCGGATGCAGAACACTTCGGCTATGCATTCATTGCCCCGCTGGCATTATCCTTTACTGTATGGATGATTCATAAGGTCAGAAGCTATAAGGATGCTGTCCTCCTGTTTTCAGCAAGGGACGGGTGGATCCTACAGAAGATTTTCCGCCAGCTTGCAGAAGCATGGAAGCTTTCAGCGCTTCCGGAAGATCTTTATCTCATGGTCTCCCGGAAGGCGCTGGAACTTGCAGGTCGGGGAGGGGAGACGGAGAAAAATTACCGGGCATATCTGGAAACACTTGGCCTGGAGGGATATGATACCGTTTTTTATGTTGACTTTATGTCAAGAGGAACCTGCCAGTCCCTGCTTGAGAGTATCACAGGGAGGAAATTACAGGGGATTTATTTCCAGAAGAGTGTAAGCGGCATTGCCTCAAAGGATGCCGTTCAGGTATGGGCATATTTTAAAGAAAGATCTGCACATGAGAAGGACTTAAGGATCTTCGCATTGTGCGATTTCCTGGAGTGTATCTTTACTTCATATCTTCCGTCCTTTTACAGGATCAGCAGGGAAGGGGAATATGTATATGAGACAGAAAAAAGAACAGAGAGCCAGCTGGAAATCCTAAAAAAGATACATTCCGGAATTTTCCGGTACTGTAAAGAATTTGCGGAAATCTTCACGGAACTGCCGGGGGACATGCCTTCCAGTGAGTTCTGCGATGAGATTCTGAAATTTACATCCTCGGAGTACAGCCGTACAGAGATTCCGGAACTGAAGGATTTCATGCTGGATGACTGGCTTGGCGGTGACAAAAACACGGGGATGGACGCACTAATGTAAGGAGGATGTACAGTTGACCAGGAAATGTATTGTATGGGGAGCGGGGAATTACGGGAGAAGGCTGGTTCCCATGCTGGATGAAGAGGGATATGCCATAACTGCATTCTGTGATATGGACAGGGAGCTGGAAGGCAGCAGGATTCATGGATACGAAGTTATTTCTGTGGATAAGGCAGCAGAGATGTGCCGTGGGGATAAGGGACTGTCTGTAATAATAGGGATATTCGATTATGCTGCCGCAGAAGACGTAAAGGGCCGTATCAGGGATCAGTTTCCAGATCATACTGACGTAAAGTCAGGACATGACATACAGGATGCATACGAAAACAGGATCCTCAGGCTCTGTCACCAGAATATGGTATTCAGGTGGAATGTGGAGCTGGGGGAAGCTTTCCAGACATGGCTGGATCATCTGATGAGCGAAGCCGCGTACTGGGTAAAGGAAGTGGCAGACCGGCGGGGCAGGAATCATGGATACAATGTCATGTGTAGGAAAAACGACAGCTTTGACCATAAAGAGATCCTCCGGGAAATAAGGGCGGATGAAACCGTCATGGATATAGGATGCGGGCTTGTATCCAGGTTCGGAAGCAGGCTGGGGCATGGAGGTACGGTGAAGCTTGTCCCGGTGGATGCACTGGCACATTTTTATAATGTAATCAATGACCGGATACAGGATGGATATAAAAAGGATTACAGATGCCAGTTTGGGCTGTTTGAGTTTTTGGGAAATACATTTGGCAGGAATTATGCGGATTATATCATTGTGGACAATGCGCTAGATCACTGCATTGACCCGTGGAGGAGCCTTGTGGAATGTCTGTATGTCCTGAAAACGGACGGGCGGATGTACATGAACCACAGACGGGCCGAGGCGGTTTATGAGGGATGGTCCGGACTGCACAGATGGAATATTGACTGCGACGGCGGGGATCTGATCATATGGAATAAGGAGAATGCAGTAAATGTCACGGAAAGGCTAAAAGAGATTGCAGACATTTCTGTAACGTATGATGATGCGGGCGGGGTCAGGGAGCGTCAGAACCTGGGCGTCAGAATTGTCAAGAAAAAGGATTTTGAACTGTCTGCCTTTTTAGGGCTTCATAAAGAAAATGCGGTACTGACAGGGATGGTTGACAGGCTTATGGAAAAGCTGTCTTCGGACAGCAGGGTATTCCTGGATATGTTGGAGGGTGCAGAGTATATGTAATGGTGAAGGGATGTACAGACGGGAGGGAAGAACGGCAGGAAACGGTGAAAGGACGTACAGGAGGGAAGGACGGCAGGAAATGGTGAAGGGATATATGGGAGGAAATGATGACCGGAAACAGGATTAAGATCTTACATATGACCCCAGTGGATATTAATAACGGAGTATACCGCTACATATTTAATCATATGGGCTTTATGGACATGCAGAAATACCAGTTCGCATTTCTGACAAAGGGCGCGGAAGCACTCAGGCAGACTAGCGAATGCCGGAAATACGGATTTCCGGTACATATGCTGCAGAATACGCAGAGGGACAGCCGGGAAGGGCTTAAGGAAGAGGTCATCCGGGTTCTTGGCCGCGGGTATGACGCCATACATCTTCACACAAGTTCATGGAGGGGCTTCCTAATTGAGCAGACGGCTATGGAAATGGGAATCGGGCAGGTGATCGTCCATTCTCACAGTACAGGGATTGATGTGCCGGACGACAGGGAGCGCCAGAAACAGACAGAGGAGCATGAGAGGTATAAAAGTCTGTTTTCTATGGAATATGCCACGGATGTATGCGCCTGTTCGGCGCTGGCGGCGGACTGGCTGTATGGACCGGGAGTTCCGGCGGACCGGATTCAGATCCTGCCGAATGCAATCGACGTGGAAAGATACCATTTCCATCCGGAAAAAAGAAGGCAGATTCGCGAGGCTCTGAACCTTGGGGGACGGATTGTAATTGGAAATACAGGAAGATACAGCTATCAGAAAAACCAGGAATTTTTAATCAGGGCATTCGCCAGGGCCCATGAACGTAATCCTGCCCTGTTTCTGCTCTGTCTGGGGGAAGGGGAGCAGCTTGGAAGCTTAAAAAGGCTGGCCGGCCGGCTTGACATCGGGGACAGTGTCCTGTGCATGGACTGGAGGAATAACCCGGAGGATTATCTGCAGGGAATGGATCTGTTCTGTCTTCCATCGCGCTTCGAGGGTCTTCCGATCTCAGCCATAGAAGCACAGGCAGCCGGGTTAAGGTGTCTGGTTTCCGACTGTGTGACAGGGGAGGTACGGATTACAGATCTTGTGACATTTCTTCCTTTGGACGAAATGCTCTGGGCAGAGGAATTGGCAGGGTGCCGGATCAATGAAGGACGGGACAGACAGGATGAAAAGATAGCCGGTGCCGGATATGATATCCGGACTGCGGCAGAGCGACTGGAGGAGCTTTACAAAAAAGGCGGATGATTCTGGGATGAGGTGAAACAGGAGAATGATCAGGACAGAGGATTTAGGCGCATACGGGACAATTGTGGGATATGGCATCGGACAGAATTATGAGCAGATAAAAGACCGGCTGGAAGGCAGGATCACCTTCAGTTATCTTGCAGATAAACGATGGGAAAATTCAGATACGCACGAGTATGACGGTATTCCGGTAATATCACTGCAGGAATTAAAGAAACTAAAAAATACACTGGTGGTGCTGTTTCCCAAGTTCAAAACCGTAAGGGATGTGATTGCAAGAGAACTGGGGGATTCGGGACCTGATATCTGTTACATCCATGATCTTTTTTCGACAGAATACGTAATCAGCAGCAGGGATCTGGTCAGGAGGCTTCCTGAAAAGGAATATCAGGATGAATTTCATAACAGTATCCTGTTCGACGAAACCATTCCAGAAAATATTACAATCTTCTTTTATGGAAAAAATAACACAGTAAAAATAGGAAGGAATCTGTCGGTGAATCATCTGGATATTCATTCCGGGAACAATGCGTTCTGTACCATCGGGGATCATACGTCCATCCAACAGGCCGGTTTCTGGGTTTCGGATGCCAGGCTGGAAATAGGAAGGGACTGCATGCTGTCATCGGGAATTGTAATCCGGACACATGATGACCATCATATTTTTGACCGGAGCAGCCATAAAAGAGTGAACATACCAAAAGATGTGAAAGTAGGGAACCAGGTGTGGCTCGGTTATGAGACCGTTCTGCTTGCCGGTGCACAGATCGGTACAGGCTCGGTTGCAGGGGCGAGGACAGTAACCTCCTCCCGCTTCGGAGACCATGTGCTCCTTGCGGGATGCCCCGCAAGGGTAATACGTGAGGATGTGTGCTGGAGCAGGGACAATACGGGATTCTTCCAGCGCGGCAGCCTGGAGGAGTGCGAGGACAGAACTGCACTGGAATATATGTGGGATTCCGATGTGACAGGCCGGAGGCTGTAAGTGGGCCGGCTAGGCTGTGTTAAAGGAAAGGGAGAGTATGGACAGATGGGCATGACGCAGAGAATCTATATCGTTGGAGCACATTCGAGAGCCCGGACACTGGGAGTGTATTTGCAGTACTTGAATCCGGGGGTGGTAATAGAGGCATATTTATATGATAATGAGGAGCACAACCCTGAAAGGATTGGAAGCACCCCGGTCATCCGACTGGATGAACATGCAGGTTTACATACAGAGTATCCGGTATATATCGGAACAAGGGGAATTTACCATCCCCGGATCACAGAGTATCTTGAAGGCCTTGGTTTTGAAAAAATCCATCCGGTAACGGTGGAACTGGACCGGCAGCTTCGGAACGCTTATCTGCAGAAATATTTTACCAGTACCGGGCGGAGTTTTTCCAAGATTGAGAAACTTAACGATAAAACAGAGAAATCTGCGGCAGTGTATGTAGTCCGGTCAGTATTTGACAAACCGTTGCAGCAGTTGTATGAACCGACTCCTTATGAAAAGGAGATCCAGGCAGGAGCGGCCCTTACCCGGGAACGTCTTTCAGATAAAATGGTGACGGATGATACAGGAAAGCACATTTCTGCCAGGAATAAGCAGTTTTGCGAGCTGACGGCTCTTTACTGGATCTGGAAGAATGCAAAGGAGGATATCGTGGGAATGGCGCATTACAGACGGCGTTTTATTCTTCCAGAGGACTGGGTGGAGTGCATGAGAAAGAATGAGGTGGACGTGATCCTGCCGGTACCGTTATATGTTGCACCAAGTGTGGCGGACAATTACAGGGAGCGTCATGATGCTTCGGACTGGGAATATATGATGCAGTATTTAAAAGAAAACCGGGGGATGGAATATAATCAGGCGGAAGAGTTTTTTGGGAGGAACCTGTATTCCCCCTGTAATATGTTCATTATGCGAAAAGAAGTACTGGATGAACTGTGTACGTGGTTATTCCCTGTTTTATTTCAGGCGGCAGGGTACGGCGGGGAAAAAGAAGACCATTACCAGAACCGCTACCCAGGGTTTCTCTCGGAAAGGCTGATATCATTTTATTTTGAAAAACATAAAAATCGGTATAAGGTAGTTTATGCGGATAAGAATTTCCTAAGTTAGAAGCAATTTGGGACGGGGCATTTTTAAAAATGCCCCGTCCCAAATTGAAAATGGGGTGTCCCCTAAATTAAATATTAAGAAAAGTCTCATTGCTTCATTTGGCCAAAGTTGCTATACTATATTAAAAAGGAAATAATTAGCAATTGCATGTTCAAAAGGAGTATAAACAATTGCTCCGAAAATATAGACAGGAACAAGGAGGCATTCCATGGGCACGATTTTACAGGGAACATGTTCAGGGTGCGGTTATCACGCAGAGTTGTATACAGGCGGAGGGCAGCAGGACTGCAATCCGGAGACAGCGCTTAAGGTCTCGCGGAATAATCCGCAGCTTGCGGCAGCACTTAAGGAGAACGCATGGTTTCGGATTGACCGCAGGACTGCGATCTGCAATCATTGCCATAAATTTGTGGCTGCGGAGAATATTATCTACCAGCATAGGGACGGCCGGGGGCGGAAGATTACAGGTGTCTGCCCGGATTGCGGCGGTCCGCTTCTGGTGTGGCCGTCAGAGAGTACGGAGGGGATTCCCTGTCCGGTCTGCGGGCAGCCGGTTTCACTGACAGCTGCAGGGGTATGGGACTAACCGGCTGAATTAGATAGTATATGCTGCATAGCGGAATAAGCAGCAGAGGAAAATAAGGGAGACTGCAGTCTCCCAAAAGGAAAGGAAGATTGATATGGCAGATATGAGAATCCGCGATAATTCCAGCGGGCGGATCGCATCAGGACATCTGGGGAGGACTCAGGGACAGCTTGGGAAAACCTTAGAGAAGCTGTCAAGCGGCTACCGGATCAACCGCAGTGCGGATGACGCGGCAGGACTTGCCATTTCAGAAAAAATGAGGGCGTTGATTACTGGACTGGAGCAGGCGGAGCAGAATTCAGAGGACGGACTGTCCCTTGTCCAGGTAGGGGAGGCGGCTTTGTCCGAGATTCATACAGTGCTCAACCGCATTGTTGAGCTGTCCACAACTTCGGCGAACGGAACTTATACGGATGAGCGTGACCGGGCGGCGCTTCAGAAGGAGCTGAATCAGCTCTACGACGAGGTGGAGCGTATCTCAAAGACCGCGAATTTTAACGGAATAAAGCTGTTCCAGGATAAAGGACTGGAGTATGAAAATATATTTGAAGGAGATGTGCAGGCAAACAGCCTCGCCGCATTTCAGGAAACAGCGCCCCAGGTGCAGACGCTTGACCAAGTGCTCGCAGGCACAAAAAAGGGCGAGGTCAGCATCATTTACACAGAAACATATGACCAGGTGACCACAAGCCAGTCTCCGGAAGGCGCGGCGACAACCCCTTCCGGCATTGTTATCGGTGGGAAAGATTTAAGCGATATCTTAAAGACAGAGATTATACCGAATACGGTTCAGAATATCATGAAAAGCTATCCGGCATTTTCTTATCTGAACGGTTCTTCCATCGGCATCGGGCTTGAGTATTTTTCACAGGGAGCCGTCGGCGGCTCTACCACGCTGGCATACGTAAAGGCCGGTGCGGGCTCCTCCGGTACGATATCAGGAGACGGAACGCTTGCCTCAAGGGAGGATTTTATTACATATACACTGGGTGTCAATACGTCTGTCCTTGCCGGAATTACGGACAGGGACGGGCTGCAGAAGCTGGAAGCTACCATTGCCCATGAGATGATCCATGCGTTTATGGATGAGGCTGTAACGTCAGGTATGTTTGGAAAGACGGCAGTTTCCAATGGAAACCTGACCGCAGAAGTCGCCAAATTTCCGGACTGGTTCATAGAAGGCATGGCGCAGACGGCGTCAGGTCCCGACAACTGGCTCTCCTACATGAGGATTACCGGGACTTCGTCGGATGCAGAGATTGCGGCAGCGATCGGAAGGGAGCAGCTAGGCTCGGGTTCCACTGCCAGCCAGTATGGAACCGGGTATCTTGCGTGCATGTATTTAGGGGCTTCGATTGCGGGAGGCGGCACGCCTGCAGCCACGGTGGATGCGGCCACGGTGTCGGCGGGCCTAACGAAGCTGTTTAATGAGGTGATCGGGGGAAAATCTTTGAATGACGCTATAAGCACGCTGACAAATGGGAAATTCAGAAGCACGTCTGACTTTGCGGCGAAGTTCAATACTGGACCGGCAGAGGTGGGTTCCTTTGTCCGCAGCCTTCTCGCTGCTACGGGAAACGGGCGCGGCGGAATTATTTCCGGAGATCTGAAGGCAGTTGATCTGACAGCAGATACAGACCTTGGAAATTCGGTCAGCCTGTTCCAGCTTGATACAACAACCAGCGGTGTGAAAAATATTTACCCAAAGGATTATCCGGTTTATTCCGGCGGAGCGACAAGTACAGGCGGAACGGCGCCGACAGATTTCACTCCGGCAGCGCCCACACCTCCGCTGGAATACGGCGATCTGATCGTGACAGGGGCACAGGCCAGTGACATTGATTATGATGCAAATACGGGTGTACTGACCGTAAAGGCAGCTGATGATATAAAGATTTCCATGAAGGCTGCCGGAACAACATCCACGACGAATAAGATTATCCTGCAGGGAAATGGTAAAGTTACCTTAAGCGGCGTCCAGCTCTCGAACGGTGATGACGCCCTGCAGATTGATACAGATACAGAGGTCCGGTATGAGGGGAAAAATCATTTTAGCGGGATTACACTGAATGGTACGATTAATACGGCCTTCAAAGGATCAGGACAGCTTAAAATTGATAAATTTACAAGTGATATGGACGATACGGTGCGCTTCGACGGCGGTGCGGTAATCGTGGGGGATCCTTCTGTTGCAGGATCGAATTCGATTCATGCGAAGGATGTGGTAATCGACAATGCATCAGTCGCTGCTTCCATTACGACAGCGGACGGTACGGTAAAGAATTCCGCAGGGACTGTGCTGAAGGACACCGATATGCCGTGGACAAGACTTAGTGGGCTGAATGACGTTGCGGCAATTTCTTATAACGGCAATGCGACAGGTGCAGTACTTGATTTCGGACAGGGCAGTAAGCTGTGGCTGGATCCCGGCCTTGCGAAAAATGTTCTCACAGTGACAGATTCCACAGGGGCAAAACGGGTTCTTGCGGCAGAGTATGACGCTGCGGCAGGCTCATTTAACTGGCTGGATTCCATAAAGCCCTTTACAGTATCCGGCGGTACTGAGGGAACGGACTGGGAGTATGATGCGGACGGACAGACTCTGGTGATTAAGACGAATAAGCCGCTTACTATATCCGGAGGAAAGGGAGCGGATCCGGCGGGAAATGAATTCAGCGGGCGCATTAGGCTTGCGGATAACATAGCAGGGGATGTCAGCCTGACACTGGGTGAAATTCACTGCGAGACAGATACCGGAAGCGCATTTGACCTGGGAGAGGGGAATCATGTGAGCCTTACGCTCACTGACGGTGCGACCAGCATCTTTGCAGGCGGCAGGGACTACGCAGGAATTGCCGTAGGTGCAGGGACGGATCTTACCATTAATGGGACAGATGCCGGAAAGCTGATCGCGGAAGGCGGAAACGGAAGCGCCGGAATAGGAAGCAGCGGTGCGGCGAAGCTTACGGATCAGACAAGTTCCATTACTATAAAAGGTGGAAATATTGAGGCAAAGGGCGGCAACAATGGCGCGGGAATCGGCGCGGGCAATGGATCCTCATTCGGTGATATCACGATTGAAAAGGGAATTGTAAAAGCGTCTGGCGGCGTTGGCGGCGCCGGGATTGGCGGCGCGAATGATTCCAAAGTAGGAGATATCAAGATTCTTGACGGTCATATTGAGGCGAAAAGTGTAGCCCACGGTGCCGGAATCGGAGGCGGCTGGGGCAGCACGGCCACCAATGGCGATATTACGATTGAAGGCGGCGATATTACGGCAAGCAGTATGGAGCATGGCACAGGAATCGGTGCAGGCTGTCAGGGAACCAGCGGCAAAATAACGATCAAGGGCGGCAATGTCAGTGCGGAAGGCGGAGATGACGGTGCCGGAATCGGCGCTTCCTGGATTGGAAAATGCGGCGCTATTGAGATTACAGGCGGCAGTGTGGATGCAAAGGGCGGACGCAACGGCGCGGGAATCGGCGCCGGAAGTTCGGGCTCCCGTGTGACGGATACCATTCTCATTGATACTACGGGGACAGTCAACGCAGAGGGCGGTATGAATGGTGTCGGTATCGGTTCTGGATATGGCGGCAGCTCTTGCGGCGACATTGAGATCAGGCAGGGAACTGTGAATGCAAAGGGTTCTACGGACTCCACAGGAATCGGCGCAGGACGGGATTCCTCCAGCGGAAATGTAACCATCGGCGATCCGTCAGATCCGGACAAGAGGGTGAACGTGGATGCGATCGGCGGCATGACTCATAACGGCGGAAATATTATGTCTTACGGCGACGGAAACCACACTCAGGCGGGAACGCTTACCGTTACCGGCGATAATACGACGGTCCGTCCGGGAACGGCCGGAGAGGGACTTTACAGTACTTCCGGAGCGGTCGATGAAAACGGGGAGAATACATACGCTTATCCGGTCTATTTGTTTAAGACAGACCCGCCTCTTGATGCAGGCGCCGGTCTTGACGGCACGGGACTGCCGCTGCCTGCAGGGGTGGATCCTGCCACGGTTAAGATTACTGCCACATCAGCGGGTGGAAAGACAAAGGACTGGACGCAGGGGCTCATCCATGAGCCGGAAAAGAACTATGCATTCCTGTGGATGGGAGGAGAAGACCAGACACTTGATATCACATATACAAATCCGGACGGTACGCCCGGCCAGGTTTCACTGGATCTGAAATTCCACCCGGACGCAGGGGTATTCCGTATCCCTACCCAGCCGGATCCGCCGGCAGCGCAGAAGCCGGAGTACGTAACCCAGCCGGTGACGCCGGACATCCCCGGGCCGAAAGATGACAGCTATGCCGGTGGAATCATCCTCCATATAGGGGCTGGGCGGAATGACACACTGGGAGTTCCGCGCTATTATCTCTCAGCGAAGGCGCTTGGAATGGACCGTATGAATATTACGACCCAGGAAAAGGCAAGACAGACAATCGGAATGGTAGGAGATGCGATTGACCGGGTATCCGCTATCCGCGGCTCTTACGGTGCCCTTTCGAAACGACTGGAGCATAACCAGCAGTATTTGAACAATACGATAGAAAATACGCAGGCAGCAGAAAGCCGTGTCCGTGATGTGGATATGGCGAAGGAATATATGGGATATATCAGACTTTCGATTTTAAGTCAGTCGTCCCAGTCCATGCTTGCACACAGTAATCAGGATACAGGGCAGATTCTGCAGCTTCTGAGATAGCAATTTGGGACGGGGCATTTTTAAAAATGCCCCGTCCCAAATTGAAAATGGGGTGTCCCTAAACGGTTTCTGCTTTATTATGCTATCAGGATAATTCCCGTTTTACGAGATACCAGTAGCCGTCTGTCTTTACAACCAGTGCGTAATTATTTTTCTTTGTGACGGTATCTTCCGTTCCATGTATAATACGGTTGAAGTCAATCTCATAAGCCTCTTCAATCGTTCCCTGAAAGCCGTAATCCGAAGCCAGTGAATCCTGCAATGATGCCAGGTCAGCCACAGGCTTCTGCACTTCAGCCGTTATCTCATAACTGGTAAATATGCCAACATTAAAATAGCTTCCCTGGTCAGCATCATGGTTTTCCCAGTACTCAGCTATATCATTTCCAAGAACTGCCTTCATTCCGGACTCAGTTCCATCAAGTGCGGCTACATCCATGTAATCTGTATTATGCTCGTTAAATCCCTGGTAAAACAGCTGGACTGCGCCCAGGGGATCCGTGGCCGGAGGAATGGCGCCGTCATCTTCCGGAGTGTCAAGAACTTCCCTGCTATTATTTTTTATGATTTTATCGACTGTATTTTTTTGTTTTTCTTTGCTTTTGGCGGGCGTATCTTTCTTCTCTGCTGTGTTACAGCTATTCACCATAATTGTAATAAATAGTATGCACAAAAGGCATATTCCTAATCTTGTTTTCAAGTTTTTTGATTCTTTCATCCTTCATTCCTCATCATTCTTGATTACCCGGCCAGCCGGCTGGATACACCATAAAACCACTGTGATGTACCGTTATGAACCTTATGCCAGCCGGTCGCGTTTCCTTTTTTAAACTGCAGATACATATTACGCCCCACGATCTTAATCTTTTTCAGGGACAGAACATCATTTCTCTTAGCGGTAAGGGACACGGTTTTAAGGTCCGTGCTGCTATAAAAGCTGAGAGGCTTTGCCGCGACAAACTGGCTTTTTTTGAAATACTTTCCATAATTGTCAGGCCTGGAGGAAGGAATGCCAAGACTGCTTTTAACTGTGGCAGTGTTTGATTTCAGCCTGAATTTTCCATTTTTGTAGATATATGTATAGTTCCAGTGAATCCAGCCTGTTTCCGGCGGCTGGTAGCTGTAACCGATCTGAACCTGACTGCCTTTGACTTTAACCGCTGCACCAGGCCTTGCGAATTCATTGGATAAATCTAAAACCTTTACAAGCTTTTTCTTTTTGTTATCATAACGGTAAATGTTATTGACATTATGAATGCCATTATTCCAGGTTGTCTGTATTTGCAAAAAGTTTTTCGTTTTGGACATATGGATATAATGGACATCAACGGAATAGCTTCCGGCTTTGTCGTTAATGGTCAAAGCTTTTTTGCCATTTATATATACCCGTACCTTTTTGATTGGCGGGTGATACTTATCTTTCGTCAGCTTTAGCTTAATGGAATCCTTTTTGCCATTGCCGGTTAAATCAGCGGAAAATGAAACATTGTTACTTGCATTTTTGCATAGTGTCTTTGGCTTTGAGGCCGCCTGGACCTGGCCTCCGCCCAGTATAGCGCACAGAGACAAAACGAATACAGTGCCTGCTAAGAGTTTCCTGATTTTTCTTTTCATAATCTACCTCCAATTATTTTTTGAACCTATTGTATTCTACCACATCTGGCAACACAAATGATAGACAAACGAAATAGTTTGTTTCCGTTGATTACCATAATACTTTTGGATATAATATGATTTAGGTGTCAAAAGGTACGTCCTTTTTGAACGATAACTGTTCTTTGAAAACTGAATATATTGTTGTAAAATACTGTATTTTCCATTCATTTCAGGTATAATGGAAACAGCAAGAATGATTGGAGGCCATCTTATGTCCTTTGTCCAAAATCGATTAGAAGAACAACAGCTTTCCCTGTTTGATCCATTAAACACATTGACTGAAAGGGAAAAGAAATTCCTTGACAGGTCATGGGCGAAATATTTTGCAGAATTTATTTTTCCCAAGATTGATGAAATCCCGTATGCTGTCTTATACAGCGATAAGGATTCACGCCCAAACACGCCTGTTAATGTCCAGATCGGTGCACTTCTGATCAAGGAACTGACAAATCTTTCAGATGATGAATTGTTGGAATCCCTGATGTTCGACATCCGGTTTCAGTATGCCCTCCACACAACGTCTTTTGCAGAACAGCCGCTCAGCGACAGAACACTCAGCCGTTTCCGCGCAAGGTGCGCCGCATATGAAACAGAGCAAGGTGTGGATCTCCTTCATGAAACCATCACTTCCCTGTCATCGGAAATGGCGGAGTTGATGAGGATCGACAGCAGCCTGAAACGGATGGACAGCCTGATGGTTGCTTCCAATATCAAGCGGATGGGGCGTCTGGAACTGCTCTACACCTGCGTGGCAAACCTCGCAAAAGAAATGGCAAAAACCCGTGAGATCCCTGAACATCTGCGGCATTACACAGAAGCGGATGACAGGAACCGTGTCATATACCACAACCACAGTGAGGAAACTTCCGCAAAGATAGAGGCTGTCCTAAAGGATGCGGCCACATTGAAAGAACTTTGCGGGGCAGATTATGATGATTCCAGCAGCTACCAGCTTCTTCTGCGTGTGCTGAAAGAGCAGGCCGTGCAAAGGGAAGACGGAACCTACCGCCTGCGTACCAAAGAAGACGGCGGCATGGATGCGGCCATTCTGCAGAACCCTGCAGACCCGGATGCGACATACCGCGAAAAAGCCGGGAGACAACACCGTGGGTACGTGGCAAATGTCATAGAGGCATCCGGCAAAAACGGGAGCATCATTGAGGATTACCAGTATGAGCAAAACATCCACAGTGACAGCCAGTTTCTGAAAGAGACCCTCGGTGGCATGGAAAAACAGGCTGAAACAGCAACGATTGTGACGGATGGTGCCTACAGCGGTATGCAAAATGAAGAACTGGCTGCCGAAAAAAATGTACGCCTTGTCACCACAAACCTTACAGGGCGGGAAGCCGAGGACATCATGGCTGATTTTGAATTCAGCGAAGATGGCAGGAAAGTCATCAAATGCCCCGGCGGGCATGAACCGAAAAGCTGCAGCTATAACCAGGGAACCGGCCAGTGTACCATTTCTTTCCAAAAGAGCCAGTGCCAGGATTGCCCACATAAAGAGAAGTGTCATCCTAAGATGTTCAAACGTGTAAGCAGGAAAACGGTATCATCAAAATCGAACCAGAGGGCGAAACAGCAGAGGGAACGCAGTACCGAAGATTTTAAAAAGCAAAGCCGATTTCGAAATGGGGTGGAAACAATACCATCCATCCTTCGCCGAAAATACGGAATTGATAAAATCCCGGTACGCGGACTGATACGGAGTCGTTTCTTCTTCGGATGCAAAATAGGTGCGTTAAATATCAAAAAGTTCTGCAGATATATGCAGGACCAGGATAAGTGCGCCCTCAAAATGGCAGCTGCCTAAAAAATGGTGGAATATCCCCCTGCCATACGCAACAAAAGCCATTCAAAATCATCATTTCCGAAAATTTACAGCAATATATTCAGTTTTCAAAGTCCCTATCGTGACAAAGATAAAATACAAATACCCTTTTGACTACCTAATCATAATATAAAATAGGAAAAGATTCAACAGATACATCAGCAGACCCTGCACTACAGGGCAGAGGCCCTTTATGGATGTTTTACCCAGCACCATACAGATCTGTCATTAAGGAGTCCATCTATGGAAGACGCATATGTATTACAATTATCAAACCGTAAATTTTCAGAGCTATACCTGTGCTGCTGTGGCTACAGCAAATGCGAGCCGCTGCACAGCTTCGGACCGGCAGTGCGTCCGGACTACCTGATTCATTTCATATTAAAAGGAAAGGGCAGATACTATATCGGAGAAACCCAGTACTGCCTG
This sequence comes from Lachnospiraceae bacterium, assembly GCA_910576335.1. GTDB lineage: Bacteria > Bacillota > Clostridia > Lachnospirales > Lachnospiraceae > CAPEBR01. The sequence goes on from CAJTIU010000003.1 coordinate 159,069, forward strand.
GAGGCCGGACAGGGATTCTTAATCGAGCCGAATGTTCTGACCTTCTACCAGGCAGATGCAGAGGACCCTTGGGAATATCTGTGGGTCGGCTTCAATGGATCAAACGTGAAGGAATATCTGAGGGACGTTGGACTGAACAGCGGACAGCTGATCTTCCGCAGCGACTATGGCGCTGAACTCAAAGATACAGTTGTTGAGATGATCCGGAATACCACTGGCAGCATCACTAGCCAGTACGAGAGGCAGGGGCTCCTGTACACATTTTTTGCCATCCTGTCGAAGAATGTTAATATCAGCACACCATGGGAAGAGGACGGAGAAAACATACATATTAAGCGTGCGGTGGAATATGTCCGAAATAACTATTTCAACACAGTCCGCGTGACAGATATTGCAAAATATGTATGCATTGACCGTACATATCTCTATGAGCTGTTCCGCAGATATCTGGATGTTTCGCCACAGGAATATCTGACTAATTACCGCCTCACAAGAGCGGCAGAGCTTCTGACACTCACGGATCTCACATTGGGGGAGATTGCTATGTCCTGCGGATATCAGAATGCGTATTCATTTGGAAAGGCATTTAAGGCAAAACGGGGTATACCCCCGGCAAAATACAGGGAGAAAAACCGCAGCGAGAGGAAGGAATATCTGGAAAGCCATAAAGACACATTAAAGAAATTGTAAACGGGGACAGGTCATTTTCAATTGGGGACGGGGCATTTTTAAAAATGCCCCGTCCCCAATTGGCTTCCATCCAACATTTGGACATTTCCACCCAACAAATGGGTATATGCGTTTTTGCGTTTCTTTTATATAATATTTTAAGATTGCAGGAGTGCGTTGGCACGGAACAAGCTGTATATCAGATTAAGGTGGGGACAGGTTATTTTTAATCTGGGACGGGGTATTTTTAAAAATACCCCGTCCCCAAAAGGAGGAGAATATGAGTATTTTATTTAACGATGGCACGAAAACATTTCATTTATTTAATAATGAGATCAGCTATATTATGATGGTTCTTCCGAACGGACATATGGGTCAGCTTTATTTTGGCAAACGGGTGCACCACAGGGAGGATTATTCTTATCTGTATGAGACTGTACCTCGTCCTATGACTTCTTATGTGTTCGAGGGGGACCGGGCTCTGTCGCTGGAGCATGTGAAGCAGGAATACGGTGTGTACGGGACAACGGATTACCGTCGTCCTGCAGTGGAGATTCTGCAGCAGAATGGAAGCCGTATCTGTGATTTTAGATACAGGGGTTATGAGGTCAGGAAGGGAAAGCCGGAGCTTCCCGGCCTTCCGGCTACTTACACGGAAGATGGGGACGAGGCAGAGACGCTGGTTCTTACGCTGGAGGATCCGCTTACAGGAGCAGTACTGGAGCTTTTGTATACTATTTTTGCGGAGGGAGGCATCCTGGCAAGAAGTGTGCGGATTACGAATAAGGGAACGGAAGCTCTCCATCTGACGACGGCTATGAGTCTCTGTATGGATCTGCCGGATTGTGATTATGAGTGGCTTCAGTTTTCAGGAGCGTGGGCGAGGGAGCGGCATCTTAAGGTGCGGAAATTGGAGCAGGGCATCCAGGCGGTGGACAGCCGGAGGGGAAATTCTTCTCATGAGCACAATCCGTTTATTGTTCTGAAGCGTCCCGGGACAAATGAATTCCAGGGTGAGGTGATCGGCTTCAGCCTAATTTACAGTGGGAATTTCCTTGCCCAGGCAGAGGTGGATACCCATGACACGACGAGGGTTCTTATGGGGATCCATCCCATGGGCTTTGACTGGAAGTTAGAGCCAGGTGAGAGTTTTCAGACGCCGGAGGCGGTGATGGTGTATTCGGAGGAGGGCTTAAACGGCATGAGCCAGACGTTCCACCGTCTGTACCAGAGGAGGCTTGCAAGAGGGTACTGGCGGGACCGTCCGAGACCGGTTTTAAATAATAACTGGGAGGCAACTTATTTTGACTTTACCGAGGACCGGCTTGTGGAGATTGCGGGCAAGGCGAAGGAGTGCGGCGTGGAGCTGTTCGTGCTGGATGACGGGTGGTTTGGCGCAAGGAGCAGTGACCATGCGGGACTCGGAGACTGGGTGGCGAACCCGGAGCGTCTGTCCCGGGGCATTACCGGGCTGGCGGAGAGGATTGAAGGACTGGGCATGAAGTTCGGCCTCTGGTTTGAGCCGGAGATGGTAAATAAGGATTCTGACCTTTACCGGGCTCATCCGGACTGGATTCTGTCTACGCCCGGCAGAAGTATTTCCCATGGGAGAAACCAGTATGTACTTGATTTTTCCAGGAAGGAAGTGGTAGACTGCATTTACGGTATGATGGCGAAAATCTTAAGTGAGGCGAAGGTTTCCTATATTAAGTGGGACATGAACCGGAGCATTACGGAGTGCTATTCGCAGGCTCTGCCGCCGGACCGGCAGGGGGAGGTGTTCCACCGCTATATTCTGGGGGTCTACGACCTGTATGAACGGCTGAATACGAATTTCCCCCATGTACTCTTTGAGTCCTGCGCAAGCGGCGGCGGGCGGTTTGACCCGGGCATCCTTTACTATGCGCCACAGGGGTGGGCGAGCGATGATTCCGATGCGGTGGAGCGTCTGAAGATCCAGTATGGGACAACCTTCTGTTATCCGGTAAGCAGTATCGGAAGCCATGTATCCGTTGCGCCGAACCATCAGGTGTTCCGTAATACACCCCTTCATACAAGGGCAAATGTAGCTTATTTCGGAACCTTTGGCTATGAGCTGGACTTAAATAAGCTGACGGAAGAGGAGCAGGAGGAAGTGAAGGAACAGATTGCCTTTATGAAGGAATACCGGGAGGTTCTGCAGTTTGGAACATTTTTCAGACTGGTCAGTCCATTTGAGGGGAACATTACGTGCTGGATGGCAGTAAGTGAAGATAAGAGGACTGCGATTGCAGGCTGGTACCGGACTTTAAGCCATGTGAATATGCCCTTTATGAGGGTGCGCCTCCAGGGGCTTGACCCGGACCTCTGTTACGAGGAGCAGAGCTCGAAGAAGTCGTATTTTGGCGATGAGCTTATGAATATCGGACTTATTACGTCTGACGGAATGTCCGGACAGGTGGAGGAAAATACGGGTGAGTACGGTGACTTTGATTCTAGGCTGTATGTGCTGAGGGCGCTGATTTCATGATGCATCCCCCACTTTTTATGGGGGACGACTGCGCTTCGCCAGGGTGGGATCTGCGCACTTGCGCGAAGATTCAATAGCGTAACAATTCAGATACCCTCACTGTTACGTAATAGCCGCATGAGACAGCCACTGGTATGAGAATGTGCCGGGATGCACTCTTTATTGGAACCGGTGAAGGGAGGATTGGTAAGATGAAACAAGAAAAAAGTTCTTTTTTTAAACGATGCATCATGATGGTGACAGGGATTCTTTTTATCGGAATCTGCGTCGGCTCATTTAGGCTCAGCGCTTTCGGGGTGGATGCATTTACCTGTATGAATCTGGGAATTAGCGGATTCCTTCATATGACCTTTGGAACATGGCAGCTTATTATGAATGCGGGAATCCTTGTGGTTGTATTTTTTACGGTGCGCCACTGTATCGGTGCGGGGACGATTGTGAATATGGTCGGTGTGGGGTATCTGGCGGATTTTATCTGCTGGCTGTTCCAGGAGGTGCTTAAGGTAGAGATGACGCTGCCGCTGCGGATTGTGGCGCTCTTTATCGGATGTATGTTTGCGGGGCTCGGGGTTTCTTTTTATATGGTTGCGGAAATGGGGATTGCCCCCTATGACAGTGTGGCCATTATGATTGAAAAGGTTACTGGAGGGAAAATACAGTTCCAGTATGCAAGGGTGATCAGTGATGTTACGGTTGTAATTGCAGGCGTGGTATTCTGTCTGCTGTCGGGAGGGAATCTGTGGCTGATTATCGGAATCGGGACTATCTGCAATGCACTTTTTAACGGACCGCTGATCCAGTTTTTTAAAGTGCATGTGGCGCTTCCGATTATGGAAGGGAGAAGGAAAGAATAAGGAAAGGATAAGATAAGGAAAGGCCAGGAGGTTACATTCTTTATCTGCACGCAAAAGGCAGCCGGGGCATATAATATACCAGAGATTGATTTTGGGGGTGTATATTATGGATAACAGGCTGCCTTATTATATGAAATACCCGATGCCGCAGTTTTATGATGATGACCGCACGGACCGCCGGGATTATGAGTATATGAAGAGTGTGTATCCGGATACGGCGAAGCGTCTGATCCCGTATGTGGAGGAAGAATGTGACCGTATGGAATATGACGGGAGCATGATGTATGATGAGTATCCTGACAGGCTTGGGCTCCGGCTTATGTGCAGGAGAATTTATGACCGGGCGAAGGATCAGGAGGAGAATCCGGGGGAGTGGCTCAGAGACTTGATTGAAGTTATGTCGTATCAGGAACTTTTAAGAAGACGCAGTGAACACAGGAATATCAGAAAGCGTCTGTACTATTAGACTTCAGATCTCATTCTTCCGCCTTGCAGGCTGAAAATTTATCCTGAGAGGGAATGTACCGGCAATTAGTGTGGGCTATACTAGAAGTGCAAAGGAGCAGACATGGAAGGGCACGTAAGCAGTCTGCCGGGGGAAGCAGTTTCACGCAGATTTCCTTCGGCCTGCTGTTTGCAGTTATAATTTTACGGTCAGAAAAACGCTTATAATAACAGCCCGGATCAATGCTTCAAGTAGCATGCGTAAATGTTTGACTTGTGAAATGCTGGACGAATGCGGTGAAATGTGGTAGAATAATGTGCGGGCTAAAGCTGCGAGGAGAATGGCAGCTATTGGATTTCGTACAGATGAAGGAGCATCCGGATATGAAGAATGTTATTTTTATCGGAATGCCGGCAGTAGGAAAGAGCACAGTGGGTGTGATTGTGGCAAAGCGTCTTGGCTATCGCTTCCTGGATACAGATCTTTTGATTCAGGAACAGGAAGGAAAACTTTTAAAGGAAATTATTGCAGAGAGAGGAACAGAAGGATTCCTTGAGATTGAGGACAGAGTGAATGCAGGGGTCAGCACAGAGCGCTCGGTGATATCGCCGGGAGGAAGTGTTGTCTATTGTGAAAATGCGATGAAGCATTATAAAGAAATTGGAATAGTCGTATATTTAAAGATATCATTTGACATAATAAATAGCAGGCTTAAGAATGCAAGAAACCGCGGGGTCGTGCTTAAGGATGGGCAGACTTTCCGGGATTTATATAACGAGAGGACGGCCCTTTTTGAGAAATATGCAGATGTGACGATTTGCGAAGATCATCTCAGTCTGGAGGAAACCGTTGACAAGGTGATGGAGACTTTGGCTGGCAACAGTCACTAATCACCCCCGGATTGCTGCTGTGGGCGGTCGCCCGGGCCATGAACCGGAACATTGGTTGTGTTACTATTTATGGACTAACCGTCCGCTCATAGTAACGCATCCAGCCTATTTAAAAGTCGCTTTCAGCAAGGGGCTGGATGTTGGAAACCACCATTTTATCGCTCGGATGCCGTGCAGCGGGGTGCAAGGCTCCGTGAATAACAACTTGGTTGTTACAAAAAAGTTACATATTTGTAAAAAATGTTTTACAAATCGTGGATTTGTGATATACTTATGGATATGCATAAAATAACGTAACTAGATTCATATATTTGAGGGGTTAAATAAATAGTAGTTATGAGGTGTAGTATGGAACAGTATGTAATTAAAGGAGGTCATCCTCTTGTAGGAGAGGTTGAGATTAGTGGAGCAAAGAATGCGGCGCTTGCTATTTTAGCTGCAGCGATTATGACAGATGAGACTGTCCGTGTAGATAATCTTCCGGACGTGAATGATATTAATGTTTTACTTGATGCAATTTCTGGTATTGGCGGTACGGTTCACCGTGTTGACCGGCATACCGTACAGATTAATGGAAAAAGAATTCGGGACTTAAGTATCGAATATGACTATATTAAGAAGATCAGGGCGTCCTATTATTTGTTAGGTGCGCTTCTTGGAAAATATAAACATGCAGAGGTTGCGCTTCCGGGGGGATGTAATATTGGAAGCAGGCCGATTGACCAGCATCTGAAGGGATTCCGTGCCCTTGGGGCAGATGTGGATATTGAGCATGGCAAGATTATTGCAGAAGCAGGCCGTCTTGTAGGAAAACACATTTATTTTGATGTTGTGAGTGTCGGGGCGACGATTAATGTCATGATGGCGGCGACCATGGCAGAGGGGCTTACGATTATGGAAAATGTTGCCAAGGAGCCCCATGTGGTTGATGTTGCCAACTTCCTGAACAGTATGGGGGCAAATATCAGAGGAGCCGGGACGGATGTCATCAAGATCCGGGGTGTGCAGCGTCTTCACAGCACGGACTATTCCGTAATTCCGGATCAGATTGAGGCAGGGACCTTTATGTTTGCAGCAGCGGCAACCAGAGGGGATGTTACGGTTCTTAATGTAATTCCGAAGCATCTTGAGGCAACTGTTGCGAAGCTGATTGAGATTGGCTGTGAGGTGGAGGAGTTTGATGACGCGGTCCGCGTAGTGTCAAAGGGAGGCTTAAGAAGCACCCATGTAAAGACACTTCCGTATCCGGGATTTCCGACAGATATGCAGCCGCAGATTGGAGTTACTCTGGCCCTGTGTTCAGGGACGAGTACAATTACGGAGAGTATCTTTGAGAATCGTTTTAAATACCTGGATGAACTTGCCAGGATGGGAGCGAACATTAAGGTGGAAGGGAATTCTGCCACCATAGAGGGAGTCCGCAGATTTTCAGCCGCACGGGTGAGCGCGCCGGATCTTCGCGCGGGGGCGGCGCTCTGTATCGCAGGACTTGCCACAGACGGGATTACGATTGTGGATGACATTGTGTATATACAGCGGGGGTATGAGAAGTTCGAAGAGAAGCTTCGCAGTATAGGCGGAATGATTGAAAAGGTTTCTACAGAAAGAGAAATTCAAAAGTTTAAATTAAAGGTAAGCTGACGCGATTGGGGACGGGGTAAAATTCATTTTACCCCGTCCCCAATCGCGATTTTCTAAAGATACTGGCAGAATTCGTCTACGCTTCTGATTCTCCAGATCCATTGCGCCTGCACTTGTTCAGACAAAGCATTCCGTGGAGGAAAAGATTACTTCCCCGCCGGCTGACTGCACACACTCTGCAATTGCCGGTCCCGGAATTCCGTCACGGTCTCCAATAATAATTGCTTTCTTTCCGGCTAAGATTGCCATGGCTTTTCAGCCTCCTTTCTACATATCCTCTTTTTACATCTATTTTACATATTCTCTTCATGCATTTTAATAAAAATATTAATTTTTTTTGCTTAAAATTCAAATATTTATTGATTTATATTATTATAATCTATACAAAAAATGATTATATCTATAAAAGACAGTATAGACCGCCTTATTTATCTCTGTTTTATACATTTATAAATAAAATAAATATATAACAATATTTATAAAAGACTTGAATGTTATCGCGATTAGTTGTATAATGTGAACAACAGATAGCGGAGATCATTTTTTTTTGAACTTGTGTTATCGCGATTACAAAAATGGAGTAAAAGGAGGGAACTTGTATGAAATTGGAACTCGGCAAAATACAGATAGGGGACATCCAATTTGCAGACAGAACCTACATTGAGAATCATGTTCTCTATGTGAACAAGGAAGAAGTGGAAAAGATGGTTCTGGAGGATGATAAGCTTTTAGAGTGTCATCTGGATATTGCGAGACCGGGGGATGCGACAAGGATTACGCCAGTGAAGGATGTCATTGAGCCGCGCGTGAAGGTCAGCGGCGGCGGGGAGATTTTCCCGGGCGTGATTGGAAAGGTGTCGCCAACAGTCGGCGAGGGCAGGACTCATGCACTTGAAGGATGCTGTGTTGTTACAGTTGGAAGAATTGTAGGCTTCCAGGAAGGTGTAATTGACATGAGCGGTCCGGCGGCAGACTACTGTCCGTTCTCTAAGACGGTGAATCTGTGTGTTGTGATTGAACCTCAGGAAGGCCTTGAGACCCATGTGTATGAGAGAGCGGGACGTCTGGCAGGGCTTAAGGTTGCGACTTATCTGGGCGAGGCGGGAAAGAATGTGGAGCCTGATACTCTGGATGTATTTGAGACGAAGCCGGTATTCCAGCAGGCAGCTGAATATCCAGAGCTTCCGAAGGTAGGATATGTACATATGCTGCAGTCCCAGGGACTTCTGCACGATACCTATTACTATGGAGTCGATGCGAAGCAGTTTGTACCGACGTTCATGTATCCGACAGAGATTATGGATGGGGCAATTGTTTCAGGAAACTGTGTGGCTCCGTGTGACAAGGTTACCACGTATCATCATCTTCACAATCCGGTGATTGACGAGTGCTATAAGCGGCACGGCAAAGAGATTAATTTCATGGGCGTAATACTGACAAATGAGAATGTATTCCTTGCAGATAAGGAGAGACATTCTGATATGGTTGCGAAGCTGGCGGAATGGATGGAATTAGACGGCGTCCTGATTACGGAGGAAGGCTACGGCAACCCGGATACAGATCTTATGATGAACTGCCGTAAGGTAGAGCGTAAGGGAACCAAGGTAGTTCTTATTACAGATGAATTCCCGGGCAAGGACGGAAAGTCCCAGTCACTGGCTGATACCTGTGACGAGGCAACTGCACTTGCTTCCTGCGGACAGGGGAACATGACTTTGCAGTTCCCTGCTATGGAGAAGGTAATCGGTATGCAGGATTATATTGAGAGCCAGATCGGCGGCTGGGCAGGCTGTATTAACGAGGACGGTTCTTTTGAGGCGGAGATTCAGATTATCATTGCATCCACGATTGCGAACGGATTTAACAGGCTGGCTGCAAGAGGATACTAGGAAAGGGGGATTCAATTATTATGGCAAAGTATAAAATTGTTCATTATCTCAATCAGTTCTTCGGCGGGATCGGCGGAGAGGATATGGCCGGGGTTGAGCCAGAGGTAAGAGATGAAAAAATTGGCCCGGGCCTTGCAATTGCCCAGGCGCTGGGTGAGGATTATGAGATTGTCGCTACTGTAATCTGCGGAGATAATTATTTTGGCGAGAATCTTGATAAGGCAACGGATACAATTATAGAGATGGTTAAGAAGTATGAACCGGATGTATTTGTGGCAGGGCCTGCGTTTAATGCGGGACGTTACGGAGTTGCGTGCGGTACAATCTGTAAAGCAGTAGAAGAAAGACTTGGGGTTCCGGTTCTCACTGGTATGTATGAGGAAAATCCAGGGGCGGATATGTTTAAGAAGGATATTATAACAGTACAGACCGGAAATTCTGCTGCGACACTTAGAAAGTCACTGCCAAAGATAGTAAATCTGATTAAAAAGATGGCGACTGGAGAAGAGATCCTGGGACCTTCTGCGGAGGGATATCTGGAAAGGGGAATCCGTGTCAATTATTTCGCAGAGAAGAGGGGCGCCACAAGAGGTATGGATATGCTGATCAAGAAAATGGCCGGGGAACCATTTGAGACAGATCTTCCGATGCCGAAGTTTGACCGTGTAGCTCCGGCGGATGCGATTACGGATATTAAAAATGCGAAGATTGCAGTTGTTACATCAGGCGGCGTTGTTCCTCAGGGCAACCCTGACCATATTGAATCTTCCAACGCCACAAAGTATGGGACATATTCCATTGAAGGCATGGACAGCATGTCGCCGGAGGATTTCACCACAATTCATGGCGGATATGACCGGCAGTTTGTTATGAAGAATCCGAATCTTGTTGTTCCGCTTGATGTTCTCCGTGAACTTGAGAAGGCAGGAGAGTTTGGCGAACTTGTCAACTATTTCTGCACAACGACAGGAACTGGTACAGCTACAGGATCAGCAGCAAAATTCGGCGACTCTATTGGTAAAAAGTTTGTAGAGGATCATGTAGACGGCGTTATCCTTGTCAGCACATGAGGTACCTGTACACGTTGCGGTGCAACGATGGTGAAAGGAATTGAAAAGTACGGCATTCCGGTAGTACATATGGCAACGGTTGTTCCGATTTCCAGGACAATTGGTGCAAATAGAATTATACCTGGAGTAGGTATTCCGTACCCGCTTGGGGACCCGACGCAAGGTGATGCAGATTCGAAAAAAATCCGTGAGAAGATGGTAAGAAGAGCGCTTAAAGCGCTTCAGGTACCGGTTACGGACCAGACCGTTTTCGATAAGGATATTTAGGCGTAGCAGTGAAGACAGCTGAACTGTTATGATAAAAGATATGCAGATTCATTAAGAAGTATTATACTCGTAAAGGAAGGAGAGATCTTATGAGTAATAATGGGCAGGCCCAGTTTAAGTCACGTTTCGGGTACATTATGGTTGCGGCAGGAGCGGCAATCGGATTAGGTAATATATGGAAATTCCCATATCTGGCATACAGAGGGGGCGGTGGAATTTTCCTTGTTACATATATTATTATCATCATTCTGATGGCGCATCCGATGGTTGAGATGGAGACGGCAATCGGGCGATTTGGAAAGTCTGACACTGTATCAGTATTTGAAAAGATTAATAAGAAATGGGGATTCGTAGGGTGGATTGCAAATATCTGTACACTGGGAATCAACATGTTCTATGTAGTAGTCGGCGGATGGGTTTTAAAGTACGCGGTCCAGTTTATTACAAGCGGTGATTTCGGCGAAGATACGAACGTATTCTTTAATGGTTTTATAAGTAAGCCAGTAGAGCCGATCATCTGGGCATTAATCGTATTATTTATTGCATCATTCCTGCTGCTGTTCGGTATCACAGAGATAGTTGAGAAGGTTACAAAGGTCATTATGCCAGTACTTTTCGTGATTCTGGTTTTCTGTGCGGTATATGCATGTGCAACATTGCCGGGAGCCGTTGAAGGACTGAAGTATTACCTTGTTCCAAACTTTAAGAACTTTAACTTTAAGGTATTTGCAGATGCTGCAACACAGGTACTGTTCTCTGTCGGTATCGGGTGGGGAATCTTTACGACACTTGGAGCCAATATTCCAGATTCTAGCAACCTTAAAGGTGATGCCATCATGGTAAGTATTATGGACACGCTGGCAGCAGTTCTGGCGGGCTTCGTAGTAATTCCTACCGCATTTGGCGCAGGCATGGAAGTAACAAAGGGACCGGCTCTGCTGTTTGACGTTATGGCAGGCATCTATGGAAGCATGCCGGGCGGACGTCTGATTGGTTCCATATTCTTTGTAGGCGTTATGTTCGCAGTATTCTCATCACTGTTTACATTCTTTGAGATCTCAATGAAGACCTTTGAGGTGAAGCTTAAGATGGGAAGGAAGAAAGGTGTTATCGCCGTATCACTCATTATCCTTGTAGGGAATATCTTAGTATCCCTCGGATTCGGTCCGCTTTCAAGCTTCAAGATTCCGTGGCCGAGCTTTACAGGGATGGAGATGTATGGCCTGTATGACTGGCTTGACTGCTTTACCGGTTACCTGCTTCTGCCTCTTGGCTGTCTCCTCACTTGCATTTTCATTGCGAAAATCTGGGGATTTGACAACTATGAGAAAGAGCTGTTCAAGAACGGTGAAGGTAAGCTGAATGGCTTTGACAAGATGCTAACACTGGCAGTGATACCGATCTTCATGGTAATTGTATTATTAAACGTATTTGGTTTCCTTGGATAGTAAAATTGGTAAAATTGGGGACGGGGTATTTTTAAAAATACCCCGTCCCCAATTTTACTGGACTTTTTCTTTTTGTGTATTATAATAGAAGAAGGAAAGGGGGCGGTTCGTTATGTGGGAATTAGAAAAGGCGATTCTGATTACGAATAATGACCGGGTGGAAAAGAAATATAAAGGGACGCTCCAGGTAATCTTTGCAGAGTCCTATGAAGAGGTTCTGATCAGGACAAGAGACATGGTGTATGACCGGCATGTCCTGCTGACTCATCCTCAGGCATCCAGCCTGAAGCCGAATCAGACGCCGTACAGGTCGGTAGTTGTCTACCCAAAGGGAGAGGAAGATAACACAAAAGACATTCTTTTGATCGAAAAATGTCTGGAGGTTTATTACCAGTGGCAGAAGATTGCACCTGCGCCGGAGAAATATTCAGATAAAGTGGCGGGAGATTTTAAGACAATTGATTTATCTGTAATTGATAATATTATCCCCAGAATAGTTTAGACTAATAAAGGGGGAAGGAAATATGACCGGAAAGAGAAAAGAAGCTTATATTAAAGGATTTTCTAGACGGGACTATATCCAGAAGGCTCATGAGCTGATTCAGCGTGAAGGAGTAAAGGCAATTTCCATCCGTCTGATTGCGAGGGAAATGGGATGTTCATCGGCGAGCCTGTACCGCCATTTTGAGAGCTTGTCTGAGCTGCTGTACTATGCAGAGCTCAGGACACTTACGACCTACATAATAAGGCTGAATGAGGGAGAAAAAAGGTGGAAGAATCCATGGGATACCTATATGGGAGTCTGGGACTGCTACAGCCGGGAGGCGTTTGCCAATCCGGAAGCATATAACCTGCTTTTTTTTGAGTTCACGAATGAGAAGCTTAAAGAATCGATTATTGAGTATTATAATATGTTTCCGGAGGATATTAAGGGGACGAGCCATATTTTCTGGACCATGCTTAAGTGTGCGGATTTTATGGGAAGAGATTATGAGATGTGCAAGAAATGCATCAGGGAGGGAGTCATAACTGAAGAAAATGCAGTACAGCTTAACCGGATTGCCTGCCTGTTGTTTAAAGGATATTTCTTTACGGTTTTAAGAGATGGGATAAGGCCGGAGGAGATTGATGAAAGAGTGGGGCAGTATACGTCAGATCTGGAGATGGCGGTTAATACACTTGCACTGGATATGAAGGACTATAAGGCTTTGTGGAGAAACTCATAGTAAGAGACGGCTGTTACTGTTCACATAGGTCTGTGCATTTACTGCACAGACCGTAAGAAAGTGATTCAGGAGTGAGCAAATCTTATTCGCGGAGCGAATTTTAGATGGATTTGCGAATGTTACTGGTCACAGAGTGAACAGTAACTAAAAAACTCGGGCTTGACATATCTTGCGGGAAGGTGTAGAGTAATCTGTGTAGGAAACAAATGAATATCAGACTTTCTCTTATTCAGAGCAGTGGAGATACAAAGGATCTGTGAAGCTGCGGCAACCCCGGCAGGCCGGAAGGTGCCAACCTGAGCGAGTAATCGAACAATAAGAGGATTGATTATGTAAAGATAAACAGTCCGCTTATGGCGGGCTGTTTTTACGTGATATACACGAATCTTACTGGGATATAAAACCCTCGGGGAGAAAGCTGAGAGAAAAAGGTTACTGTGAACGGAGTGAACAGTAACAGAAAAAGAAAGGGGAATTTTTTATGGAAAGATATCTATTTACTTCAGAATCCGTGACAGAAGGGCATCCAGATAAGATGTGCGACCAGATATCAGATGCGATACTTGACGCCCTTATGGAGAAGGATCCCATGAGCCGTGTGGCATGTGAGACAAGCACGACGACAGGACTTGTGCTTGTAATGGGTGAAATAACGACAAACGCTTATGTGGACATTCAGAAAATTGTAAGAGATACGGTTCGGGAGATTGGCTATACGAGAGCGAAATATGGCTTTGATGCAGAGACTTGCGGCGTCATGGTTGTCCTGGATGAGCAGTCCTCGGATATTGCCATGGGCGTGGATAAGGCGCTGGAAGCAAAGGAAAATAAGATGTCAGAGGAAGAGATTGAAGCCATCGGCGCAGGGGACCAGGGCATGATGTTTGGCTATGCTTCTGATGAGACGCCGGAGCTTATGCCTTATCCGATCGCCCTGGCTCATAAGCTTTCCAGAAGGCTTACTGAGATCAGAAAGGACGGTACGCTTACCTATTTAAGGCCGGACGGAAAGACACAGGTTACAGTGGAGTATGACGAGGCGGGCATTCCGAAGCGTCTGGATGCGGTTGTCCTGTCCACACAGCATGATCCGGATGTAACACAGGAGCAGATACATGAGGATATTAAAAAATATGTATTTGACGCAGTCATTCCAAAGGGGATGGTGGATGAGAATACAAAATTCTTCATCAACCCCACAGGCCGTTTTGTAATCGGCGGACCACACGGCGACAGCGGACTTACAGGCCGTAAGATCATTGTTGATACTTATGGCGGCATGGCACGTCACGGAGGCGGGGCATTTTCAGGGAAGGACTGCACCAAGGTAGACCGTTCCGCAGCCTATGCGGCACGTTATGTGGCAAAGAATATCGTGGCGGCGGGGCTTGCAAAGAAGTGTGAGATTCAGCTTTCCTATGCGATCGGCGTCGCACACCCAACATCTATTATGGCGGACACATTTGGAACCGGGAAGCTGTCAGATGAAAAGCTGGTAGAGATAATCCGCGAGAATTTTGACCTTCGCCCGGCAGGAATTATCCAGATGCTGGATCTTCGGAGACCGATTTATAAACAGACAGCAGCATATGGACATTTTGGACGCACAGACGTGGATCTTTCCTGGGAAAGAACAGATAAGGCAGAAGTCCTGAAGGCATATCTATAGAATGCCAGTTCTATTTATAAAATTTTAATAAAAGTTTATGGGCGCTTTCGTGTGGGGCGCCTTTTTTCGTGCTATACTTTACTCACGGAGGATGCGATTATGAAGTTCAAAACCAGATTAATAATAGCATTTTTTACAATTATTCTGATTCCGGCCGCATTGTCTGCTGCTATGATTATGGTTTTGGGGCATTACCAGATTGGCGTGATTGATAAAGCCTATGGTATTACAGGCACAACGGTGGAGAGTCTTTCGAATCCCATGCAGGTCTTGTCCAGAGTAACAGAGAAGCCCTACCATGAGCTTGAGGAGATCGCCCGTTATAAACCGGGAGATCTGGAGGATGCAACGCTGCTTGAAGAGTTTAACCAGAAACTTATGGGAAAGAAAGCATATCTTCTGGTCCGCAAGGGAAGGACGCTTGTATATCTGGGAGCCGGTTCCCAGGAGGTGGAGAAGGTTGCCGCACAGCTTCCGGGGTATGGTGAATCCGATATTACATCGGAGAATGGCATTTATCTGGGGGGAGAGGCGCAGGCGCTTGTAAAGCAGATTGATTTCGTATATCCGGGAGGAGAAGAAGGAAGTGCATTCATTATAACGGATGTCAGTAATGTAATACCAGAGGTGGAGCAGTTTTTTGTAGACATGCTGCTGTGCGTGCTGATTGTGCTTGTGCTTACGGCTCTGGGGCTGATCTTCTGGATCTATAAGGGGGTTATGCACCCGGTGGAGAAGATGCAGGTTGCTGCAGGAAATATAAAAGAAGGGAATCTGGACTTTGAACTAAGCCCGGATTCTGACGATGAGCTGGGGCAGCTCTGTATGAGCCTGGAGGATATGCGCAGAAGACTTAAGGACAATGCAGAGGAAAAGGTTGAATTTGACAGGGAGAATAAAGAACTGATCAGCAATATTTCCCATGACCTTAAGACGCCTGTGACCACAATCAAGGGATATGCGGAAGGAATTATGGATGGCGTGGCAGACACGCCGGAAAAGATCGAAAAATATGTCCGAACCATTTATAATAAGGCAAATGAGATGGATCTGCTTATTAATGAGCTGACCTTGTATTCAAAGATTGATACAAACCGGATACCATATGATTTCAGCATTCTGTCGGTAAATGATTATTTTAGCGACTGCTCAGAGGAGCTGTATCTGGAGCTTGAGGCGAAGAATGTGGAGTTTGGGTATTTTAATTATGTAGATCCAGAGGTGAAAGTAATCGCAGACGCAGAGCAGATCAAACGGGTGATTCATAATATTGTCAATAATTCTACGAAATATATGGATAAGTCCCGGGCGAAGATTAACCTGCGTGTGAAGGATGTAGGAGACTTTGTGCAGGTTGAGCTTGAAGATAATGGAAAAGGAATCGCAGCAAAGGATCTGCCGAATATATTTGACCGGTTTTACCGGGCCGATACATCAAGAAATTCTTCCAAGGGCGGAAGCGGAATCGGGCTTTCCATTGTGAAGAAAATTATAGAAGAACACGGGGGCAAGATATGGGCGACCAGCAGGGAGAATACCGGGACGACCATGTACTTTGTTCTCAGGAAGTATCAGGAGGTGCCAGTACATGAATAGGATTTTGATTGTGGAGGATGAAGAGACAATCGCAGATTTGGAGAAGGACTATCTGGAGCTTAGCGGGTTTGAAGTAAAGGTGGCAAATGACGGGGAGGCCGGGCTTAAGGAAGCGCTGAATGGAGATTACAATCTATTTATCCTGGATCTGATGCTCCCGGGAGTGGACGGCTTCGAGATCTGCCGGAAGATCCGGGATGAAAAGAATACCCCGATTATCATGGTATCTGCAAAGAAGGATGACATTGACAAAATCCGGGGCCTGGGACTTGGCGCAGATGATTATATGACCAAGCCTTTTAGTCCCAGTGAGCTGGTGGCAAGAGTCAAAGCCCACCTGGCAAGATATGACCGCCTGACAGGAAGCGCGGTTTCAAAAAATAACGTTATAGAGATCCGGGGGCTTAAAATAGACACTACCGCAAGAAGAGTGTGGATCAACGGCGAAGAAAAGGCTTTCACCACAAAGGAGTTTGATCTTCTGACATTCCTGGCAGGGCATCCGAATCATGTCTATACTAAGGAGGAGCTGTTCCGGGAGATCTGGGATATGGAATCAATCGGAGACATCGCGACAGTGACGGTGCATATCAAGAAGATCCGTGAGAAGGTGGAAATGGACACATCGAACCCACAGTATATTGAGACAATATGGGGAGTCGGATACCGGTTTAAAATGTAGCGGGTTGGGGACGGGGTATTTTTAAAAATACCCCGTCCCCAATGGCGTTTTTGGCTGTCCGTCTCGCTGTCTCCAGATATCGCCCACCGCGAGGTAGTCGATCTGTCCGGTGTCCATATAGTCAGACAGCAGTTCTTTCATGCGCTGTCCCCATGTATCCCGGATGCCGTCTTTAACACCCCAGTAGGATTCTGATAGTTCTAAGAGACGGCAGCCTGCAAGGAAGTCGATTGACTTTTCGTCTGCAGGAGAGGATGGGGTGTACTTCCCTCCGTTTTCTGCGTAGCCTTTGAAGAAGGCACTTTCTGCTTCCATGAAGCATTCTGCGTCATAATAATTAAAGAGAAAGAACCGGAAACCGTAGAATTCTAAAGCAGCAGGGGCGGCCTGTGCTGATTCCAGGTCAAAGTAACCGGTGGGACGGCCCTGTTTGTCCGTAAAAAAGTTTTCCGCGTGCATGTCGGTAAACACAAGCACCGGCGGCGTCTGATCCGCGCCGTAGATGGGGCGGAGTTCGTCAAGCTTCCTGTGGAAGAATTCTGTAATCTGCACAATCTCGTCTTCTGAAAAGACGCCTTTTTGCATACATTTTTCAAGCCGCATATCTACAACTTCAAGAAAACGGTCAGAAAAGTTATCCATACCTGGAGGATCAATAATATCGTCTTTCATAATGTTTCCGAAGGATGGAAATGTAATATTCTGAATCTGTGCAAAGTCCCTGCCAAGATATTCCATACTGTCCAGGAACCGCTTTTTTGAGAAGCCGCTTCTTACCATACATTCCTTCTGGGAGATGCCGGTCATACGCTCCAGAAGGATGAACCTCCCGTGGGAGGAGTCATGTATTCCGTACACCTCGGGGGTAGGGACGCCGGATTTCTCTTTAATCATGCGAAAGAGCCAGGCCTCTCGTTCCAGGGAAAGGATTCCGCCAAAAAGTGTGTCCCTGGAAGCGTCTGACAGGCCGGCCTCTGTCTTTCGTATCTTTGCAAATTTTAGGATGGCCGGCCGGTTTCCCTCCAGCATGACATCAAAGACAAAATGATTAGAGCCCTCGTTAACCGGGCATATCCTCACGGGCTTATATCCGAATTCCAGGAGAGCAGTCCTGGCCTGTTCTGCAGTTATGATCCGTGACATAAAGGTTTATCACTCCTTCTTCTCCAGCTGCTGGAGATAACGGTAGATGGTTGCTTTTGAGCTCTTAAGCTTCTTTGCCACTTCAATAACCGAGCCCTTGGCAAGGAACACGCCCCGGCTGTCCATCTCCCGGATGACAGAAAGCTTCTCGTCGGCATTCAGGCGGCCTGGAGGAGAATTGAAGCGTATGGTTGCCTCCTCCAGAACCTTGTCGATCATCTCTGTGACAGACAGGGTGAGAGCCTCGTAGGACTGCTTCGGGGAGCTGTTTTTGCCAGAGGGCTTCAGCACATTATGCTCCTGCTCGCCATTGATCAGAAGTTCCAGGTAGCTGCGGATGTGTATGAGCTCGCCCACATTCTGGTTGATGGTAAGGAGACCTGAAAGAGAGTCCCCTTCCCGTATGAACATGGTTGCAGAGCGCATCTTTTCCCCCTTGGCAGACAGAGTCCGGTAATTAATATTGTAGGGAATATCCTGGCACTCCGGATTTTTAATCAGAGCCTGCTGCATCTCGCTTAAAGGGGCTCCCGGGTAGTGGTTCGGATCCGCGGAATTTTCAACGTGAAGAATTTTCTGCGTGTCACAGAGGATAATTTCCACCTCTGTCCCTAAAAAGAGGGACAGAAATTCCATGATGGGGCGGTATAGCTCAATGTTCAACATAGCTTCTCCATTCTGCTGGGTAGTTCGTATATTTTTTATTTGGGCGCCTGTCTAAAGCAGTTCAAAGCCTGCGGTGAAGTGGCGCAGGGATGCTATGGAACCCTGGTGTACGATCTTCATGCCGCGGTACTGATCCCGTTTTTCGTAAATGTCGCCCAGCGCATTTGCGATTACATCCATATGACTGTTTGTGTAGACCCGGCGGTTAATGGCTATACGCATAGACTCAATAGCAGGATAGATGGGCTCCCCGGTCTCCTTGTCGAAGGCTCCGAAAGCGCAGGCGCCGATCTCCACACAGCGGACTCCCGCTTCCTCGTACAGGGCGCACACAAGGCGCTGGCTTGGGAATTCGCTCTGTGGAATCTGCGGGAAGAAGCGCCGTCCATCTACATAGACGCCGTGTCCGCCGGTAGGTTCAATGATCGGCACGCCGCGCTCCTTTAGTTTTTCCCCAAGATAGGCAACCTGTCCGATTCTGTACTCCAGATAGTGCTCGTCGCACACTTCGCGTAAGCCTACTGCAAGAGCGTCCATATCACGGCCGGACATCCCGCCATAGGTAATGAAGCCCTCATGCACAATGGCAAGCTGGTTAGCCTTCTCATAGACCTCTTTATTCCGTGTTACAAAGAGCCCGCCGATATTTACCAGTCCGTCCTTTTTGCTGCTCATGGTAGCTGTCTCGCAGTAGCTGAACATCTCGCGGGTAATCTCCATAATGCTCTTGTCCTGATAGCCGGGTTCCCGGGTCTTGATAAACCAGGCATTCTCGGCGAGGCGGGCACTATCCATAACGACCGGAATACCGTACTGTCCGGCAAGTCTGCTGACCTCCCGGATATTCTCCATAGAAACAGGCTGCCCGCCGTTGTTGTTGCAGGTAATAGTAATAATAACGACACAGATATTTTCCGCACCCTTCTCGTCAATCAGACGGCGCATCTTCTCAAGGTCAATATTTCCCTTAAAGGGTTCAGGGGCAGAGGCAGTATCCATGCCTGCGTCCGTGGCAAAATCTACCGGAAGGCAGCCCATGATCTCCGCATTTCCCCGGAAAGTATCAAAATGCATATTGCCAATGGCATAAGCGCCGGGGCGGCAGTAAATCTGAGTCATGATGTAGTCTGCCGCACGCCCCTGGTGTGTAGGCTGAACATAAGGCATGCCGAATACCTCATGCACGGAAGCCTCAAGACGGTAAAAGCTGCGGCAGCCCGCGTATGCCTCATCCCCAAGCATAAGGGCGCTCCACTGCTCCTGGCTCATGGCGCTTGTGCCGCTGTCTGTGATGCAGTCTATGTAAACCTGCTCGGATTTCAGCCGGAATGCATTGTATCCGGCTTCCTTAAGCCATTCCTGGCGCTGTGCCTTTGTGGACTTCGGGATGGACTCTACCATCTTGATTCGAAAGGGTTCTGCTGTCATGTACTTCATAAAAAACCTCCTTAAATTATAATATGATAACTGTTTTTTTGCAACGGCTTTCATATGGTGCACCGTTGAAATTGAGAAAATTGTAGCATAATAAGAAAGATGTGTCAATATAAGAAAAATATATTTTTATTAAAAAAAATTCTTGACTAAGTGGGGAGCGTAGGATATACTCTAGTTAGATTCAACAAAAAAGCAGGTCAGACACCCATATAAGACATACAAAATGATAAAAAGCTTTTCGCAGGTATATGAGAGAGTTTGTACAGTTTTTTGGAAATGATTCAAAAAAACAAGAAAAGGAGGGAGCTGCGAATGGGAAAATATGTAGCGAAACGATTTGTTTCTATGGTGATTACGCTGTTTCTGGTTGCAACCGTGACTTTTTTCTTAATGCATGCCGTGCCGGGACAGCCATTTGAGATCAGCCGGGAGACGCCAGAGAGCGTAAAGGAAGCGCTCTATGCCAAGTATGGACTGGACAGGCCGTTATCAGAGCAGTATGTCATCTATATGAAGAATCTGCTTCACGGTGATTTTGGGGTATCTATGAAGTATAAGAGTCAGACTGTACTTGGGAAGGTAACATCAGGCATGCCGGTATCAGCAGTGATCGGATTTGGGGGTGTACTTGCCGGATGCCTGATTGGCGCGTGCTTCGGAATACTTGCTGCACTGAAGAATAAGGGGATAACCGATTATCTTGTTATTATTCTGGCAATACTGGGGGTATCTATTCCGAACTTTGTATTCGGATCCCTCATACAGAGGTATTTTGCCGTGGAGTGGAAGCTGTTTCCCATACAGGGATGGAAGGGCGCTGAATATGTAATTCTGCCCGTCATGGCTGCGGCGTTCACCAATGTTGCCTATTATGCCAGAATGCTGCGGACAAGCATGCTGGATGTCATGGGGCAGGATTATATCTACACGGCGAAGAGCAAAGGGCTGAATCAGGATGAGATTGTGGGAAAACATATACTGAGGAATTCTTTTCTTCCGCTTGTGACATCCCTTGGGCCTATGTGCGCCGGGGCGCTGACTGGAAACTTTGTAATAGAGAAGATCTTCAATGTGCCGGGTATCGGGCAGTCGATGATCTCATCAATCCAGAATTCAGACTATACGATGATTATGGGACTAACGATTATCTTCGCCTTTATTTCGGTAATCTGCTATTTTCTGGTGGATATTATTTACGGCATTGTTGACCCGCGTATCAGGATTGCCGGATAGGAGAGAGCTATGGATGAAAAATTAAATGTAAAGGACATAGATTTACGTAATCTGGATGACACCCTGTTTGAGAAGGACGATTCCGCATATGCGGACGCAGATAAACTAAACCGGCCCTCTGTTACTTACTGGAGTGATGCATGGAGACGGTTCAGGGGAAATAAGGTGGCTATGGTTTCCGCAGTTATACTTGTGCTTGTCATATTCATGGCCGTATTCCAGCCTATGGCAAGCCCGTATACATATGACGAACAGGATCTCTTCGCGATCAACCAGGGTCCGTCCTCTGAGCACTGGTTCGGAACGGATGAGCTGGGGAGAGATATTTTTGTCCGGTGCTGGGAAGGGGCAAGGGTAAGTCTGCTGATTGCTTTTGTAGTTGCTGTATTAAACGGTACGATAGGAATTTTATACGGCGGTATTGCAGGGTATTTCGGAGGACTTGCGGACAATGTGATGATGCGCTTCTGTGAGCTGATCGCTTCCATACCGCAGATGCTGTGGGTAGTGCTGCTGATTCTGATCATGAGACCGGGGATCTTTCCTATTATTATTGCCATCGCCGCTACCGGATGGATCGGGACTGCAAGGCTCTTCAGGGGACAGGTATTCTCCCTTAAGGAATCCGAGTTTGTAATGGCAAGCCGGACAATGGGAGCCGGGAGTATCTGGATTATTTTGAAGCATTTGCTTCCGAATGCCATGAGCCCGATCATTATCAGCATGGCGAATGTCATTCCCGGTGCAATTTTTTCCGAGGCGTTTTTAAGCTATATTGGTCTGGGGGTGCCTCTTCCGACTGCTAGCTGGGGCATCCTGGCAAGCGACGGGGCGAATAAGCTTCTGAGCTATCCGTATCAGCTTTTCTTCCCGTCTCTTTTGATCTGTATCACGATGCTGTGTTTCAATCTGATGGGGGACGGACTCAGAGATGCCCTTGATCCCCGCATGAGACAGTAAGGAGGGGACGAGTAATGAGCAGACGCAATGAAAATATACTGTTGGATGTCAGGAATATCAGCTTTTCGTTTAGAACTTATGCAGGAGAGGTACAGGCGGTGAGAGGGGTAAGTTTCCGCCTTGAGCGGGGAAAGAGCCTGGGAATCGTTGGGGAATCCGGCTGTGGAAAATCGGTTACGGCAAAATCAATCGTAGGTCTTAATACACCAGAGCCCAGGGGATTTCTTAAGGATGGGGAGATCTGGTTTGAGGGAAATGATCTGGCAAAGTTTTCTGACAGGCAGATGAGAAAGATAAGGGCCCGGGAGATACGTATGATCTTCCAGGATCCCATGACCAGCCTGAATCCCACCATGCCGGTAGGTAAGCAGATTATGGAAGGAATCTTAAAGTATGGAGATAAGACAAAACAGGAGGCGAAGAAGATTACACTGGATACTCTGGCTATGGCAGGCATTCCCAGCCCTGAGGACCGGTTTAAACAGTATCCCCATGAATTTTCAGGCGGAATGCGCCAGCGTGCCATGATCGCACTTGCCATGGCGGTGAATCCGAAGCTTCTGATTGCTGATGAACCGACTACCGCACTGGATGTGACGATCCAGGCACAGATTCTTGACTTGATTAAGGAGATACAGAAAAAATATCATACATCCGTTATTATGATTACCCATGACCTTGGAGTGGTGGCAAATATCGCGGATGATATTGCGGTTATGTATGCAGGGAAAGTGGTGGAGTACGGGGCGGCTGAAGATATCTTCGAGCATCCGGCCCATCCGTATACATGGGGCGTCCTTCAGTCCATCCCGCCGGAGGATACAAGCAGCAGAGAGCCGCTGCACCCGATTCTTGGAACGCCCCCGGATCTGTTCGACCCGCCGGAGGGCTGCCCATTCGCGGCCAGGTGTCCGTATGCCATGAAGGCCTGTACGTCCCTGTGCCCGCCGGTATATACGCAGACGGGCGAATCACACTGGGCATCCTGCTGGCTTTACCACCAGAAGGCAATGCCGGCTGTGAATCCTATTACTGAAGAGGAGGTGGCAAAGCATGAGTAAAGATATCATTCTGGAAACCCATGATCTGAAAAAGTATTTTAAGATAAAAGGAGGCAGAGTCGTAAAAGCGGTGGACGGAGTTTCCATCCAGGTAGAGAGGGGAAAGACGCTGGGCCTTGCAGGGGAATCCGGCTGTGGAAAATCAACTTTGGGGCGTACTCTGATCCGTATCTATGAGCCTTCGGGCGGCGCTATTACGCTGAACGGAAAGGATGTAAGCGGGAAGAGCACGAAGCGTTTCAGGCAGGAGCTGGCCAGAAGTATTCAGATGATCTTCCAGGATCCTTATGCCTGCCTGAATCCCCGTATGACCGTTTCCCAGATTATTTCAGAAGGGTGGGATCTGAACCGGGACATTCATATGACTCCGGCAGAAAAAAAGGAACGCGTCCTTGGGCTTCTGCAGACGGTAGGACTGAATAAGGAGCATGCAAACAGGTTTCCCCATGAGTTTTCCGGCGGGCAGCGGCAGAGAATCGGAATCGCCAGGGCGCTTTCCATGCATCCGGAGCTGATTATCTGCGACGAGCCGATCAGTGCGCTGGACGTTTCGATTCAGGCACAGGTTATGAATCTCCTTCTGAATCTCCAGAGGGAGCAGCAGCTGTCTTACATTTTTGTTGCACATGACCTTTCCATGGTACGGTATATATCCGATACGGTGGCAGTCATGTACCTGGGAAGTATTATGGAGTATGCATCCAACGGGGAACTTTACGGGCATCCCCAGCATCCCTATACGAAAGCGCTGTTTTCCGCCATTCCGGTGGCGAATCCGAAGACAGAAAAAAAGAGGAATCGCATTCAGCTTGAAGGAGAGATTCCAAGCCCGATCAACGCTCCAAAGGGCTGCAAATTCTGTACCCGGTGTCCATATGCAAAGCCGGTCTGCCATGAAAAGCCCCCGGCACTAAAGGAGTGTGCGCCGGGCCATCTGGTGGCATGCCACCTGGTAAATGAATGATCTTATGGTACGGGAACTCGTGTTCCCTGCCATAAATCAGAATAAAAAAAAGGAGGAAAAGAAACATGAAGAAACAAGTAAAAAAGGGGATGAGTCTATTTCTGATGCTGGCAATGGTGATCTGTCTGACTGCCTGCGGCGGGGGCAGCAATAAGGAGACAGACGGAAACACAAAAACAGACGGGAGTACAGCTGCGGACAGCACATCTGGAGGAGAGCTGGCAGATGAGCAGGTATTGGGAATCTACCGTAAGACCGAACCTGCCACATTAGACCCGTGGGTAAATAACTCCGGTGAGGCCGGGACAATGGTGGCGGCAGTTCATGAGCCAATGCTTAGAAAGGCGGACAATGACAAGGGCTATGAGCCTGCTCTTATGACGGATTACACCGTAAGCGACGATCATACGGTCCATACACTGACCTTAAGAGAGGGTGCGAAGTGGTCAGACGGAACAGATATTACGGCTGACGATATCGTTTACAGCATCCAGAGAGTGCTTGACCAGAATCTGGGATCTGAGATTGCATACAAATATTATGTGATAAAAAATGCAGAAGCTTTCTATAAAGGCGAAGCTGGCGCCGAAGAACTTGGGGTAAAGGCATCAGGAAACCAGATTGAGATTACAACCAGCGAGCCCTGTGATTATTTCCAGGATATACTGACAGGTTCACAGTTCTGTCCGGTACAGAAGAAGGCGGCAGAGGAATTCGGAGACGCCTACGGAACAGATGCGGATAAGACAGTAGCATCCGGCCCATTTAAGCTCACAGAATGGGTACATGAAAACAGTATGGTTCTTGAAAAGAATGAAAATTACTGGGATGCAGAAAATGTAACGCTTGAAAGGATCAATATTACCATTACGTCTGATGATAACACGGTACAGGGAATGTATCAGAATGACGAACTGGGGATCCTGCAGGTAAAGGAAGAACTTCTGGAGCAGTACAGCAGTGAGAACATCACAGATGTCTCCAGCCTGCGGGTAACCTTCATTGAATTCAATCCGAATAACAATGAATTTATGGCAAATAAAAATATCCGCGAAGCTTTGTCAATTGCCTTTAACCGGAAGCTCTTCGCAGAGCAGGTTATGCATAACGGAGAGCTGGCTGCCTATGGCCTTGTCCCGAGAGGGGTAAAAGGAATGGATGGCGGAGATTTCCGTGAACAGGCCGGGGACATTGTGACGGATGCTTCTGACCAGTCCGAGATTGACCGGGCAAACGAGCTTCTTGATACAGGGCTTAAGGAAATCGGGAAGACAAAGGAAGAGATGGAAAAGGGATTCTCCATCCAGTGTCTGGAAAGCGGGAAGAATCAGGCGCAGGCAATTCAGAATATGTGGAAGACGAATCTTGGGATTGAGATGCCGGTAAGTGTTCTTGAGATTAACGTACTTCTTCCGATGCTGACAGGCGGAACCTTTGACTGTGTAATCGGCGGCGGACAGGATTCTGAGTACAGGGATCCACAGGGCTTCATGCAGTTTATTTATGACGAAGGAAAATGGGACAATGATGAATTCAGGGCGCTGGTGGAAAAGGCACACAGCCAGACAGGGGATGAGAGGATCCAGACATGGATGGACATTGAGAAAATGGTTCTTGATAACTTTATCTATATCCCGCAGATCTATGCAGAGAATCACTGGGCTGTAAAGCCGTATATACAGGGGCTTAAGATCTTTGATTATGGCTATGAGTTTGACTTTAAGCATGTGTCTGTTACAAAGTAAGAGGAAAAGAAGATGATGCAGCGGAAAGAGGACCTCCTGAAGGAATCAAGGGAAAGGGCGCTTGAGGAGGTAAAAGCACTGACTGTGTACGGGCAGGACAATCCATATGAGAGAATACTGGAAAAAGCAAATCCAGAGGATGACAGCTGGATGGAACAGTATGGCCTTCCGGTTACAGAGATGGAGCGTAAAATGATGCGTTTCTGGTTCCAGGTTCCGAAGGAGAAGCTTGAAGCAATGGGGAATGTGATAGCGGAAGCATTTCTCCATGGATTTATCAGCCAGAGCCGTGACAGAAGGGGCAGAAGACGGGTGCGTTTCTTTTATCAGATAGGCCAGGAGGCGCTGGCAAAGGAAACTGTGCGCGCGCTGAAGGAGAAGGGCCTGCTTCCTGTGATCACAAGGCCTAAGGGACTGTCCGGCGAGAGCAGGAAACAGGAAGTACATTTGTCAGATGAGGGGCTTTTTGAGATGGAGTGCGCGGCGTACGGGGAAGCAATGCGCTGCTTTGAAAAGGAGCTTAAGGATACATGCGGTATGATCGGGATTGACCAGTTCGGGGAGGAGGCCTCTTATGAGGCGCCTTCCCAGGGAGAGGACGGCTTTTCGGAAAAGGAGAGGGAACTCTCTGCACGCCTCAGTGCAGCAAAGGCCGGCCAGGAAGCAGAGTGGATCAGGCCGTCGGAAATCTCCTTCTGTAAGGCCGCATTTCCCAACATGCTGGTGGGGGACCGGTTTGAACAGATCTTCCAGGATTTTTATGACCTTAATATGCAGCGTTCAGAGCCCTTCGAGAGATACCAGCAGGCGCTGATCGACGGGCTTGATATCTGTGAATATGTGGAGATGAAGGGATTCGGGGGAAATGAGACAGATCTCCGGATTCACCTGGGAGAGCTCCGAAATCCGGAGAAAGAGACAAAGTTTTTAAACTGCGGAGGCGATCTTAACATTCCTTACGGTGAAGTATTCACCACGCCGCGTCTTGGGGGCACGGCCGGGCGGCTTCATGTGGAGGAAATCTGCCTGAAGGGAATCTTTTACCATGGGCTTAAGATCGATTTTCAGGATGGCCGTGTGACGGATGCGGACTGTCTTGAGGGAAAGAAGCATGTGACGGAGAACCTGCTGTATCCCCATGAGAATATAACGATGGGAGAATTTGCAGTGGGCACAAATACCAGGGCGTATGCCCTTGCCGAAAAATATGGGATTGGCACGCGGATGCCGATTCTTCTCTATGAGAAGATGGGCCCGCACATTGCGATCGGGGACCCGTGCTTTGCAAGATCTGAGGAAGCGCCGATCTATAACATGTATGACCAGAAGGAGATGGTCTGCAGGGCGAACGAGGTGACGGAGATGGTCTGCAGGGCGGACGAGGTGACAGAGATGGTCTGCAGGGTGAACGAGGCGGCGGAAAGAAGCTGCGAAAAGGAACGGGTCTATTATGAGAAGCATATTGACATTACCCTGCCCTACCATCAGGTGGAATATCTGCGGGGAATCCGTCCGGACGGCTCCATGCTGTATTTCATCCGAAAGGGAAGATTCGTGCTGGAAGGTACGGAAGGGCTAAACGAGGGATTTTCATGCTTTAAAGAAAGGAACGAAGAGAAACAATGAGAACACTTTACTTTGGAAAGTGGATGTATACGGCAGATGAAAAGGGAACTGTGCTTAAAGACTTTGGGATGCTTGCAGAGGATGGCAGAATTGTGTGGATTAAGCCGCGCCAGGAAGCAGAGGAAGAGACGGCAGATAAGGTGGTAACACTAGGAGAATCTTACGTGGCTCCTGGTTTTATTGACAGCCATGTGCATCTGGTTCCTGACGGGGGATGGAATGAGGAGACTCCCAATGAGGAGAGGAAGAACGCCGCGCTGGTCTGCGAAGGTGTATCGAATGCCAGAGAGCTTCTAAAGGCAGGGGTCGTGGCATGCCGTGACCTGGGGTCCTATAAGGGATATGCGCTTGGTATCCGGGATGCAGTAAAGAAAGGTCTTCTTGAAGGGCCGGAGATTATGGCATGCGGTCGTGCGGTATGTGCCAGGGGCGGCCATGGCTATGAGATCGGCTATGAGGTAAACGGAGCAAACGAGATGAGAGGCGCTGTCAGGCAGGTTGTAAAGGACGGCGCTGACGTGGTGAAGATCATGGCTTCCGGGGGAGTGAATTCCCCAGGGCCGGAGCCTGGACCCTGTGAGCTTACGAAAGAGGAGATCTGGTGTGCGGTAGAGACAGCACATGCGTGGGGAAGAAAGGCCGGTGTGCATGCCCACGGGAATACGGCAATCCGCCGCTGTGTGGAGGCGGGTGTGGATTCTGTGGAGCACGGTGTATTCATGACAGAGGATATTATGGATATGATGGCAGAAATGGGGACATTTCTTGTGCCTACCCTGTGTGCGCCCTACTATGCGGTGACAGAGGGCCTTAAGAGGGAGCCGGATAATCCGGACCATGCAAAGAGCCGGGAGGTTCTAAAAAGGCACAGGGATGTTCTGAAGCGCTGTGCCGAAAAGGGAGTAAAGATCGCCATGGGAACTGACGCGGGCTGTCCCTTTAATCCCTTCCGTGAGGCAGCCTATGAGATGGTGCTGATGGTAGAGGCAGGGCTTACGCCCGGGCAGGCCCTTGACGCGGCCACAAGGGGCGGAGCCGGACTTTTAGGCCTTGACAGTCTCGGAAGCCTGGAAGCCGGGAAGGCGGCAAGCTTCGTCTGCCTTTCAGGGAATCCACTTGAAGAGATTGAGCAGGTCCGCAATGTAGAGGCGGTTTACCTGAATGGAAAAAAGGTAAATCTTGAGTAAAAAAGGGGGATAAGAGATGGCAGAGTTTTCATTTTACCAGCCTGTGAGGATGGAGTTTGGAGCCGGTAAGCTGGAGAGTGCCGGAAAGATCACTTCCTCCTTCGGGGACAGCTGTCTTCTGGTTACAACAACGAACTCGGAGGACGTACTGCGTCCGCTGTATGACCGGGTGAAGGGAATCCTTGAGAAGGCGGGAGTGAGGTATATACATTTTGACGAGGTGGTGCCGAATCCGGACGTCAGGGGGATTGAGAAGGCAATTGGTATTGTAAAAAGGGAGAGGCTTCAGGTCATACTGGCCGTGGGAGGCGGAAGTTCCATAGATACGGCAAAGGCAGTCTCTCTGTTTTGGGAGTCAGAAGGTATTGACTGGAAAAAAGTGATTTCCGAGTATTCAAGTCCCACAGAGGTCTATGGACTCCCGGGAAGCAGTGTTCTTCCTGTTATTGCGGCGCCGACCACAGCAGGGACTGGCAGCGAGATGACCCAGGCAATGATTGTCTCGGATCATGAGAAGAATATGAAGGAATGTGTGTATCACCAGGCAGTCTTTCCGAAGGTGGCGATTATTGACCCAGAGCTTACCAGGACGCTTCCGCCGTATCCGACGGCAGTGACGGGATTTGATGCATTTACCCATTCCTTTGAAAGCTATATGAGGGAGCTTGCGTCCCCATATACGTCTCTGCTCGGGACGGAAGCCATGAAGATCATCATTGAGGTATTGCCGAAGCTTCTAAGGGAGACGTCCAACATGGCGTACAGGGAGGAAATGTCAAGGGCAGCCGCATTTTCAGGGATTTCCCTAAGCAATGCGTCTGCGTCCATCCCCCATCCTTTAAGTGAAGTGATCGGGGGAGTGGTTCCTGGAATCGCCCACGGGCAGTGTCTGGCGTGTCTTTATCCTGCCTATGTGCGCTATCAGGTTACACAGGAGCCGGAGAAATGTGCCAGGGTCGCCAGGCTTTTTGACAGCTCCCTTATGGATGTATCTGACGGCGAGGCGGCATTGGCGCTTCCGGGGCAGATTGAGGAATTCTTAAAGAAAACCGGACTTTTCCATACACTTTCCGAACTCGGGGTTACCAGGGAGGAATTTGGTGAGATGAAGAAAAATCCTGTGCTTCAGTTCCTGCCCTTTGCATCGCCTGAAATTCTTTCTGGTATTTTGGATGAGAGCTATGGGGGGAGACTATGATCAGATTTCAGGACATTCCTTTCACACGGCTTGATATGGGGCGGTACCGGAGGCATTTTGAAGAAGAACTTGAACGTCTTAAGGGAGCCGGCAGCTTTGAGGAGGCTTATGACGCACTCCTTGATCTTGATACGCTGATGGTGAAATATCAGACCATGGCAGGAATCTGCGAGATTCGCAGTACAATGGATGTTACAGACGTATTTTATAAGGAAGAGAGTCAGCGCTGCGATCAGATCCGGCCAGAGTACGAGGCGCTCTTAAGCAGCCTGCAGCAGGCGCTCCTTAAGAGCCCTTACCGGAAGAAGATAGAGGATTATACAGGCAGTGAATTCTTTTTACGGGCAGAGAAAAGGATCAGATGTTTCTCCGAAGATATTTTAGAGGAGCGGAGACTGGAAAATCGCCTGTCCGCCAGGTATTCGGAACTTACCGCAACACTTAAGGGAAGGACCGGGGAGGAAGAGGTTCCCCTTCTGGCCCTGAATGAGAAGATGGAGAGTGGGGATCGCAATGTACGCGCCCGGTATCACAGAATCTGGGAAGAAGCCTGGGAAGGGGCGGCAGAAGAGCTGGATGAGCTTTATGACAGGCTTGTAAAGGTGAGGGCAAAGATCGCAGAAAAGCTGGGGATGGAAAGCTATACGGAGGCCGGATACTGTAGTATGGGCCGTACGTGCTATACCAGGGAGCAGGTGGCGGATTTCCGGGAGGCGGTAAAGCATGAGCTTGTGCCGGTGGTGGAGCGCTTATTTGCGGAGCAGAAAGAACGGCTCGGGGCGCAGGTTCTGTATCATTATGATGAAAACTTTAATTTTCCTGGGGAGAAGTTTGTTCTTCCCTCAGACGCCATAGAAGCCTTCCGGCACATCTTCGGAAAGATGTCAAAGGAGACGGCTGTTTACTTTGATGAGCTTACGGCGGGGGAATACTATGACCTTAAGATGCGCCCCGGGAAGATTAACGGAGCCTACTCGAATCTTGTGGGAAGGTATCATATGCCCTTTATCTTCGAGACTTATGATGCAACGCCGAAGGCGTTCAGTACCTTTGCACACGAGGCAGGACACGGCTTCCACTCCTGGCTTAAGAGGAGCGAGCCCTTTAGTTTTATGGAGGACTGCAGCGCGGAGCTTGCAGAGACCCACTCCATGAGCATGGAATTTCTTATATGGCCTTATCTTGATACTGTTATGCCGCCAGGACAGATTGAGAAGTACAAGTACCAACAGCTGAAAAATGCGTTATCTTTTATTACTTACGGATGTGCTGTGGATGAGTTTCAGGAAACGGTCTATGACAGGCCTGCCATGACGCCTTCGGACAGGCTGGATCTCTGGAAACGCCTTGAAAGGGAATATATGCCCTTCAGGAGCTATGAGAACCAGAGCTTTTTAAGCGAGGGACGTTTCTGGCAGAAGCAGACCCATATCTATAAATGGCCTTTCTACTATATTGACTATGTGCTCGCCCAGGTCTGTGCGCTGCAGGTGCATTTTCTGAATGAAGAAAACCATGAGGAGGGTATGCGCTGCTATATGGAGATTCTGCGCTTAAGCGGAAGGTACGGGTTTACAGATACGCTGCATATGGCAGGACTTGCCTCTCCCTTTGAGAAGGAGACTATCCGCACGCTTACGCAGAAGGCGCTCTCTGCACTTGGGGAGCTTGCCGTACCGCATCTCTGAACCGTAAAAATACCTTGGGACGCGTAAAACACCAGAAGCGTCAAAATACCTTTTGACGCTTCTGGCATAACATGAGGAGGTTGCAGATGATTTACATAAAAAATGGCAGGACAGCCACCATGGGAGCAGACGGCGTGGTCGAAAACGGAGGAGTTCTGATTGAGGGCGGAAAAATAAAAGAAGCAGGGAGAGTGGTAAATATCCCGGAAGACTGCGAGGTAATTGATGTGCGGGGAAGCTTTATTATGCCGGGGATTATTGACGCCCACACCCATATCGGAGTCTTCGGCTCTGGCATCGGGGAGGCCGGCGTGGATGGAAATGAAGAGAACGATCCAATAACGCCGCAGATGCGTGCGCTGGATGGAATCTATCCCATGGATGCAGAATTCGCCAGGGCATACAGGGCAGGAGTGACCTGTACTGCCACAGGACCTGGAAGTGGCAACCCCATCGGAGGGCAGTTTCTTGCAATGAAGACAAAGGGGCGCACCATGGAGGAGATGGTCATAAAGGAGCCTCTGGCAATGAAGATGGCTTTTGGGGAGAACCCCAAAAACGTCCATGGAAAAAGCCGTACCCCCGCCACCCGTATGGGAGTCGCCGCCCTGATCCGCGAGACACTCTACCAGGCAAAGGAATATGGGGAAAAGAAGGAACGCGCAGGAGAGAACCCAGACAAAAGGCCGCCCTTTGACATGAAGCTTGAAGCGCTGCTCCCTGTAATAAAAGGTGAACTTCTAGTAAAGGCTCACGCCCACAGGGCAGATGACATCATGACAGCCATCCGTATTGCGGAGGAATTTGGCCTTAAGATGACCATTGAGCACGGGACAGAGGGGCACCTGATCGCAGAGGAACTGGCGGAAAAAGGATATGGCGTTATCCTTGGCCCCTATACTGGCTTTCCCCATAAAAATGAAGTGATAAAGCAGGATGAGAGCGCTGCCGGTATTCTGGAGAAGGCCGGTGTAAAGACGGCAATTATGACAGATCTTCCGGGTATGCACGAAGAAAACCTGGTCGTCTGCGCCGGAATCTGCCACCGGAAGGGGATGTCAGAGGAAGGAGCCTTGAAGGCAGTCACCATCCATGCGGCAGAGCTTTTGGGATTATCAGAACGAATTGGCTCCCTGGAGCCTGGAAAAGATGCGGACATCGCCGTATTTGACAAAAATCCAGTCACCAGCCTAGATGCAAAGTGCATTCTGACTGTGATTAACGGGAAAATCGTATATAGGAGTATATAGAAAATGATAGAGTAAATGACATTGGAGGTATATTATGAAACATATTAAAATTGCAGCAGGGCTTGCACATGTAAGCTATGCCAGAATCGCAGACCGTGTATTAGAAGCTATTGACGGAGGCGTGGATTATATCCACTCAGACGCAGCAGATATGTATGACCTGAAGAACATGCAGCTCATGGGAGGCCCCCAGATTATTTCTGGACTCCGTGAGGTAACAGACCTTCCCATTGAGTGCCATATCTACACCATTGAATGCGACCGTCTCTTCGTAGAGAAACTGGCAGCAGCAGGCTGCTCCATGCTGATCGTGCCTGCAGAGCACTTTATTGGCGCTCCCCTTGCATATCTCATTAACTACTGCCGCGAGTTCGGAATGAAGATCGGCCTGACACTTGGATGCTATACACCTCTTTGCTTCGTGGATGAGTCCATCAATGACATCGACCGGCTCCATATCGTAACCCACGGCGTAGATGATACGGACGGCCAGGATAACTGGGGATGGAGAAAATCTGCCATAGACCTGGTGCAGAGGGCAAGAAAGCTCATTGACGAGAAAAACCCCCGCTGCGAGCTTGCAATCGACGGAGGCCTGCGCCATGACAACATGGAACCGCTGGTTGCCTGCAATCCAGATGTAATCATTCTCTCATCCGCTGTGTTCAAGGATCCGGACGGAATCAGCAGCGCGGTGAAAAAATGCAGAAAAGCAATTGACGCAGCGGCAGAAAAATATAGTCTGTAATGTGGTTGAGACAACAAAACCACTTGCAACCTGCCTTTGGCATCAGACATCTACTGGCAGAGGCAGGATAAGGATTAGGCAAACCGGAGCCTTTAAAAGGAAATTTGTCCGGATGGTGGAGCAGAAGAATTGATGAATGTAATCGGATTGTTTATAAAATAGAAAATAAGATGAATTGGGGACGGGGTATTTTTAAAAATACCCCGTCCCCAACTACAATTTCAAGAATTTACAATCAATATTCCAATGCTTACAAGAACCAGTGCTGCGAGATTCTGTATGGTCCATACATTTTCATGGAGAAAGAGCGCGGACAGCGCCACACCGAATACCGGGATGCTGAAGCCGAAAATTGCAACGGTTCCCACTGGATTATATTTTACGAGTTCTGCCCATATGGTAAACGCGACGGTTGACAGAAGTGCCATATAGAGGAAGAGTATGGTGGACTTTACTGTGAATCCATGGACGCTTCCTCCTGCCGCAAGACCGATGGCGATCAGAACTGCGCCGCCAGACAGGAGCTGGTAAGCGGTGATGGTTGCCGGGGTCTCTCTGCCGGAAATCATCTTAAGGGTTACGGAGCTTGTACCGTAGGCGAAAGCGCACAAAAGGACAAGCCCTTCTCCGAGGAGGCTGAAGCCGCTTCCCCATGCTCCGGGGGCCAGGTTAATGACAATCACTCCTGCGAAACCGATCAGGCATCCCAATGCCTTTTTCCATGTAATCCGCTCTGATTTTAGAAGGAAATGTGCCACAAGAATTGTAAAAAAAGCATTTGATGCGTTAATTACAGAGCCCTTTGCCCCTGTGGTATGGGCGAGACCTATGTAAAAACATACATACTGGACAGTCGTCTGCAAAAGACCCTGTCCAAAAACATAGGGGATGGAGGCTCTCTTCATGGTAATTATCCGTCTTTCCAGTACACAGGACAAAAGGAAGGTGAATACGCCTGCCATAAAAAAGCGGTATCCGGCGAACAGTACCTGACTTCCCGCGCCCTCAATATGGAACCATTCATAACCGGTCTTTACACAAGGAAATGCGCTGCCCCATAAGGCGCAGCACACAAGTGCCAGTATGCATCTGACTTTCGTATTCTTATAAAATTCTTCCATTATTCTTTCTCCGGCTCCGGATAGTCTGTCCCCATGGTGTCAACCGTAACATGCTTCATCCGCTGATCCTCAAGAGGTCTGTCATTGTAATCTGTGTCAGTCCCGGCGATCTTATTTACCACATCCATCCCCTCGGTGATCTTGCCAAATGCCGCATAAGCACCATCAAGATGGGGGGAGTTCTTATGCATAATAAAGAACTGGGAACCCGCCGAATCCGGATGCATAGCTCTCGCCATGGACAGCACGCCCTCCGTATGCTTCAGGTCATTCTTCACGCCATTCTGAGAAAATTCCCCCCTAATATTGTAGCCAGGGCCGCCCATACCCGTTCCGTCAGGACATCCGCCCTGAATCATGAAGCCCTTGATTACGCGGTGGAAGATCAATCCATCATAATAACCCTGCTTCACCAGGGAAATAAAATTGTTCACCGTGTTCGGAGCAATCTCGGGGTAAAGCTCCGCTTTCATAATATCACCGTTTTCCATCTCAAACGTAACAACTGGATTAGACATAGTATACATTCCTCACTTTTATAAATTTTTATTTCTCATACATGATATATTGTAACGGATATCCGGGGATTTTTCAATTGGGGACGGGTCATTTTTAATCTGGGACGGGGTATTTTTAAAAATACCCCGTCCCCAACTTTATCATTCCGCCCTTTTCTGTACATCCTGTATCCCAGAGATCCCGCAGAGAGAAGGTATCACTTTCCCCGTAGGTGGCGGTCTTTACCAGCAGATCTGCCTCTGTTTCTTCATACCCCACGAGGAGGAACCAGTGCCAGATATAATCTTTATATTTTTCGGCTTCTCTGTGCCGGAGCAGGAGATAGGGGATGGGATACCCGGCATCGATCTGTGAGCGGACGAAATCCTTCGCGTCATGGAAGCTTCGCTCCCCGGGGAATTCTGACATGGTTACAGGCAGAGGGTGTTCCTGCCCCGCGGCTGCGTCGGTGATATATTTTTCGAATCCCTCTATGAACCATTGAAGCTTCTTTACCCCGCTGACCCGTGGGCGGATATAGGGTTTCATTTTCTGGCTGAAGGAAATGTAGTCTTCTTTTGTAAGTGAGTGTACCGGACCTGGATACAGATACAGGGCTTCCTTTCGCAGGGCCAGGTAGATGCAGCAGTCACAGGCTGTTGCCGCCGCACAGCCGCCGATGTGCATGACAATATTCGTGAACCAGTCCTGGCTGCCGCCAAATGCGCCGTCAATCGTAAAATATTCTAATTCCTTTTTCATGCTGTCGCCTCTCCTTTATGATTATACTTAGGAACTGTCGCAAAATAATATGTATAGATTGAGCAAGATGTATACATTATTTTACGGCAGTTCCTTACGGCTATGAAATCTGCTGTGCTGTTTAAAATGCAGTTATACTCACGGCCGATTTATCTGGCGCGCAGTTAAAACTCCCGTCTTGGCCGGTATACCGGCATATGCAGCACATGCTCCTGATCAATTTTATTTCCTAGATAAACAAAGCCTCCGTCATCTTTTTCCTTCACGGTCACCACATGGCTGAAGGCGCGGTCTGTTCCTTCCTCCACGAAAACCGCATCCACATATAAGTCCAGGGTGCCATCCCCATTTTCCTTACACTCTGTCACCTCTGGAAATGGCTGGAGCTGCGGGAGGCGGTTCCAGCCGGTGATGGCCAGCCAGGGGTAAGTGCCTTTTTTCTTATCGTAAAAGGCACGCTGCTCAAGCTCGCCGGTGTCTATATCCAGATACTGCTGTATTGTATCCTCGAACTCCTCTTTGGGAATTCCGTCCTGGAAAATGTCTTTGTCAGGTCTTTGGCCCGAGGATATATAATAGAAAGAATCAAACAGGTCATTGAATTCAAGCTGGCTGAGATCACTTGTATCCCAGTCTGTAAGGAACAGGTTATTGCTGAAATAGCTGACCGGTTCAATGCACTTTTTTGAAAGTCTCCGGCATTCATTGTCAAGAGGCAGAATCCGGTAAAAAATATGCATATCCATCTCCTGGTTTCTGGACAGAGCCTTCTCCCAGATCAGCCAGCCCTTTTCCGTATAATCCCACTGGTATGTGCATATTTTCTCAATCTGCTGCACAGTGGGAGTCATGTCCTGTTGTACATCTCCGTTCCCGCTCTTTGTATCGGCCATCAGGCTGCCATGATACACTGCACTTGCAAAGGTGACAAATAAATTTTCTTTTTCAAATTCAAGCTTATAATATCTGAATATACCGTTGATATTTACTGAATAAAATTCTGCCTCGGCATTTTTGCCCGCCTTTCCGCGCCGGATCGCGCTGTCCACCTCTTCGTAGTTTCTCATGTTATCATCCCGGCTTCCGCAAATGACTGCTTGTTTGTCCTGTGCAATGAGGTCAGCCATCCGGTGCACATCGTCCTCGCCCAGCACGCCGCCGGGAGAAGAGGTATTCACTGCCTGTCTGTAAATGGGAGCGCACTTTTCCATCACATCGGACAGTTTTTTCAGGATATCGTTTTTTTGTGTATCTTTAAGCTCCATGTACTTTACTTCATAATCAGCATTGTCATCCAGTGTTTCTTCTTTATTATTGTATGCGTCTTTTGTGCGGGATAACTCCGCTGCGTGATCCGTAAACTCACTGCGCCCGTCCTGCGATTCCGTCTGACATCCTGAAAGCAGCAGGACAGCAATTGACAGTATAAAGGGGAGCACAGCGGCGGGTTTCCTTTTTAGAGATATTTTCATGTTCAGATGTTTCCTTTCCCGCAGATTTCCCATTTAGGATTTTCATGTGGATTATAACACGCTTTTTGGGGTTTGCCAATTGGGGACGGGGTAAAATTAATTTTACCCCGTCCCCAATTGGCAGTTGACAAGAAAACTTGACTGAGTTATTTTATTTTTAACCGGGCTATAATGATTAGCATGCCAGGCTGGAAACCAGAATCAGGAGGGTATTGAAAATGAAGGGAAAGACATTGGCGGATATTTCTACCGGGCCGGACTGGCTGCTGAGTGTTGTAATTGCTCTGTTTGCCGTACTGTCGGTTCTTTTTTTGCTGGGAAAGGGAAGCTGGCTGATCGCAGGATACAACACAGCTTCCGAGAAGGAAAAGCAACAGTATAATAAGACGAGGCTGTGCAGGGTTTGTGGGGGAGGCATGGCATTTATAACCGTGTTGCTTCTGATTATGGAGAAATATGAGGATGTGCTTCCGGCATCTATTGCACACATATTTGCAATAGCAGTTTTTGCTGACTGTATTGTGATGTGTGTGCTGGGAAATACTATCTGCAGGAAAAAGTGAAAACGGTGCCGGAAAACTGACTGACCAGGAGAGGAAAGAATCATGGGGATCTGTAGATTTGAGGGAGGTTTGACACATGAATATTAAAGATCTGAATACTTTTATTACTGTAGCGGAAAATAAAAATCTTACCAGGGCTTCTAAGCTGCTGTATATGACGCCCCAGGGGGTCAGTAAGATTATAAAAAATTTAGAAAGCGAGAGTGACTGTGAACTGTTTCTCCGCACTGGGAATGGAATGGAGCTGTCTGAATGTGGGCAGCATTTTTTAGAATATGCAAAAAAAGCGAATTCCGGATATCACAAGATGCGTCAGGAGCTTCTCCGGATCAAGCAGAAAGAGAGGGGTGTCGTTGACCTCCTTTCCGCGTTCGGGATTCTCCGGCTGATTACGCCGGAGTGTCTCCGCGACTTTAAAGAGAAATATCCGGAGATTGAATTCCATTACCGGGAATGTCCGGATAAGCAGATTGAACGCTGGTTCCAGGCTGGGGAAGGAAATGTGGCATTTTCTCTTGCTCCGTGTGATGAAGCTCTGTATGACGTATTGGAGCTGGAGTCCTTTCAGGTGAAACTTCTGGTTAATAAGGCGCATCCTCTCAGCCGGAAAAGTTCTGTTATCATAGAGGATTTGAAGGATGAGCCTCTTTATATAGAAAGCAGTGAGTTCAAGATCCACGATCTGATTGTCGGAAAATGCCAGGAAGCCGGGTTTAAACCTAATATCATATTCGAGACAAGCGGTTTTAGCCTGTGCCATAAGATGGTCCGGGAGAATAAAGGGGTCTCTGTGACTGTGGACTTTGTTTCGGATGATATGGGACATGGCAATATGGTGTTAATTCCATTTTCCGATGGTGACTATGAATGGAAGATCTGCATGCTTACACGGAAGAACGAGGTGCCGGGAAATGGTGTGGATCTTTTTCAAAAGCATGTGAAAAAGCAAATGGATCTCATCCGGGCAGGGGTTGTCACGAGATAGTTGAGAATATGAAACGAAAGGTTGATATACTGCCCTAAATTATCCCTTTTCCATAAATTTCATGGTGTTATTTTCACTGTTTTTGTAGAAAATTTACATATATAGAAATCATGAATAAGTTTATGCTGTTTTCCAATAACTGACATCTGAAAAGCTGTGATAATCTGATTATATCACTTGATATAAGTGTCGAAAGGTTATGCGTTTCATGCCCGCATGAAAAGGAATGGCTTCTTGATGCGCAAAATGACTTTTGATGCTTACTTCATACATGAGGAGGAAATATTATATGAAAATCGGAGTAACAGAGATCAGCCCAAGAAGAGTTCAGCAGGTGGCGGAAAAGAAATTTAAAGACGGATACTACTGTTGTGAAGCACTTGTAAGTGCAATCCGCGATGAGTTCCGGCTTGATGTGCCGGAAGATGTGATCGCTATGGCATCTGGAATGGCAGTCGGCGCCGGCAAATCGGGATGTGTCTGCGGAGCATTCAACGGAGGTATTCTTGCTCTTGGAATGTTTTTTGGACGTACAGAGCAGGACGGGCCTGGGAATCCAAAAAGTGTTAAGTGTATGGAGCTTACGAAAGAACTTCATGACTGGTTCAAATCGGCAAACCAGAAGAATGCAATCTGCTGCCGTGTCCTTACGAAAGAATTTGACAAGGGACGCGGGGAACATAAGGAGCAGTGTATCTTTTTCACTGGTCTGTGTACCTGGAAGGTCGCACAGATCGTATGCCGCGAACTTGGGATTAAGAATCTTGATGAAATAGACGAACCTGCACCGAGGCGTACAATCGCTGAGATCTAAAAGGGAACACGTCTTTTGTTTTACAGAAAGGATATCTGAAACGTGAAAAATATGATTAAAAAGATCCCGATTCCATTTTGCGGCGTGATGCTTGGATTCGCAGCTTTAGGAAATCTCCTTCAAAGCTATGGGGAAGGTATCCGCTATGTGTGTGGGGGTGTGGCAGCGTTTATACTTGTTCTCGTACTTCTGAAGCTTATTATGTTTCCTCAGATGATCAAAGAAGATATGCAGAACCCGATTATGGCAAGTGTGGCAGGAACATTTCCGATGGCCCTTATGCTTCTTAGTACCTATATCAAACCATTTATCGGAGCAGCGGCGAAATATCTCTGGTTCTTTGCAATCGGGTTGCACATTGCACTGATTATTTATTTTACGGTGAAATTTATATTGAAACTGCAGATGCCGAAAGTGTTTGCAAGTTACTATATTGTATATGTGGGGATTGCAGTGGCAGCAGTAACAGCGCCTGCATTTGAACAGCTGACTGTAGGAGCGGCAGCTTTCTGGTTCGGATTTGTGACACTGATCGCCTTACTGATTCTTGTGACGATACGTTACACAAAATATCCGCAGATTCCGGAACCGGCCAGGCCGCTGATCTGTATCTATGCAGCGCCCACAAGCCTCTGTATCACCGGATACGTTCAGTCGGTAATGCCAAAATCAAGGACTTTCCTGCTGGCAATGCTTGCACTGGCAACGGTTCTTTATATTTTTGCACTGGTAAAAGCAGTTGGATATTTAAAACTGCAGTTCTATCCAAGCTACGCGGCATTTACGTTTCCATTTGTAATCAGCGCCATTGCAACAAAACAGACCATGGCCTGTCTTGCTAATATGGGACAGCCTCTGCCGCTTTTGAAGCCGGTTGTTTTTGTTGAGACGGTCATAGCAGCAGCATTCGTGGTTTATACCTTTATTAGATTTATTGGATTTGTTTTTGCAAAAAATAAATAAGGATCAAGAAAAAGAATCTGTCTGACGCAGCATCTGAATGTAAATATTTAGATGCTGTTTTATTATGCGGCGGATATAATATGATGTAAGCATCGGGGAGTTATAGTGACTATTCACGGGTCAGGAATGCGCGTAAGCTGCGCAGGGTCTGCCCCAGCGAAGCGAGGGTATTCCGTGAGAACATGATGCAGGAGTGAGGGGCGGTTTTTGCGTAGCAAAACTCGGAATGCCGACCAGAATCGTTACTATGAGCGAGCGGTTAGTCCGTGAATAGTAACGAGTTATATAGGAACGATTTATTTGACGGAATGTGTGTGATACAGTACACTATTGATATGCAGAATATTTCGGGAAAGGATGTTGACCTATGATCTATCTGATACTGGCGACCATCAGCAGCGCACTGGTCTCTGTCAT
Organism: Lachnospiraceae bacterium; assembly: GCA_910576335.1. Lineage (GTDB taxonomy): Bacteria > Bacillota > Clostridia > Lachnospirales > Lachnospiraceae > CAPEBR01. The sequence continues at coordinate 200,425 of CAJTIU010000003.1, forward strand.
GATGCGCCTGAGCGAGAGCCGCATGAAAAATAATATCAGTACTCTTGCGGTAAATTATGCTGTCTGTGTATTGCTTGCAGGGTTCTATACGGGAGTGCCAGAAGTTTTTCCGGGGAAAACGGGGATGGGGTTTGCGGCAGGACTGGGGGCGCTGAATGGTTTTCTATATCTGTCCGCCTTTATCCTTATGCAGATAAGCGTCAGAAGAAACGGAGTCGTATTATCTACTGTATTTATGAAACTCGGGGTATTGGTACCTGCCGCGACAGCCATTATTTTTTTCGGGGAAATGCCTGAGGCGGTTCAAGTATGTGGTTTTGCGGTGGCGGTAACGGCAATTGTCCTGATCCATCTGGAAAAAGACCAGACGGATGTTACATTCAAGTCAGGGCTTGTTCTGCTTCTGGCAGTGGGCGGCAGCGGGGATGCCATGGCAAAGGTCTATGAAGAGCTGGGCAGTGCAGAATTTGAAGAATATTTTCTGTCCTGCACGTTTATAGCGGCACTCATTCTTTGTATCATTCTGACAATGGGAAAAAGGCAGCGCCTGGCAAAAGAAGATGTACTTTTCGGGGCGCTGATTGGGATTCCCAATTATTATTCCGCCAGATTCCTTTTGAAGTCCCTCTCTTATGTGCCGGCAATCGTGGCATATCCCACGTACAGTGTATCAGCTATCGTTCTGGTAAGCATAGCAGGCGTCCTTCTGTTTGGAGAGAAAATGAACGTAAGGAGAAAAATTGCGATCGCGTTGGTGCTCGTAGCGCTGTTCCTGTTGGGGACGGGGTAAAATTAATTTTACCCCGTCCCCAATTTGCAATTTGCACAAAAAACATGCAGTATATTTGTTAAATATGCTATTAATTACAAAATGGGACTTAAGTCCTTTTTGACTGGGGATATTCCCTGTAAAATGGATTTATAAGAACAGCAGGAATAATTTCAAGTGTAAAATTGTAATAAGGAAAGGGGAAGGTTTTATGAATTATTCAGAGAATGCAGGCAAGCAGTATCATATTCAGGTGGGAGTTGGCGATGTCGGGCGTTATGTAATTATGCCGGGTGACCCGAAGAGGTGTGCGAAGATTGCACAGTACTTTGACCAGGCGGAGCTTGTGGCGGACAGCAGGGAGTATGTTACGTACACGGGTTATCTTGACGGGGTGAAGGTGAGTGTGACTTCCACAGGAATCGGCGGCCCTTCGGCAGCCATCGCTATGGAGGAGCTGGTGATGGCGGGAGCGGATACTTTTATCCGGATCGGGACATGCGGAGGAATGCAGACGGAGGTGATGAGCGGCGATGTGGTCATTGCAAGCGGCGCAATCCGGATGGAAGGGACGAGTAAGGAATACGCTCCCATTGAATTTCCGGCGGTGGCAGATATTCAGGCGGTAAATGCATTGATTCAGGCTGCCAGGACGCTGAAGCAGAATTATCATGTAGGGGTTGTGCAGTGCAAGGATTCCTTCTACGGGCAGCATTCACCAGAGACGAAGCCTGTGAGTTATGAGCTGATGGATAAGTGGGAGGCATGGAAGAGACTTGGATGCCTGGCATCAGAAATGGAGTCAGCCGCTCTGTTTGTTGTGGCCAGCAGCCTTCATGTAAGAGCTGGATCCTGCTTCCTTGTGATGGCGAACCAGGAGAGGGAGAAGAAAGGGCTGGAGAATCCGGTTGTCCATGATACGGATATGGCAGTCCGGGTTGCGGTTGAAGCACTGCGCAGGCTGATTAAGGAGGACGGAGAGTCCTAGTATAATGAACAGATCAGACAGATAGACAGATCTTCGCAGGGGATGTCCCTGCCGGATCATTTAGCGAGGAGGATTTCACATGAGTAAAGAACTGAGTAAGGAACCGAATAAAGAACTGAGTAAAGGACAGATTGCCAGTCTGATTGAGACAGCCATAGAGCAGCTTTCGTATTCCTACGTGCCCTATTCTGGTTTTAGGGTGGGGGCGGCGCTTCTCGCAGAGAACGGAGCAGTCTATACGGGATGCAATATTGAAAATGCTGCTTACACTCCTACTAATTGTGCGGAAAGGACGGCGTTTTTCAAAGCCGTAAGCGAAGGGGTTAAGAACTTCCGGGCAATTTGCGTTGTGGGAGGGCAGGACGGGAAGCTGACAGATTTTGCGCCGCCCTGTGGTGTGTGCCGTCAGGTGATGATGGAGTTCTGCAGTCCGGAGGAATTTGAGATCATACTGGCGACCACGACAGAAAGCTACAAGGTTTATAAGCTTAAGGAACTGATGCCCATGGGCTTTGGCCCGGGTAACCTGGCATAATCCATAAGGGAATACTAAGGAACTGTATGTAAATAACTTTTACATACAGTTCCTAAGGCAGACCAAAATCATAAATCAGGAGGTATGGATATGGGTAATTACAAACGTATTTTTGTAATTGTAATTGATTCACTGGGAATTGGAGCAATGCCGGACAGTGAGCGGTTCGGTGATATCGGAGTTAATACACTGGGACACATTTCGGAGTCAGTGGAGACTTTCTGCATTCCGAACCTGCAGAAGCTGGGGCTTGCCGGCCTGACGCCTCTTAAGCAGGTGGCGCCGTCAGATGCACCCCTTGGCTATCAGGCAGTGCTCAAGGAGGCAAGCAACGGGAAGGATACCATGACCGGGCACTGGGAGATGATGGGAATTGAGACAGAGACGCCGTTTCAGACATTTACGGAGCACGGATTCCCGAGGGAGCTTATTGATGAGCTGGAGAAGCGCACGGGGCACAAGGTTATCGGAAATAAGAGCGCAAGCGGAACAGAGATTATAGAAGAACTGGGAGAAGAGGAAATTGCCACAGGACATATGATTGTCTATACATCTGCGGACTCCGTTCTTCAGATCTGCGGAAATGAGGAGACCTTTGATCTTAAAGAGCTGTACCGCTGCTGCGAGATTGCAAGGGAGCTGACTCTGAGAGAGGAGTGGAAGGTGGGACGGGTCATTGCAAGACCGTACATCGGAAAGAAGAAGGGAGAGTTCGAGCGCACCAGCAACCGGCATGACTATGCCTTAAAGCCGCCTCGCAAAACCGTGCTAAATGCACTAAAGGAGGAGGGACTGGACGTCATTTCCGTAGGAAAGATTGTGGATATTTTCGACGGGGAGGGAATCACAGAGGCACACAAGTCCAGATCGTCCGTCCACGGCATGGAGCAGACCATCGGGCTTGCCCGGTCAGAATTCCAGGGTCTGTGCTTCGTGAACCTTGTTGACTTTGATGCAAAATGGGGCCACAGAAGAAACCCGTCGGGATACCGGGACGAGCTGGAGAGATTCGATGAGAAGCTGGGAGAGCTTTTAGAGATTCTTAATGAGGATGATCTTCTCATTATCTCGGCAGACCATGGAACGGATCCGACTTATACGGGAACCGACCACACCAGGGAGAAGGTGCCCTTCCTTGCATATTCAAAATCCATGAAGGGAAGCGGAAGACTTCCGGAACAGGAGACATTTGCAGTGATCGGGGCCACGGCTGCGGAGAACTTTGGGGTTCCCATGCCGGAACATACCATCGGGCAATCGCTTCTTAAATACTTAAAATAATAGCAACGATTTAGTGGGACTGCGCATTTGCTGCGCTTAACCGCGAGGAAAATGAGGAGGAAGAGACAATGAAGAGTGTGAAAAGGCTTGTGTCCTGCCTGATTGCCGTTTCCATGGTCATGGCTATGACCGCCTGCGGAAATACGGAAGAAGAGGGCGCAGGCAGTTCAGAATATCGTGTTGCAATGATCACAGATGCGGGAGATATCACGGACCAGTCCTTTAATCAGACGACTTACGAGGCATGTTCTGAGTACTGTTCTGAGCATGACATTGATTTTACTTACAAGAAGCCGGACGGGGATACGGATTACGCGAGAATCGCTATGATCGACGTGGCGGTAGCGGAGGGCTATAACATTATTGTCATGCCGGGATACATTTTCGCGCCGGCTCTTGTGGAGACGACCTATAAATATCCGGATGTGAAATTTATCGCATTGGATATGACGGCAGGAGATATTATCGCTGCCGCTGTTGGAAATAAATATTATGAAAATCCGGATGCATACGAAGCTTCCGATTACTATAACACCGGAAACACATACTGTGCGGTTTACCGGGAAGAGCTTCCCGGATATATGGCAGGGTACGCGGCGGTGAAGCTTGGCTACCGGAAGCTGGGTTATCTTGGCGGTCAGGCGGTTCCGGCAGTTATGCGCTTTGGCTTTGGCTATCTCCAGGGGATTGACGAAGCGGCAAAAGAGCTGGGCGTGACGGATGATGTGACAGTCCAGTACGCTTACGGCGGGCAGTTCTACGGCTCCACGGAAATCACGGCAACCATGGATACCTGGTACAGCGGGGGAACGGAGATTGTATTTGCATGCGGCGGCGGGATTTTTACATCTGCGGCAGAAGCAGCCTCCAAGGTCGGAGGAAAGATGATCGGGGTTGACAGCGATCAGTCCGCCCTCATAGACGTGTACGGAGAGGGAATGACGGTCACTTCGGCCATGAAGGGCTTAGGCGCGACGGTAAAGGCGCTCCTTGACTCCATCATTACACTGGGAACCTGGGAGGAGCATGTAGGGAAGATTGAGAACCTGGGCCTTGTATCAGGAACGGAGACGGAGGAGAACTATGTGGGACTGCCAGAAGATACGACTCAGTGGAACAATGACTTCACTGTGGAAGATTACCGGGAGCTTGTAAAGAAACTATTTGACGAGGAGATCATGGTAGACAGCTCAATTGACGCAATGCCTGAAGTTTCCGTGGAGGTTAATGTAAGAGAAGGAACGATTATGTAGGGAGGTGGGAGAAAATGGCAGAATATGCTGTCGAGATGCTGGGCATTACCAAGAGATTTCCCGGCATCATAGCAAATGATAATATTACACTACAGTTAAAAAAGGGAGAAATTCACGCGCTTCTTGGCGAAAACGGCGCAGGTAAATCCACGCTCATGAGCGTCCTGTTCGGGCTGTACCAGCCAGAGGAGGGCGAGATCCGCAAAGACGGGCAGAAGGTGGAGATCCGGAATCCGAATGACGCCAATAGTCTTGGAATCGGCATGGTTCACCAGCATTTCAAGCTGGTAGACTGCTTTTCCGTGCTGGATAATATCATCCTCGGCGTGGAGCCCACCCAGGGAGGCATGCTGAAAAAGGACGAGGCGAGGCAGAAGGTTATGGAGCTGTCCGGGCGTTACCATCTGCAGGTGGATCCGGACGCCCTTGTGGAAAATATTACTGTGGGAATGCAGCAGAGAACCGAGATCTTGAAAATGCTGTACAGGGACAATGAGATTCTTATATTTGACGAGCCCACCGCAGTTCTGACAGTCCAGGAGATTGCGGAGCTGATGCATATCATGAAGGGACTTGCAAAGGAGGGAAAGAGCATCCTGTTCATTTCCCATAAGCTCAATGAGATCATGGAGGTTGCGGACCGGTGCACGGTTTTAAGGAAAGGGAAATATGTGGGGACCGTGGAGACAAAGGATACGAATCCGGAAAAGCTGTCCGCCATGATGGTGTGAAGGGATGTAAGCTTTAAAGTTGACAAGAAACCTGCGAAGCCCGGGGACGTGGTGCTGGATGTAAAAAATATGTCTGTCGCAGGCGGAAATAAAAAGGATGCGGTCCATGACGTGACATTCCAGGTGCGGAAAGGGGAAATTGTCTGCATTGCAGGGATTGACGGAAACGGACAGACAGAGCTGATCTACGGCCTGTCAGGCCTGGAGCCATTAAAGAGCGGAACGATCTTCATGAACGGAAAGGATCTGACCAAAGAATCTATCCGCCGCAGATCGGTGCTCGGAATGAGCCATATACCCGAGGACCGCCACAAGCACGGTCTTGTGCTTGACTATTCACTGGAAAATAACATTGTGCTTCAGAGGTATTTTGAACCCCGGTTTACGGATCAGTTCGGTATACTTAAAAGAAAGGAAATCCGGGATTATGCTACAGGGCTGATTGACAAATTTGACGTGCGTTCCGGAGAGGGACCGGCAACGGTGACAAGGGCCATGTCAGGAGGAAACCAGCAGAAGGCGATTATCGCCCGTGAGATTGATAAGGATCCGGATTTTCTGATTGCGGTACAGCCTACGAGAGGCGTGGATATCGGTGCAATCGAATTTATCCATAAGCAGCTTATTGAGCAGAGGGACGCGGGGAAGGCAGTGCTTCTTGTGAGTCTGGAGCTTGATGAGGTTATGGATGTTCCGGACCGGATTCTGGTTATGTATGAAGGCGGACTGGTGGGAGAATTCAAACCAGAGGATATTACGATGGAAGAACTTGGACTCTATATGACCGGAGCCAGGAAACAGGAGGTGTAGGACATGAACACGAAAAATGAAAAGAAAAGTTTTTTTGAGCGTGCAGGAGTCCAGTCTGTGGCAGCATCTCTTTTGTGTATCATTCTTGGTTTACTGATTGGATACCTTGTACTTTTATGCATCAACCCGGCAGGAGCGGGAAAAGCGATCACTTCGATTCTGAAGAATTTCCTGTATTTCCCAAGGCCGGAGGTTGCACTTGAGTACTTCGGAAGTACGCTGGCAAAGTCGGCGCCGCTTCTTATGTGTACGCTGTCGATTCTGTTTGCCTACAAGGTGGGGCTTTTTAATATTGGTGCATCCGGGCAGTATGCGGTGGGAGCAGGCTTAAGCCTGTATCTTGCACTGGCCCATGGAATGCCCTGGTATGTCTGTGTGATCGCGGCAATGATCGGAGGCGGTGTGCTGGGAGGTATTGCAGGCGCGTTAAAGGCATATCTCAATGTAAATGAGGTAATCGCAGGTATCATGCTGAACTGGATCAGCCTTTACAGCGTAAATATGCTGCTTACAAAGGTAAAGGAAGCGAGCACTACATACACGGCGGCGCTCAGAACAAACAGCCCGGGCGCGCTGCTTCCGGGGGCAGGACTTAACCACCTGTTCTCTGACAACCGGTATGTGACCATCGCAATTCCGCTGGCAATACTGATTGCGGCAGGTGTGTGGATTGTGATGGAGAAGACAAAGCTTGGGTTTGAGCTGCGTGCCACAGGACTGAATCTGAACGCGGCGAAATATGCGGGAATGAAGGAAAAGCGCAATATGATTCTGACTATGGCGATTGCCGGGGCGCTCTCAGGGCTTGGGGCGGCATTCCTCTACTTAAGCGGAATCGAGCAGTGGTCCTGCGCGCAGACGGCGGTTCCGGCCATGGGCTTTAACGGAATTGCGGCCGCATTCCTGGGAGGATTAAATCCCATTGGAAGTATCTTTTCCTCTTTCTTTATCCAGCATATTACGAGCGGCGGCTCCTATGTAGATAAGATGATCTACAGCTCTCAGATTTCAGATCTGATCTCAGCCATTATTATCTACTTCTGCAGCTTTGTGCTGTTCTTTAAGGCCTGCATGGGGCGTGCTGCGGGAAAAGGCAGGAAAGGAGGTAACAGGTAATGGCATTATTATTACAATATACGCTGATCTATGCGTCTGTGCTTCTCTTAGTGGCTCTGGGCGGATGCTTCTCCGAGCACAGCGGCGTGATTAACCTGGGACTGGAGGGAATTATGGTTATGGGCGCTCTTGGCGGAGCACTTGTGATGAAGTATATGGAAAGCTTGCCGGGGATTCTGATGCTTCTGGCAGTTATGATTGGAAGTATTTTATTCGGCGTGGTCTATTCCCTGCTGCTTGCGGTGGCGGCGATTCAGTTTAAAGCAGACCAGACGCTGGTGGGGACTGCCATGAACCTGTTAGGAATGGCGGCGGCTACTGTATTTGTTAAGGCAATGAATATGGCGGAGAATGTAAATAACGTCTCCTCGTCGATTCAGTATATTGAACAGAAAAAGGCATTTTCCCTGCTGAAAATCGGGAAATTTGAGCTAAGCTGGTTTATGGTGATTGCGGCGGCGCTTCTTGCGGCATCACACATTGTTCTGTATAAGACGAGGTTCGGCCTGCGTCTGATGGCCTGCGGGGAACATCCCCAGGCAGCTGACTCCGTTGGGATCAATGTCTGCCGGATGCGCTACGCGGGAGTGCTCATCTCAGGCATGCTTGGCGGACTTGGAGGAATCGTCTATATTACGGCGGGAGTCAGCGAGTGGAAATTCGAGAACGGCGTGGCGGGCTTCGGGTTCCTTGCCCTTGCTGTTATGATCTTCGGACAGTGGAAGCCGAAGCTGATTGGAATTGCCGCACTCATCTTCGGCCTGTTCCGTGCCCTGTCAAATGTCTACTCTGGATTTGACGCGCTGACGGCGCTGCATCTTCCGAGCACGGTGTACAACATGCTTCCATATATTATTTCGCTGGTGATACTGGCTCTGTTCTCTCGCAATTCAAGAGCGCCGAAGGCAGAGGGTATCCCGTATGATAAGGGGCAGAGATAAAAGATGATGAAAAATAATGCTTTGGAGCAGGCGCTGCCCTTTTTAAATCAGATTGACGGCAGCAGGAGGGAACAGTTTGAGAATTATTTCAGGACAGCGCCTCTGTGGCTCATTAATACCTTCGTGGTGGAGGAGATGAAAAAGGGAAATGTTTTTGTACGGGAAGGAGACCCTGTTAATATGATCTACCTGATCGGCGAAGGCCTTATTAAGGCGACAGATTACAGAATCTACGGAATACGGTATGATTTTGTACTGTTCAGCAAGGTATATGCATTTGGCGGCATGGAGATTATTATTAATCTTGACAAATATCAGACGACACTGCAGACCGTGACGGACTGTACGGTGCTCAAGATTCCGAAGGCGGGATTTCAGAAATGGATGGATACGGATATTACGGCTCTAAAGCAGGAGGCAAGGCTTATGGGCGAATATCTTCTGCAGCAGGACCGGGAGGGACGGGCTCTTTTGTTCCTCCAGGGCGCCAACCGGGTGGCTATGGTGCTGGCAAACCGCTATAAGCAGCATGCGGAGAATGGCGTACTGAAGATGAAAGGGGACAGGCAGGAGCTTTCGGATTTTACAGGGCTGTGTGTGAAGACGATTACACGGTCTATTAAGAAATTCAGGGAGGAGGGAATGATAACAACCTCCGGGAACTATATTATGATTGACCGCGGCCAGTATCTCCGCCTTAAGAAGATGGTGTCAGAAATACTGGCGGGAGATTTCTGAAAGGAGAAAATGATGTATCAAAAGTTGAAAAAATGTTTGGAGAGTGTGCGTAAGAGGACAGATTTCCAGCCTGAGACCGGGCTGGTTCTGGGATCGGGCCTCGGGGATTTTGCAGATGGGATTGAAATCCGGGATGTGGTTGAGTATTCGGACATTGAGGGATTTCCTGTGTCTACAGTGAAAGGGCATAAAGGAAGATTTGTCTTTGGCTATGTGGACAGTGTCCCGGTTATGATCATGCAGGGCAGGGTGCATTATTATGAAGGATATGCCATGTCGGATGTTGTGCTTCCGGCGCGCCTGATGGGGATGATGGGAGCAAAGAGGCTGTTTCTCACCAATGCGGCGGGAGGAGTGAATGAGAACTTCAGGCCTGGGGATTTTATGATGATTACAGACCATATTGCATCAGCGGTTCCGAGTCCCCTGATCGGGGCAAATATTGAGGAGCTTGGCAGCAGATTTCCGGATATGAGCGAGGTTTACAGCCTGCGTCTTCAGGAAGTAATCCGAAGGTCAGCAGAGGAATGCGGGATCAGGCTTCAAGAGGGTGTATATGTACAGCTTACGGGACCGAATTATGAGACTCCAGCGGAAATCCGTATGTGCAGAGGCTGGGGCGGCGATGCAGTAGGAATGAGTACGGCATGCGAAGCCATGGCTGCCCGCCATATGGGACTGGAGGTGTGCGGTATCTCCTGTATTACCAACCTTGCTGCAGGGATTTCCAGTGAGAAGCTTGACCATAAAGAAGTACAGGAAACTGCAGACAGGGTGTCTGCTGACTTTAAAAAACTTGTTACCCGTGTTATTATAAATATGTAACAATACAAGTGTCAAAAGCGGATTCGAGGTGTTTTAGGATTGTGGGAGTGCGTCAGCACGGAACAATCCGTGTATACATCATAATGCAATGAAGGAGGAGAAGAGGATGAATATGGAAATGTTGAAATATGTTGACCATACGCTGCTTACGCAGACTGCAGGGTGGGAGGATATCAGGCAGATCCTGGATGACGCCATGAAGTATGGGGCAGCGTCGGCATGTATACCGGCCGCCTATGTGGAGCAGGCTGCAAAGTATGTGGAGGGGAAGCTTCCAGTCTGTACAGTGATTGGCTTCCCCAACGGATACAGTACGAGGGAAACGAAAGTATTTGAGACGAAAGATGCCATAGAAAAGGGAGCTGCAGAGATTGATATGGTTATCAATATTGGTTTCTTGAAAGATAAGAAATATGCAGAGGTGGAGGAAGAAATCCGCGCGGTCAAAGCGGCATGCGGGGAGAGGATCCTGAAAGTAATCATTGAGACATGTCTTCTGACAGAGGAAGAGAAGATCAAGATGTGTGAGATTGTTACAAATGCCGGTGCGGATTACATTAAGACCTCTACCGGATTTTCCACCGGCGGAGCCACATTCGCGGATGTAGAGCTCATGAGAAAGAATGTGGGGGCGTCGGTTAAGGTGAAGGCAGCGGGAGGAATCGCTTCCTTTGATGATGCAGAGGAGTTCGTACGCCTGGGGGCCGAGAGACTGGGGACCAGCCGTCTGGTAAAGCTCCTGAAGCAGGAGCAGGCGACGTCCGGTTATTAGGAGAGTGAGTTATGAAGACATCTATGATCATAGAAATGGTAGGATACGCAGGATCGGTTCTGGTGCTGGTTGCATTTCTCATGACATCTGTGGTGCGGCTGAGGATTGTGAACTCCATCGGAAGCCTGATTTTTGCAGTGTATGCGCTGATCATACATTCCTACCCCACGGCGATTATGAATTTCTGCCTGGTGCTGATTAACATTCATTATCTGCGGGGACTTAAAAATAAGGGGGACAATTATGAACTGATCTGTGTGGAAGCGGGAGACCGCTTCCTGGATTATATGCTGAACCATTACAGGGAAGATATTGAGAAGTGCTTCCCTGGTATCAGGATGGAGCTGCAGGAGGTCAACCGCGCGTACATTGTATGCTGCAGTACGGCTCCGGCGGGCGTGATGCTTGGGAGAGAAGAAGGAGGGGTTCTTGATATTATGCTGGACTACTCCACGCCGGCATACAGGGACTGCTCCATCGGGGAGTACCTGCTTGCACGGCTTCCGGAAAAAGGGATCCGGACTCTCAGATATGCCGGACCAGTACAGAATCACAGGGAATATCTGTCCAAAATGGGATTCGCACTCCAGGATGGAGTTTACAGGAGGGAATTGTAATAATAAAAACTATTGAAAATCTGGTAAAAACGTGATACATTATAGACAGAGGGAAAGCCATACAAGCGGCTCTACCCATTTTAAGGTTGCTACCTGTGTTTGAACATAGGCAGGCCGTCACTATTGGTGGTAGTGGCGGCTATTACTTTTTTCCCTTGTAAATCTGATAAAACAGACTGATAAGGGCGACAATGAGTATACTGGTCTGGATTAAATCCTGATATGTAACGTACATTGCGATCACCCTCCTTCCTTTCGTTTGGAGGGCTGATTAAACCCTCCTGAAATAAACTGGAGGGGTAAAGCCGCCTGGCTTAATGATCTTTCCCTATCGACAATATATCATACTCTTCCCCATGAAGCAATATCTTTTATATGCAATCATACTCTGAAACCCCTTTAGGGTTAAGCGGACGGTTAGTCCGTGAATAGTAACCCATAGGGTAAGTGGCAAAAATTTACGGTTTTAGGTCAAAAAAACGTATTTATTCATTCTTATCCTGATGTTATTCTATATAAAATATTAATTTTAAGGAGGAATGAAGACATGAAAAGAAAACAGGCGGCTGCGCTTGGCCTTGCGGCAGTTATGGCGGTTTCCATGTGTGCCTGCGGCAATTCAGAAAAAAAGGAGAGCAAATCAGAGGGCGGCGGGGCATCAGATGAAAAGACCATTACATACTGGAATATCGGTACGGAGGATCCGGATCAGTCCATCCTGAAATCGGCGGTGGATTATTTTAATGAGAATTCTGATTCGGGTTATCAGGTGGAGATGACGTCAATCCAGAATGACAAGTATAAAGAGAAACTTGTCATCGCCATGAGCTCGGGTGAGTGCCCGGATATGTACACGAGCTGGACAGGCGGGCCTTTGCAGGAGTACATTGAATCAGGGTATGCCCAGCCGGTTACAGATCTTTATAAGGAAAAGGGTCTGGACAAGATCTATATGGAAAGCGCAACCGCGCAGGCATCTTTTAACGATGAAATCTATGCTGTTCCGATATTAAATGTGGCAATTAGCGGTATCTTCTACAACAAAGACATGTTTGACAAGTATAGTCTGAAAGAGCCGGAGACAATCTCGGATCTTGAAAACATATGTGAGACTCTGAAGAAGAATGATATTGTACCGTTTGCACTTGCTAACAGCACAAAATGGCAGGGTTCCATGTATTATCAGGGGCTTGCAACACGATATGCAGGACTGGATGATTTTAGGGCTGCCTTTGACGGAAGCGGATCCTTTGATGCAGAATGTTTCAAGTATGCAGGAGAAAAGATTCAGGACTGGGTGAAGAAAGGATATTTCCCGGAGGGTGTAAATTCACTTAGCACGGACGACGGGCAGGATAAGCAGCTTCTGTATCAGGAGCAGGCTTGTATGTTCTATTCTGGATCCTGGTATACAGGGACGATCAAATCCGACAGCGAGGAATTTTATAATAAGCTTGGATGGTTCCCGTTCCCGGCGGCAGACGGCGTAGATAAGGGAGCAGAGTACGCTTCTATCTGTAACGGTACAATCGGAGACCAGTTTATTTCCTTTAGCTGTAAGGATGACAAGCTAAAAGCTGCGTTTGACTGTGTATCCTATTATTCAACAGAGGAAAGCATCAACAATATGGTAGACAATGGGAAGATTCCTCCGGTTGCAGGAGTGCAGGAGAAACTTTCAGATCCGCTTTCACTGGAAATCTGCCAGTTTGCGGAAAGCGCAACGGATGTCCAGCTGTGGTATGACCAGTATCTTCCATCATCTGTTGCAAATGCACATCTGGATTCATGCCAGGAACTTTTCGGCCTGACCATGACGCCAGAGGACGCATGTGCGGCAACACAGGCGGCTATGCAGGAGTATATTGCAGATAAAGAATAGGGGATCAGGGATTCGGGAGAATACGTATGTAACGGACCGCGTGGCTCAGGTAATACAACAGGCCACGCGGTTTTATGAAAGGAGAAAAACAATATGAATAAGAACAAGAATTCACTTGAAGCAAATAACAGAAAAAGTGTTGCGATCACTGCTGTTATTTTTCTTCTGCCTGTTATACTCTTTCTGGCGGTGTATGTCTTATATCCGATTATAGATACATTTGTGATCAGTACCTATAAGTGGAACGGTATATCGGCAAACCGGGATTTTGTGGGCTTGAAAAACTGGAAACGACTGCTTGAGGACACAAAGTTCTGGGCTGCGTTCTGGCATAATATTGTCATTATGGTTGTGTCTGTTGTCATTCAGATTCCGCTGGGGCTGGCACTTGCAACGTTCCTCAATTTCTTCACGAAAAAAGTAAGAATATCCCGGGTTTTTAAGACTGTCTGGTTTTTCCCGTACCTGATGTCCTCTGTAGCCATTGGTTTCCTTTTTACCTATGCGCTTGCTACGAATGGAGGAATCATCAGCACCATATCAGGGTGGTTTGGAGGACAGAATATTGACCTGCTGGGGAATCCAAAGACAGCGCTTCTTACGATTATCCTGATCGTTTCCTGGCAGTTTACTCCATTTTATATGGTTTACTGTATGGCGGGGTATTCTGGTATTTCCGATGATATCTATGAAGCATCTGTGATTGACGGAGCCACAAGAGGACAGTATTTCTGGAAGGTTGCGCTGCCTCTTCTGAAACCTTCCCTGATCAGTGCGGCAATCCTGTCTATGGTGGGATCCCTGAAGTACTTTGATCTGATCTATGTTATGACAAATGGAGGACCTGGTTCTTCTACAGAGCTGATGGCTACTTACATGTACAAATTCTCTTTCAGTCAGTTTAACATGGGTTATGGTTCAACAGTGGCGGGCGGAATGTTCATTCTGATTACAGCTGTTGCCCTTCTGACAATGAAAGGCTTAAATCGCGGAGGTGAAGAGTAATGAAAGGTAAAGAGGGAAAAAATACGATTAAAAAAACAACCGTAAAGGGACATGTCTCATGGATCATTGCCTGTGTGCTGGCAGCCTTCTGGCTTTTGATCACCATACTGCCGTTTATTTTCATGGTGCTTAATTCCTTTAAGGATAAATTTGAGATGCTCGTAAAGGGGATCTTCCAGCTGCCTGACAAATTTAATACAACTAATTATTCAGAAGTTCTTAATGGCAGATTCTTCCATTATTTTATGAATTCCATTATTGTGCTTACGATTTCCCTTGTTGTACTTTTGTTTATTTCGGCATGCGCGGCGTACCCTCTGGCGAGGTTTAAGTTCAGGCTGAATGGGTTTATTTATGGCCTGATTGTAGCATGTATGTCAATTCCGATCCATATTACATTAATTCCTGTTTTTAAATTGTCCAAATCTATCGGATTATATGATACAATATGGGCATTGATAGGTCCTTATATTGCGTTTGGAATACCGATCTCAGTGTTTATTCTGACAAGTTTTATGAAGGAAATCCCAAAGGAGATTGAAGAGGCGGCCGCCATCGACGGGTGCAGCAGGTTCAGGATGTTCTTTTCCGTGATACTGCCGCTATCGAAGCCGGGTCTTTCTACGCTGGCAATATACAATGGTGTTACGATGTGGAATGAATTTTCCTTCGCATATACACTGACCCAGTCTCCTGAGGCAAGAACCCTTCCCCTGGCAGTATGGGACTTCCAGGGCCAGTATTCCATGAACATACCAATGATTATGGCAGTGCTTACACTGACCATACTTCCGATGATTATATTATATATTTTCATGCAGGAGAAACTGGTAAAAGGCATGATGGCAGGGGCAGTAAAAGGATAGATAAGCTTACATGCGGGGATGATAGTTATGAGAAAGAAAAAGGTGATGCAGAAATTCAGCAGGCAGAATTTAGATACAAAGCTGCGGTGGTATCTTTCTGTGCTTTTAGTTGCAATAGCAGTCGTTGTAGCATCCATCCTCGCTGCATTTTCAGCCCGGTCATCCTATAAAAAGACAGAGGAGATGGCAAAGTCGCAGCTGTCTTTTGTGGCAAATACTTATAAAAACTGGCTGGATAACAATAACATGATGCTTGTGGCACTGCAGATGACTCCCGCCATACAGGAATTTTGTTCCCTGAAGGATCATTCAAATCCCGAATACAGCATAGCAAGGTCAAGTGTGGTCGAAAGTATTATGACGCAGATTAACATGAATATGGATATTAACTTTATCAGTGTCATTAATCAGGAGCTGGATTCTTATGTATACAGCGGCAATATGACAATTACTAAGACTAGATTTGACGAGGCTTACCGGAAAAGCTATGAGATCAGCGAAAGGGCGCGACCCCAGGGAACGGTCCGGATTGATTTTGGAAATCAGTTTATAGGAGGTACGAAATATACCGTAACCTTTTATCAGCCTGTCTTTTCCACACAGCGCCTGGGAGAACAGCTTGGGATGCTGTGTATCAATATGAATGACAACATGTTGAAAACAATGGGAAATACGAATTTTGAGGTGGCACAGGTCTGTCTTGTAAACCAGAAAGGAGAGATTATCTCGAATCAGGGAGAGTCGCTTCTTACAGGTGAAAAGCAGGTAAAAGGCCTTGATTTCTCCGGAAGAGACAGGGGCAATATTTACCAGGATGGAAAATATTATTTCTATCAGAAGATAGAAGGATGGCAGTATTATAATGTTGTTGTGATTCCTGCCTCCTATTTTTACCACTCTGCGATTCCTATGGTGGCGCTGCTGCTTGCGACAATGGCGGCATTGCTGGTGACTAGCATTACAGGTGTGAGAAGAATCGTGAAGATGAATTACGAACCGCTTGCGATGGTAGTCAGCGCCATGGATCATATCTCTGATCAGGAGCTGGATTACCGGATTTCCACAGAGGATATGGGCGCGGATTTTGAAAAGCTGGGGCAGGGCTTCAACTCCATGATGGATGATATTGCGAAGCTGATGGATCAGGTGAGAAGAGAACAGCACCAGCTGGACCAGATCCGTTTTAATGAACTACAGTCGCAGATACAGCCGCATTTTCTGTATAATACACTGGAGTGTATTCACTGGCAGGCAAGTGCTGACGGGAATAAAAAGGTATCGCAGCTGATTCTGGCGCTTGCATCCTATTACCGGTTATCCCTGAGCAAAGGGAAGGATATCCTTCCTCTGAAAGAAGAGCTTGAACATGCGAAGATCTATCTGATGATTCAGAATCAGAGGTTTGGCAATGTGATTAAATATTATATAGAGATTCCGGAATCGCTGCATTATGTGCGGATTCCAAAGCTTACGCTCCAACCGCTTGTAGAGAATTCTATTTATCATGGAATCCGGACAAAAGAAGGCGGCGCCGGGATTATCTGTATCTCAGCTATAGAAAAAAACCGCCAGGTGATTGTAACGGTAGAGGACAGCGGGACTGTCATGACGCAGGAACAGATCGACCAGATTAACCATTCTGTGTGGGAATACGGGGAGAAACTGGGGTATGGGGTGAATAATGTGCATAAACGCATACAGCTGGCATTTGGAGAGCAGTATGGCCTGAAATATAAGCTGAACCAGAATGGAGGCACTACTGTACTTATTTATTTGCCGAAGGATGACGGAGTAAAATAGATGTAACTTTTACTCCTGAATCATGTTCTCATGGTCAGCGCAGCAAGTGCGCGGACCTGTCTGAACTGTTACAGATAGATACCAGTGAGGTGGGGATGATGTACAAAATTTTAATTGTAGATGATGAGGAAATGATAAGGAACGGTATTAAGGCAGTGATTCCCTGGAACGAGATTGAAATTGATAATGTGGAGCTTGCATCTTCCGGGAAAGAGGCTCTCACGCTGATCCGTAGAAAACCGCCGGATATTCTGCTTACGGATATCAGTATGACAGAGATGTCAGGGCTGGATATGGTGGAAGAGGCAAACACGCTGTGCAGCAATATGAAGGTTATTGTGCTGACTGGTTATGACAGCTTTGAATATGCAAAGCAGGCATTGAAGCTCAGGGTAGATGATTTCCTGCTGAAGCCCATTGCAGAGGATACATTAAAGGAATGTATCTGGAAACAGGTACAGGAGCTTAAGGAATCGGCGCAGAAGTCGGACGAGGAATCAAGAAACCGGAGGATGGAAGGAATCAGAGACCAGCAGAAACTGGAGAAGGTACTGCAGAGTCTGCTGCATCATTATAAGGCAGAGGCGCTGGAGGAGATTGAGCAGGAATATCATTATCCGCTGTACGAGAATATGGCGGCAGCTGTTCTGATGCCTGCCCGTTATTCGAATGCAGAGGCGGGAATTAAGATTTCATCAGAACAAAGGATGATACAGCTGTGCATAGAATATGTCGATGTGAAAAAGCTTGGCATTTCCTTTTGGGATGAGGACGGCAATCAGATTGTAGTCGCCCTGTATTCTGACAGATGCAGCTCTGACGGCGTGGATGTTATACGTAATCTGGCGTACAGAATCCGGGATGAGGTGGGATATATGCCTACAACAGCTATCGGAAGTGTAGTGCAGGGAATGGAGAAACTGAAAACCTCCTATCAGGAAGCAGTATATATGATTGAAAACGAACAGAAGCAGTTTACGGATGTTCTGCTGTCGCAGTCTCTGAGAAAAAAGAATACCCTTTTCAGGGATGTCTATAATCTGTTTTTGGATGAAATGAATAATCATGTGCAGCAATATGCGTATGTTATGAGAGTCTATGATTCATTCTGCAAAGCAGTTAAGGCCTATAATCTGTCAGATACCTATGTGCAGAAATGCTGCTTTAACATGGCGTCGCAGATTTATTACACCTGTTTCAAACAGGTTGGTTCGAAGCCGGAATGCTCCCTGGAGATGCTTGCAGACTCCATCAGGGGGAACAGTGTGGAGGACTGCTGCGAAATCACGGGACAATTTCTGACAAGAATGCTGAAGCAGAAAAAAGGAGAACATGAACTGATTGAAAGGGCAAAACTATATATTGACGAAAGAATTTCAGAGGAGATATCTGTCTCTGCGCTGGCGGCGGAGATGAATGTGTCCCTAAGTTATTTTTCACGACTTTTTAAGAAGGTAACAGCAGAAGGATGCAATGAGTACATTATGCGTAAGCGGATGGAAAAGGCAAAGGTTCTGCTTGACACCACGAATTTTGATGCAAATGTAATTGCGGGGATGGCCGGGTATAACGATTCCAATTATTTTTCAGTAACCTTTAAAAAATTTTATGGAATATCGCCTACCCGGTACCGTAATCAAAGAAAGGGATAGAAATGGATAGACAGAAGGCAAGAGAAAAGGCGGAAAGACTTGTGCATGAGATGACAATTGAGGAGCGTGCCGGTCAGCTTAAATTTGACGCACCCGGGATAGAAAGGCTTGGGATTCCTACGTACAACTGGTGGAATGAAGCGCTCCACGGAGTCGCAAGAGCCGGAACTGCGACAGTATTTCCGCAGGCAATTGCCCTTGCGGCAATGTTTGATGTCGAAGCAATACAGAGGATTGCAGATGTAATTGCCGAGGAGGGGAGAGCGAAATACAATGCGTTTTCGAAAGAAGGGGACAGAGATATATACAAAGGACTTACTTTCTGGTCACCGAATGTCAATATTTTCCGTGACCCGAGATGGGGCAGGGGGCATGAGACTTACGGCGAGGATCCGTATCTTACCTCGCGACTGGGGGTTGCTTTTGTAAAGGGGCTTCAGGGCGAGGGGGAGACGATGAAGGCTGCGGCATGTGCAAAACATTACGCAGTGCACTCTGGACCGGAGGCGCTCCGCCACGAGTTCGATGCAGAGGTTTCTTTAAAGGATTTGTATGAGACGTACCTTCCGGCGTTTGAGGCGCTTGTGAAGGAGGCGGATGTGGAGTCTGTGATGGGAGCTTATAACAGGACAAACGGGGAGCCCTGCTGCGGCAGCAGGACGCTGCTTTCGGATATTCTCCGGGATGAGTGGCAGTTTAAAGGACATGTCGTGTCAGACTGCTGGGCAATCCGGGATTTCCATCTGAATCACGAAGTGACGGCAGGGCCGAAGGAGTCAATTAAAATGGCGCTGGACGCTGGCTGTGACTTAAACTGCGGCTGTACCTATGCATACGTGACGGCGGCTCTTGATGCCGGGCTTATAACGGAGGAGCAGATTACCGAAGCCTGTATCCGTCTGTACACAACAAGATTTCTACTTGGCCTGTTTGACGGAAGCGAATATGATCAAATTCCCTATGAGGTGATTGAGTGTAAGGAGCACAGGCAGCTTGCCGTTGACGCGGCGGGAAAGGGAACGGTTCTTCTGAAAAATGACGGGATTCTTCCTCTGGATAAAAAGACGATACGTAAAATTGCGGTAGTAGGGCCAAATGCGGACAGCAGAACCGCGCTGATGGGAAATTATCACGGTACTTCTTCCAGATGCACAACTCTGCTGCAAGGTATACAGAAGGAAGCAGGCGATGAGATCCAGGTGTTTTATTCCGAGGGCTGCCATCTGTATAAAAATAAGGCAGAGCCCCTCGCATGGGAGGATGACAGGATCTCAGAGGCAGTTACCGCCGCAAAGCACAGTGACGTGGTCATTGTTGTACTGGGGCTTGATGAGACGATTGAGGGGGAAGAGCCGGATGAGGGCAATGAGGGTCAGGCAGGTGATAAGGAAACGCTGAGGCTTCCACATTGCCAGCAGAGGCTCTTAAGAGCTGTGGCGGAAACCGGAAAACCAGTGGTTACAGTCCTGATGTCGGGAAGTGCTATAGACCTGAGGTATGCGGACGGGCATACAAATGCAGTGCTCCAGGCATGGTATCCAGGAGCGGAAGGCGGAACAGCGGTTGCGGATATCTTATTTGGCAGACGTTCTCCAGGCGGGAAGCTCCCGGTGACATTTTACCATGATACAGAAGGGCTCCCAGAATTTACAGATTATTCCATGAAAAACAGGACCTACCGTTATATAGAACAGGAACCCTTATACCCCTTTGGATTCGGTCTGACCTACGGGCATGCGGCAGTGACGGAGGCACATCTGACGGAAGCAGCGGATCCGCAGAAGAATCTGTCTGTAAGCTGTACCATTGAAAATACCGGGACATCAGATGTGGAGGAAGTAGTACAGGTTTATATTAAGGACAGGAAATCCAGGTATGCGGTAAGAAACCACAGCCTTTGCGGGTTCTGGAGAGTGATGGTCAGGGCAGGAGAAAAGCTGGAACTGGAGCTGGAGATTGATAAAAAGGCCATGACGATTGTGGACGAGGAAGGCAGGCGTTATGTTGACAGTGACCAGTTCTCTCTTTATGTGGGAACATCCCAGCCGGACCAGAGAAGTATTGAGCTGATGAAGGTGTCCCCGGTTGAAATTCCGGTTCACCTTAAGGGTGACAGGGCATGAAAAGCGTGAGACGAAAAATAGTGATTCTCTGTGTTTTCCTTCTAACTGCCGTCTCAGGATGCGGGGCGGCAGAGAAGGATATTCCCGGCAGAGATGTTCACCAGAAGGAGATACAGCAGGAAACAGCGGGAGACACAGAGGGGAGCATAGCAGCGCCGGAGCGTACTCCATGCCCGGAGTTTGATGGGGAGGATGTGCGGAATGTGAGGGTGGAGGCAGGAGGGGAGGTTTTATGGGAAATCGACTATCTGCCTCGGGAAGACAGAGGCAGTTACCTTTTCTGGGATATAAAGGTACCTTATCATTCCTGCGCAGTCGTAGATACAGAGAGTATGTTCCAGCTTTATAACAGGATTGCTTCTCTGGATTTTCATAAAAAGGCAGAGTCTGCAGACACTGGAGCAACGGGACTTGAAAAACCGGAGAGAACCGTTACGCTGGATTATTATCAGGGAGACCAGAAGACTGCTGCGGATGGTACAAAGCCCATGCCGAATAAAACATTTACTCTGCTGGTTGGAAAGGAAAATGGAAAGGGTCAGTATTTTTGTTCATTGAAAGGGTACGAAAAAGAGCTCATTCTTCTTGACCAGACGGTTCTTGATGAAGTATTTGCAAAAAATCCGTACGATCTTATCTTGAAGATTCCATATGTGGTAGATATCTCCACGGTTTCCGAGGTACAGATTCAGTCAGGAGACAGGGAGTATACGATGAGAAGCCGGGATGGCAGTTATATACTTGGGGATAAGAAGAGCGATAAGAAGAAGTACTCCGAGGTCTACCAGGCGCTTATGCAGCCCATGATCGCACAGGAACTGAAAGAAAAGAAAACTACTGACAGACAGCCGGTGCTGTCACTGGAATATAAGCGGTCAGACGCTGGGGAAGAGGACGTTGAGGTGCACTTTTATCCGTATGATAAAAGGTACGTGTCTGTGAATGTGAATGGAAATGAATTCTTCCTTGTCAGCAGCCGGGAGGTAGAACAGCTCCAGGAGGTGCTGGAGAAGAGCTTCTGACCACAGACCGCCATACAGTCTGGGCTATGATTTTTAGAGCAAAATATCCTAGAAAGATGTAAAAAATCTCTATGTCTCAATCGGCTCCTTACTGGTAAATTAAGTTTATCACAAAAAGAAAAGGAGGATAAGGGATGAAGAAAAATTTTACATCTTTTTTTGCGCGGTGCAGAACCGGGATTGCAGCTATACTGGTTACAGCAATGACTCTGGTACCGGCACTGCCCGCACACGCAGAGGAGGGCACGCCCCCTTCACTGAAGGAACTGTTTGCGAAGGAGAACATGACGGTGGGATTTGCAGCGCCGAACAAGGTGTACTCTCATGAGGGAAAGAAGGAGCTTGCGCTTTACCATTTTAACAGCTTAACCTGTGAGAATGAGTGTAAGCCCGATGCGCTGTTGGATGAAACAACGAGCAAAAGCGACCTTTCACTTTATAATGAAAGTCCGGCTGTAAACTTTGAGAAGAACTTCAAGCCTGCGCTGGAGTTCTGCGAAAAAAATGGGCTGAAAATGAGGGGGCATACGCTGGTGTGGCATAATCAGACTCCGGAATGGCTGTTCCATGAGGACTATGATACTACGAAGCCGCTGGCAAACAAAGAG
This sequence comes from Lachnospiraceae bacterium, assembly GCA_910576335.1. Taxonomy (GTDB): domain Bacteria; phylum Bacillota; class Clostridia; order Lachnospirales; family Lachnospiraceae; genus CAPEBR01. Next base: position 222,759 of record CAJTIU010000003.1, read on the forward strand.
CTTATGCTGAAGCGCATGGAAAATTACATTAAGACAGTACTGGAATATGTCCAGACGAATTATCCGGGGATTGTCTATGCATGGGACGTTGTAAATGAAGCCTTTTTTGACAGCGAGGAAGGGTCAGGCAAGGACGGCGAGATCAGAAGTACAAGCAACTGGTATCAGACAATCGGCGATGAGTATATTGCGGCGGCATTCCGGTTTGCAAGAAGATATGCGGCCGAGGATGTGAAGCTGTTCTATAATGATTTTAACGCCATGGATCCTATGAAGCGCGAAGGAATCATGAAATACCTCAGCCCGGTTATTGAGGATGGTAATATAGATGGAATCGGTATGCAGTCTCACCTGAATGGGAATGAGGGGACAAGCCTCACGGAGATTGCAGATGCCATTGAACTCTATAAGAATGCCGGATTAATCATTCATGTCACAGAGCTGGATGTTGTAACAAAGACATCTATGGAACAGAATGGCGACTGGGAGCAGGAACTGGCAGATTTTTACTATGATTATATCTCCCTGATTCTTCAGAAAAAGAAGAACGGGGCGAAGATTGAGAATGTGACATTCTGGGGTATTAATGATGGTGATTCCTGGAAATACAATTGGGCGCCGCAGGGTCACTATTATCCATTACTATTCCACGATGACCTGACGCCGAAGAAAGCATTTTACAGTGTTGTTGAGGCTTTGAAAAATTCAAGTATTCCTTCAGAAGATACGATATCCGAGGATTTTGAGGGAGACAGGACATCCGCCAGACCAAGAAACCAAGAGACGCTTACAATTGTGAAAGACGGCACAGCAAGGACGGGCAGTGGTTACCTGAAAGTATCTGGCCGCACCCAGACATGGGAAGGGGCCAAATTTGATGTATCAGACTTCAAGGGGAGGAAGATTACCATTGAGGCATGGATGCGAGGAACCAATGAGGGCAAAACGAATCTGAAGACACAGATGGAGCTGGTTACTAGTGGGGACTCAACCTATCCAGCTGTATATGCCGCAGAGGGTCAGAAGGGCGAGTGGATAGATGTTAGCGGTGAGTTTGACGTGCCGGAGGACGTGACTGCAGCCTATGTATATTTTGAGACTGACAACACGGCGGACTATGATCTGGATGATGTGAAGATAACGGCAGATCCTTCCGGAACCGACATTCCTTCGGATGATATGATATTTGAAAAATTTGAGGGAGATGAGACATCCGCTATATCAAGAGACTTTGGCGAGAAACTTACCATTATGAAAGACGGCACTGCAAAGTATGGCACTGGTTACCTGAAAGTGTCCGAGCGGCCTTATGCATGGGCAGCAGCGAGATTTGATGTGACAGCTTTCAAGGGTAAGAAGATTACCATTAACGCATGGATGAGAGGAACCAATCCGGGAAATACGAGCCTAAAGACACAGATGGAGCTGATTGTTGACACAATTCCATCCTATGCGGGTGTATCTGCCGTACCGGGTCCCCAGAATCAGTGGGTGAATGTCGGCGGTACATATGAAGTGCCGGATTATGTGGACAAGGCCTATGTATACTTTGAGACGGACAATACGGCAGATTATGACCTGGATAATGTGAAGATCACGGCAGGTCCTTCAGAACTTACCTATGTGGACACATCATCCTATGAGGTACTCAAAGACCTGTATGAGGATTACTTTATTATAGGAATGGAGACACCGAACAGTCTGTTAAAGTCTTCTGCACATTCAGGATTGATAAAGAAGGAATTTAACAGTATCACTTTGGAGAATGAGTGTAAACCGGAGAATCTGTTCGATGAAGCAACAAGCAAGTCAGACATTGCAAAATATAATGAGTCACCGGCGGTTAAGTTTAATACGATTGAACCGGCCTTAAAGTTCTGTAAAGAAAACGGAATGAAAATGAGGGGACATACACTGATCTGGCACAACCAGACGCCAAACTGGGTTTTCTATAATGACTATGATGAGTCAAAGGGGCTGGCAGGGCGTGATCTGATGCTGAAGCGTATGGAGAGCTACATTAGACAGGTACTTGAATATACGGAAAAGAATTATCCGGGTATCATCAATACATGGGATGTAGTGAATGAAGCAATCAATGACAATGACGCTGGAGATTTAAGAGATACAAAGTGGAAAGAAACCATTGGAAATGACTACATCGAAAAGGCGTATGAATTCGCAAGAAAATATGCGGGTAAGAATGTAAAACTGTATTACAACGACTATAATGAGTACGTTCCGAACAAACAGAATGGAATCATTAAGACGTTAAAACCTGTACTGGAGGCAGGAAATATAGATGGAATCGGTATGCAGTCCCATCTCATGGCGTCCTGGCCAAGTATTGAAGACTATATGAGTGCAGTGAAGAAATATGCAGAGGCTGGCTTCGACATCCAGGTCACGGAGCTTGACATAGAAAAGAGTAATGCAGAGGACTGGGAAGAGACGCAGAAGAATTGCTACTATGAATTAATGAAAAACTTGATCGCAGCAAAAGAGGACGGCGTCAATATTGAGTCAGTTACCTTCTGGGGAATTTCTGATGAGTATTCCTGGAAGAGCCATACACTGCCGCTTCTCTTTAACAAAGATTTGTCAAAGAAGGGTGCATTTGAAGGTGTAGTAGCTGCAGCACAGGAAGCGAATAAGGCAAAAGACAAGGTAACGCCTGAGACAAAGGCGGCTTTGGAGACGGCAGTTGCAGCGGCGTCAAAATATAAAGAAGCTGATTATACGGCAGAGAGCTGGAAGGCATATATGGATGCTGTCAATGCTGCTAAAAAACTGGCAGAAAAAGCAGGTGTAACCAATACTGAGCTTCGGGCAGCGATCCAGAAGGTTCAGAATGCGGAGAAGGCTCTTGCAAAAAAAGACGTTAAGCCTCAGCAGGACATTAAGGTTCAGAAGGTTACGATCACAACTTCAACTTTATATAAGAAGGCAGCACTTGGAAAAACGGTTCAGCTTAAGGCCAGGGTAACACCGGACAATGCAAAGAATAAGGCCGTTAAATGGACATCATCCAACAAAAAATATGCAAAGGTAAATTCCAAAGGGAAGGTTACGATTACTAAGTCTAAAGCATATGCCGGCAAGACTGTTAAAATTACTGCAAAGGCGGCAGACGGAAGTGGTAAGAAGGCGGTTTACAAGATTACGATCATGAAGGACTCCGTGAAAAAGATCAGCCTGAAGGCAGAAAAGTCTGTAAGAAGCGGAAAGAAACTGACGGTAAAAGCAACAGTGAAGACAACCGGTAAAAAGGCAAACAAAAAGCTGGTATGGACAACATCCAATAAGAAGTACGCAACTGTGAATTCAAAAGGAGTAGTCACAGCAAAGAAGGCCGGAAAGGGCAGGACTGTTAAGATTACGGCAAAGGCGACAGACGGAAGCAAGAAGAGCGCATCTGTTAAGATTAAAATTAAATAATTGACATAATACAATTGTGGGAGTGCATTAGAGCGTGTTGGAAAATGCATTCCTGCAATTGTTGCTATTTCACGGACTAACCGTCCGCTTATAGTAACGCATCCAGCCCATTTAAAAGTCGCTTTCAGCGAGGGGGCCGGATGCCGGAAGCCACCACTTTACTGGCTCGGATGCCGTGCAGCAGGGTGCACGGTCCCGTGAATAGTAACGAAACCTCGTCCGCAAGACAGATACCACTGCAAAACGCCATTAGAAGTGCGTCAGGAAGCGCTGGCTTCTGATATACCTATAGAATACCTTGTTCCGGAAAACAAACGGATAAACAAATATAAAGAGAAATGGTGTGCATAGAAAAATGCCTACACTTCAAATCGAAATGCAGGCATTATTCGCACTAAATTTTAGATATTTCATACCAAAAGACAAGCATTGTAGCTAAATCAAAATTTTTGGATTTTCCCACAATGCTGATTACTACGGAATCACCCAATTCTTTATATATCAGAAAATCAGATGTTGATAGATAGTAAAATAAATTGAGCATTGATTTTAACTGCCTTTAAATATATAATATTTTTTGGCAAAGGAGGTAAGATTAATTTATGAGTAGAACAAAAGTTGCATAGCATGAGCTATTGCAAAAAACTAAAAAGTAATAGTTCATGCTTATCCTAAATAATTTCTTTAGGAGGTGCAACACATGAACTATATAAGTGCAAAAGATGTATTGCCAATGGAGATAATTAAGCAGATACAATGCTATGTAGAGGGTCAGATTATCTATATCCCTAAATCGGAACCTAAGAAAAAAGGACGAAAAGCGGATACTTTGGCAAAAAGAGAACTATCTATACGAAATACAAATATCTACATGGAATATATTAGCGGGCTTTCAATTAAGCAACTCTCCCAAAAGTATTTTCTTGTAGAAAAAAGTATTCAAAGAATTGTAAGACAGGAAAAAACAAAGAACTTATAACAAAAAGATGTGCCATGTAAAAATGTGGCACATCTTTTATTATAAATTCAAAGCGTTCCCCTATCAGCAATAAAATAGATTATACTATTTCATGTGGAGAAAATGGAAATTTCTATAACTTTCACAGAACAATATAAGGAGCGTAAGGAGAGAATGACATGGAGAACAAAATAATCGTAGCCGAATCAGAAAGATTGATTTTAAGAAGATACACAAAAGAAGATATACAGGACTTGTTTGAATATTTATCTGATAAAGAAGTTGTGAAATACGAGCCATATAAACCGCTATCTTTTGACCAAACAAAAAAAAATCTTGAATGGCGCATAGGTACAGATGAAATGATTGCTGTCGAATTGAAAAATTCGCACAAAATGATTGGAAATGTTTATATGGGAAAACGTGATTTTGAAGCACTGGAAATAGGATATGTATTTAATCAAAATTATTGGGGAAATGGTTATGCTGCTGAGAGTTGCAAAGTCTTAATTCAACAGGCATTTTCAAATGGAGTGCATAGGATATACGCAGAATGTGACCCCGGCAATAAGAATTCATGGAGATTACTTGAAGCGTTAGAATTTCAGCGTGAAGCTCATTTTAGAAAGAATGTATATTTTTGGAGAGATGAAACTGGAAAGGCAATTTGGAAAGATACGTATGTATATGCCAAATTAAATAATAATTTATAAATTATATATGCAGTAAAGATGCGTAAATAGAAAGCAAAAGATAGACCACCAGCATTACACTATTCCAAAGCAAAAATAAAAGAGCGTAACATGGAAATGATAATCAAGGAACAATAGATTAAAATGTCCTTTGAATTATAACAATGTAACTTTGAAAAATGGATATATAGTAAAGCAACGGCAAATCGGAATTTTATAGAATGATTCGATAGACTTTCAAAGCGTTAATGAGGTTGAGAAAAAATGTATAAACATCACGAAGAATCTATTGAAAATATGAAAGAGTTTTTTAGGAAGCAGGTAGCTATTGCCTTGATTCTTATAGGTTCTGTTGAGAAGGGAACGGAGCGGGAAGATTCTGACCTTGATTGTGCGGTTATTTTATCGCAAGAAGAATATGCCCGAAAAAAGAAAGATAATATAACAAGCGAGGCCGTGGAGGGGCTATGCACATATGAAGGCGGGTATTTTGACGTAAAATATATGACAAAGGGATACCTTAAGGAGTTGTCTGAGAAAGGCAGTGAACCTGCGCGAAACACTTTCACAAAATCCAGAATACTATTCTGTAACGATACAGAGATTGAAAGTATATGAAAATGCATACTATAGCAGAAATAATATACAGCGTATACCGAATGATACTTCAAGAAAATGAGATTTTATTTGATTGTAACAGACGATTAGAAAAGCAAGTAGAATCCATCTCTCCCCAAACTGTCGAATTGGTTAGATTAGGGAGACAACTTGAGGTTTCTCAAAGTATTGAGGACACAGGTGAAGCATTTTTTGAGGAAATATAAGTATTCGCCGGAGAAAGCTAGAGGTGCTGTTGATATTGTGATAAAACAGGCGGAATGGATGAGCAGCAATAGCTGTCATTTTTTATGTTTTTGAATTGATTGTGGTGAGAAATTACGGTATAGTATTCTTATAGATTTTAATGCTGATGAAAGGAGCAGTGATATATGAAATATGTGATTTTGGGCGGTGTCGCAGCAGGTACAAAAGCGGCGGCGAAGCTAAAGAGATGTGACCGCCAGGCAGAGGTTAAGGTGTTCACGAAGGGCACAGACATTTCTTATGCAGGATGTGGCCTTCCATATTATATAGGCGGCGATATTCAGACGAGGGAAGGACTGATTGTGAACACTCCGGAAAAATATTCAGGACTTACAGGAGCAGAGGTTTTTACCGGCTGTGAGGCTGTCGGGGTGGATCCGCAGAAGAAAGAAGTGACATTTGAAAAGATCTCCGGTGAGAAATTTACAGAAGGTTATGATAAGCTGATCATCTCCACAGGGGCGGTTCCCTTCGTTCCACCGGTGGAGGGGAAGGAGCTTAAAGGCGTATTCTGCGTACGTACACCGGAGGATGCGGTAAATATCCGCGCTTATGTTGAAGAAAAGAATTGCCGCAGGGCTGTGGTGTGCGGCGCGGGATTTATCGGCCTTGAGGTTGCGGAGAATCTGATGGCGCAGGGGCTTGAGGTGACAGTCATTGACGCGATGCCTCAGATTATGCCGAATGCGTTTGATCCGGAGATGGCGGATTTTGCAAAGCGTCAGCTTAAAAAAGCGGGAATGCGGATTCTTACTGCGACAAGCCTTGCAGGAATCAGCGGGACGGGACATGTGGAAAGCGTGCTGACGGACAATGGGAGTCTTACGGCGGACATTGCCGTTATGGCAATCGGCGTGCGCCCGGCGACGGGATTCCTTAAGGATAGCGGAATTGAGATGTTCAAAGGGACAATCCTGGTAAATGAAAATATGCAGACGAACCTTCCGGATATTTATGCGGCGGGTGATTGTGCAATGGTAGAAAATGCCCTGACAGATAAGCCCCAGTGGTCGGCTATGGGTTCTACTGCCAATCTTGCTGCCCGTGCCATGGTGAAGCGGATGTACGGAGCGAAGAGAGGATACGGCGGATGTATGGGCACCGGCGTGGTGCGTCTTCTTCCAGAGCTTAATGGGGGAAGAACAGGACTTACGGAGATTCAGGCGAAGGAAGCGGGATATGACGCTGTTTCAGTTGTGTGTATTTTGGACGATAAGGCGCATTACTATCCGGGAGCATCCTCTTTTTTTGTTAAGATGACTGCGGACAGGGAGAGCCGTATGCTGCTTGGAATCCAGGTGCTGGGTGCAGGCGCGGTTGACAAGATGGTGGATATTGCTGTGACAGGAATTTCCCAGGGGATGGCCATAGATGATTTTGATACTATGGATTATGCATATGCGCCGCCGTTCTCCACGGCAATTCATCCTTTTGTTACAGCATGTTATATTTTAGAAAATAAACTTGACGGCGTGCTTGAGAGCATAAGCCCTGCAGAGTATGCAGCAGGCGTGGCAAAAGGCTGGCAGGTGCTGGATGTACAGCCGGCTCCGGCTCTTCCCGGCGCCCGCTGGATTAACCTGTCAGAGGTGACAGGGCCCATTGAGGGGCTTGAGAAGGACGCAAAGCTCCTGCTTGTCTGTGCAAAGGGCAAGAGGGGATATTTCCTCCAGAATCGTTTGAAGGCATATGGCTATACGAATACGCGGGTTCTTGAAGGCGGCGCCATATTTAATGAGGTGAAGGTTCCGCGGGAAGGAAAAAAGCTTCCGGCGGAGGAGATTAAGAGGGTGAAAGGCCTGGGATGCCTCCAGGATAAGCGCTTTGAGGATGTTTTTAATGTGCGTGTCATTACGAAGAACGGTAAGATTACATCCAGTGAGCAGCAGAAGATCGCAGAGGCGGCAGAGAAATTCGGATCCGGTGAGGTGACCATGACAACCCGTCTTACACTGGAGATTCAGGGCGTGCCCTATGATAATATTGAGCCTGTCCGGGATTTCCTTAAGGAGGCAGGACTTGAGACCGGCGGAACCGGCTCGAAGGTCCGTCCCGTTGTTTCCTGTAAGGGAACTACTTGCCAGTATGGACTGATAGATACATTTGCTCTGTCAGAGAGACTGCATGATCTGTACTATACAGGGTATCATGATGTTTCCCTGCCCCATAAGTTTAAGATTGCCGTGGGCGGATGTCCGAATAACTGTGTGAAGCCGGATCTGAATGATCTTGGAATCATCGGACAGCGTGTGCCGGAAATTGACCATGCAAAATGCCGCGGCTGTAAGATCTGCCAGGTTGAAAAAGCATGCCCGATCCATGTGGCAAGGATGCAGGATGACAAGATTACCATTGATCCTGCGGAATGTAATCACTGCGGACGCTGTATTGCAAAATGTCCGTTTGGCGCAGTAAATGAATCTGCGGTCGGATATAAGGTTTATATAGGAGGACGCTGGGGCAAAAGGGTTGCAGGCGGACAGCCCCTTGATAAGGTCTTTACCTCTGAGGACGAGGTTGTGGAACTTGTAGAGCGCGCGATTCTCTTCTTCCGGGATGAGGGACAGTCTGGAGAGCGGTTCGCGGATACCATCGCAAGACTTGGATTTGATTATGTCCAGGATAAGCTTCTGAATAGCAAGATTGATAAGAAGGAGATACTGAAGAAGGATGTAGTGGGCGGAGCTACGTGTTAAGCAGATTGGGGACGGGGCATTTTTCACCCGGGAAGTTCCATTGGAGCTTCCCGGGCGTGCTATGGCAAAAATGCCCCGTCCCCAACTGGCTACTCTTTTATCTCATCAATCTCAGTAAGATTGACGCCCAAAGAAGTCAGTACTGCTTTTATGGATTTATAATCCTTTTTTAATCCTTCGTATGTTTCAATTGCATGTTCTTTTTTTGCTGTCTTCATATGCTGCTGAATCTTTTGGAAATCATGGACAGCTCTTTCAATAATTTCAGCGCTGTTTGGCATATCTTTTCACCTGCCTTTAAAAATATGTTCATTAACATTATCTGCTGATTTTATTATAATCGCTTAGGGAAAAAGTGTAAAGGGGCGGCTTTCTTTTTTTGCTTGATATTTTGCGTGGAAAGGGTATACTTAAAGAAAAGCAGAGATAAAGCTGCTATTCACGGCTCAGGAATGCGCGTAAGGAAGTATGCCGCTTTGCGGCTGCGGCTGGCGTGATACTCAGGCAGATTTCATCGGTCGTGAGTATATTTCTGAACAGTTCCTAAGGAGGAGGGCATATATGAGGAAGCGTTTCAACACAACAGGACTGTGTTACCCAGATGAGCACTACATGGTGAATATGGAAAAGCGGCTGGATGATACAAAGACCCTGGTGGACCGTGGAGAATATTTCATTATTAACCGGGCGCGCCAATATGGAAAAACTACGACTCTCAATTTGCTGGCGGAGCGGCTGAAGGAAGAATATGCTGTCTTTTCCATCAGTTTTGAGGGGATGGGGAAGGAGGAGTATGCTTCGGCAGACTCCTTTTGCCGGAACTTTTACAGCCTTCTGAATGATGAATTATTATATCATACAGTAGAGGGTATTCCGGATACGCTGTGCGCAGTGTGTGAAAAGCGAAGCAGAGGAGAACTGCCAAGGCCTGGAATGGGAGGACTGTCGGATTTTATTTCCTATCTGTGCAGGGAGGCGGACAGACCGGTTGTACTGATGATTGATGAGGTGGACCAGGCGGGGAACCATGAGACGTTTCTGACGTTTTTAGGTATGTTGCGTAAAAAATTTCTGGCAAGAAGAAAACTGCCGACGTTTTATTCAGTGATTCTTGCTGGTGTCTATGATATAAAAAATATGAAACTGAAGATTCGGGATGACACAGAGCACCAGTACAACAGCCCATGGAACATTGCAGCGGATTTTATGGTGAATATGAGCTTTTCAGTACAGGATATTTCGGGTATGCTGGCTGATTATGAGAAGGATGTCTGCACTGGAATGGAAGTTTCAAAAATGGCAGAGCTTATATGGGACTATACCTCCGGGTATCCGTTTCTGGTATCCAGGATCTGCAAAATCCTGGACGAATATATTCCGGGGAGACACGAGTTCCCAGATTTGCGGTCAGCATGGACAAAGGAAGGATTTCTGGAGACTGTTAAGATCCTGCAGGCAGAATCCAATACATTATTTGACGATATGGTAAAGAAACTGAATGATTTCCCGGAGCTTAAAAAGGCATTATATAGTATTCTGTTTCAAGGCGAACGGGTTCCTTATAATGTTTATAATAATGTGATTAATCTTGGCGTTATGTTTGGCTTCATAAAAAAGAGCACTAACGGCGAAAGTATCGCGGTTTCTAACCGGATATTCGAAACACAGTTATATAATTTGTTTATTTCTGAGGAGCTGCTTAACAGTTCCATGTATAAAGCGGCATCCGCTGATAAAGATTTGAACCGGTTTGTACAGGACGGAAGACTTCAGATGGAGCAGGTGCTGGAAAGGTTTGTAGAGGCTTTTGCGGATATCTATTCAGATGCAGATGAGAAATTTGTAGAGGAAAATGGACGCAGATTTTTTCTGCTTTATCTGAAGCCGATTATCAATGGAGTTGGGAATTTTTATGTGGAGGCAAGAACAAGAAACAGACGCAGGACAGACGTGATTATCGACTACCGGGGACAGCAGTTTGTCTGTGAACTTAAGATCTGGCATGGAGATGAGTATAATCGCAGGGGAGAGAGGCAGCTTATGGATTATCTTGATGCGTACCACCTTACGACAGGCTATATGCTGAGCTTCAATTTTAATAAGAAGAAGGAGACAGGAGTGCATAAAGTCCGGCTTGGACAAAAAGTATTGATTGAGGCAGTGGTCTGAGGACGATTGGGGACGGGGCATTTTTAAAAATGCCCCGTCCCCAATCTTAAAGCGTTTCTCCTGTAAGCATCTTATATCCTTCAAGGTATTTACCGATTGTCTTCTCGACGATTTCTTCTGGAAGTGTCCAGTCGTTGTCCGGGTTTGCTTTTAGCCAGTCGCGTGCGAACTGCTTGTCGAAGGAGGGCTGTCCGTGTCCTGGTTCGTAGGTGTCAGCAGGCCAGAAGCGTGAGCTGTCCGGGGTGAGCATTTCGTCACCGATTACGAGGCTGCCGTTTTCATCCAGACCGAATTCGAATTTTGTATCTGCGATGATGATGCCGCGTGTTAGGGCGTAGTCTGCGCATTTCTTATAGAGTGCGAGTGTGCAGTCCTTAAGCTTTGCGGCGTACTCTTCACCCTTGCCGGGGAAATATTTTTCCAGATGGGCAATGCTTTGTTCGTAGGAAATATTTTCGTCATGGTCTCCGATCTCAGCTTTGGTGGACGGGGTATAGATGGGTTCAGGCAGCTTGTCAGACTCCTTTAGGCCTTCGGGAAGGCGGATGCCGCAGACGGTGCCGTCCTTCTGGTAGCTTGCCCATCCGCTTCCAGTAATATATCCGCGTACAATGCATTCGATTGGAAGCATCTCAAGCTTTTTACACATCATGCTGTTTCCGTCAAATTCCGGTTTCTGGAAGAATTCAGGCATGTCTTTCACATCTACGGAGATCATGTGGTTAGGAAGAATGTCCTTTGTCATATCGAACCAGAACTTCGACATCTGGGTTAGGACAGTGCCTTTTTGGGTCACATCATTTTTTAGGATTACATCAAAGCAGCTGATGCGGTCAGTGGCAACCATAATCAGGCTGTCACCATTGTCATAGATTTCCCGTACTTTTCCTTCTTTTACTGGCTTCATAATTATCATACCTTTCTTTTGCTTATTGCTGGAATAAAAGTTTACTTGTTTTTCAGAGCTTCTATGAGTTCGATATCGTCTGGCTTCAGGCGTATATTGGTGCAGTACGTCTTTTCATCCGGGGTAGTAACATTGATCTCAATAAGAGTTCCCTCCTTAAGAGCTTCCTGTGATACGGCCCGCAGAAACAGCGGAAATTTCGGATGATTCATGCGGAAGCGGTCTATGCCTGCTTTCAATTGCTGCAGCATGGCAAGCTGGTTAAAATTCATATCCATAGACATTCAACTCCTTTACATATTACTCTACAATGTATTATACTGTAATTGCTGGATATCTGCAGCTATAATCGTAACGGATATCCTTACAGCATCCGCGAACCTGGCGGATACTTATATTATACTCAATTTTTACGAGATAGTCAAAATGAATTACAATGGGGAATGGAATATGGATCTGGAATATGCAAAACGGAGATTTGAGGAATACCTGGACGGATATGACAGGGGAAATGACAAGATACGGCTGAAGACTGTGCATACATACGGCGTGATGGAATGCAGCAGGCAGATTGCAGAACGTTTGGGACTTTCGAAAGAGGATGAAAGTCTTGCAGAGCTGATCGGGCTTCTGCATGACATCGGGAGATTCGAGCAGCTTAAGAGATTTGACAGCTTTGAGCCCGGAACCATGGATCATGCAGCATTTGGCGCAGAGATCCTCTTTACAGAGGGGATGATCAGGGAATTTGTCAGGGAAGATACAGAGGATGATATTATCAGGACAGCGATTCTTAAGCACAGTGATTTTAAGCTTGAGGGAATAGATGAGGAAAGAACTCTCCTTCACGCGAAGCTGATCCGTGACGCAGACAAGCTGGATAACTGCAGGGTGAAGCTGGAAGATCCCATAGAGACGCTGCTAGGAGTGTCGAAGGAGGAAGCCGGAAGAAGCAGAATCAGCCCGGAGGTCATGGAACAGTTCATGAGCGGGAATTCTATACAGTCAGAGACACGGAAGACGAAGATGGATTACTGGGTATCCTATCTTGCATACTTTTTTGATATTAATTTTGACGTGTCCCTGGATATTATACGGGAACAGAAGTTTGCAGAGCGAATGATAGAAAGGATTCCCTGCGAAGATCCGGATACGGCACAAAAGATGGAGATAATACGGAGGAAGCTTAAGAGTCTGCCTATAAGAGGGAGAAGGAGAGAATGATATGATTAAGACTGTTTTATTATTTATAATCGGACTGGTTCTGATCTGCGCCGGGGGAGACCGCCTTGTGGAGGCAGCGGTTGCAATCGCCAGAAAGCTTAAGATTTCCGAGATTGTGGTGGGGGCGACGATTGTGAGCCTCGGCACAACCCTTCCGGAAATACTTGTCTCAACTACTGCAGCCTTTGACGGCTCTTCTGCCGTTGCCGCAGGAAATGCGTTTGGCTCTATTATATGTAATACATCGCTGATCGCCGGGCTTACACAGACAATCCGGCCATCAAAAAAAATATCACAGGCCTCCATTGGATGGAGATGCAATTTCTTTTTCCTGGTTGCTATAGCAATGTATATCTGGGGAATCGCAGCAGGGGCATTCAACCGCCCGGCAGGTCTCATGATGTTAGCCGGGTTTGCATTCTATGCATGGATGAATATCAAAAGTGCGTCCGGCGTGGAAGAAACAGCAGAGGACAACGGACAGACATCCATCTTAAAGCAGATTTTGATTCTGGCAGTATGCGCGGCGCTTCTCTACATAGGTGCAAATCTTCTGGTGGATAATGGCATCCTTATCGCCCGGGAGGCAGGAGTGCCCGAGAGGGTAATTGCCGTAACATTCATCGCGCTGGGAACCTCTCTTCCGGAACTTGTAACCTCTGTCATGTCATTAGTAAAAGGATACGGGAATGTAGGCCTCGGCAACATCATTGGGGCCAATATTTTAAACCTTCTGCTAGTGATCGGCATCCCGGCAGCCGTAACAGGAATCCCCCTGGAGCAACAGACACTTGCAGTGGATATCCCCCTTGCCATTATAGTCATGGCAGTTCTTTTAGTGCCGATCCTGATCCGGAAGCGGTCCTCCAGGATACAGGGGATTGCTCTTTTGGGAATTTACGCAGCCTACTGCATTACATCCTTTTTGGGGACAGGTCATTTTTAATCTGGGACGGGGCATTTTTAAAAATGCCCCGTCCCCCTTTACAAAAATTTTACTCTTCATTATAATGTATTTATTGAGGAATTCCCAGTATCATAAAATTACGATATTTAGAAAGAAGAATGAGAAATGAGAGAATGGAAGAATGCATTCCACCAGAGTACACTGGACCAGGGGAAGGAGTTTTTTGAGAGAGGAAAGGTTATTGAGTTCAAGGAGCAAAACGGTGTTTACACCGCGGCAATTATAGACAGGCAGCGATACAGCATCAGAATTGTTGCTAAGGGAGAAGAAGAGCCCTATAAGATGAGCTGCAAATGCCCGCTTGCAAAGGGAGGCGGAAAATGTAAGCATATGGCAGCACTTCTATATGCGATTGAGGCAAATACGGCTGAGGCAAAGGAAAATACGCAGGAGGCAGGGCAGAATGTGCTAAAAAAACAGGAAGCTCCAGAGACAAAGTCTGTGCCAGAAGCAGAAGAGCAGGCTGAGGTGCAGGAAACCAAAGAGACAACGGGCACAGAAGAAAAAAAGGAAGAATCCAGGGCCCGTAAGAGGGGCAGGCCGAGAAAAGAAAAAAAGGAAGAAAACGTACGGAAAGAAAAGGCGGATAAAGTAAAGAAAGAGACGACAGAAGAGGGCAAGGCAGGGCCTGGGGAGACAAAGCAGATAAAGGCAGAAGTACAAGAAGAGACACAGCAGGATGAAGAGGAATTCTATATTTTATCCGAGGACGGCATTCAGAAGAAGCCGCCTGTAGAAAATGTGGTTCAGCAGGCGGCTGCGGCTTATGAGGACTATTCCTATTTTGACTGCAGGCAGATTTTTGATTCCTGTGGATTTACCAAAAGCTACGTCAGGCATGCGATGGAAATTAAGCGTGGGGGTCTTGTGACGCTTAAGGATGTCCATACAGGATATACATATAATGAAGAAGAGCAGGTCGGAGAGGCGGAGGCAGTTGGAAAGGAGGGAAAATACTCCTTTCCTATGCGGATTCTTTTTTCCAGGACAGCGATTCTGCATGCAGAGTGTCACTGCAAAGAGTGCGAGAGGAATTACTGGAGATTTTATGAACAAAAATACTGTGCATATACTGCAGCAGCCCTGAAGCTGGTGGAGGAGCAGCTTAAGAAGAATCCAATGGGAAATGCCACAGACAGGCGGGGAAACAGTCTTTTGTGGTCGTTCAGACGCAGGCAGGTGAATCAGGCAGTATCTGATACGATGGGGCAGAGCGTCATGCTGACTCCTCGCCTTATGGTACGGGAAGGAAATCTTGCACTTACCTTTAAGGTTGGTCAGGGGAAGCAGTATGTCATTAAGGATCTCCAGGAGTTTTATCATAATGTCAGGAATTCTGCCATGGATACCTATGGAACAACAGGTACGCAGATCAGCCACCATATTGATAACTTTACGGATAAGGGCAGGGAATGGATTGCATTTATCGGGAGTACAGTGCAGGAGGAGAAGCGGTTCGAGGAGAAGCTGATTGAGGCGAGAACTTATTCGAAGCGTGCACTGGGCAAAAAGAATGAAGTGGAGCTCTATGGATGGAAGCTGGATCAGTTTTATGAGACAGCGCTACAGGAGAAGGTGGCTTTTGAGAACCGGGCGGAGAAAAAGAGGGGGGAAATGACATTTTCCAAAGGGAATCCCCGTATTACCATGACGATTCGGAAAAATTATATGAAAAGTAAGATCTTTCAGGGAATTGAAGTGGAGTGTAATCTTCCATATCTTTTCTTTGGGGCAAAGACGGCGTATTACATGAAGGATAATACTTTTTTTCAGATGGATGAGGAATATGTGAAGCGTATCCGGCCATTTACGGACTATGCAGACGGGACGTCATTTACCTTTCAGATCGGACGCCGTGAGATGGCGGACTTTTACTATATTCTCCTCCCGAAGCTCAGGGATGTGATTGACATCATGGAGGAGGACCCGGAGGAGATTGAGAAATATCTGCCGCCGGAAGTGGAATTTGTCTTTTATCTTGACGCAGAGAAAAGCACAGTAACCTGCCGCCCGATGGCGCGCTATGGGACAAAAGAAATTTCAATTCTGGATGATTTTGCAGACAGCAGTGTTCCGAGACAGAAGGCGAGAGAAGAGGAGGTTCTCTATCTTCTCAGCCAATGGCTGCCATACCATGAGACGGAGACGAATGAGATTCACTGCGGGGAAGATGAGGGGCTGCTGTATCAGTTTCTGGAGAAGGGCGTGGGGGCGCTGCTGACCCTGGGGGAGGTACAGTGCACAAAACGATTCTCCAATCTGAATGTGGCACGGCAGATCAAGATGACAACCGGAGTCTCCGTGTCTTCGGGTCTTCTGAACCTGGAGGTCTCGGTAGAGGATATCTCGCAGCAGGAGCTGCTTGACATTTTAAACAGCTACCGCCTGAAGAAGAAATACCACCGTCTGAAAAACGGTGATTTTATGGGACTTGAGGATGATTCCCTGAAGATGTTGGATGAGATGATGCGCGTCATGCATCTGTCACCAAAGGAATTTATGAAGGGAAACATGCAGGTGCCGTTGTACCGTACCCTTTATTTAGACAAGCTTCTGGAGGAAAATGAAGATATTTACAGTGAACGGGATGAATATTTCCGTAATCTTGTGAGAGAATTTAAGACGGTCAATGATTCTGATTTTAAGCTTCCGGCATCTCTGAAAAAGATGATGAGAAATTATCAGAAAAGGGGATACCGGTGGCTCCGGACACTGGAGAGCTGTCAGTTTGGAGGCATTCTGGCAGATGACATGGGACTTGGGAAGACCCTGCAGGTAATCGCAGTCCTCCTTGCCGCCAGAGAGGAAGGAAAGAAAGGGACATCCCTTGTGGTTGCGCCTGCGTCCCTTGTATTTAACTGGGGAGAGGAGATCAGAAGATTCGCACCAGAGCTTGAATTCTGTCTGGTTACCGGCATCCAGAAGGAACGCCAGCAGAAGATTGACCGCTACAAAGACTATGATGTACTGGTTACATCCTATGATCTGCTGAAAAGAGATGTGTCTTATTATGAGGACAAGGAGTTCTTCTATCAGGTCATTGACGAGGCGCAGTATATAAAGAACCACACCACATCCGCGGCAAAGGCAGTGAAGGTGATCAAAAGCCGGATCAGATATGCCCTGACAGGTACGCCGATTGAAAACCGCCTCAGTGAATTATGGAGCATTTTTGATTATCTGATGCCTGGATTCCTGTATGGCTATGATACCTTTAAAAAAGAATTCGAGATGCCGATTGTAAAGTATGAGGACGGGCAGGCAATGGAGCGCCTGCAGAAGATGGTGACCCCGTTTATCCTGCGCAGACTCAAGAACCAGGTGTTAAAGGATCTCCCGGATAAGCTGGAAAAGACTCAGTATATTCAGTTCCAGAAAGAGCAGCAGACACTGTATGACGCCCAGGTGGTACATATGCGTCAGACCATCGCGAGCCAGGACGGAGAAGAATTCCAGAAGACAAAACTAAAGATACTGGCAGAGCTCACAAGGCTTCGCCAAATCTGCTGCGATCCGGTATTATGTTTTGAAAATTACAAAGGCGACTCTGCAAAGCTTACAGCATGTGTGGAATTAGTCGGCAGGGCGATAGAAGGAGGACATAAGATTCTGCTGTTTTCCCAGTTTACCTCCATGCTAGAAATCATCGCAGAGCAGTTTAAAGAAAACGGGATATCCTTCTACACAATCACAGGCTCAACACCGAAGGAAAAACGGCTGAAGATGGTAAAAGAATTCAACGAGAACGACACAAAGGTATTCCTGATCTCGCTGAAAGCAGGAGGCGTAGGGCTTAACCTGACCGGGGCAGACGTCGTTATACATTACGATCCATGGTGGAACTTTGCAGTACAGAACCAGGCAACAGACCGTGCACACAGGATCGGACAGAAGAATAAAGTTACGGTCTACAAATTAATCGCAAAAGGAAGTATCGAAGAAAAGATCGAAAAGCTTCAGGAAACAAAGAAAAATCTGTCAGAGCAGATCATCCAGGGAGACGGAAGCGGACTCTCCGCAATGAGCAGGGAAGACTTCCTGGAACTGCTGGGATAATCCAATTGGGGACAGGTCATTTTTAATCTGGGACGGGGCATTTTTAAAAATGCCCCGTCCCCCAACAGGAGGATGAGAGGTATGAAAAAAAGTAATCCGGTCGCGTTATTGCCCATCGGCGTGTTTCTGGTAATGTATTTAGGGCTTGGTATTTTGTTTGAGTATGTGCTGATGATTCCTATGGGATTCTACAATATCCCGATTGTGGTGGCGTTTCTGGCGGCGATTCTGGTCGCCTGCCTTCAGAACCGGGAGGTGGGATTTGATGATAAGCTTGAGATTATGGCGCAGGGACTGGCGGATAAGAATATTATTACGATGCTGTTGATTTTCCTTGTGGCAGGCTCCTTTGTGGGTGTTGTGGGGAGGAGCAGCGCGGAGAGTGTTGCGTATTTTATGCTTTCGCTGATTCCGGCGCGGTTTGCGGTAGCCGTGTTATTTGTTGTGGCATGTTTTGTGTCTACGGCTATGGGAACCTCGGTAGGAACGATTACTCTGATTACCCCTATTGGGGTGGCAGTGGCACAGGCATCGGGCTTTAGCCTTCCGCTTTGTATCGGCTCGGTTATGGGTGGGGCTATGTTCGGGGATAATCTTTCCTTTATATCAGACACGACGATTGCGGCATGTAATGGACAGGGCTGTGCCATGAAGGACAAGTTCCGGGAGAACTTTGGGATTGCGCTGCCGGCGGCGCTGGTTACGCTTGTCCTGATTCTTGTATTATCTTTCCGCACGGATTTGAGCGGATCCGTGTCCCAGGATTATAATCTAATTCAGATTGTTCCATATATTCTTGTGCTGATTGGAGGAATTGTGGGAATTAATGTGTTTGTTGTCCTGCTTGTGGGGATTGCGTCTGGAGCTGTGATCATGCTTGCTACCGGCCAGACCGCGCCCACAGATCTTCTTGCGAATATGGGTTCAGGCGTATCAGGGATGTTCGAGACATGCATGGTGGCGGTTCTGGTGGCTGCCATGTGTTCCCTGATCCGGGAATATGGCGGTTTTGAGGCTCTGCTTTCGGCTATACGGAGCGTCTTTAAGGGAAATAAAGGCGGACAGCTTGGTATGGGGCTTCTTGTTCTTGCCATGGATGTGGCAACGGCGAATAATACGGTTGCGATTGTTATGGCAAATCCGATTGCCAGGGAGATGTCAGATGAATATGGAATCTCACCGCGCAAAGCGGCGTCGCTTCTGGATACTTTTTCCTGTATTTCACAGGGAGTGATCCCGTATGGCGCTCAGATGCTGGTGGCTATATCTGCGGCAAATGAGCTTGGTTTCGAGGTGTCTGCGTTTGATATTATCCCGAATCTTTTCTATCCGGCTATGCTGCTTGTGAGTTCCCTGATCTTTATCTTCCTGCTCTCGGCGAGAAAGCAGAAAGCTTAAAAATCAGAGCTCCGGGCCTGCCTTTAAAGGTATGCCCGGAGCTCTTTATTAAGCTTCTCTTCCACGGAGATCAGTTTTTTGCAGATTCCTTTTGAAATATGATCCGCATTTTCAAACTCGTTCAGATAGGTCTGCAGCGACTTAATTCCCATATCACAACCGTCTGTAATCAGACTTGCAACCGTTTGGTCGCTATCATCCAGCCCCAGCATTACATTTGTCTTAATCCAGGACATTCCTTTTGCAACAGCGTTTGGCTCCTTATACATTCCGCCGTGCTTGGTAAGAAGCGTGTGGATCTCATCTCCTAGCTTAAGGTGCTCCTCCTTGCTGTCTGTAAGTAATTTCTTCAGATCTGAGTTCTGAATCTTTTCTAAAGTCTCGTCAATAGAGCTTACAGCCATTTTTGTACCTGCATCACATTCCTGAAGCAGGGATATGGTATCCTTGTTTTCCATATAGAACCTCCATTTTGATTATAGGGATTGTGAGAGTGCGTCAGCACGGAACAATCCGCGTATCAGAAGCGTCAAAATACCTTTTGACGTTTATATCATAGTATTTCCATAATAACAGAAGTTTATTCGCAACGCGGCAGATAGAAATTTAGACAAGTGAAGTAAATAGGTTACTGTTCACACAGGACTTTGCATTTACTGCAAAGCCCGTAAGAAAATGATTCAGGTGTGAACAAATCCCATTCGCGCAGCGAATTTTAATGGATTTGCGAATGTTACTGTGAACGGAGTGAACAGTAACGTAAATAGTAACAATATCGCAGTTCTATGCTTGTTTTCTGTGTTTTGCCGTGTTATGATACTTCTATATCTAGAGATCTGCAGGAAAATAATTTATACATCCTGACTTATTTATTTTATAAGTTATTTTTCGTCGGTTTCAAATTGGGGATATAACGAAAGGAGAGATCTACAATGGGATTTTTAACAGGTAAGACAGCAATCATTACAGGGGGAGGACGTTCTGTTTTAAGTGACGGCAGATGCGGTTCGATCGGCTACGGAATTGCAACTGCTTATGCAAAAGAGGGAGCGAATCTTGTTATTACAGGACGTAATGTCAAGAAGCTGGAGGATGCGAAGGAAGAGCTGGAGAGGTTATACGGCATTAAGGTTCTGGCTGTACAGGCAGACGTTTCTGCAGGAGCAGATAACGAGACAGTTGTTGGAAATGTTGTAAAGCAGGCAATGGACGCTTTTGGACGTATTGATGTACTTATCAATAATGCACAGGCATCCGCTTCCGGCGTGACGCTTGAAGATCATACAACAGAGCAGTTTGACCTGGCTGTTTATTCAGGGCTTTATGCAACCTTCTACTATATGAAGGCATGCCATCCGTATCTGAAAGAGACAAAGGGAAGTGTGATTAACTTTGCGTCAGGTGCAGGACTTTTCGGAAACTTCGGACAGTGCGCATATGCGGCTGCAAAGGAAGGTGTCCGCGGACTTACAAGAGTAGCGGCTACTGAGTGGGGCAAGGACGGGATTAATGTAAATATTGTCTGCCCGCTTGCATGGACAGCACAGCTTGAAAACTTTGAAAAGGCATATCCGGATGCATTCAAACAGAATGTAAAGATGCCGCCGGCAGGACATTACGGAGATTCCGAGCTGGAGATCGGGCGCGTATGCGTACAGCTCGCTTCCCCGGATTTCAAATATATGAGCGGCGAGACCATCACTCTGGAAGGCGGTATGGGTCAGAGACCATAAAAGAAATGGAAGGGTACTGTTCACGGGTCAGGAATACGCATAAACTGCGCATTCCGTAAGAACATGATTCGGGAGTGAGGGGTAACGAATGGAGAGAAGTTTTTACTTCTCTCTTTTTAATCTCATTGACAAACATCCGGTATACCGATACAATTTTATGATGTAAGTGTCAAAAGGTATTTTGACGCTTCTGATATACGGATTGTTCCGTGCTAATAAAGGAAAGGATGTGCAAATGAACGGCTTACGCCTAACTGCACAATGGTATATATTATGTCTTTGAATTCAATAGATACAGGGTATGACAAAGAAACCGGCCTGCCTAAAAGTAAAAAATATCTTGAATGCGGCCTGCCGCCATATCTGCAGTCGTCTTTGGAAAATATGATTGCATCTTGGGAAATTGTGGACAGGGGCGAGATAGATTTGCATTGGGATATTTGCTGGTGCGAGTTAAATGCGGACATTAACTGTGCAGAGTCCGGGCAGGAGATCTCTGCGGAACAGGCTTGGTATTTGCGTGAAAAATATTTAAGAATGAAACGAGGTGACTAACCAATGATTGATTTTACCGGTCTTCCCATTCGTAACAAGACCTATGCAGGTGCAAATGGCAGCAAGATTTCTGTAATATATAACGATGTGTTATATATGCTTAAATTCCCTGCCGTGCCTTCCATCAATAAGGAGATGAGTTATGCGAACGGTTGTATATCCGAATATCTTGGATGCCATATTTTTGAAAGCGTTGGTATTCCGGTCCAGAATACTTTGCTTGGAACTTACACCAAAAATGGAAAGCAGAAGATCGTTGTGGCATGCAGGGATTTTACTGCAGCCGGGCTTGTGCTTCAGGATTTTGCTTCTCTAAAGAACACGATCATTGATTCTGTCCACAATGGTTACGGTACGGAACTTAGCGACATTGTAAAAACCTTAGAGGAACAGACCGCTATTGACCCCCAAAAGCTCACAGAGTGGTTCTGGGATATGTTCATTGTGGATGCGTTAATCGGCAACTGGGACAGACACAACGGCAACTGGGGGTTCCTTTACAACACTGTAACCGATGCAATATCTTTAGCCCCTGTTTACGATTGCGGCAGCTGTTTATTTCCCCAGGCAGATGAAAAAATTATGAGAAAGACTTTGGATGATCCCGCTGAGCGCCAGGTTCGTATTTTTGAAAGACCACTTTCGGGAATCAAGATAAACGGGCAGAAAATCCAGTATTTTAAATTTATTTCCTCTTTGGAGAACATGGATTGCAACAAGGCGTTAAAAAGGATACTGCCCAGAATTGATATGGATAAGATCTATATAATCGTAGACGAAACACCTTTTATTTCCGACTTGCAAAAAGAGTTTTACAGAACGATGCTTCGGGAACGAAAGGAGCGGATTCTGGATTTTTCTTATCATAAGCTCTGTCATTCTCCACAAACTGTGACGCACAGCTGACACGAATATCAAGCACATGATTCACTGTTAATTATGCAAAGCTGTACTAGTATAACCCACACTAATTAACCGTACGTTTCACTTGTCTAAATTTCCATCTGTCGCGTTGGTCTGCACTCCGTTACGGTCCGCGCTGAACATGTGCCACTGGCACATAGCGCCGTCAATCGGCGCAGCCACCGCTATGCCTCGTTCCTCCGCCTTGCATGCTGAAAATTTATCCTGCGTGAAACGTATCGGTAATTAGTGTGGGTTATACTAGACGTAGCCCGCTGCGCCGTCAGCTTGTAGACGCACATCTGACACAGATATCAAGCACATGATTCACTGTTAATTATGCAAGACTGTACTAAATTCCGCAGAACGTAAAGCTGAATTCCATCTTCTTTCCCGTATCCAGCAGATATTCCGGATGAGTGTGTGATCCCCAGCTGTCATCTCCGGAGATTCCCATCTGCCCCTTCGAGGCACGGATTACAGTATAATGAACCTCTGGGAGCTCAAACGGATGTGCTGCATTTTCCATCTCGTGGGGCGTATATGGAAGGGCGGAGAAGCACATCGGGCCATTTTCTGCAGTCATGGCAAAGCGCATACCCCTGCCCTTGCGGTCTGTTACCTCTGCGAAGCGGACTTCCTCCTTATTGCCGCATTCCTGGGGAACAAGATACTCTGCCACGTTATCCTTCACGAGATTCTGATAAATTCCTAGCTTTGCCCCCTTCTTGCGGTCTGCATAGGTCTCGGCAGGACCAAGGCCGTACCACTTCACATGGTCATAATCCGCACTGATTTTAAACAGCATACCAAACTCCGGCATATCTCCAAGTTCCTTTACAGGGTCATAGGCCAGAGTCGTCTGAATGCATCCGTCGCCGAATACTTCATAGGTTACCTGACACTGTGCTGCAGGCGTTGTATTCAGATTATAGGTAAAGGTGACAGAGACGCTGTGCTCCCCTTCCTTCAACTCTGGAGTGCAGAGTGCAAATGCCTCCTCGCCCAGTGACTTGTGGGACAGGTACATACTGGCCAGCTTCCACTGTGCATAGCGCACCGGCATCTGGTTTCCATTATCATTATCTACAGGCGCACGCCAGAAATTCGGCTTCGGCAATGCATCAAGCATCTCCCTTCCCCCATATTTGTAAGACACAAGACCGCCAAACATGACAGAGAAGATTGCTTCAAAATGATCACCCCGGACACCGATATTATGACTGCTGCGGATCAGGACCGGCTTGTTCGTACAGATTTTTTCCGCCGTTGGAATCTCGTATACATACTGCCCAAAAGCAACCTCGTGTCCCTGGCAGGCCCAGACAGTATCTGATTTCAGATGGAAGGATACGGTAATTACGTACTCTCCCGAGACCGTTTCCTCTGGAACCGGAAGAGCGTAGGTCTCCCTGGAGAGCGGCGCCACATGGGTTTCAAGCATTGCACTTCTAACAATGACCCCATCTCTGGCAACTGCCACACGGCACTCATAGCAATCCGTATTAACAAACAGATTTTTATTGATAATCTGTACCTTAGTCCTTCCAACCTCCGCTGTAATATTCTGATAATTAAACTTTACTTCCTGCATCTTCGGGGATGCCTCCCTGTTACCATAGACAATGCCGTTTCCGCTGAAATTAAAATCAGTTGGGCGCTCGCCGAAGTCCCCGCCATATGCCTGGAATTCCTTTCCATAACGGTCTTTTTTATAAATAGACTGGTCAATATAGTCCCATATAAAGCCGCCCTGATACAGAGGCTCTGTATCTGTGAGATCCGTATACTTATGCATGGCTCCGCAGGAATTTCCCATGGCATGGGTGTATTCACAGCAGATAAAGGGCTTGCTTCTGTCTTCGGCAAGGAAATTCCGGATACTTTCCACAGAGGGATACATCTGACTTTCCATATCACTTGTGTCATTGTACCTGCGGTCCTGGAAAACACCCTCATAATGGACCAGACGAGTCGGATCCAGCCTGCGGAACAGCTGTGACATCTCATAGATATCCTTTCCGCCGAAGGACTCATTTCCACAGGACCAGATCAGGATCGCCGGATGGTTTTTGTCCCTCTGGTAAATGGAATTCACACGGTCCAGCATCATATCCAGCCACTTCGGATTATCGCCAGGGACAACTTCTGAAAAATTGCCGGTCTCCTTTACAGTATCCCAGCTGCCGTGGGATTCCAGATTCGTCTCATCCATCAGGTAAATGCCATATTCATCGCAGAGCCTGTAGACCAGAGAATCATCAGGATAATGACAGGTCCGGATTGCATTGATATTATTTTGCTTCATAGTTACCAGGTCCTTACGAAGCTCATCCTCACTTACACAGCGCCCGCTTACTGCACTGAACTCATGACGGTTCACGCCCTTGAAGACGATTCTCTGTCCATTCAGGGTCATGATGCGGTCCTTCATCTCAAACCTTCTGAATCCCACCCGTTCCGGAATTACCTCCACCAGAACATCTGCCGGATCATAAATCTTCACAGTCAGATCATAAAGATTCGGCTCCTCGGCACTCCAGAGCGCCGGTTTCTCTACCGTCCATGAACAGGAGAGACTATCCTTAAGCTCCCGTTCCTCCTCGAAAACAGTCTCGCCATGCCTGGACAGACAGAACTGTGCCTTCCCATCAGCCGGCCCTCCTGCCATTATCTCAAGATTTACACAAAGCTGTGCCTGTGCCAGCGTATCATCAGGGATAGCACGGATCGTCAGGTCACGTACATGCAGCTTCGGAACCGTATACAGATATACATCCCGGTAAATACCGGAAAAACGATAAAAATCCTGATCCTCACACCAGCTGGAGGACGTCCACTTAAACACCTGTGCTGCCAGCTTATTTTCCCCATCTTTTACATATTCCGTCAGCTCAAATTCTGAAGGAGTAAAGGAATCCTCGCTATATCCAACAAACCTCCCGTTCAGCCAGAGCGCGAACCCGCTTTCAGCCCCCTGGAAGGAAATGAAGAGCCGTTCTCCCTTCATTCTCTCTGGTACAGTAAAATATTTTACATAGCTTGCGACCGGATTAAAATATTCCGGAATTTCCCCGGGATGAATCTCATCATGACCCTCCCACGGATACTGTACATTGGCATACTGCGGGACATCATACCCTTCCATCTGAATATGCGCCGGGACATGGATGTCATCCCATGACCTGCAGCAGTAATCCTCCTTCTCGAATCCTGGAACAGCCGCTTCATAATTTCTGGCATAATGGAACTTCCAGAGACCGTTCAGACTTTCTTTAAAGCTTTCAAAGCCCGCTTCTGCATCCTGCTCTGAGGCAAAAAAACGATGATCTGAATGCGCCATAAGCCTTCCGTCACAAAAATACTGCGGATCCTTAACCTTCCCATAATCGAACGTATTCATAAAAACCTCCTTATAACTTATAACATGATGAAAGCGTCAAAAGGTATTTTGACGCTCATGATACACCGGATTTCTCCGCGCTTTGCGCTCCCGAAATCCTAAAACACCAGGGATTCGCTCATTTTTCTACGAAAAATGGCTGCTTTTCGGTGTTTTTCGCGCCCCAAAGTCATGCTGTTTCATGCAAGCATGAAACACATGACCTTTTGACGCTTGTATCATAACAAAGAATCATTTGCCATGATGGTTTTTGTTTTGCTGCGCAAAACCGTTCCTCACACCTGGATCACATTCCTGACCTGTGAGTAGTAACGATTTTTTCCATTATAGTATAACTAGACAAATGAAAGTGTAATATGTTAAGCTAAATAATACAATATTTTGAAACAGGTGACAAGTATGCCGATGCATTTTAGAAATTCTCCCGTAAACGAACCATTTATCTTCGATTCAATCGGAAATCGCTGGAGCCAGGACAGGGTTCTGCGTCCGAACGGATACCCTCTGTACCATTATCTTCAAACCGAGAAAGGCAGAGGGATCGTGGAACTACAGGGAAAAACCTATACTCTGGATGAAGGGGAGGGGATCCTCATTGCCCCATATCTCCACCACACATACATGAAGGCTGCAGATGAATGGATGACTTCATTTGCCACTTTTACAGGGACAATAGACAGCAGCATTGCGAAAATAGTCGGGAACCGTCAGGTTGTACTCATTGAGAAGGATCAGGGAATTCTGATTGGAAAGCTGCTTGATTCGATCATGGATGAATGGGATACACTGTCTTGTGACACGCGCACTCTTTCCATCCGCTGTTACTGTCTTCTGATGTATTTTACAGACAGTATGTATGCCGCTGCGCTGTCAAGGGAGCCGCTGTATCTGAGGTATGTAGAACCTGTAATAAAGGAGATTGAAACTCACTTTGATTCTTCAGAACTCACGGCAGCAGGGCTGAGCAGCCAGGTATTTATCACGCCCCAGTATTTGTCCAGACTATTTAGAAAATTCCTCGGATGCTCAGTCTATGAGTATCTGACAACCTACCGGATTAACCGGGCAAGGGAATTTCTAGTGTCCGACCCCCGCATGGAGGTGCAGAAAATCGCCAGGCTGACCGGGTTCTCTGATACAAGCCATTTCATAGCCATGTTCAAGAAGGCAACAGGGGTGACGCCGCTGGAATTCCGGCGGCTAAACTAAGGACAAAGGAACCGGACGCAGACAGTGGCAATCATATATTCCATTCAAACGGGGCAAAATTCCGGTGAACTAAATGTTAACTCCGACTAAGACGTTCGGGAATGCCCTCACGCCTAAGTCTGCGTAAACATTGGATTTCACCTCCATAAAAAACGCCCCTGAATTGTTTTCATCGGAATATATGATTGCCCCAGCCTGCTGTGTGTTGGGGATATTGCAAGAATGAGGAAAGTTACTATAATCAGGCAGATGGAATTAGACAAGCGAAACGTACGGTTAATTAGCAGTACAGCCTTGCATAATTACCAGTGAATCAGATGCCTGATATTTCTGTCAGGACAAGGCGGAGGAATGAGGCGATGCGGTGGCATCGTCGATTGACGGCGCTATGTGCCAGTGGCACATGTTCAGCGCGGATCGTAACGGAGTGTAGACCAATGCAGTGCTGGCGGAAATAGCTAGTGCAGAATTCACTGGTAATGCAGCCATACATGCAGAAAAAATAAGGAGGAAATTAAGAATGTATAATTACAAAATTGTAGAACAGGTAAAGAGAAAGCAAAAACCTTTTGCAGGAGTGCTTCGTACAGTGATGATTGTTTTTGCAGTGATTCTTCTGCTTTTGGGCATCACGATCTCACAAGGGTTTATGCTGCCGGGATTTTTACTCGTTGTATTGTATTTCCTGTACAATATATTCAGCAGGAAAGAATACGAATATGTAATGGAAGATAACGAACTGACGATTGACGTGATTTTTGGCGGAAGATACCGCCGCCCTGTCCACCAGCTTGACCTGGCAGCTATAGAGGTAGTTGCCCCCAACTGGCACGACGCAGTAGCCAGATACCGGAAAAACGGAGGCAGCATAAAGCTCCCAAAGTACGATTACACCTCATATGAAAAAGACACCCCCTTCTATACCATGATCATCACAGAAAACCGCACAAAGATCAAACTCCTCCTAGATCTGACCGACGAGATGCTCCAGGTAATGAAAAAAAATTACCCTGACAAAATCCACCTCTCCTGACTCACAGGCTAGTATAGCATTGCGTAATTAACAGTGAATTCTGCACTCGCTATCTGTGCCCGACGCACGTCTTCAATCCTAGCCGTAGCCCACTACGCCGTCGGCTTGTAGCCGCACATCTGACGCAGATATCAAGCACATTATTCACTGTTAATTAAGCAACACTATACTAGACGCACAAACACTTCAACCGCCCCCAGAACCAGCAGACCGGGGCGCACATATATTTCAACCGCAGGTCAGAAACCAGCAGGCCGGGGCGCACATATATTTCGATGAAAACAATCAGGGGCGCTTTTTATGGAGGTGAAATCCACGGCTTACGCAGGCTTAGGCGTGAGGGCATTCCCGAACGTCTTAGCCGGAGTTAGCCGTTAGTTCACCGGAATATTGCCCCGTTTGAATGAAATATATGTGCGCCCCGGCCTGCGTCCGCCCCGCCAAAAAAGTGAAATATATGCGCGTCCCGGTCTGCGTCCTCCTCTATACAAGGCATACTATCCAAAAAAAATGGCGGTTCTTGTCAAATGTCATGCAAAGAGACACATGTTTGATCGAAATTGCACATAATACGAGCGTTTACGCAAACAACAGCGCTTTTTCACTTGCTATAATATTTTCATACAAAATTTTTAAACAAAAGGAGGACAAAAGTATGAAAAAAAAGTTTCTTTCAGTATTTCTTGCGGGCGCAATGGTTCTTTCACTTGCAGCATGTGGAAACAGCGGTTCCGGAGACTCCGGCAACTCATCCACTAAAAAGGAAGAGGGCGGAAGTTCCGAGGGCGGAAACAAATTAACCGTATGGGCATGGGATCAGACCTTCAACATCAAGGCTATGGAGATGGCCGGAGAACAGTATAAAAAGGACCATCCGGATTTTGAAATTGAGATTGTTGAGACATCCTCTGACGACTGTCAGACAAAGCTCACAACCTGTGCGAATGCAGGCGATTACAGCACAATGCCGGATATCGTGTTAATGCAGGACAACAGCTATCAGAAATTCTTAAAGAGCTACCCGGACGCTTTCACAGACCTGACAGACTGTGGAATTAACTGGGACGATTTCGCAGCACTTAAGCAGTCCTACTCTATGGTAGATGACAAGCACTACGGTGTTCCTTATGACAACGGTGTGTGCGCGGCATTCTATCGTACGGACGTTCTTGATGAGGCTGGTTACAAAATTGAGGATCTTACAGACATTACATGGTCAGAATTCATCAAGATTGGTGAAAATGTACATAAAAAGACCGGCAAGTACCTTCTTACAAGTGAATCCACAGGCGGCGATACAATCATGCTGATGATCCAGTCCTGCGGAGCTAACTTTGTAAATGAAGACGGGGAGGCTTTCATCGTAGGAAACGAGACTGCTGAAAAGTGTATCGACCTTTACACAGAAATGATTGAAAAAGACGTTGTTAAGCTTGTTAATAACTGGGACGAGTATATCAAGACTGTTACAGACGGCGAAGCTGCCGGTATCGTTAATGGTAACTGGATGAATGCAACTTTAGTTGGTATCGAGGATCAGAAGGGCCTGTGGCAGATTACTACGCTTCCTAAGGTTGACGGCGTTGACACAGCAACGAATTACGCAAACAACGGCGGTTCCTCCTGGTATATTACTTCCAACTGCCAGAATGTGGAGCTTGCAATGGACTTCCTTAAGAGCACCTTCGGCTCCAGCACAGATTTCTATGACTCTATTCTTCCGGCAACTTCCGGTATTGCATGTTACCTGCCGGCCGGCGAATCTGAAGTTTACAATGAGCCTGTAGAATTTTACGGCGGACAGCCGATTTACTCTACACTTGTAGAATACTCCTCTCATATTCCGGAGTTCACAAAGACTCCTTACCACTATGAGGCAAGAGAGTGTGTTAACACGGCAATTATTAACATTACAAACGGAACATCTAAAGAGGATGCGTTAAAAGAAGCTCAGGAAACACTTGAATTCAAGATGACAGAATAGAAGCTGCGATAGATGTGGGGAACTGTTTGCAGTTCCCCATATTTTTTACAGTATATTCTCGGGAGAAAGGGGGACTTTTTGTGAATTCCCAAAAAAGAGGAATGACTCTTATTGCTAAACAAAAAGCTGCCGGTTGGGCATTTCTGACTCCGGCAACACTCATGATCGTAGTCATGAGCTTTTATCCGATGGTCCGCGCGTTCATCATTTCCCTGCAGACTGGTACCGGCGCTAACATGAGGTTTGCGGAACCGATATTCAGTAATTATAAAAGAATGATGGCGGATAAGGTATTTAAACAGTCTATCGGCAACACATTTTTTTATCTGATCATTCAGGTGCCGATTATGCTTGTACTGGCAATCCTGCTGGCACAGCTTCTGAACAACAAAGACTTAAAGCTGAAGGGATTCTTCCGTACCTGTGTATTCCTTCCATGTGCAACCTCGCTCGTATCCTATGCATTGATTTTCCGTTCTCTGTTTGCACAGGATGGACTCATTAACAGTATTCTTGTAAAGCTGCACATTCTGGAATCGGGATATAACTTCCTGGGAAATTCGGCGAGTGCAAAGATTGTTATTATCATTGCTCTAGTCTGGAGATGGACTGGATATAACATGGTATTCTACCTGTCGGGCCTGCAGAACATTGAGTACTCTGTATATGAGGCTGCCAAAATTGATGGCGCTAACGGTTGGAAAACTTTTTGGAAAATAACCGTTCCTCTCTTGAAGCCCACAATTATCATGACATTTATTATGTCCATTAATGGTACGCTGCAGTTATTTGACGAATCTGTCAACCTGACCAAGGGCGGTCCGGCAAATTCGACAATAACAATGTCTCATTATGTTTATAATACATGTTTCATTAACGTACCAAACTTTGGTTATGCATCGGCTATGGCGTTCCTTATTTTTATTATGGTAGCTGTCCTTGCATTTATCAACTTGAAAGTAGGTGATACACGTGACTGAGAAAAAGAATAAAAGCATGATTCAGCGCAGGCTGATTCCTACCTATATTTTCCTTTCAATTGTATCCATAATTTCCGTATTTCCGCTGTACTGGATGATATCTGCGGCAACGAATACCTCTACGGATGTTTCCAGAGGACGTATTCTTCCGGGAACACATTTTATGGAAAATTTCAATAATCTGGTATCACAGCAGCCTTTATGGCGCGCGCTTGGAAATTCCTTTATGTACGCAATCGTAACCACTCTTGTCTGCCTTCTTATCTGTTCGATCGCAGGCTACGGTTTTGAAATCTATCATGATAAATGGAAGGATAAGCTTTTCTCCATTCTCCTGCTTGCCATGATGGTACCGCAGGTTGCAACTATGGTTCCGCTGTTCCAGATGTTTTCAAAGGCCAGACTTTTGAACTGTACGCTTGGTTTCATCCTTCCCATGATATCTACGCCGTTCATGATCATGATGTTCCGCCAGAATGCCAGATCTTTCCCGGTTGATATCATGGAAGCCGCCCGCATTGACGGTTTAAATGAAATACAGATATTTTTCCGTATGTTCTTCCCGACTATGAGATCCACCTATGCGGCAGCGGCAGTTATCACATTTATGAATGCATGGAATTCCTATCTGTGGCCGAAGGTAATTATGACAGACAACGATTCCATGACAATGCCAATGCTGATTGCGAACCTGATTACCGGATATGTGACAGATTACGGTATGCTGATGTGCGGTGTATTGTTCTGCTCCATTCCTACAATGATTGTTTTCTTCGTATTGCAGAAGCAGTTCGCAGAAGGTATTACTGGTGCAGTTAAATAATTTATAACTAAATTTATGAAAATATGTCCGGCATGGCTTTCAAAGGAGAAAAAACATGCCGGACATATTGTTAGATAGCAGGAGTGAAAAATGAGTGAATTTATTCTTAATGTAATACACAGGCCGGAAATGGTACCGGAATATTCGGCTACAGTTACCGGCCACGGCAAGGAAGAGGATATCGGAGATAAAAAGCTGCTGACCGAATCCCTGGATATATTTAGAACACAGCAGAGGCTGGCCCATGAAAATGGTCTTAAGGTCACCATCCACATGACCTATGCCGCCTTGTTTAATAAAGAGGCAGTTGAAATTGCAAAGCATGACCATGAAACCTACGGGGATGAAATTGCCTTGTCTTTACTTGGACTTCCCTGTGAAGAGTTCCGTGAAAAGTACAAGACAAAGGATTTTTGCATCTGGATGTTTTCTATAGAGGATAAAAAGAGAATTGTAGACGATGTATTTGGAAAATTCCACGATATTTTTGGCTTTTATCCTGAATCTACTGGTTCCTACTATATGGATGCTGATCTGACAAACTATATAAAGGAAGCCTATCCGTCTGTGAAATGTGCCATAGCTACCTGCTGGGAGGAAGGCCCCAAGGCATACCATACCTGTAATAATTCCTGGTATACCCTATTTGACGGAGGCCCATGGGCGCCGTGGATTCCCTCTAAGCAGAATACCCATGCACCGGCAGCGGATGAATCCGAGGACAGCGGTATTGTTGCAATTCCCCATCTTTCAAGGGATCTCCTGGCATGCTATGACGGGAACGGCTCCAACTTCGGAACCCATCCTCAGAATGTGCTGCGGGGCATGATTTATGACACGAAAACCTGGGAATTTCCTTATCTTTATAACCTCATTGATCAGTACCGGGCCCAGGAAAAATATAATAACGGCTATGCCTATAACATGATGTTCGTAGGCCCTGGCTGGATGAACAAAATGGGACGCTGGGAGGCTCCCTATGAACTGCTTTTAAAATCCTACTCTGACGGATGTAAATACTATGGAGATTTAAAAAAGGCGGGGAGACTTACTGACATGACCATGTCTGAGTTTGCAGACTATTACCGTAAAAAGAAGACTTATACCGAGCCGGAATGCGCCCTTTGGAGAGACATTCTCTATGGCTCCGACAAGCAGGTCTTCTGGTATACAGATCCTTATATGCGGGCCGGCGTCAGCATGGATCAGGGCGGTGCTGTTTTTGACTTACGTCCTTATGCCGCTAAGCTTAAGTGGGAGGTTGGTATTGGAACAAAGCATGTGCAGGACGCATCCTATCCTTTCCTGATCCAGGAAAAATACCGTGCCGGATACTTTACTCATTACGCAGGCGAAGGCACGATAAGAAGCGCAAAGTTGTCATATAGGGGCGAAGAAGTAGATTTATGCCTGTGCCGCACAAAAGCACATTTTTCTCAGGAAGGTAGTACCCGGATCCTGACCCTTGACCCTGTAACTATCGAATTTTCAGATTTGAAGGTTACCCTTCAAACGAAGGAATACTTTGAAGAAGGAAGAGGTTCCATCAGGATTGAGCGTACCATCCTTAACATGAGCAGACCTGATGCATCGGTTGAGTTAAATGAGTATATGACAGCCTGCTATGGAACCACAGAATATCCGGAGGATATGAGCGGCATCCTTCTAAGATGTGAAGGAGCAGAGGAAAAGGCGATCTCCTATGAATACCGCTGCCGTGAGGAAAGTCTCACAGGAGCTTCTGCCGTCTCTGCCGTAATTCCGGCAATCGAGACAAAAGTTTCTATGACCGCTTCTGACACTGCTTTAGGATATATCAAAGAGGGTTATGCATTCTCACCGATGTTTACTCTTGGGTATAAGAAAAATATAACAGATAAGGAGGTGTTTTCGACATGGCTCAGGCTGGAAAAGGCAGATTAAATTACAGATGCCCGTCCTGTTTTATGCGGGATCTGGACATTGATATGTTTTATGATAAGGAGAAGGATGAGTATTATTGCATACGATGCCAGTATACGGGGAATGAGAAGGATGTGCTTGCAAGGAATGAGATGGTGAGGACTAGGTATGGGGCTATGAATAAGCGGTATACCAGATTCGACTTCGATTAATAAAGGAAGGGGAGGAGGACGCGGGGCGGCTCACAGCATAATCTCGCTTTTGTACAGGCCAGATCATACTGTCCGTTTTCTGCATATTTAACTTCAATCACACAGCCGGCCCTGGTTGTTGGGGTTTCCGGCATTAGTGTGGGTTATACTAGTCAGATCTCAAAGAGGAATACATTGCCACGCCCAGGATTACCGCTCCGCCAATCAGCTCCCGTATATTCGGAATTTCTCCAAGAAACAAGAGGGCATAGAAGATTCCGTAGACGGTCTCCATCCCAGATATGATCCCGGCGGTCTGTGCCTTTACATTTTTCTGTGCCGCCACATAGAGGGAATGGGCGAAGGCCGTACAGACAAATCCCACGAATGCAATTCCGGCAAGATCCTGGGGCCGCCATGTTGTTTCCACGAGAAAAAGGGCAGGGAAAAGGACTATGGCGGCAGAGCCCTGCTCATACAGACATATGATCCGGGCTTTATAACAGGATGAGAGGTAACGATTCGTAAGTGTCAGGACGGCATAAGTAAAGCTTGAGATCATTCCCCAGAAAATTCCGACGGTAGTATGGTTGCCCATGGAGAACTCGGGAATGGTAATCAGAACCCCGATAAACAGAAGCAGGGCGCTGACCAGTCCCTGCCTGCGTATTCTCTCATGAAATACAAGCGGCTCCAGGAAGGTAAGGAACAGTGGGAAGGCGGAAAAGGTAATTGTCCCGATTGCCACAGTCGATACCTGTATGGACTGGAAGAAGGTAGTCCAGTGAACCGCCATAACTGCGCCGGCTGCGATGATGAGGCATACATCCCTGCCTGAATTCAGACGCAGCCGGTCTTTTTTAATAATGGCAATCAAAAGAAGCAGCAGGGAAGAGCAGATGACCCTTCCGAGGGTCGTGATGACTGCAGATACTGCTACAAACTGTGCGGCAACACCGGCCAGCCCGAAAAGCATGACGGCAATGTGCAGGTACAGGATGCTTTTGTTAAAATGTCTGCGTGTGTCCATGAAGGCTCCTTTCGAGTATTTACGAGTAGGTTGCTCTGTGTCTTGCATGATGTTATTGTAGCATAAAGGGGGGTGTAAATCTATCTTTTGTTGAAAGAGTGCTGACCATGGTTATACTATTATATATACTGGAAATGTATAAAAAGATGATTCATACTGTGCACTAGTACTACAGCGCACTTTTTGAAAGCACCGCTTTGCGGCTGCGGCTTGTGAGATACTTTTGGCAGATTTCATTCCATGGGAACATTTATATTCTGTATTCCCTAAACTCTTTAAACATGATATACTGTAAATAGTAAAACATTTGGCGCATTCTTATGGAATGCAGTTCCTATGTAACGACTCAGCAGTTACATTCTTATTATAAAAGCAGGGGGGATTGGAATGACAGAACAATTGATAAAGGAAATTAAGCATATTCAGAAGTGCCTGATCAACAAGGAGATGACCGGTGAAGACTGGGAGGAGAAGATGGAAGCTGTCAAGAAGCTTGAGGATGTGTCCACCTATCTGAAGGACGCACTCGGAAGGGGTATTGAGTTTTGATTTCAGGGCTTGTATTTGACATGGACGGACTGCTTCTGGATTCAGAGAGAATTGTAAAGCGCTCCTGGGAGGAAGCAGGCAATGAGATGGGAATTCCCGGTATGGGGGAACATATCTTTCATACACTGGGGCTTAACCGGGCAGGAAGAGATGCATATTTCAGGAAAGCGCTAGGTGAAGATTTTGGGATAGCAGAATTTTCAGAGAGGATGAGCAGATTCTTTTACCGAATCGTGGATGAAGAAGGTTTGCCTCTTAAGACTGGTGTGAAAGAACTTCTTCCTTATGCAAAGGCCAGGGGATATAAGCTTGCCGTTGCCACCTCTTCAGGACGGGAGTATAGTACGAAGATGCTGAGGGAAGCAGGGATATATACATACTTTGACGGGTGTGTGTTTGGAGATATGGTGCAGAATTCGAAGCCTCATCCCGAGATATACAGAAAGGCATGTGAATGCATTGACACGCCGCCAAAGTGCTGTCTCGCCTTCGAGGATGCCCCGGCAGGCATACGCTCTGCCCATGATGCAGGGCTTAAGGTGATTGCAGTTCCGGATCTTCTGGAGCCGCCGGAGGAAGTACTGCCGATGATCTATCGAAGATATGAGACACTCCTTGATGTGATTCCGTTTCTTGATTCATAGTCTGTAACGAAAAAGGCTGCGGTTGAAAAAACGTGATATTTTTCAACCGCAGCCTTTTTCGTTACAGACTACAGGACAGAGTCTATTCCTCTACAAACACACTTTTATCCATGCCGCAGACCGGGCATACCCAGTCTTCCGGAATATCCTCGAATGCAGTTCCTGGTGCAATTCCATTATCCGGATCACCGACTTCCGGATCATATACATATCCGCATGGCTCGCATACATATTTTTTCATGATTATTACCTCCATCTTAAAACTATAGTTTTACTACCTTTATAGGATACACCAAAACACTTAATATATCTATAGGAAATCACATAAATTTTTCCACCTTTGATTGCAAAGCAAAATAGTATATGTTAAAATTGGAAACATTTATGAGATGTAAAAAGGGGGATTGAAGAGGATGGTCATTCATGGGATGGCGGCAGCTTCTGGGGAGCGGACAATGTCGGATTCGTATGCGAATGGGACTATGAATTTTCCACAGTTGATGCGGTGGAAAAGGATATGAAGACAAAATATGACGGGGACTTATCTGGTTCAAAGTATGAATTTTTACAGGCAAAAATAACAAAAACAACAGCATCCTCACTAAAGCTTTCCTGGAAAAAGATCCGCTCTGCCGATGGTTATATGATTTATGGAAACAGGTGTGGAAAGAAGAATGCGTATCAGCATATTCTGACGATTAAAAAACCAAATTCTACAAGCTATACCATGAAAAAACTAAAAAAGGGTGCGTATTATAAATACTTTGTTGTTGCTTATAAAAATGTAGGAGGCGGCAAAGCCGTAATTACAATCTCAAAGACAATTCATTCCACGACAAAAGGTGGAAAATATGGAAATGCAAAAAGTGTTAAAATTACAAAATTAGGCGCTTCGAAAAGCACATCCCAAATATCCTTAAAGCCCGGGAAGTCTGCGTTAATTAAGGGGAAATCAATAAAAAAAGATAAAAAGATACGCAGCCACAGAGGGCTCGCATATGAATCAACTAAGCCATCTGTAGCCGCGGTCACAAAGAAGGGGAAGATAAAAGCAAAATCTAAGGGCACTTGTAAAATATTCGTTTATGCACAAAATGGCGTTGCAAAAGTAATTAGGGTCACTGTTAAATAGAAGCAGTTTCCCATCTCCCGGATGCCCCGCATGGAAGTATCAGGCCAGAATGTGTTACCGGGAGTCCGATTTCCTGAGAATCCACGCGGCCGCCGAATTTGCCAAGCTCCGTGCCAAGCATATAAGTCAGTACCGAAGGAGCCAGTCCCGTTGTATAGGAATTAATCAGAAAGAACAACGGATCATCAGACAGAATCTGAGTGCATAGCTTAATCAGCGGATGGATCGCATCCTCAATTTTCCAGATCTCACCTTTCGGCCCCCGTCCATAGGACGGGGGATCCATGATAACCGCATCATAATGGTTACCTCTTCGGATTTCCCTCTCCACAAATTTTACACAGTCATCCACAAGCCAGCGGACCGGCCTGTCCAAAAGTCCGGAGGAAGCAGCATTTTCCTTTGCCCAGCCAACCATCCCCTTCGAGGCGTCAACATGAGTGACAGACGCGCCTGCCGCTGCAGCAGCCAGGGTAGCGCCGCCAGTATATGCAAAAAGATTCAGAACCTTAACAGGCCGTCCCGCTGTCTTGATCTTTTCCGAAAACCAGTCCCAGTTCGCCGCCTGTTCAGGAAACAGGCCTGTATGCTTGAAGCTGAAAGGCTTCAGATTAAAGGTAAGACCATGATAGTGAATCTTCCATTGCTTAGGAAGTTTATGGAATTCCCATTCACCGCCGCCTTTTTTGCTGCGGTGGTAGTGACCGTTCATCTGTGTCCATCCCTTCAGAGTCCTCGGGGTGTCCCAGATCACTTGTGGATCCGGACGTACCAAAATATAATCACCCCAACGCTCCAGTTTCTCTCCCTTACTGCAGTCAAGTACCTCATAATCCATCCATCTATCTGCAATCCACATAGTTTTTTATATCCTCCTGAGATTTCTTTAAGGAAGTATAACATAGGGACAGGTCATTTTCAATTGGGGACGGGGCATTTTTAAAAATGCCCCGTCCCCAATTGAAGATCCGAATCCATATAGATATTATCTATATGGATTCGGATATATAAAAAAACTCTATTTGAAGCCTGTGCATTATGTTTATATAATATAAGTAGTGTTTATTCCTTGTGATATCAGGGGATTTGGGAGGGAGGAGGATTATGTTTATTGATACGCACATGCATGAGATGACTTTTTCGAAGGACAGTTTTCTGAGGCTGGATGAGATGGTGCGGATTGGGAAGGCGAAGGGGCTTGGTGCGATCTGTATTACGGATCATGACAGTATGGGTCTTCGGGAGTATGCGAAGAAGTATACGGAGCGGACGGGTTTTCCGGTATTTGTGGGAATTGAGTTTTTTTCTCTTCAGGGGGATATTGTGGCTCTGGGTATTCAGGATTATCCGAAGGAGCGTGTGTCTGCCCAGGAGTTTATTGATCTGGTGAAGGAGCAGGGCGGGGTATGTTTTGCGGCGCATCCTTTTCGTGATAATAACCGGGGCCTTGAGGAGAATCTGCGTGTTGTGAAGGGGCTTGACGGGCTGGAGGTGTTAAATGGCAGTACGTCTCCTGAAGCGTGCAGGAAGGCTGCCCGCTATGCAAGGGAGCTTAACCTGTTTACGCTTGGCTCCAGTGACTGCCATGTGCCGGAGAAGGTTGGCGTGTGCGCAACATACTTTCCGGAAGAGGTGCGGACAATGGAGGAGTTCCTTGCGGTTTTCAAAAAGGGGGAGATGAAACCGGCATACTTCTCGGATGGTATATATCATATTTGGGATGAAAGCTTTTAAATTGTAAATACCCCGTTTACCTTTTGGAATATCGGTGGTAAAATGATATTATTATTTTTACCTGGCAATTATACGCGCCTGATATTCTTAAGAGGGCGGGAGTATATAAAAGAAAGGAGGAATCATTTATGATTACAGTCAATACAATGGGGGATAATTGTCCTATCCCGGTTATTAAGACAAAAAAGGCAATGCAGGCGCTTACAGGGCCGGAGACAATTGAGGTTCTGGTTGACAATGAGATTGCGGTACAGAATGTATCCAAGATGGCAGCCAGTGCAGGCGGACAGGTTTCCTCTGAGAAGCTTGGGAACGCAGAGTTTAAGATCAGTATTGCAATGGAGGGCGCGCCGCAGACAGAGGCTGCTGAGGAAGAGGCTGTATGTGCACCGGATGCGAGAAGCAATACGGTTGTGGCAGTATCCTCAGACCGCATGGGAAGCGGCAATGATGAGCTGGGGAAGGTTCTGATCAAGGGATTTATCTTTGCGGTTACACAGCTTGATACTCTGCCGAAAACCATGCTTTTCTATAACGGAGGAGCAACCCTTACAACAGAGGGCTCCGATTCTCTGGAGGATCTGAAGTCACTGGAGGCACAGGGTGTGGAGATCATGACATGCGGCACCTGCCTGGATTATTACGGGCTGAAGGACAAGCTTGCGGTAGGAAGCGTTACGAACATGTACAGCATTGTTGAGACAATGGCAAATGCAGGAAAGATTATAAAACCTTAAAAACAGGAAATGCTAGTATAATCCACTAGTTCCTAGGAAAGGGGGCTTTTCTCTGTATCGGCAGGAGAGCTCCTTTTCGAATACTTCCGGGTATCCGGCTGTGATCATGACAGGGACGCTGCCAGATGTGTAACACAGGGAGTATTCTTATAGACAGACCGGGTGCGGCGGACTGCGGCGTTCGGGTATAATTTATCGAATAAAAATAAGGAGGAAATAAGTCATGAAGTCAGATGTGAGACTTACAACATTAAGCAAAACTGCAGGGTGAGCGGCCAAGATCGGTCCGGAGACCCTTGCCCAGGTTCTGGGCAAGCTGCCTCAGTTTCATGATGACAATCTAATAGTAGGAATCGAGACATCAGATGATGCGGCCATATACAAGGTCACTGATGACATTGCTATGATTCAGACCGTTGACTTCTTTACTCCGATTGTTGATGATCCATATATGTTTGGACAGATTGCTGCTGCCAACTCCCTGAGTGACGTGTGGGCCATGGGAGGCGAGCCGGCAGTAGCACTGAATATCGTCGGTTTTCCGAATTGTCTGGATCCGGCGATACTTGGCGACATCCTTGCGGGTGGCGCGGCGAAGGTGAAAGAAGCAGGAGCGGTACTGGTAGGCGGGCATTCCGTACAGGACGATGAGCCGAAATACGGACTGTGTGTGTCAGGCTTTGTACACCCTGATAAGATATTTAAAAATTATGGCTGCAGGCCAGGGGATATCCTGGTACTCACGAAGCAGATCGGGAGCGGTGTGGTGAACACGGCCATCAAAGCGGAGATGGCAAGCGCTTCTGCAATCCGTGAGGCACAGACAGTCATGGCATCCCTGAATAAGAAGGGCAAGCAGGTGGTGGAAACTTATGATGTATCTGCATGCACCGATATAACGGGATTCGGGCTTCTCGGGCACTGCGTAGAGATGGCAGGAGCCAGTGAGGTTACATTTGAGATAAATGTAAAAGATGTTGCATATTTTGAGGATGCAATTGCCTATGCGAAAATGGGACTGATTCCCGCGGGGGCTTATAAGAACCGGGGATATTCGATTGGAAAAGTGGATACAGGAGGCGTGAAGGAGCACTATCTTGATCTCCTTTATGACCCGCAGACATCCGGCGGACTGCTGATCAGTGTTGCGCCGGGAAACTTAAAGCGGGTACTG
Source organism: Lachnospiraceae bacterium (assembly GCA_910576335.1). Lineage (GTDB taxonomy): Bacteria > Bacillota > Clostridia > Lachnospirales > Lachnospiraceae > CAPEBR01. Next base: position 263,844 of record CAJTIU010000003.1, read on the forward strand.
GATGATTTTGCCCGTGCGGATATGGACACACAGGTGTCCGTAATCGGAAGAGTGGCAGAAAAGAGTGACAAATTAATCCGTCTGTTCTGATGCAGAGCTGTGTGGAGTCCGCGAATGCTGAGATGGCTGAAAACAGCGAATGCAGATGTGATTGAAAACAGCAGCCAGGAACAGACGGAAGAGCAGAAGGGAATAAGAATATGAACAAGAATATGTTGTACCGCAGTATACCAAAGGTGGATGTCCTGCTGGAGGACGAGGCAATTCAGGCACTCATTGCCCGCTACAGCAGAGAGACAGTCATGGAATCCATCCATATAGAGATGGACAAGCTGCGAAGATATATCGGACAATGTGAGGATGAAGAGAAGGCAAGAATGCAGATCAGTCTTCTCACAGCACATATAGAGATGACAGTGGGGGCGATGCATACGCCGAATATGCGCATGGTCGTAAATGGGACGGGGACGATTCTCCATACGAATCTTGGCCGTGCGCCCATAAGCCCGGAGCACATGAAACGGATCGCGCAGATTGCCACGGGGTATTCCAATCTGGAATACAATCTTGAGGCAGGAAGACGCGGAGAGCGTTATTCTCATTTTGAAAAGCTTCTATGTAAGATAACAGGGGCTGAGGCTGCCATGGCAGTGAATAATAACGCGGCGGCTGTGATGCTGATCCTAAGCTCCCTCGCCAAAGGCGGAGAGGTGATTGTATCCCGCGGGGAGCTGGTGGAGATCGGTGGGAAGTTCCGGATACCGGATGTAATGGAGCAGAGCGGGGCAGCGCTTGTGGAGGTTGGAACTACCAACAAGACCCATTATGATGATTATGAAAATGCAATTACAGAGGAGACGAAGGCGCTTCTTAAGGTGCATACAAGTAACTACAGAATTATCGGATTTACCGATACGGTTGGGATTGATGAGCTGATTCCTCTGGCGAAGGAGCATGAGCTTCCTGTAATCGAAGACCTGGGAAGCGGTGTACTGGTCGATCTAAGCAAATATGGCATTACCTATGAGCCGACTGTACAGGAATCTATAAGAAAAGGGGCGGATGTAGTCTGCTTCAGCGGCGACAAGCTGTTGGGCGGGCCCCAGGCGGGCATTATCATAGGCAGAAAAAAATATATTGACATGATGAAGAAGAACCAACTTACAAGGGCGCTGCGTATTGACAAATTTACAGCAGCAGCACTAGAGCTTGTCCTGCAGGAATATCTGTCAGAGGAGAAGGCAGTCCAGCGTCTTCCGGTGCTTCATATGATCACCATGCCATTTGAAGAGACAGAAAAGAATGCACGTACCCTGTGCAGAATGCTCAGGAGGGTGTCTCTTCCGGCAAAGATTGAACCCCAGAGATGTGAATCCCAGATCGGAGGAGGATCCCTTCCCCTGGAGCGGCTCCCCAGTATGGCAGCAGCTATACGCCCGGAGAAGATCAGCGTGGCGGAATTAGAGGAGCGCATGAGACATCTCCCGGTGCCGGTCATTCCAAGAACATCCAATGACACGATTCTATTAGATGTGCGAACCATAGAAAAGCATTTGTTTTCTACGATTGTAAACCAGTTAAAGGAGCTTGACGTATTGGAGGAGGTAAGCCTTATCGAAGAACGGCAGACAGGAGCAAAAGAGGCAGGCCTTACAGAAGAACGGCAGCCGAAAGCAAAAGAGGCAGGTCTTACAGGGAAACATCAGACAGGAGCAGACGAAGTATGAAGAATATAATCATCGGTACAGCCGGGCATATTGACCATGGGAAGACGACTCTGATTAAAGCGTTGACCGGGCGCAATACAGACCGGTGGGAGGAAGAACAGAGAAGAGGGATTACCATTGACCTGGGCTTCACCTGGTTTGATCTGCCTGGGGGCGACCGGGCAGGAATCATTGATGTGCCCGGACACGAAAAGTTCATTAACAATATGGTTGCGGGTGTTGTGGGGATGGATCTTGTGCTTCTTGTGATCGCTGCGGATGAGGGCATCATGCCCCAGACCAGAGAACATGTGGATATCCTTCACCTTCTTGGCATTGAGAAGAGCATTATTGTGCTGAATAAATGTGATCTGGTAGATGAGGAATGGATAGAGCTTGTGGAGGAGGAAGTCCGTGAGGAGCTCGAAGGGACATTTCTGGAACATGCACCGGTGCTTAAGGTATCTGCCGCAACCGGGCAGGGACTTCCTAAACTGGTAGAGATCATTGAACATATGACAAGGGATGAAGTGGTAACAAAGGATACGCAGACAATACCAAGGCTTCCCATTGACCGTGCATTCAGCCTGTCCGGGTTCGGGACCATTATAACCGGAACCCTGGTATCAGGAACCATCACGAAAGAAGACACACTGGAGATGTATCCCATTGGAAAGGAATGCAAGATCCGGAGCATCCAGGTGCACGGAGAGGACAAGAAGGCATGTTATGCCGGACAGCGTGTTGCCATTAATCTTTCCAATGTGAAAAAGCGTGAGATTCAGCGGGGCTGTGTACTGGCGCCGCCAGACAGCATGAAGAATACGGATCTTCTGGATGTACGGCTTGATATGCTGGATTCCTCCATGCGGGTACTGACCAATCACACCAGGCTGCATTTTTTCACAGGTACAAGTGAGATTCTGTGCCGTGCTGTCCTTCTTGACAAGGAAGAACTGGGGCCAGGAGAGAGCGGATATGTGCAGCTCCGCCTGGAAGAAGAGCTGGCTGTAAGGCGCGGAGATAAATTTGTCGTGAGATTCTATTCTCCCATGGAGACCATCGGAGGAGGCGTAATCTTAGAGCCGAATCCCACCGTGAAGAGGCGGTTCCGTGAGGAAGTGATCGAGGAGCTTAAGAGAAAGGAATCCGGTTCCTCGGCAGACGTCATTGAGCTTCATGTGAAGGAGCATGGGGACACACTGATCACTCTGGCTGAGCTGGCAAAGCTTACGGCGCTCTCAGCCGATGAGGTGAAGGAAGATGTCTGCAAGCTGGAAGAAGAGGGAAGAGTCCGTACATTTACCATGAGAAAGGACATCTATGTATGGCATGCAGACAGTGAACGCGCCATGCTGCATAAGCTTATTGATACGCTTGAAGCTTATGAGGAGGCACATCCATACCGTTATGGCATGAAGAAGGCAGAAGCCCAGATGACACATTTCAAAAAGATCAAGGCAAATGTATTCGACAGGATTGTAGAAGCCTTTGAGGAAGCAGGCAAGGTTAAGCGCGTAGAGGAGTTCCTGTGCACGCCTGAGTACGAGGTGAAAAAAGACGGAACCTACGACAAAATCTCCGGAAAGCTGTTGGATACAGTCAGAAAGGCAAAGTACGATTTTGTACGCTATTCAGAGATTGATTTTGGAAAAACTGCCTCAGAAGTCACGGATGACATTCTGAATGTACTGTTAGTGGAAGGGCGGCTCGTCCGGGTTACGGATGATATGTATACAGAAAAATCGTATATGGAGGAAGCAGAGAGAATCATACGGGAAAAGCTTAAGGAAGATTCTGTCATCACAATTGCACAGGTCCGGGATATATTTAAAACAAGCAGAAAGAGTGCCAAACCAATACTGGAATATATGGACAGTATCAAAGTCACGAAAAAAATCGGAGCAGAAAGTGAAAGGGTGGCATACGAATGAATTTAAAGCAGCTTGAAGCATTTGTGCATGTAGCAGAGGGAGGGAGTTTTTCAAAAGCAGCAAAGGCGCTTTTTCTGACACAGCCAACAATCAGTGCACATGTGTCTTCTCTGGAAAAAGAATTAAACGCCAGATTATTTATCAGAAATACAAAAGAGGTCAATCTGTCAGAAGACGGGAAGGATCTGTATAAATATGCAAAACAGATTGTGGAGCTTGAAAAGAACATAGAGGAACGCTTCGGCACAAGGCCGGATGAAGGGAAGCAGTGCATTACCATTGCAGCATCCACCATACCGGCGCAGTATCTCCTGCCGAGAATCCTCATCCGGTTTAGGGAAAAATATCCGGATGAGCAGTTCAAGATCGTGGAAGCCGACAGCAGCGAGGTGGTTGTCCGGATCGTGGAACATATGGCAGACATCGGTTTTACCGGAACTGTCCTGGAGAAAAAGCACTGCAAGTACATCCCATTTTATAAAGACGAGCTGGCAATCATTACTCCCAACACAGAGAAATACCAGAAGATCAGACAGGAGGGGAAAGGCAGCATTGCCTGGCTCAAAAAAGAACAGCTTATCATGAGAGAAGAGGGCTCCGGAACACGCAGCGAGGCAGAAAAACAGCTGAAGACAGCAGGAGTGGAGCTCGTACACCTGAACGTAATCGCAAGCATTGCCAATCAGGAGACAATCAAAAAGTCTGTAGAGCAGGGAGTAGGCATCACAATCCTCTCCAGGCTCGCGGCAGCGGAGGAGGAAAAAGAAGGACGCCTCCTTACCTTTCCAATCCCAGGGGCAGATGAAGGCAGAGATATTAATCTTGTATATAACAAAAACTATCAGCTGTCCCATTCAGCGGAGAGGTTCATAAAGGTTGTAAAAGAAGTGTATTTGGGGATGCAGCCAATGCAATAGAATACTTGCGGAAGGGAGTGTGTAGCAGAATGGGAGCCAGTATTTCCATTGGAAGTCAGAATTTTGAAAAAATAAGAAACACAAAATCGTTCTACGTAGACAAGACCGATTTTATCAGAGAATGGTGGGAGGAAAATGACGATGTCACCCTCATCACCCGCCCCCGACGTTTCGGAAAGACTCTGAACCTGAGCATGCTGGAATGCTTCTTCTCAAAAAAATACTCAGGCCGGAGCGATTTATTCGAAGGCCTTTCCATATGGGATCATGAGGCCTGCCGAAAACTGCAGGGAACCTGTCCGGTGATAGCCTTAAGCTTCGCAGGAGTAAAGGCAGACCATTTCCAGGCTGCGAAGGATGGACTGATTAAAGCTGTTGCAAATGCCTATCATGCACATTCCTATCTGAAGGGCAGCTCTGTGCTGACCAAAGAGGAAAGCGCCAGCTTTGACACCTTTCATAACTACTCCATACAGCCTGCCCCCAAAACTGACATTCCCGATACGATGCTGGCATCGTCAATAAACACACTCTCCATGTACCTGGAACGCTATCATCAGAAAAAGGTTCTGGTTTTCCTGGATGAATATGACACGCCGCTCCAGGAAGCCTATGTGTCTGGATACTGGACAGAATTAACATCACTCGTCCGAAGCATGTTTAACGCAACCTTTAAGACAAATGATTATCTGGACCGCGCAGTTATGACCGGAATTACCCGGGTCAGCAGAGAATCCATATTCTCGGATCTGAATAACCCGGAGGTTATCACGACCACCTCGGAAAAATACTGCACGGCCTTTGGCTTTACGGAGGAAGAGGTAATAGCAGCACTGAAACAATATGCCCTTGCGGATACCCTTGACCGGGTCCGTTACTGGTATAACGGCTTTTGCTTCGGCAGCAGAAAGAATATCTATAATCCATGGTCAATCACAAAATATATGGATACGAAGAAGTTCGGAACATACTGGGCTAACACAAGTTCCAACAGCCTGGTAAGTAAATTAATCCAAAAAGGCTCCTCTGATATAAAAATAGCGATGGAGGATCTGCTTGCAGGTAAAAGCATTTCAACAGGCATTGATGAAGAGATTATATTTGAACAGTTAGAAGACAGCAGCGAAGCAATCTGGAGCCTTCTTCTCGCATCAGGATATCTGAAAGTAGAAGGGGTATCCCAGGCCTCTGATGAGGAAGACAGCATTTACCTTCTGGCGCTGACCAACCTTGAGGTTAGAAAATCATTTCGTAAGATGATACATGGTTTTGCTTTCGAGGGAAAAACGGTTCTGATCAGTTTGGGGACGGGGCATTTTTAAAAATGCCCCGTCCCCAAATGTTATTGAGCTTTCGGTTCAGCCGTTTCAATATATTTAATGATTTCGATTATTTTTTCGGCTGACATACCTTCCTCTTCCAACTTTTGAATAAGGTTAACTACTTCTTTGCCTGTCATATTATCACCTGCTTTCTAAAGTCTTTCGGTTATGTTGGTATTTTTATTATAGCAATAAGAATTTTTGGTGTAAAGGTGATCTTCCCGGCTAGCCAAAGATTTTTTTGTACTCTAAAAGCAAAAATACACTATATCATCGCAGATTTTTTATATATTGTTACAAATCAGATTATTATAATTTTTTGTATAGATATTCGTAATACATCATCCATAGAGAGGTATTATGAAAAAATGAAAGAAGGAGGAATAAAAAACTATGAACAAAAAGAGGGGCTTGATTTTGAGTTTGATACTCACGCTTGCTCTGTCGATGATCTACGTCCCGTCAGGGACGGGAATTGCAGAGGCAGCTGCAAAAAAGATCACGATTACCCAAAAGAAAGTGACGATTACACAGGGTAAGAAAAAAACGCTTAAAGTTAAAACCTCACCCAAGTCACTGAAAAAGAAGGTAAAATGGAGCACGTCAAATAAGAAGGTTGCCAAAGTAAGCAAGAAGGGTGTTGTAAAAGGCATCAAAGCCGGGAAAGCAACCATTAAGGCCAAGGTGAAAAGCGGTAAAAAAACATATACTGCAAAATGTAAAGTAACTGTAAAAGCGAAAAAGAAACCAACATCAACACCACAGCCGACACCGAAGCCACAGCCGACACCAACACCACAGCTGACAGACCTTAAACCTGGTGCAGCGGTAAAGAAGGACTCGTCATCACCGACTGGTTATACAGTAACGTTTGTATATGAAAATGCAAAGGCTAAAAAGGTTGATCTGTCCGGAACCTTCGCGTTCTATAAAGAGGGCGGAGATAAGGGGAAGCTTCCGGAAAAGATGTACAGCGCCTATGAGTGGGAGCCGGGCATGTTCCGTGCAAGCAGTTCAGATCTGGCAACAATACGTGCTCCAGTTCTTCGGCAAGAACTACTTTTGATTTTGTGTGGAGGGAAGCTCTTGTATAATTGCTTAAAATAACTGCAGCATCTACGGCTTCATTAGCGCGGTCGGTCAGAATCAGATTCCGAATCAGGTTCAGACAATTGTTCAGAAAATGGGGACTGACCTGACTCTGTAAAAATTGAAGCTGTGCGTTCTTTTTTTCTAATTCTTCTTCCAGTAAAAGTGTATGGATTGGGGAGATAACAGTTTTTTTGGTCAGAAATATCACAAGACATAATACAAAAATGCCTGCGGCCAGGATCAAAAACAAGGGCAGTAAAAACTGAATTGCGATGACGGTTCCCCAATTAAAAGGTTCTATTTTTAAAACAGTAAATTCCTTATCTCTTGATGATATTTTTGTGAGCTCGTATTTTGAATACGTTGTTTGACCATCCTGCATGTCGGACAGTGATTTTTCATTTCCATGATTCCTGTTTAGAATTGTTCCGGCGCTGTCGCTGATAAAATATTTTGTATGCTCTGAGGAATCCGATGCCTCTAGATAGCTAATCATATTTTCGGGCTTCATCCACGCACCAAAATAAGTATCATCTACAGAGATCATATAAAAAAGGTAATACTCATTTTCGATATTGAGGGAAAACCACCGGTTTGTACTGCCCTTTGCATTATGGAATGCTTCTATAATACTGTAAATGTTCTTCTTAATACTGGTATGGTACTGGTTAGTGATCCCTGAACTCTTTACCCCAATGTAACAGCTTCTCCTGGTGTCATATAAAAACAGTCCGTTTAACATTTTATATTTAGTGAGCTCTGTATTCCAACTGTTCTTCTTTTCTGACAATGCCTGGTAATAATGGATCTCTTTCCTGGATCTGTTAATTTTCTGGAGCGTAAGCTTGTCCATGCTTTGAGATATGACCAGGGTTTCAATATCATCCATAAAGTTTTCCATCATCTGTACATATATACGTAATGTCTGCTCCTGTGCTTCCTTTCTCTGAGTTTGGGACTGACGAAATGTTTTTAAGTTATATCCAAGGGCAGCGATCATAGAGAGTATGATGATACCAGTAATAATAAAAAGTAATCTTTTGTTAAATCGTTGTATATTATTCATCTTTTTTCCTGGCCTTTTTCCGGTATGCTCCAGGTGTCATGCCTGTTTCACGTTTAAAATGTTTGCCAAAATGGGCGGTATTTGAATACCCGACAGCTAATGCAATATTGACTAAGGACTGGTCTGTACTGCAGAGGAGCTTTCAAGCTTTTTCCATTCTCACCTGGATTAGGTAATCAATAAAAGAACATCCGGTCTGTTCCTTGAAAATATGTGAAAAATAATCAGGATGTATATAAAAAATTTTAGAGATTGTTTTTCTGCCGATTTCCTTTTCGCAGTTATCCTGGATGTATTCGGTGATCTTTTTTACGAGCTGATCTGTGTTCATTTGTACAGGGTCATCCTCATAGTCAGGAAGATGTCCGATCGCTTTTTCTAGAGCTTCCATTAATGGTTCCCTCTCAACAGGCTTAAGGAGATAATCACGCACACCTAGCTTCAAGGCAGATCTGGCATAGGAAAACCATGCATACCCCGTTAGAAAGATGATTTCCGCTTCTATGTTCCTGCTGCGGATCCATTCCGCCAGTTCAAGCCCGCTTCCGCCAGGCATCTCTATATCGCAGAGAATGAGGGGAGTATAATATTGTGTCAGAATTTTTTTGGCACAGGCTATATTCTTTGCGGTAAAAATATTGAAAATTCCAAGCTTTTTTCGGTCAATCATATTTTGAATGATTTCAAGCTCTAGTTCTTCATCATCTACAATCAGTAAACTTAGCATTGGATTCCTCCTGATATTGTGCTCCTGATGGGTTAGACAATCGTTGCTGCCTAAACCGTTTATAAAAGGAGTATATTGCTGCTATAAGCAGAAGGTTGTGAATAATGTTGCTATATCTTCCTTTTGTTGTAAAAATTTGTGACAATTGACGAAAGGGATATGTATAAATTATTATAAACGTTTATATAAAAAAATCAATATATTCCTGTGATTTTATGAACAAATTTAATATTTTAAGGATAGGTTTGCAATTATCAAACCAATCAATTGTGCCAAAATGTTGCTGAAAAGGATTGAAATTATACAAATACTACTGCATATGAATATAATGGTAATGGAGAAAAGTGAAATGTATGAAAGGTTTAAAGTGTGTTATAATATATAAGAATAGATGATGTAAATAATAGTATGGTATAAGTGGAATTACTATTCACGGGTTAGGAATGCGCTGAACTAGTCGAAAAATCGGCATAGATATGCAAGAAAGTAATTGACGGGTCAATGCCCTAATGATATAATTTTAGTGTTATAAATTATTTTGCTAAAGATGTTTTGTGGTGAGGATTATAAAGGAGGATGTTATATGGCTAACGTAGGAAGAAAGCTTGGTGTAAACATTAGTACGTGTATGCTGGAAGCTGACATTAGTCTTGATAGCTTTGCCAGACATTTGGGGTATTCAATTAAAGATGTATGGAATGTTATCGAAGGAAAGGTTATAATTCCTCCAGTTGAATTAGATAAGATAGCAAGTCTTCTTAAAACAACAAAGAGCGAATTGATTAATCATGAATCAGATAGTTTGTTGCCAGATTTGCAATACATGAAAGAGTTTAGTAATCCTGATAATTTGGATAGAATATTAGATTTGATGGATGAATATGTGGAACTTAGAGAAGCTGTATAAAGAGGAAAGCTGTACGAAAGTACAGCTTTTTTGAGGTGGAAAATGAATTGGGAAAAGATAATGGAACAAATTCCAATAGCAATAGAAAAAGTTAGAACAGATTATGTTTTGAATAATATGGTGATTAGGGACGATATATTTGGAATTTTGGAAAAGCATTGTACAGTTGTATATTATCCGATAGAGAATGAAATTAACTGTGGTTTTCATACGAAGCGTTTTGTTAAAGATAAATTAGAAGACTTTGTATATATTAATACTGCAAAGGCTGTTGCTGAACAAGTTTTTGCGGCAGCTCATGAGCTGGGACATGTATGGGGGGTTGCTGCCCAAGTGTGGGAACTGGCTGGCGAACAAGGCGTATTAGAAAGCAAGATAGAAGAGCGGATAATTAATAGATTTGCAGCGGAATTATTAATGCCGGCAAAAGAATTTAGGAAAACCTTTTGGGGGCATATGGAAAAATTGGGACTTGACCCTGACAAGCTTAGACTTGTGGATTTGATTCGTGTCATGGTGCTACAGATGAATAATTATATGGTTCCGTACGAATCTGTAAGAAGGAGAGTCATTGAAACTAAAATAATTGCTCAGAAGCTTGGAGATGTTCTTTTGAAGAATGAAGAAGCCATATTGCCTTTGGTTAATGCTTTTTCAAAAGATCAGAACACAATGCTAGATAGAGTGACTGCAAAGAAAACAATTCCCGGGTTAAGAAATTTGTTGGAAACAGTTGAAAAAAGCGGAGAATTGAGTATTTATACTATTAATAGGATAAAGAGAGATTTTGATATTGATGATATCAATGAGACTGATGATATTGTGGAAATTTCTATAGGAGGAGGTAAGCATGGGGAAAACTGAGGTTATTGTAGACACCTGTTTTCTTCAAAAACTGTCTTCAGAAGGAAAGGTAATAGATAATATAAAAAAAGTCTTGGCTGAGTTAGAGTACATTCCTGTGGCACATCCGTATATTTATGAACATGAATTATCGTTACATTCATACTTTGTTCGTTTGGTTAAGGAAAAGTATATAAGAGTAATTCAGTATAATGAATTTCAAAAAGATGCAGTTGATAAACAGTCGTATGAAGCTTATTATGGTGTACTATATGAAGATATGAGATTGGCTTTGGCAGCAATGAATAGTCCAAAGCAAGTAGAAAAATTGTGTTTACATAAAGGGCAGACCATATATAATACACACAAGCAAGGTAGTAGCATGGGGGATGTACATATGATTTTAATGGCATCTTATCTGCAAATGCCTATTTTATTAACTGAGGATTCAGATATTGAAATGTTGCGCGATATAGCGAAAAGACGAATGCAGTTAGGTCAATATTCGTTGCAAATACTTAATGGTGTTCAGCTTATAGAGGAGATTGCTAAAAAGCAAAACACTTCGATATCAGTTAAAGAGATGGAATCAATTTTAAAAACTATGAGAAAACGAGATGCTATATCAAGTATAAAGGCAGTATGGAGAGAAAATCATACTTTTTGAAGGGCTTGTCAAGGAAAATGTGTAAGTTTTTTGTCAGCGGCTGAAATTTGGCCGCTGATTTTTGGTGTGTCGGTGGGCACACGTTCTAAAAAGTGAAAGTTCTGGGTTCGTCTGGCAGTGGGAAGGATACAGGCGGCATTCTGTAAGTTATTTAGGGACAGTTCCTAAGGACATGATGTGGTATTGTGCTATAGATAACATCTATGGAATAAAAATTATAGAATAATTCAATTAGACGAAGCGAAGAAGAAGTCTTATACTTATGGAAGAAGTATAAGATATGGATTGTCATTCTTTGAAATAATTTTGAAACAAAATTCATTGTGGGGAAAGGTTGTGACTTATTATGATTTATATGGATAATGCAGCGACTACGATGCACAAGCCGCAGGCTGTCATTGATGCAGTAATTGCTGCCATGAGTTCAATGGGAAATGCGGGAAGAGGTGCGAATGAGGCATCCTTAAGCGCGTCAAGGGTAATCTATGATACGAGGGACAAGCTGTGCCAGTTTTTCGGTGCAGAGAATCCAAGACAGATTGTATTTACGAATAATTCGACAGAAAGCCTGAATATAGCGATCAAGGGTCTTCTGAATCCGGGCGATCATGTGATCACCACAATGTTGGAACACAATTCGGTGCTCAGACCCCTCTATGAGATGGAGAAAAAGGGCGTGAAGCTTACCATCATCCGGAGTAATGAGAAGGGGACATTTGACTTGAAAGATATGGAGGATGCGATTTGTCCAGAGACGAAGATGGTCATCTGTACAAATGGATCCAATCTGACGGGAAATTATATTGATATTGAAAAGGTGGGAGAGATGGCGCATAAGCATGGTCTGCTGTTCGTAGTGGACGCATCCCAGACTGCAGGAGTATTTCCCATCGATGTGCAGAGGATGCAGATAGACGTTCTGTGCTTTACCGGCCATAAGGGTCTTCTGGGCCCCCAGGGGATCGGCGGCATGTACGTGCGGGAAGGCCTTGCAGTAAGACCTTTAAAGTGCGGCGGAAGCGGAGTGCAGACCTATAGTAAGACACATCCTGCAGAGATGCCGACCGCACTGGAGGCAGGAACCTTGAACGGGCATGGGATCGCGGGACTTGGCGCGGCGGTTGATTATCTGAATGAGACTGGAATTGATGTGGTCCGGGAAAAAGAACAGAGGCTTATGCGTAAATTTTACGAGGGCGTGAAGGAGATCCCAGACGTGAAGGTGTATGGGGACTTCAGTACCTTTGACCGGTGTGCGATTGTGGCGCTTAACATCGGTGATTTTGATTCTTCAGAAGTGAGTGATGCGCTTCTTACAGAATATGGAATTTCTACAAGACCGGGAGGGCACTGTGCACCGCTTATGCACGAGGCGCTTGGAACGGTGGAGCAGGGAGCAGTAAGGTTCAGCTTCTCGCATTATAACACGGATGAAGAAGTGGACGCCGCGATTGCGGCTGTCCGGGAACTGGCGCAGGACGAATAATAGGCTTGTATTAAGAGTGTTATTTGTCTGTTTTACGTCTTACGCCCTGGCGGGTTTGATCAATGCAGATCCGCAGAGTAACTGTGAGGGTAGGAAACGTACGGAACGGTTACTCGGGAATGAGAGAACGAAGGAGGAAGAAAGAACATGAATTTATCAGATTCAAAGAAAAAATTGGCGTTAGCCGGCGTTGTATGCGGACTTGTAGCGGCATGTCTTGCATTTATGGGAAATCCGGCTAACATGGCATTCTGTATAGCCTGCTTTATCAGGGATACGGCGGGAGCGCTCGGGATGCACCAGGCAGAGGTAGTCCAGTATGCAAGACCGGAGGTAATCGGTCTGGTGCTTGGAGCATTTATCATCTCTGTGGCTACGAAGGAGTACCGCTCTACGGCAGGTTCTTCTACCATGACACGTTTTGTGCTTGGAATGATCATTATGATTGGTTCCCTTGTATTCTTAGGATGCCCGCTGCGGATGATTATCCGTATGTCAGCAGGCGACCTGAATGCATGGGTGGCGCTGGCTGGGTTTATCTTCGGCGTGGCTACGGGCGTATTTGCGCTGAGACGAGGCTTCAGTCTAGGAAGGGCACATGTAACAAATAAGGCAAGCGGAGCGGTTCTGCCGGTTCTTATGGCAGGAATCCTTGTACTGGCGCTCTGCTCATCCCTGTTAAAGGCCAGTGAGGCAGGCCCGGGAAGCCTTCATGCACCGCTGATTGCATCTCTGATCGGCGGGCTTGTGTTCGGAGCATTTGCCCAGAAGTCAAGAATGTGCTTCGCGGGAAGTATGCGTGATATCATTCTGATGAAGAATTTTGACCTGTTTAGTGTCATTGTAGGGCTGTTTGTAGTTATGCTTGCATTTAATGTGGCAACAGGGCGCTTTGTACTTGGATTTAATACGCCGGGAATCATTGCGCATTCCGACCATTTGTGGAATGTGCTTGGTATGTATGCAGTCGGATTTGCTGCAGTGCTTGCAGGAGGATGCCCCTTACGCCAGCTGATTCTTGCAGGGCAGGGATCGTCTGATTCTGCTGTAACAGTGCTTGGCATGTTTTTCGGCGCTGCGCTCTGCCACAACTTTGGCCTGGCAGCAAGCGGTACTGCACTGAATGCTGAGACAAAGGAGGTAGTAGCAGGCGCTGTCCCGTTAAATGGCAAGGTAGCATGTATCATCTGTATCCTGGTATGCTTTGCCATTGCCTTTACACATAAACGCGAGGAAAAGAAATAAAATAGTTGTAATTCAGAGCCATACATAGTATTCTAAGAAGGAAGGTAAAATAAACATGAAGGAAGTAGATGCAAGAGGTCTTTCCTGCCCAGAGCCACTCATGCTGACGGCGGATGCATTAAAGGATGCAAAAGAGGCAGTGAGGGTGTTGGTCACAGAGCCGCACCAGAGGATGAATGTGGAGAAATACGCAAAGGATCATGGAAAGACTCCGGTTTCATCCGAGAAGGACGGATATTTCGAAGTGGTGATTAAGTAGTTATGAGAAAAAAAGAGCTGAAACTTGTAGTAACTTTTCATACAACAGCCGATGCAATGGCGATGGAAAAGGCATGTAAGGAGAATCATGTGCCTGGGCGGATCATTCCGGTCCCGCGTTCTATATCCGCAGGCTGTGGGCTTTCCTGGTGCGCAGACCTTTCGGACCGGGAGGAGATTGCGGCTATGATGGAAAAGGCGGGGATCAAAGAAGAAGAGATGCATGAGTGCATGGTATAGTCTTAAATGGGATGGATGCGTTGCTGTGAGCGGACGGTTAGTCCGTGAATCGTAACAAGTAAAGCTGTGCAGTAATAAAAAGGCTGAGGAATATTTTATTCTCTCAGCCTTTTTGGTTATTCTTTGATTTTGTCAAGTTCTGTTACATTAATTCCAGAGGCGGTCAAAATGACCTTTAACTCAGTATAGCGTTCCTTTAATTCCTCGTACAACTCAGAGTTTTTGTCAGCCATTCGCATATATCGCTGAATTCTGGAGAATTCTTCAATGTTTTTTTGCAACATCTCCCTGTCTGTTATATCATCACCCACTTTCTGAAATTCCTGATAACTGTGAATAGTAACTCTGCAATTACAATTCTCATAGTTTTTTTCATTATATCAGTATGTGAACTTGGAGTAAAGCTCTTTATATTCCCTGGACAAATACATCCAGAACATGCGGCAGCAGCCGTCCGCTGTACTCTGTCAGGGAGTGCCTCCCCTTAAGGAGCACCCAGTCATAGATCAAGGCACGCTCATACATGGTATAAAGATCCAGCAATTCCTCGGGAGAGCTGGTGTCTTTAAATTCGCCGCTGTGAAGCCCCTCTGTTATAATCTCCTTGATCCACTTAAAATAAAAGCGGTCCTTGTCAATCAGGGAGCGGTCATCCTTTGTCACCAGCTGTGAGGAATAAAGAGAAGCAAGCAGATGAATATCTATGCTGGTCTCAACCATATAAAACAGCTCGCGGTTCAGATACAGAAGCTTTTCTCGGGCAGACAGGTTCGGGTCAATCGAGGCGGCAAGTTCTTCGTATTTTTCGTCAAGCAGGCTGGAAAGGGTGTTGAGAAGCGCTTCCTTCCCCTTGAAATAGTGGTAAAATGTACCTTTTGATGTCTTGGAGGCAGCGATGATATCTTCTACGGTAGTCTGGTCATAACCATCTTTGTAGAAAAGATTCCACGCGGCTTTTATAATGCGGCTTTTCGTAGATCGCCGTTTCCGTGGCATCGGCATCATTCCTTTCTTACGTGGTCAAATCAATGATGAAATTCTTCTGTCTAACCGACCTGGAAACCGTATTTCAAAGGGTCTTCAGGATCGATCAGATAGGTGGCAACGCCCGTAAGGTAGCAGCTTCCGGTGATCATGGGGATGACGGCGTCATACTCCGCAACCTTTGCAGTTTCCTTTATAACACCCTTAAACAGAGAACCGATAAAGCTTTCGTAGATAAATTCCTCCCCAATCTTAATTTCATTCCAGTGGTGCAAAGTGGCAAGCTTTGCGCTTGTACCGGTTCCGCACGGAGAGCGGTCAGCCATGGAGTCTCCGAAGATTACGACATTGCGCATGGAAGCCTTTTCCGGGTTCGGGGTGGGTCCGTAGAATTCCACTAGATCAACGGTATCAATATCCAGGAACGGATGCTTTACAGGAATCTCCTTATTGATAATCTCAAGCATCTTCATTCCCAGCTTAATATATTCTGGAACTGTCTTCTGGTTGATCTGTCCGATGTCAAGCTTAGTCGTGTCCACGAGGGCAAAGAAGCTGCCGCCGAAGGAGATAGTAAACTCAATCTCTCTTCCGTCAACTGTTATTTTCTGATTCTCCTTATACACAAATGACGGGACATTCGTAAGGGTTACACTTTTTACCTTTCCATTCTCAACAATGGCTGTTGTGCGGATCAGTCCGGCAGGGGCCTCCAGCACCACCTCGTTTTCCCCTTCGTGAGATTCCACAAGGCCTGCTTCAATGGCGACTGTAACCGCGCCAACCGTACAGTGGCCGCACATGTTCAGATATCCGCCTGTGTCCATGAACATGACGCCGAACTGAGCGTCTGGATCCACAGGATCACATAGAAATGCGCCGAACATATTGCGGTGTCCCCTGGGTTCATGCATAAGGGCAGTACGTACATGGTCATAATTGGTTTCCATCCACTTTTTCTTCTCAATCATCGTATTTCCTTCCGGCTCAGGGAAACCGCTGATGACGATACGGCAGAATTCGCCCACTGTGTGTGAATCCACTACCTGGAGCGCCCCCTCAAACCGGTCAAAATTCACGTTTGCTTTTAGGTTCATATTTATTACCTCCTGACATAGGTAGACTGTGTTCTAGTACAACGTACAGTCCGTATAAAATTATTATGGGGGAAAAGCCTTGAAAAGTCAATGTTTTTTGCTATTATAAATTTCAACAAAACTATTGAAATAAATGATAAATTATGCTATGGTTATATCGCACGCAGTTATTTTGGCGAAAGCGCGGGCTCTGATGTTACCGGACAGGCTGCGGATACAAAATAGCTGCTGACAGATATATATATGGGGGTAGTTGGGTGACTGGTGTGCCTCCTGGTCTTCAAAACCAGTGTGGGGCGTTAGGAGCGTCCCGGGTGGGTTCGATTCCCACATGCCCTCGCCAGAGAAAGATATCGGAGTATTATGAGAAGGGATTTTCTAATACTTCGATTTATAACATGATACAAGTGTCAGGAGGTCATGCGTTTCATGCTTGCATGAAAAAGCATGGCCTCTTGACACCAGGAACGCCAAGAAGCAGCCATATCACATAGAGTGTATAAAAGGAGTTTTGCTTGCGAAGCTCATTTTTATAAAAATATAAGGAGAGGGATGTCATGAGAAATGTACAGTTATTGCTGCGCCAGCATGTGGGTGCACCGTGCAGGGCAGTTGTCAGTGCAGGCGACCAGGTGAAAAAGGGCACGCTGATTGCCGAGCCGGCAGGGCTGGGGGCGAATATCTTTTCAAGTGTGTACGGAACAGTGGCTGAGGTCACGGATGACCGTATCATTATTGAGCCGTCGGATGATCAGCCGGATGCGTTTGAGCCGATTCCGGTTCCGGAGGATGCGGGGAAGCTTGACATGGTGAAGGCGGCAGGAATTGTCGGCATGGGAGGTGCAGGCTTCCCGACTGGTGTAAAACTTGGAATTAATCTTAAGGACACAGAGATGGGGGAGCTGGATCCGGAGATTAACCCGGAGCTTCCGGAAGGCTTCAGGCTTAAGGAAAGCCATATTTTAATTAATGCGGCAGAGTGCGAGCCAGGTCTGGAACACAATATCAGGCAGCTTGAGGAGCAGTGTGATAAGGTGATCCGGGGCGTCAGGTACTGTATGGAGATTACCCATGCGGATAAGGCAATCTTTGCCATTAAGAAGAAAAATAAGAAGGCGGTCCGGATATTAAAGGAAGCGCTTAAAGCCGAGCCGGATATCTCAATGCATCTTTTGCCGGATATTTACCCTATGGGTGAGGAGCGAGCCGTGGTGCGTGAATGCCTTGGGGTGAATCTTACGACAACACAGCTTCCATCTGCGGCAAGATCCGTAGTTGTGAACCTTGAGACTGCTGCGAAGGTTGCAGAGGCAGTTGATGAGAGGAAGCCGTGTTTTACAAAGAACCTGACCGTGCGTGGGAAGATCAATGGGGGAAATGAGGCGCACGTATTTATGGATGTTCCGGTGGGGACAAGCGTCGGGGAGCTGATTGAGAGAGCGGGCGGAATTAACGGAGTATACGGAGAGATCATCATGGGCGGTGCATTTACCGGAAGATCCGTGAAGCCGGAGGAGCCCATTACAAAGACAACAGGAGGAATCCTTGTGACCATTGATCTGCCGGATCTCCACGGGGCGTCAACAGGACTTCTTGTCTGTGCGTGCGGCGGCTCAGAGGAGCGTATGCGTGAGATTGCAGAGAAGATGAACGGGAAGGTGGCATCCGTCTGCAGATGCAAGCAGGCGATTGAGAATAAACCTGGCGCGCCTCTTAAGTGCTTAAGACCTGGAAACTGCCCGGGACAGGTTAAGAATAATATGCAGTTCAAGAAGGACGGATGTGAATATATCATTATCGGCAATTGCTCGGACTGCTCTAATACAGTTATGGCGTCTGGCCCGAAGATGGGGCTTAAGGTATTCCACCAGACGGATCATGTAATGAGAACAATCGGGCATTCCTTGTACAGAACCTTGAAGGTTTCCAAGCAGGTGAGCCAGGATATTGACACAGAGGACTAGTATAACCCAATTTAAATAGCCTTACGTTTTACTGGTCTGCTTTCCCGATAGCACATGTGCAAAAGCCTCAGCGCAGCCCGAGTAGCCTTGCGTTTTTACACATGCACTCTCAAAGCGTCCTCAGTGAAACCGAAAGGTATTTAAAGCGGGTTATACTGCGCCAAAATTAAAAGTTATTTTTTGCAGTTCCAAAGCAACATTCCTTCTGGGACAGGAGTATGTAAGATTGAAAATAGACAGAATATGGATGTTCACGACATTATTTAAGGAGGGAAAACAATATGTCAATTACAGCTGAAACAGCGAAAGCGCATGCCCATGATCCGGCGGTATTATGCTGCAGGGCCGAGGGCGGCATTACAATCGAACCGGCGAATCTGGAGGATCCGGCGATTTTTGACGACCTGGTGGATTCGGGACTTCTGAATCTTGACGGGTGTCTTACGATTGAGGAGGTACTGGGAGCGAAGCTTGTAAAAACATGTGATTCGCTCTGCCCGCTTACAGCAGATGTAGTGGAGGGGGCAAAAGCGCCTTCCGTATCCGGGGAAGTGCAGGAGCAGAAGGAGGAACAGGGGGAATCGCAGCCAGAGGAAGCTGCACCGGCCCAGACAGCGGCAGTGCCTGCAGCAGTACCAGGCGGAATCCTGAAGATACACATTGGGGAAGGCAGGGACATTGATCTGGAGATTCCGGTAGGAATCATCGGGGGCGGAAGCGCTCCGGCAGCAGGCAGTGTGCCGGAGACAGTAAAAGCAGCGGCAGCAGAGACGGAGGAACCGGCACAGCAGCCGAAGCTGATCAGAAGCCTTACAAGGAAGCATTTTCATATTACAGAGGTAAAGCGCGGACCGGAGACAAAGATTGAGGGGACTGTCCTCTGTATCCGGGATGACATTGAAAAGGAATGTATAGACTCAGAGGAACTGGTCTATGATCTTAAGATTGATATTATTACACCGGAGGATTATCATACCTACTCCGAGACAATCATGGATGTACAGCCTATTGCTGTAAAGGAGGGCGAGTACGAGCTTGGAAGCGGTGTTACAAGAGTGCTGGACGGCGTTGTGATGATGGTAACAGGAACCGATGCGAACGGGGTTCAGATCGGCGAATTTGGTTCCTCCGAGGGATATCTTGATGAAAATATTATGTGGGGACGCCCGGGCGCACCGGATAAGGGCGAGATCTTCATTAAGACACAGGTAACAGTTAAGGAAGGAACGAACATGGAGCGTCCGGGTCCGCTTGCGGCTCATACTGCAACAGATATCATTACCCAGGAGATCCGTGAGGCATTAAAGGAACTGGATGAGAATCTCGTTGTGTCAGAAGAGACCTTTGACCAGTATAGAAGACCCGGTAAGAAGAAGGTTGTAATTGTAAAGGAGATCATGGGCCAGGGAGCAATGCATGATAATCTGATCCTCCCGGTTGAGCCGGTAGGCGTGCTGGGGGCGAAGCCCAATGTCGACCTTGGAAATGTCCCAGTGGCAGTATCTCCTCTTGAGGTGCTGGATGGATGTATCCATGCGCTGACCTGTATCGGGCCTGCATCAAAAGAGATGTCCAGACATTACTGGAGAGAGCCGCTAGTTCTTGAAGTGCTCCATGATGAGGAACTGGATCTGTGCGGCGTGATCTTTGTGGGAAGTCCGCAGATCAATGCAGAGAAGTTCTATGTATCAAAGCGTGTGGGACAGCTCTGTGAGATGCTGGATGTTGACGGTGCATTCATTACAACAGAGGGCTTTGGAAATAATCACATTGATTTCGCAAGCCATCATGAGCAGATCGGTATGAGAGGAATCCCGGTGGTAGGCATGTCCTTCTGCGCGGTTCAGGGAGCTCTCGTTGTAGGTAATAAATATATGACGCACATGGTTGATAACAACAAGTCAGAATCTGGTATTGAAAATGAGGTGCTTGCCTGCAATACACTTTGCCCGGAGGATGCGGTCCGCGCGGTACAGATGCTGAAAAACGCCATGGGCGGAGAGAATGTGAAGGCTGCAGAGAAGAAGTGGAATCCCAATGTGAAATCATCCAATGTGGAGTCGATTGAAGATGTGGCAGGAGAGAAGCTGTGCCTTGTAGAGAATGAGCAGTCTCTTCCGATGAGCAAGAAGCGTAAGGAAAAATATGATTAAATAAACAGGATGAAATAATCAGGTGAAAAGCATGTCAGACTTAAAATACGGGGATAAGATAATACGGATGGAGGGTGTGATCGTGGAGGTGCATGACGGTGCGGTAGCGGTTGATTTAAAGGGCCGCCTCGGATATCTGAAGGTGCCTGTGCGGATGTTCATCAGTGATTATCCGATTAAGGTGGGCCAGGAGGTTGCCTGGAATATGAGCTTTGTAGAGCAGCTGGGGCCGGAGGTCAATGAAAAATATGTGAGTAACCTTGACACTTATACAAGGCGTCAGAAAGAGATGCGTGAAAAACGAAAATAATCGTAACAGTTCAGACGGGTCTGTGCAGGGTCTGCCCCGGCGAAGCGAGGATATATACGGCACAAACCGTAACAGGGCAGCTTGTCTGAACAGTTGCAGACAATCAGAATAGCTGGCTGCGAAGGTACAGCGCAGCTGCTATGATTAGGAGGTATGGCAATGAGTTTAACATTAGTAAAAGGAATGCAGTCGGAAATATTTGTTCCAATTACTCCGCCGGCTGTATGGACTCCTGTTACAAAAGAGCTTAAGGATATGACGATCGCGCTTGCCACAGCAGCGGGCGTCCATCATAGAGATCAGGAAAGATTTAATCTTGCCGGAGACTTTACCTGGAGAAAAGTAACAGACGAGATGCCGTCAGACGAGCTGATGGTTTCCCATGGGGGTTATGATAACGGGGATGTGAATAAGGATATTAACTGCATGTTCCCCATTGACCGGATTCATGAGCTGGCAAAGGAAGGCTTTATCAAAGCCTGCGCGCCTGTACATGCAGGCTTTATGGGAGGGGGCGGAAACCAGGAGAAATTCAAAGGCGAGACCGGACCCGCGATTGCCCAGATGTTTAAAGAGGAAGGAGTTGACGGGGTAATCCTTACCGCCGGATGAGGTACCTGCCACCGCTCTGCAGTATTGGTGCAGAGAGCGATTGAACAGGCCGGAATTCCTACGATTATTATTGCGGCACTTCCGCCGGTTGTACGGCAGACCGGTACGCCCCGTGCGGTAGCCCCGCTGGTTCCCATGGGAGCAAATGCGGGTGCCCCGAATAACCCGGAGCAGCAGACACAGATCGTGAAGGCAACATTGGAGCAGCTGGTGAAGATCGAGACACCGGGAAAGATTGTTCCGCTGCCGTTTGAGTATATTGCGAAAGTATAGACTGGCGAAAGTATAGACTGAGGCGAAATCTGAAAAAAGATTCTTGAATCATCCTCAGAGATATGCTATATTATATACAGAGGGAAAGCCATTCAAGCGGCTCTACCCCAACTATGAGTTTTTACCTATGTTTTAACATAGGCAAGCCGTCACTATTGGTGGTAGTGGCGGCTATTTCCTTTTTCCCTTGTAGATCTGATAAAACAGACTTATAAGGGTAACAATGAGTATACCTATCTGAATTAAATCCGAATATGTAACGTACATTGCTATCACCCTCCTTTCTTTCATCCGGAGGGCTACTCGAACCCTCCAAACTAGACCGGAGAGGTAAAGCCGCCTGGCTTAATGGTCTTTCCCTACCGACAATATTAGCATAATATTTCTTGAGCGGCAAGCGTTTCACCGACTAAAAGATATAATCTCATACAACAAGGCTTAATATTCATGACTTAGGAATTTAATACGTAAAAATCACCATGGCATTTTTATGGAAAATGATGTACAATGGCATTAGGGAGGTGAGGCGGGATGGCTGAGGAAGTCAGGGATTTAAGAAAACTAGTAATCAAGGCTTACCATATGCAGGATGTAGAATGGGGTGCACACAATGATATTACAGCAGACGGACATATGACTGTCAGTAAGGAGACGCTGAAAAAGCTGACAGCCGGGGAAGAATATATAGAAGATATTGATCTCAGAATTATCAGGCCCGGCAGACATGACAGATGGACGAACACAATCATGGATATTATTCCGATCTCTGCAAAGGTACTGGGTAAGCTGGGTGAGGGGATTACACATACTGTTACCGGAGTATACGTAATGCTGACAGGCATAGATGTAAATGGAAAGCAGTGCCATGAGTTCGGATCATCCGAAGGGATTCTAAAAGACAGGCTCTATCTGAACCGCGCAGGAACACCGGGGGATGATGACTATATTGTCTCATTTGATGTAACTCTTGCGGCTGGCATGGGACAGGAGCGGCCTGGGCCGACAGCAGCACACCGGGCATGTGACAGATTCATTCAGGACTACCGGATGAAGTTAAAAAAATTCAGGGGTGACAGATGCACAGAGCGGCATGAATATCATGATATCGTGCGCCCCGGGAAAAAACGCGTGCTGATTGTGAAACAGGTTGCAGGACAGGGAGCCATGTACGATACTCGTTTCTTTTCTCATGAGCCGTCCGGAGTGGAGGGCGGACGCTCCATAATAGATATGGGGAATATGCCTGTACTGGTAACGCCAAATGAGTACAGAGACGGAATCATCCACTCCATGCAGTAAGGAGGTGCGGAGAGAATGGGAATAGGACCATCAACAAAAGAGACGACATTACATCATTTCAGAGACCCGCTGCTTGATGTGGTGTCAGAGGATACAGACCTGGATCTTATGGGAATTCTGCTTGTGGGAACCCCGGATGACCAGACAGACAAGATGCTGGTAGGAACGCGGTGTGCGGTAATGGCAGAAGGCATGCGGGCAGACGGAGTGATCCTGTCCTCTGACGGGTGGGGGAACAGTGACGTTGATTTTGCCAACACATGCGAGCAGCTCGGAATCAGGGGGATACCGGTCACGGGGCTGAATTTTAACAGCGGACCGGCGCATTTTGTTGTGGAAAATGAGTATATGGACGGAATTGTAGACATCAATAAAAACGAGGAAGGCGTGGAAACCAACGTTGTGGGGGAAAATAACGTGGTCAGGCTTGACTGCCTGAAGGCTAAGGCCCTTCTGAAGCTGAAAATGCGTCAGAAAGACCAGAAACTGGGAAATAAGGCGTAAAATAACGGTAACTGCTCAGTACCTTCGCAGTTACATGCAAAAATCCATATAAAATTGCCTTTGGCAATGGGATTTTTGCACTCCTGAATCACTTTCTTACGGTCAGCGCAGTAAATGCGCAGACCTGCTGAATAGTTACAAATAACGTTCACTTCATTGTAATAAAGTGCCGAAAAGGTCTGCGGAATATTTTGATTGTTCGGTGGATTGCATAAAATTTAACAATTTATGAAAATTATATTGACTGGAAAAAAGAGAAGTGCTATATTAAACATGTCTTAAATGAGCAACAGATAAGGACAAATTGCTTTACATACAGGTCTTTATTCTGGTTTAAGACTGCATAATAAATCATTCTTATTGTATAATTATAGGTAATTATTCAGCAGGTCTGTGCAGGATCCGCCTTGACAAAGCGTGGGTGTTTGCTGTGTTGACCGTAAGAAATGATGGTTGTTATTGCAGTTATGCTGCTGCCGGTCGTTTCCCCCAAGAATGGCCTTGCGGCAGTGAACTCCAATTACTATATATTTCCTCTTAACAGAGGAGCATTCCCCAGCTTTGTATATATAGACAAAACTGCAATGCAACGAGGAAAAACCTCTCAATGACATACCAAAGAAAAAGCGCAGCATACGGAATGCTGCGCTTTTTCTTTGGGGACAGTTTAGTGCCGCGGCACATTCTTTATTCGTTATTCTATGTGGTATTGTTCAATGACGCACTGGTGTTTTTTTGTCTTAAGGCTGTAAGTTACGCCGATCAAGAGCAGATTGCCGTGGTAATCTTTTAAGGATTCAACATAGCGCCTTTCCTTGATTTGCTGAATTGCGCCTTTAACAGATTTATTCCACTTTAGCTCCACAACTAGGGCGGGCTTGTCGGGGTGATTCCTTCTTGGAATATATACAAGATCAGCAAATCCCTTTCCAGTTGGAAACTCTCTGAAAGATAAATAATATTCCCTGGCGCTGTAAAAGGCCAGCGCGATCGTGCAGGACAGGGCATTCTCGTCGTTGTATGCCAGTATGGAGGTTTCCATATGTGCTGCTTCAATCCCGTCTGCCAGTGCAGAAGCATCCTTTTGGATCGCAGCTGATACGAGGGCATCTGATTTTTTGATGGCGTCTATGATATTATCCCAGCCGGCAGACTCAATGGCATTGCAAAATTCGGAGGATATTTCCGAATTTGGTATAAAAACTTCCCCTTTTGTAAAGTCATATCCGAGATAACCGAGATGAATTAACAATGTGAGTACATCATCAGCAGAGGAAAAGCTGGTCATATCGTTCGAAAAAGTCGCGGTATTTATCCTTTTTCTTGCTCCAGCAAGAAGCTCAGTAATGATATCCCGAAGTCCCTTGAAGTTTAGGGTGATATAATCTTGAAGAGCCTCAAATGTCTCTGTTTTATTCCAGAAATTATCATAGCTGCGGGTAAGCATTGCACTTACTACGGAACGGGGATTGTAGACATGCGGTGTACCTTCAAAGCAATACCCGTCATACAGGCGTTTTATTTCATCGTAATCCATGTCATATGAAGTGCATAGTTCCATTACCTCTCCTTCTGTAAAGCCTACATAGGAAGACAAAGGACCGGGATTGGTCATGGAGAATTCGTCAAACATATTAAGGGCAGAATGAGAGCCGTATTTTTTAATTGGGAGAATACCAGTCATATAGGCAAATGCCACATAGGGCTGGTCTTTTAACAGGCTTCGGATAAAGTCCAGGTACAGTTTTTGCGCATCTATATCTGCTTTATATTCGCGGAATATGCAGTCCCATTCGTCGATAATAAAGATAAATGGAATACCGGTTTCGGAAAAGACATCCATCAGGCATCCAGTCAAGTCGGTATGATCGAAATAGTCAATGTCAGGGTAAGTCTGTACAAGCTCCTTTGTCAGATAACCTTCGATAAGGGTTTTCATTTTTTTAATGTTCTGTGTGCGGCTCAGAAACTGCTGCATATTTATAAAAATGACATTATAATGATTCAGATGCCTGTGATAGGATTCGTCCTGTGCAATGGAAAGCCTGCAAAATTGCATGCTGGAATCAATATCTCTGCTGTAATATGCTGCTAACATCTGGGCAGTTACGGATTTTCCGAACCGTCTTGGCCGGCTGACACAGACAAAACGCTGCGGTGTGTTAATCACAGAATTTGCATAGGAGATCAGATCCGTTTTATCTACATAGATTTTTGAATTGAGTGTCATTTGAAAAAGAGTATTTCCCGGATTTAAGTAAATTCCCATAGCAGACCTCCTCGTGTATCGTTATATAGGACATTTTACTTGATCTTATGGAAAATGGCAAGGGATAGTTGCGGCGGTTAGTCCGTGAATCGCAACAAGGAATATCAAAGAAATAAATGCCAAAAGGTATTATGAAATACAAATTACGTCCGATATTTATAATATGGGTGTGGGGAAGGGTCGCATCTGCAGAGCCGCGAACCCCGCTGCACGGTATCTGCATAGGAGTTGTCATGACAGCTCCGTAGTTTGAATCACCAGTTTTTTCTAAGACTGGATAGTAGGGGAAAAGTCTTCGAGAGTGTTGACAGTGTGATTTTAAACATATATAATAAAAAGATGAAAAATGTGGGATATTATGGCTTGTGACATATGAAAATCATCAGCCATTATAAACATAATTTAACACAAAATGCAGGGAGTGGACTATTCATGAGAAAAGGTATGAAACGGGCGCTGGCTCTGACGCTGGCAGCTTTACTGACAGGCGGAACAGCAGTAATTCCGGCGTCTGCGCAGGAAGCAGGGATGTATTATCCGGAGACAGGGTCATATGCGCAGGCAGAGGAGAACGTAGCGGCAGTTACAGGTATGAAGGATACGCTGAGATGCGAATCTGCAGAAAAGAATATGAACTGGAGTTTCTTCAGTGAGAATGGCGGCAGTGTAGACTGGTACGGGCGTATGGGATTTCCGGAGTATGCCATGAATCTTTATAGTATGCTGGGCGATGGTTCCGTAACGGTTGATGACGGCAATTTTTCGGAGGATACAGCCTTTACAACAAACTATAGTGACGGCAGTTCGGATGTCTTTAACGGCTTTAATGTATGCGAGCTGTATGATTCTCCGAAGATGTCGGATCAGGAGTGGAGCGAGATGAAGGAGAATCTCGCCAGTGCGTATGTTGCCTTTAAGCGGGATTACCCGGGAGTGTTCTGGCTGAATGACAGCCCGGAGGTTATCCGTGTGGAAAATTCTGAGACTCTGGAAGGCGGAGAGGAGATTTACAGCTATCAGATTTATTTTGTCCTGAAAGATCATAATAATGGTTTCGATATCCGTGATAGTAAATACCAGAGCGCAGAGGCAATCAGTGAAAAGATTGAACAGCGCAATCAGAGCATACAGGAAGTCTTTGGCGAAATGCTAAATGAAAGCCTTGCAGGGAAGATTACATATTTCAGAGAAAACGCAAACACCGTGGCAGGAAGTATGGGGCTTGGCAAGGATGGTTATGCGCAGGCAGTTAAGCTGCTTTGTGATGAAGCAGGAATTACATCTGTGATTGCTGGCGGTGAATGCTATGTGCTCCTGGACAACGGATGGTGTGCGGCGAGTGATGTAAGGGAAGAAGACACGGCAGAGCCGGGAGCGACAGACGGACAGGATGGAACGGACGCAGGAGATGATAAGGCGGACGGGAATTCTGGAGATGATAAAGAAGAAGACAAAGCGGACGATAAAGAGGATAAGTCAGACAGTAAGTGGGGGATTGGAGGAACTGCTGCTGCGGCTCCGGCTTTTAAAAGTTTATTTCCGATGCGTGCATCAGTAGGCGCCAGGGACAATACGGCAAAATTTGTTTACTCCATAAATGGTGAGGAAATAAAGGGGGCTGATGGATCAAGTGCTCCGACTGATGCAGAGGTGTTCCAGGCACTGTATGACACATTACTTTCGCCAAATACAAACAATATGGTATATGGTAACACGATTGGGGCTATGCTTCCGTTTAAACAGGGGGGTAATACTGCATCTGGAGCTCAGTATGGTATAACGGCTACTAAAGATGGGAATACGGTAAGCGATCTTTCATTTACATTGACATGTAGCGCCGGCTTGAGCGGTTATCCAAATGCATCTTCAAATTATCCATTTACCATAAGCTGTCAGGGAAGAGATTCCAATAGCGCTATTGTATATGATGCGAAGAGTGGCTCTATACCGGAAATTAAAAGGAAAGGGGTAGATATAGACACCGGCGGATTGTCGTATAATATGTATTATAACGATGAAACTACCTTTATACAGAAAGGGAATCTGCAGATTTCGGGTGTTCTTACCTCAGACAAAGACAAAGTGGTTGCTACGGCAGCAGCTTTGGTGGGGACACGGGTGCGGGATGAGTATAATCCGGATTATTCGGGAACGGTAAGTGTTGAATTGTCACTGGAGAGGAATAACACTACTGATCCAAGTGGTGCAATAGCAAATAATTATGCATTAAATAACAGAGTGGGAGATACCTCTGTAAGCGATAACAAGGTTCAGAGAAGCGGAATTAAATATACGGTCATTGCACAGCCGGTCGAGTTGGGAAGAGTCGATGTACGATTGGAACAGACCGAGTATGAATATACTGGAAATGCGATAGAACCAGAAGTCACAGTTAGTGTGGATGGCATTACGTTGGTTGAAGGAGAAGACTATTACGTTGATTATAGAAACAATGTGTCGGCAACAAATGATACAGCAAAGACAGAGGTTGTGATAACATCCAGAAGGTCAGGAACAAAATTCACCTGGGAGGGAGAAAAAACTGTTGAATTTACAATTTCAAAGGCATCTCCGGAAGACGCAAGCATAGACGTTGTTACCAGGTATGGAAAAGAGGAAACCGTTGACTTGACTGATCTGATGAATACCGAGGGCGTTCTTTCTGACAGAGTGGATTTTGATGCAGATACCAGGAATATTCTAGAGACTGATGCTACTAGAGTTGAGGCTGGGAAAAATGTAATTTACCAGATAAAAGACAATGCTAATCTGGTAGGCAGAAAGGGCAGGATTGTTGCTCATGTTAATTCGTCACCCAATTATAATCCATATGATATAACTCTGAATATAACGGTGGCTAATAAAGATCCGCAGACAGGTTTTAAATTTGACCATGATGCTCTGAAAATGCCGAATGGAACAACAAAGAAAATAGCTATAGGCAAAAAGGTTGACGGCAGCGAGGTGACATATACAAGCAGCGCACCTGAGGTTGCTACAGTAAAAAATGACGGTACAGTAGAGGCTGTAAGCGAAGGTACAGCCACTATAAGGGCAAAAGGTACAGCAACAGGTGATTACTTAGAGGCACAGGCAGCGTGTACTGTAACAGTTATCCCGACAGAAAGCAAGGTAAATATGCTGGATCCATTTGCAAATGGAGAGAAGAGATATAAACTTGAACTAGAAGAAGGTATTTCGCAGCTTCCATCTGAGCTTAGCTCTGAATATCCGGAGATATCCATGATAGAAGCGAAGCTGAAGGAAGAGGTTCAGAAGCTTGATCCTACAATTTTGCCGGAGAATATCAAGATTTATGACGCAAACCTTATGGTTCAGCGCAGCCAGGATGATGTGACAATTAAAAATAATGTAAGTATTGCTGCCAACACATGGAAGCTGGTAGAAAGCGAAGACGATTTCCCGGCATCAGGACTTCCAATTACAATCCCCTATCCGGAAGGGACTGACGGAAGAAGATACAACTTTAAAGTTGTTCATATGTTCACGAAGGGTCTTTCTGGCACAACAGCAGGCGAGATTGAGACTTGCGGTGTAACCGAACGGGATAATGGCACGCAGTTTACTGTGAAGGGTCTTTCGCCGATTGCAATCGGATGGGCAGAAGATGATTCGATCCGAAGTGATCAGACGGATTTCCGTTTCGAACTTGGCGTTGTAAAGATGGCGTATGGAGAAGAGAGGAATATAGGAGTTCTTCAGACAGTTCCGAACAGTACGATTACCTATACCACCAGCGATGACAGCGTTGCCATGGTAGATGACAACGGGCGTGTTGAGGCAGTTGGGGAAGGCGAGGCGATTATCACTGCAACGTCAACCAAGACAGATGACTACCGGGCTGCACAGGCGTCATACAGGATTATTGTTGTCCCAGAGGATACAAAGATTAAGACATTAAATCAATTCTCCAGTGGAAATAAGAAGTACAGACTGCAGATGGAGGAAGGTATTTCCCAGATTCCGGAAACCATTGAAAATGAATACCCAGAGGGAGAAGATGTCATTAATAAGATGCGTTCTGAGCTGAAAAAGGCGAACGATAAGATTACAGACGAGAATATGGCAGTATATGATATCACGCTTTTAGTTCAGCAGGAAGTAGGAATGGGCGTCAATACATGGGAGGAAGTAATCGAGGAGACGGACTTCCCGAGCAAGCTTGCAATTACTCTTCCATATCCAGAAGGTACAGATAAAGACGGGTATGACTTTGCGGCAGTTCATATGTTTACAACAGAAGTAAATGGAAAGACGCCGGGAGAGATTGAGCAGCCGAAGATTACGGAACGCAGCGACGGTATCAGATTTACAGTAACAGGTCTGTCTCCGGTTGCAGTTGGCTGGATTCAGACACAGGCAGATGATCCGACAAATCCGGATGATCCGACGAATCCAGATGATCCAGGAAATTCAGGTGACCCGTCGAATCCAACAAACCCGACGGATCCGTCAAATCCGACAGACCCGACGAACCCGTCAGATCCGAACAATAATAACAACAATCAGGGTAACGGCAACGACAATAACCAGGGAAATAATAATGGCAATGGAAGTACGGGTAACAATAATAACAACGGGACAACGGGAACTGGAACGACCGGAACCGGGACGACTGGAACTACTGGGACTGGAACGACCGGAACCGGGACGACAGGTACTGGCTCAACCACGCAGACTGGTACAAATGCAACAGGTGCAAAGACAGGTGACCAGAATCAGATTCTGTTATATTCCATTCTTCTCGCAGCAGCAGCGGCTGTTATCTGGATTGTATGTGCTTCAAGAAGAAAGCACAGATAAAAAATTTATTTACGATTCACGGCTTAAGAATATTCCGTGAGATGAAAAGACAATCAAAAGTAACGGTATGGCATTATGCCATACCGTTCTTTTAAACAAAATATCAGGAGGAAAGATGATGAACAGAGAACAGGCACATGAGATCCTAATGAAATACATGAAAGGTGAAAATTATATCACCCATTCCTATGCAGTAGAAGCAATTATGCGGGGACTGGCAAAGCGTCTCGCACCGGATGAAGTAGAATACTGGGGAATCGTAGGACTTCTTCATGACCTCGACGAGGAGCAGTGCGACTGGCGGAGCGATATGAGTGTCCATGGCCCTGCATCAGTGGAAATACTAAAAAAAGAAGGTATTGAAGATAAGGTACTGTTTGATGCCATCTGTGCCCATAATCCCAAAAGCAAAGTGAAAGCAAAGACAAAGCTTCAATATGCAATACTGGCGGCGGATCCGATGAGCGGATTCATAAAAGCAGTAGCGCAGATTTATCCAGATAAGAAGGTGGCAAGTGTAAAACATAAATCTGTCATAAAACGCTTCAATGAGAAAAGATTCGCGGCGGGAGCTAACAGGGACTACATGGAATGCATCGAATTTACAGGACTGAGCCTGGATGATCTGATTGATGTAGCATTAGAAGAGATGACTGTAATTTCAGACAAACTGGGATTATAATTTTTCAATTAGTCAATTGGGGATTAGTACAGCCTTGCATAATTAACAGTGAATTCTGCACTCGCTATCTGTGCCAGATGCACGTCTCCAATCCTAGACGCAGCCCGCTACGCCGTCGGCTTGTAGCCGCACATCTGACGCAGATATTAAGCACATTATTCACTGTTAATTATGCAATGCTGTACGAGGCATTTTTGGGGCTGTCGGGAAATAATTTTTTTGCACAATATCTTGCTGTGGTATCTAACCAGTTACAGCATATAGTGTGGCCAAACCGCTATTTCCCGACAACCCCTGCTATGACGACAAATGCCCTGTCCCCAATATGTTTTCTACCATGGCTAAAGAAATTTTCAGCTCTTTAGCGATTTCCTTTTTGGTTTTACCGTTTGCTTCTAAGCGGAGTGCCTTTTGGAATAAAAAAATACCCTCTTGGATGCCTTTTTTTCGTCCTTTCCGGATGCCTTCTTTACGTCCCTTCCGGATACCTTCCTGTTCGCACATATCTAATAATAAACACATCTTATTACATTCCTCCTTATTTTCATTATTGACATAATATTCTTTTATAGTATCAAAACGTCTGTCGCCGCTCAATGCACGCAGCATATCTAATAACTGCTCTACATGTATAATCTCGCGTTGGTCTTTTCTTAAGTGGCGCATTAATTCCTTCTTATTTTTATGCAAGGCAAGATAATCAGCAATGATTTTGTAATCAGACTGGTATTTTGCACGGATTTCTTCCGGCTGGTCGGCCATCGGGATTACTGTGATTTTATAGTCATGAATCAGCTGCCTCCAAAATTTCTTGTTTTCTTCTGGGATATCCAGAATATCCATGAGGGATAACGGGTGCTGCCACTTCTCATTTCCAAAATATAATACAAAGGTGGCACTTTTTCATTTCAATTCCTCCTTGCGGCAGGAAGAGAAGAACTTCCTTATCATTCCTGCTATATATAAAAAATGGGCTTCAAGCAAGAATGATTCACGTAATTTGATAGCATAGATTCCAGACGTTCCAGATTACATACAGATGATGATCTACTTGCTTGTTACCAACCTAACACAGAACTTTTGGAAATACAATATAAAGTAACAAAAAATAGTTACTATTTACGCTTACTATTTACGGGGCCGTAGAATGCGCCCCGATTCAATTTGGGACGGGGCATTTTTAAAAATACCCCGTCCCAAATTGAAAAATGCGGAAAAACCCTTGACAATAAAGGAATTTCGTAATACACTTATCTAGCGTGCAAAAAAGAACGCTTATTATTTTGCGCGTTTATTCATTCAGACAGGAATGCAACTTATTTATTACAATCATAGGAGGTGAAAGAGAATGCCAACATTTAACCAGTTAGTAAAAAAGGGACGTCAGACATCTGTGAAGAAGTCTACAGCTCCGGCTCTCCAAAAGGGTTACAACTCTCTTAGAAAGAAAGCGACCAATGAGTCTGCACCGCAGAAGAGGGGCGTATGCACAGCAGTTAAGACTGCTACACCAAAGAAGCCGAACTCAGCGCTTAGAAAGATTGCCAGAGTACGTCTTTCTAATGGTATTGAGGTCACAAGCTATATTCCGGGCGAAGGACACAACCTTCAGGAGCATAGTGTTGTCCTGATCCGTGGAGGAAGGGTAAAGGATCTTCCTGGTACAAGATACCACATTATCAGAGGAACACTGGATACAGCAGGTGTTGCTAAGAGAAGGCAGGCACGTTCAAAATACGGCGCCAAGAGACCGAAAGACGCTAAGAAGTAAGGTTCACAGAACCGCCATTAAAAAATATTCACAAACAGAACTATGATGAAGTAAGTTGCCAGACATAGATTGAATAGATATGTCCGCGCACTGCACAGTATCATTAGAACGACACATGTGAGTACCGATGAATTAATCAGCATGCAACGGCATGCAAATATGTTTAAGGAGGGAAGGACCGTGCCACGTAAAGGACATACTCAGAAAAGAGACGTATTAGCAGATCCGTTATACAATAATAAAGTGGTAACAAAGCTTATCAATAACATTATGTTAGATGGTAAGAAGGGCGTTGCCCAGAAGATTGTATACGGAGCATTTGAAAGAGTTGCAGGGAAATCCGATAAGCCGGCAATCGAGGTATTTGAGGAGGCTATGAACAATATCATGCCAGTACTTGAGGTCAAGGCAAGACGTATCGGCGGTGCAACATATCAGGTTCCGATTGAGGTAAGAGCTGACAGAAGACAGGCTCTTGCACTTCGCTGGCTTACCATGTTTTCACGCAAACGCGGAGAGAAGACCATGGAGGAAAGACTGGCGAATGAGATTCTTGATGCAGCCAATAACACAGGCGCATCAGTGAAGCGTAAAGAAGACATGCATAAGATGGCAGAGGCTAATAAAGCATTTGCTCATTACAGATTCTAGGAGGCAATATGGCTGAAAGAGAATATCCATTAGACAGAACAAGAAATATCGGTATTATGGCTCATATTGATGCAGGGAAGACCACGCTTACAGAACGTATTCTTTATTATACCGGTGTAAACTATAAGATTGGTGATACTCATGAAGGTACTGCTACCATGGACTGGATGGAGCAGGAACAGGAAAGAGGTATCACAATTACTTCTGCAGCTACAACCTGTCACTGGACTTTGGAAGAGAATTGTAAACCGAAAGCAGGTGCATTAGAGCATCGTATCAATATTATTGATACTCCGGGACATGTAGACTTTACTGTAGAGGTTGAACGTTCGCTTCGTGTACTGGATGGAGCCGTTGGCGTATTCTGCGCAAAGGGCGGTGTTGAGCCACAGTCAGAAAACGTATGGCGTCAGGCAGACACATATAATGTACCAAGAATGGCATTTATTAATAAGATGGATATCCTTGGTGCAGATTTCTTCAATGCCGTTGATCAGATTAAGACAAGGCTTGGAAAAAATGCGATCGTACTTCAGCTGCCGATTGGCAAGGAAGACGATTTTAAAGGAATTATTGACTTGATGGAGATGAAGGCTTACATTTATAATGATGATAAGGGCGATGACATCTCTATTGTAGACATTCCGGATGATATGAAGGATGATGCAGAGCTTTACCGTTCTGATCTGGTAGAGAAGATCTGCGATCTGGATGATGACTTGATGATGGAATACCTTGAGGGAAATGAGC
This sequence comes from Lachnospiraceae bacterium, assembly GCA_910576335.1. Classification (GTDB taxonomy): domain Bacteria; phylum Bacillota; class Clostridia; order Lachnospirales; family Lachnospiraceae; genus CAPEBR01. The sequence continues at coordinate 298,397 of CAJTIU010000003.1, forward strand.
CGTCTGTAGAGGATATGAAGGCGACATTAAGAAAAGCCACCTGTGAATGTACGGCAGTTCCTGTATGCTGCGGTTCGGCTTATAGAAACAAGGGCGTGCAGAAGCTTCTGGATGCGGTCCTGGAGTATATGCCCGCTCCGACAGATATTCCGGCAATCAAGGGAACAGACATGGAAGGCAATGAGGTCGAGAGACATTCTTCTGATGAAGAGCCGTTCTCGGCACTTGCATTTAAGATTATGACAGACCCGTTCGTAGGTAAGCTTGCATACTTCAGAGTTTACTCGGGTACAATGAACTCCGGTTCTTATGTACTCAATGCGACAAAAGGTAAGAAGGAGCGTGTAGGACGTATCCTTCAGATGCACGCGAATAAGAGGGAAGAGCTTTCCAAGGTGTATTCTGGTGATATCGCGGCTGCAATTGGATTTAAGATTACCACAACAGGTGATACGATCTGTGACGAGCAGCATCCGGTAATTCTGGAATCCATGGAATTCCCGGAGCCAGTTATTGAGCTCGCAATTGAGCCAAAGACAAAGGCTTCCCAGGGCAAGCTTGGAGAATCTCTTGCAAAGCTTGCTGAGGAGGATCCAACCTTCCGTGCACACACTGACCAGGAGACAGGACAGACGATTATCGCCGGTATGGGTGAGCTTCACCTGGAGATTATCGTTGACAGGCTTCTGCGTGAGTTCAAGGTAGAGGCGAATGTAGGCGCTCCGCAGGTTGCATATAAGGAAGCATTTACAAAAGCAGTTGATGTGGACAGCAAGTATGCGAAGCAGTCAGGCGGACGCGGACAGTATGGACATTGTAAGGTTAAGTTTGAGCCAATGGATGTAAATGGTGAGGAGACCTTCTTCTTCGAGTCTACGGTAGTCGGAGGAGCGATTCCGAAGGAGTATATCCCGAAGATCGGAGAAGGTATTGAGGATGCTATGCAGTCCGGTATTCTTGGAGGATTCCCGGTTGTGGGCGTTAAGGCGAATGTATATGACGGATCCTACCATGAAGTCGATTCAAGCGAGATGGCATTCCACATTGCAGGTTCACTGGCATTTAAGGATGCCATGAAGAAGGCTGACCCGGTACTTCTTGAGCCAATCATGAAGGTGGAAGTAACCATGCCGGAAGAGTATATGGGTGATGTAATCGGCGATATCAATTCACGCCGCGGCCGTATCGAAGGCATGGATGACCTTGGCGGAGGAAAGATCGTACGCGGATATGTACCGCTTTCCGAGATGTTCGGATATTCAACAGACCTTCGTTCCAGGACACAGGGACGTGGAAATTACTCCATGTTCTTCGAAAAATACGAGCAGGTTCCGAAGTCTGTACAGGAAAAGGTACTGTCGAATAAAAATTAGTATAATATAGATGAATTCCACTGTTATTTTCGGACAGTCAGTCCATGAATAACAATAAAATGAAGAATTCACGCAATTAAATAGGAAAAGGGCTTGAAAAACATTCGGATTTGAAATATAATCAATGTTAGCCGAGCAAACGTAAAAATTCAAAAATTGCCTTAGAAGGCGCTATTATAAGGAGGATATTCAAAATGGCAAAAGCTAAATTTGAAAGAACAAAACCGCATTGTAATATCGGTACCATTGGTCACGTTGACCACGGTAAGACAACTCTTACAGCAGCTATTACAAAGGTATTGGCAGAGAGAGTTGAGGGTAACGCAGTAGTAGACTTCGAAAATATCGACAAAGCTCCAGAAGAGAGAGAGCGTGGTATTACTATTTCTACAGCACACGTTGAGTATGAGACAGAGAAGCGTCACTATGCTCACGTAGACTGCCCGGGACATGCTGACTACGTTAAGAACATGATCACAGGAGCTGCACAGATGGATGGAGCTATCCTTGTAGTTGCTGCTACTGACGGTGTTATGGCTCAGACAAAAGAGCACATCCTGCTTTCACGTCAGGTAGGTGTTCCTTATATCGTTGTTTTCCTTAACAAGTGTGATATGGTAGACGACGATGAGCTGATCGAGTTGGTTGAGATGGAAGTTACAGAGCAGTTAGAGGAATATGAGTTCACAGACTGCCCGATCATCAAAGGTTCTGCTCTTAAGGCTCTTGAGGAGCCATCAGGAGAGTGGGGAGATAAGATCATGGAGCTTATGGCTACTGTTGATGATTATATCCCGGATCCGCAGCGTGCAACAGACCAGCCGTTCCTTATGCCTGTAGAGGATGTATTCTCTATCACAGGACGTGGAACAGTTGCTACTGGTAGAGTAGAGCGTGGTGTCCTTCATGTATCTGATGAAGTAGAAATCATCGGTATTCATGAAGAGACAAGAAAGACTGTTGTAACAGGTGTTGAGATGTTCCGTAAGCTGCTTGACGAGGCTCAGGCTGGTGATAACATCGGTGCTCTTCTCCGTGGTGTTCAGAGAACAGAGATTGAAAGAGGCCAGGTTCTGATTAAACCAGGTACAGTTAAGTGCCATCACAAGTTTACAGCTCAGGTTTACGTTCTGACAAAAGATGAAGGTGGACGTCATACTCCGTTCTTCAACAACTACAGACCGCAGTTCTATTTCAGAACAACAGATGTTACAGGTGTCTGCAACCTTCCAGAGGGTGTAGAGATGTGTATGCCTGGTGATAACGTAGAGATGTCAGTTGAGCTGATTCATCCGGTTGCTATGGAGCAGGGACTTACATTTGCTATTCGTGAGGGTGGCAGGACTGTTGGTTCTGGTCGTGTGGCTACTATCATCGAGTAATTTACAATTTATTCAGTAAAATCAAGGCTTTCGGAGATTTCTCCGAAAGCCTTTTTATGTGAAAAGCCACTTTAGAGAACTAAAGTGGCTACAAAATGGCTACGATATTTTATTCCTGCGTTGTTTTTCTACTTTATATCCTTCAGATCAGCGGCTCTTTCGGGAGAGGTATGATTTTTCTTCAGCATTTTTGCATATTCAAACAGATCTCGTCTGGTTATATCGTCCAGTACATATAAATCCGCAATCAACTCATCTACCATAGGCAGTTCTGTGTAATCGAATTTTTTCAATATGCGGGCAGTACGATCCGATATATAGGCGTTCTTATGACTGTTAATATTCCACTTTTCATTGTCAGATGGAAGTGTCGGTAAGGTTTCGATATCCTCATAGGGATTATCTTTACAGATAGAACTAATGGGGATATCCAATATATTAGAAATTCTAAGTGCAGTGTCAAAACGAATAGCAGTGTCTCGCTGAATAATGGAATAAAGTGTTGTAGGCGCGATTTTTGCCTTTAGTGCAAGTTCTTTGACTGTCATGCCCTTGTTATCCAAAATATCTTTTAAATTCTGACCATATCCCATATAATTACATTCCTTTCTGTTAAATGTTTTTTGTTTCATTTTTATAAACGTGTTCTTACAAATAAACCAGAGGTTTTTGAATTCACTTTTTATGTCTATGTTTCCTTTCTACACTTTTACGCAGCTTTTCTATCTTTTGCTGTAAATCATAAACACGCAATTCATCTTCATGCAGCCTGTTAGCCACTTTTTGAAAAGCCTTGTCATGCTCTTGTGGATTTTCAATGTAATGAAAATCAATGTAGCACTGATGACACCAGTAATTACGTATTTCTCGGATCTGATTCAATAAATCATAATCTTTCTCTTTGATTTTTGAGTAACCTAATTCATGATCCAATTCTTGAAGACTCTTGAGTAGCTTTCCTAAAGGAGCATTTTCAACATCGGAATAATTATCATAAAATTTTCCGCCTTTGAGAATAGAATATATCAATTTCAAATCCTGCTCTATATATTGAACAGACATAATCAATTCGCTATGTATTAGTTTAAATGTATCATAATTCATTTCTTATTTACCTCAAAAAACAGGAATTGTTAAATTAACTTAATCCTTATAGTAACTTAGCATATGTTCATAAATGTTTCTGCTCTGTTTTTCATCTCCCCATGATAAAGGGTCATCGGCATAGCATAGAGTCCAAAATGGTTCTATGTCCTGAATATTTCCGGGAAGACTTTCCCATAAGCTATACATTCGATTTGCAAAATATTCAATATCCGAGCAGTTTGCATAAATCGTCTCTAATCTGCTCATTAAAATTCTGCCAAACCGTTCAAGGTCAAGCTTTTTGTAATCAATATGTGTCCTTATATAAATAAAAGCTTTTTTAATGTCTGTTTCCCATTCCAAATAAAGAAAATCATCGTTTTCGGGGTTGTTGAGAAATAATTCATCAAGCCGTTTATTGTAGTCGGTTTCTGTTACTAATTCCTCATAAAGCAAAATAGCATATACTAACAATTCCTCCATGATAATGCCCCCAATTCCTAATCTGTCTTATAAACAGTATTATACCATCGCACAATGTATTATGCAATTCGTAAATATCAAAAAATAATTTTAAAATAGTATTGACAAAATAAACAACAAGTAATAATATTAGATTAATCCTAATACGAAATGCGTAATTAGAGAAAATATAATGCGAAAGGAGAACTGGCATGGAAAAGACAAACTATATGATGACTGTTGATGATGTCGCTCAGGAATTGGGTGTGTCAAAGCAGAAGGGGTATCGCATTATCCGTCAGCTTAACGAAGAATTAGCGGCTGCCGGATATATGACGGTACAGGCAAAAGTGCCACGTACATATTGGAGTGAAAGATTTTACTTCGGCAAAAGAAATATCGGATAAAGAAGGGAGTGATTGTAGAATGGCAGTATCCAAAGATATGGAAAAAGGCACATGGACTTCACAGATATGGGTAGAGGACTGGCAGGGCAAGAAAAAGCATAAGAAGAAACGGGGATTTGCGAGTAAAAAGGAAGCCTTGGAATGGGAGCGCAATACGCTGTTAGCATCAAAAACGGATATGAACATGAAGCTGGCAGATTTCGTAGAGGTATATTTCAGGGATAAAGACGGCGAGTTGAAACAGCGCACGATTCGGAATAAGCGTTACATGATTGAACATCACATTATTCCGTTGTTAGGTAATAAGGCTATGGATGGCATTACACCAGCGGATATTATCCAGTGGCAGAACGAAATCCGCTCCAAAGGATTTAAGGAGACCTACCAGCGTATGCTTCAAAATCAGATGACGGCGTTATTTACTCATGCAACAAAGATTTACAACTTAAAAGATAATCCCTGCACAAAAGTAAAAGGTATGGGCAGGGCAGACGCAGATAAAAAGCAGTTGCAATTCTGGACGTTAGACGAATTTAATTGTTTTATCGAAACTTTTGATTTGGGGAGTAAGTATCACGTTTTGTTTGATCTGCTGTTTTACAGTGGATGCAGGATTGGTGAAGCCCTAGCGCTCACTGCATCGGACATTGATACGGTAAACAGGAGAATATCTATTACTAAGACATATTTCCGGCATAAGGGGAAAGACGAGATTACGGAACCTAAAACAAGGGAATCTGTGCGGACGGTAATCATTCCTGAATTTCTGGCGGAAGAACTAAAAGCATATATGGAATCTATGTATAAACTGCCCGCAGATGAAAGGATTTTTGCAGTCGTGCCGGAGGCAGTACAGCATGTGATGAAACGCCATGCGGATAAAGCGGGAGTCAAATATATTCGTGTCCACGACCTGAGACATTCAAGCTGTGCCTACCTCATACATCTTGGGGTTCAGCCTGTGATTATTAAAGAACGTCTTGGACATAAAGATATTCGTATCACATTGAATACTTATGGGCATTTATACCCGTCAGAACAGGAAAAAGTGGCGGATATGCTGGACAAGATGGCAGGAATAAAAGAAAATGCCCCTGCTGGTAACAAGGGCATTTCGGAGTAAGCAAAGCAGAGCCTTACTATACTCACATCGCAATTTCAGTATAACAAAGGCTCTCTTTGAAGTAAATAATAAATTGCGGAAAGAGGGAAAGGATGGGATATAAAAAGACATTTCGGTATTCAACGGGAAATCCCATTGTGGATGAAGTTGGAACCATGAATTTTACAGGAAATGTAATTCCTATGGTGTGGTTTAAGACAATCAGATACCCAAACGGTGCGCCGCATAATAATGCGATTCATATTTTAGCAGACATCGTATATTGGTATCGACCAAAAGAAGAGCGGGATGAGGAAAGCGGACAGTTAATCGGCATGAAAAAGAAATTCCGTGATGATTACTTACAGCGCAGCTATGACCAAATGGCAGAAACTTTTGGATTATCAAAGAAACAGGCGACAGAGGCAGTAAAGGCTCTTGAAAACATGGGTATTATTAAACGCATTTTCAGGACAATCCAAGTAAGGGGGCAGATTTTGAATAATGTTCTGTTTATCAAATTGGTTCCCAAGAGGCTATATGAAGTAACATTTCCAGAAGAGATTGAGGAAAATACCCTCTTCCCGCCAAAGGAGATACCTTTATCCGTAGAAGGAGGGAGGGGCATCCCTGAAAAGAGGGAGGGTACTACTTCAAAGGCGGCAGGTCTCTCCCTGAAAGGGGAGACTAATACAAAGAATACCATAGAGATTACTAATAAAGATTATCTATCCATCAATCAGGGAGAAGCAGACACGGATCAGATGGATGCGATAGAGATTTATACGCAGATTGTGAAAGAAAATATAGATTATGAGATTCTGAAAGCGGATATGAAATATCAGTATGAATTGCTGGACGAGCTGGTAGAAATCATCGTAGATGTGGTGGCAGTCCAAAGAAAAAGTATTCGTATCGGCGGTGCAGAGTATCCGTATGGATTAGTCAAGGGAAAATTTCTAAAGCTGGATTCGGGACATATTCGCTATGTTTTGGACAGCATGGAAAAGACCACAACCCATATAGCGAATATCAAGGCGTATCTACTGACAGCGCTTTGTAATGCACCAAACACAATCAGTAATTATTACAGTGCAGAAGTAAATTATTATGAATACGGGAATGGCAGAAACGAAGTATAGTCAGCAATACCGTATTTCGACCGGAAATATCATAAAGACTGGAGGAATGTATTATGCAGGAATTATATTATAACGGGAAATTGATTTTAGGCGTGGATCATGGATATGGCAACATGAAAACGGCACACAGAATTTTTGCCGCCAGCGTTGAAAAAGAGGTGCAGCTGGGAGCGACAGCGTTAGAATACAAAGGAAAAGAATACGGAATTGGCGGCGGTCATAAGGAGTTTCATGTACAGAAAATCCATGACGGGGATTATTGGATATTAACGTTTGCGGCTGTTGCGGAAGAACTCAAATTCAGAGGAAAGAATGAGGCAGTTATCCATTTAGCCGCAGGAGTGCCATTATTCTGGGTAAAGGAGCAGAAAGAAAGTTTTCGGGAGTATCTGTTGCGTGAAAAGGATGTACATTTCAAGTATAACGGAGAATCCTATCATGTGGTTGTTGCGGATGCTTCCATTCATCCACAGGGGTATGCCGCATTTATCAATTATGATGGAGATATCAGAGGGAATACCGTGTTGACGGATATCGGCAATGGAACGATGAATGTGGCATTTATGCAGAATGGAAAGCCTTTAGCTGGCAAAATCTTTACAGAGCAGTTTGGCGTGTATCAGTGTATGAAAAAGGCAAGAAACGAGGTCATGAGAAACTGTCAGTGCGAGGTTCCGGATCATATTATTGAGGAAGTATTCCGCAAAGGAACTGCTGATATTCCTGAACGGTACATACAGGCGGTTTCAGAAGTGGCAAAGGATTATGCAATGCAGGTATTCAGCAAACTGCGGGAGTATGGCTATAATTCCGATCTGATGAAACTGTATGTAATAGGCGGTGGCGGCTGTTTAATAAAGAATTTTGCAGAATATGATGCGGACAGAGTAGTGATTATTCAGGATATCTGTGCAACGGCGAAAGGATATGAACTGCTGGCATTACAGACCTTGAAACGGATACAGAGCAGAGGAAAGGTGTCATGATAAAGAATATCAATATCCGTTTCAATCTCGATAAAGAGGAACATAGGAAAGCATGGGATTATATGCAGGCAATGGACAAGTCGGTGGAGAGGACATATTCAAAAGTCATTATCAAGTCGCTTATCCGCTACTTTGAAAATGCGGATGCAGAAAATAAAGTGGAGATATCTGAAAACTATTGGGAGCGTTTCAGAAATGAAATAGAAAATCTGCTGCGAGGGCAAACTGCATTGCCTACGGTAGAAATGGAGAAATTGGCAGAAAAAGAGGAGAATCATCTGCCAAAAATCAGTGAAGATGTGCTGGATGCACTGGAGGATTTGTTTTGAGGAAAAAATAGCAGAAATAAGAGAAGTTTTTAGCAGACAGGGCAATAAGGTGGGGAAATGGCTGATTTTAGGAACTGTCCAAAGAAATCAGGAAATATGTTTCTGGATTTGTTGCCCTCTTTGCTTAAGGTTTTTGGTAGAATATCAAGCACTGGATTCGGATATCCAAATGACGATTTTGCACCGTTTACACATCTGCAAAATGGATATCCAATCCGCTTGTAGGGGAAAAATCCCCTAGCCCCTTATGAAATACATATAGAACGGAATGCAGAGGAAGAAAGCAATGGTATCAATTTTTAGTTAATCTATGAAACGATGGAGGTTGAGAATGGAAAAACGAAATCGAAAGAATCAGCTTATTTTACGCTTGAGTGATGATGAAAAGTATATTTTAGATGCCAAATGTAAAAATGCAGAGTACAGGAACAAAAACGATTATCTCCGGCATTTGATCTTGTACGGATATACTTATTTTGTAGATTACTCGGAACTGCATGACTACAATGTCAATTTAAGCAGAATCAGCAAAAGCCTGAACCAGATAGCGGCAAGGATAAGTTCTACGGGTAACACTTATCAGGATGATATAGAAGAAGTGAAGGAGCTGATGAAACAGGTATGGCGTACACACGAATCCATGCTGTCAAAGCAACCGTACAGAAAGCATTAAAATATATCTGCAATCCGGAGAAAACTGACGGACAGATTTTGATAGATTCCTTTGCCTGTGGGATAGAGACAGCGCATTATGATTTTATGGATGCGTTGTCAAAATCTTCCGGCGTTGGGAATAAGCAGGCATTCCACCTGATTCAGTCATTTGCGCCGGGAGAAGTGGATTTTGATACGGCTCATCAGGTGGGAATAGAGCTTGCGGACAAGCTGTTAGAAAATAAATACAGTTATGTCATTGCAACGCATATAGACAAGGAACACTGTCATAATCATATCATTTTCTGTGCGGTTGATAATGTGGAACATAAAAAATACAATGACTGTAAGCGTACATACAGGCAGATACGGAATTTGTCAGATGAACTGTGCAGGGAACATGGATTGTCGGTCATTATTCCGGCAGGGCAAAAAGGAAAGTCACATTATGAGTGGCAGATGGCAAAGGCGAGAACTTCATGGAAAGCGCAGATGAAATCTGATATGGACGATGCCATTCGTGAAGCACACAGCTATGAAGATTTTATCAGCCGGATGCGTTTAAAAGGATATGTGGTGAAAGGTGAAACTTTTGGAGACAAGGCGCTGAAATATTTATCATTTTCTGCTTCAGGGCAGACGCGTTTTACACGTATCAGTGAAAAGAATTTCGGTGTAGGATATACGAAAGAATCAATCAGAGAGAGAATCGAAAAACGTGTAAAGACACAGGAAAAATCCCCTGTAAAAAGGAAATTTCCCTTTCCAAAGCGACCGGATGCAAAGCGGACTTTGATTGATACAGACAAGGAGAAGTTTCAAGAGAATGGTGCGTTAAAGCATTGGGCGGATATACAGAATTTAAAGATTGCTGCGGCGAGTTATGCAGAGGGCGGTTCGGTAGAGGAACTGAAACAGAAAATATCAGAGAGAAATGCTGCGGCAAAAGCGGCACGAAGTGCGATTGTGGACTTGGAACATGAGATGAAAGCCAAAGCGGAAATTCTAAAATACGCAAAACAGTATATGGCAAACAGGAAATACCAGAGAGGATATGAGAGAGCGAAAGATCAGGATGCATATTTCCGGAGTCATGAAACACAGATTATTCTCTTTGGAGGCGCTGAAAATATGCTGAAACGGTATGGGATAAAGACTGCTTCACTAGATGTGGAAAAGATGCAGGCAGAATATGATACAATGACAGCGCAAAAGGCAAAGCTAAGGAAGATATATCAGACAGCTGAAAAAGAGGCGGAGGAGGCGGATAAGCAGTTGAAGAACATAAGGCAGTATTTTGGGATTGAGAAAGATAAACAGGAAGCGACAAAGCAGCACAAAAAACAAGATATGAGTCTATAGGGAAGAGAGGAATAGATTATGAATTTGACTTATGAAAAATGTGGGGATTATCTGATACCGAACTTAATCCCCGATCCGGAGCCGGAGGGAGAGTTGAGGAAATTTGGATTGATGCGGAAATCTTATTTAGAGAATCATAGGAGGGGTATTTATTCGGGATTACTGCTATCTGGAGAATTAAAGAAGCATCTGTTGATGATACAGGAACGGGCGGAGGAACGGTTTGATTTACTTGTGGAGCAGATGGCAAAACAGGAGGGAGTGACGGAGCGGTTAAAAACACAGGAGCAGATGCTTTGGGTGCGGAGAATGAATAATATTCGGGCGAGGGCGGAGGAGATTGTGAGGGAAAAAATTATATTTAGTTTATAGGGTTAAGGGAGAGCGTGGCATTTACCATGCTCTTTTGTTGTAAAGAAAGATGATAAGAGAAGGATATAACTTTCGCATATATTTGCGAAAAATACATTGTGACAATAAAACAAATATGTTAATATATTTTTGGATGATTTTTGGTTGCTGTGATTTGGAGGATATAGATGGCTGTTTCATATACTAAATTATGGAAGATACTGATTGATAAAAAAATGAGTAAGGCAGACTTGCGTCGTGCGGCACATATTGCACCAAATACTATGACGAAACTTCGCAGAGATGAAGATGTATCTATGGATGTATTGGGGCGCATTTGTCAGACCTTAAATAAAGATTTTGGCGATATTATGGAATATATTTCGGAAAAAGAGGAGGAGCCTGAATTATGACACCAGAGGCAAAAGCAAGAGAGAAAATTGATGCAAAGCTCGCCAAATCCGGTTGGGTAATTCAGGATATGCGTCAAATTAATCCTATGGCGTCTCTTGGAGTGGCAGTCAGGGAATATCCGACAAGTACTGGACCAGTGGACTATGTTCTTTTTATAGATGGGAGTCCGGTAGGGGTAATTGAATCAAAAAAGGATGATTTAGGGGAAAATATTATTGTAACTGAAAGTCAGACAGAACGTTATGCAAACAGTACTTTAAAATATGTTAAAACGGACTATCAAATTCGTTTTGCGTATGAAGCGACGGGAATACTTACAAGATTTACGGACTATAATGATAAAAAATATCGTTCCAGAGAAGTGTTTTCCTTTTTTCGACCAGAAACATTAAAGTATTTATTGGATCAAACAGATACAATCCGAAATAATATGAAACACTTTCCGGAATTGGATACAGCTGGTTTTCGCAACTGTCAGGTGAAAGCAATTAAAGAACTGGACAAGTCTTTTTCAGAAAACAGACCTAGGGCATTAGTACAGATGGCGACGGGTGCAGGAAAAACATTTACAGCCATAACTGCGGCATACCGTTTGTTAAAATATGCGAAAATGAGAAGGATACTTTTTTTGGTGGATACTAAAAGTCTTGGAGAACAGGCAGAAACGGAATTTCTTGTATATAAGCCAAATGATGATAACCGGAGGTTTCGTAATTTATATGGTTTGTGCAGATTAAAGAATTCGTATATTCCAGATGATGTGCAAGTCTGTATAAGCACGATTCAAAGAATGTATTCGATTTTAAAGGGGGAGGAGTTAGATGAATCTGAAGAAGAAGAATCGCCGTTCGAGCATCCTGTCGATACCGCGCAAGCCGTAAAAGAAGTTGTTTATAATAAAAAATATCCGCCGGAATTTTTTGACTGCATTATAGTGGATGAATGCCATCGGTCTATTTATAATGTTTGGAGTCAGGTGCTGGAATACTTTGATGCCTTTATCATTGGACTTACCGCAACGCCGGATAAGAGAACACTGGCATTTTTTCAGCAGAATATGGTTAGTGAATATTCAAGGGAACAGGCTATTGTTGATGGTGTCAATGTTGGGGAAGATATTTTTATTATAGAAACGGAAGTGAGTAGAAATGGCGCTCATTTAATGAAGCAACTTATTGAATACAGGAATCGTTTGTCAAGGGTAAAACGCTGGAAACAGATGGATGAGGACATAGACTATGCGAAAACACAGCTTGACAGAGCGGTTGTAAATCCAAGTCAGATTCGTACTGTTATACAGACTTTTAAAGATAATTTGTCAAAAATGTTGTTTCCAGGGAGAAACGAAGTACCTAAAACACTTATCTTTGCAAAAACGGACAGTCATGCAGACGATATTGTTCAGATAGTTAGAGATGTTTTTGGCGAGGGAAATGAGTTCTGCCAGAAGATAACCTGCAAGGCGGAAAAACCGGAAACGATATTGAGTGCATTTAGGAACGGTTATAATCCCCGCGTAGCAGTAACGGTTGATATGATTGCTACAGGTATAGATGTAAAGCCCATTGAATGCTTGATATTTATGCGCGATGTTCGGAGCAAAACTTATTTTGAGCAAATGAAGGGGCGGGGAACACGTTCATTGGGGAAAGATGATTTGCAAAAAGTGACGCGTTCTGCATCAGGAAATAAGGATCATTTTGTGATTGTGGATGCGGTTGGCGTTACAAAATCAAAAAAGACAGATACACGCCCATTAGAAAGTAAACCCACGGTAAGTATGAAAGAATTAATGCTGAATGTGGCTATGGGCGCTAGGGATGGAGAGACCTTAACTTCTCTTGCAAATAGGATTATTCGCCTTAACAGCCAAATGACATAAAAGGAAAAAAATGAGTTTCAAGACATTGTCGGTAACTCGGCAGGAAATGTGGCACAGCATTTGTTAGATGCGTTTGATGATGATGTCATATCCAATAGAGCAGGCGTCAGTCTTTGGGAGGATAAAGAATTAGAGGCAGAAGAAAAAATAAAAATGGAGGAAGCGAAACAGGAATTGATAAAAGAAGCCGTAATGCCATTTTATAATCCTGATATTCGAGATTTTATTGAAAACGTCAGAAGAAATCATGAACAGATTATAGACAGCGTAAATATAGATACTTTAATATTCGCGGGCTATGATACAGAGCAGCAGGGGAATGCGGATAAAGTGCTCTCATCATTCAGAGAGTATATTGAGGAAAATAAGGATGAATTGATTGCTTTGCAAATTATTTATGAGCAAAAGTATCAAAAACGTCCTATGGTGATTGGACAGCTGAAAAAATTATATGAAAAGTTAAAAGCGAGAAATATAACAATAGAGCGTTTGTGGGAATGTTATTCCATAAAAAAACCCGAAAGCGTGAAACGTGGAAAAGTTGCGCAGCTTGCAGATCTTGTTTCCATGATTCGATTTGAAATGGGGTACATAGACAAACTGGTGCCTTTTGCAGAGCGTGTAGATTATAATTTTATGCAGTGGACATTGAGACGCAATGCGGGAAATGTGCATTTTACAGATGAACAGATGGAATGGTTGCGTCTGATAAAAGACCATATTGCAATATCGTTGAGTATAGAAACAGTGGATTTGGATCTTAGTCCGTTTGACAGAAAAGGTGGATTAGGCAGATTTTATGATGTGTTTGGTGAGAAGTATGAAGAAATTTTGATGGAAATGAATGTGGAGCTAGTGGCATAAGGGAGGAGATAAGATATGACATACTATAATTTATTTTGCTTTGCAAAATTATATGCGGTGGCAACAGGATTGGACAAACAATCTTCGTTATCGAAGGCAGAAATAGATGCGGCGTGTGAGGCACTAAAATCTATGGCTGATAGCCGTAACGATTTAACACAGGAGCAAAAAGAGTGGTATAAAATGATAGTAGATTTCTGCAAAGAGCAGACGGAGAACAATAATAATGGATAATTGGAAGACATATGAACTGGGGGAGTTGCTGTTGTATGAACAGCCGTCAAAATATATTGTAGATTCAACAAATTATGATAATTCTTATGCAATACCTGTTTTGACAGCAGGAAAATCTTTTATTTTGGGATATACGAATGAAGAAGATGGAATATATCCTCAAGAGAGGCTTCCTGTAATTATTTTTGATGATTTTACAACAAGCAGCAAATATGTAGATTTTTCCTTTAAAGTGAAGTCTTCTGCAATGAAGATACTGCAACCTAATACAGCATTGGTGCTGCCGAAATACATTTTTTATAGAATGCAGATAATTCAGTTTGACCATAGTACGCATAAAAGGTATTGGATTCAGCAATATTCAAAGTTGAAAGTTGCTATACCGGATATACCTGAGCAGAAGAGGGTAGTAGAGCAGATTGAAGGAATGTTTTCACAGCTTGATGCAGGGATAGAAACATTGCAAAAAATTAAGCGGCAAGTAGATGTCTATCGCCTAGCGATGTTGCAGAATGAATTTGTTGGATATAAGTCATGGGAAAAATGCCAATTGTTTGATTTACTTGAAGGAATGAGAAATGGCTATGGAAAGAAACCATTGGATTCAGGAAATTATAAAATTCTTAAAATTAGTGCTGTGAGGGCAATGACTATTAATTTTAATGAGAAACGTAAAAATGCTGTTCCATTTAATGAAGAGGATTTAATTAGAGAAAATGATATTCTTTTCACAAGATACAATGGTAGTAAGGATTATGTCGGCGTATGTGCTAGAGTTCCAAAGTTAACTGAAGATTTTGCGTATCCTGATAAAATAATTAGGTGCAGACTTAAAAATAATAGTGCTGTTCATTCGAAGTTTTTACAATATTGGCTGAATCAAGGAGAAGCAAGAAGGTATATAAGAAGTAAAATAAAAACAACTTCTGGACAGAATGGTATAGCAGGAGGAGATTTAAAGAAAACACCAATTTTTTTGCCGAGCCTTGATTTACAAGAACAAATAGTGATAAACATTGAAGAAAAAATGTCCGTATGTAATAAGATGGAAAAAATGATAAATTTGTTATTAATACAAGCCGAAAACCTACGCCAAAGCATATTAAACATTGCATTTGAAGGGAGAATACAATCATGAGTGATAATTCATCAACCATAATCTCAAAAGTTTGGGGTATGTGTGATCCTTTGCGCGATGATGGTGTTTCCTATGGAGATTATTTAGAACAGTTAACTTATTTGATTTTCCTTAAAATGTCAGATGAATATACTAAGCCGCCCTACAAGAAAGAAACGGGTATTCCCAAAGGTTATAATTGGTCAGATATGAATACATTGACAGGTGCGGATTTGGAAAATCAATATAAGAAAACACTTGAGAAACTTGGGGAACAAGGCGGAATCCTTGGACAGATTTTTAAGGGCGCTGTAAATAAAGTCAGCAATGCCGCCATTTTGTACCGTATTGTTCAGATGATAGACAAGGAAAAATGGGTATCCATGTCATCGGACGTTAAGGGTGAGATTTACGAGGGATTGTTACAGAAAAACGCGGAGGACGTAAAATCCGGTGCAGGACAGTATTTTACTCCAAGACCGATTATTAGGGCAATGGTGCGATGTGTACGACCTGAACCGATGAAGACGATAGCGGATCCTTGTTGTGGCAGTGGCGGATTTTTCTTGGCAGCACAGGAATATATTGCTAGTCCGGACAATTATACTCTTGACAGAGAACAAAAAGAATTTTTAAAAAATCAAACTTTTTATGGAAATGAGCTTGTTGCAGAAACATTTAAAATGGCATTAATGAATCTGTATCTTCACAATATTGGGGATATTTATGGAAAAGTTCCGATAGTGCATGGTGATTCGCTTTTGACTGATCCCGGGTACAGGGTGGATTATGTTCTAACGAATCCGCCTTTTGGGAAAAAATCATCTTTAGTGTTTACGAATGAAGAGGGGGAACAGGAGGGAGAGGATTTAATTTATAACAGACAGGATTTTTGGACAACCAGTTCTAACAAGCAATTAAATTTTGTCCAACATATCAATACGATTTTAAATACGACAGGAAAGGCGGCGGTAGTAGTTCCTGATAATGTATTGTTTGAAGGTAGGGCGGGGGAGGTAATCCGTAGAAATTTATTGCAGACTACTGATTTACATACCATTTTGCGGCTCCCAACGGGGATTTTTTATAAGCAGGGTGTAAAGGCGGATGTTATATTTTTTGATAAGCGCCCTGCAAGTGCGGATACACAGACAAAAGATGTTTGGATATATGATCTTCGGACGAATATGCACTTTACTTTAAAGCAGAATCCGATGACGGATCAGGATTTAGAAGATTTCATATTATGCTATAATCCCGAAAACCGTTACGAGCGCAAAGAAACTTACTCAGAACAAAATCCGGAAGGGCGTTGGCGCAAATTTAGTGTGAATGAGATTTTAAAACGGGATAAGACAAGCTTAGATATTTTTTGGCTGAAAGACAAATCACTTGCTGACTTGGACAATCTTCCAGATCCGGATGAACTTGCAGACGATATTATAGAGAACTTGGAAAGTGCATTGGAGAGCTTTAAAGAGTTGAAGCAACAGCTAGAAAAAAATTAGAGAGAACGAGTTTAAGAGGTGTTTTGATAAATGAAAATGCTGATGATTTCAGATTTACATATAAATGACAGTGCGGAGTCTTATCTTAAAAAGGTTTACTATAGGATTGACAGGATGATGGAAGTAATTATCCGGCAAATGGATCCTGTGGAATTATTAATTATAGTGATGTGTGGCGATGTTGTAGATTACGGACAAAAGGAATACTTTGAAAGCGCACAGAAGGTATTTAATTACATTGAAGATAAAGCTCGAAAAGAGAGAATAGAATTTGTCATGGTTCCAGGCAATCATGATATGTGTAATAATAGTTTTTGTGCATTTGATGAGTTTAATAAAAAATACTGTGAGGATGTCATGGGTATATTTGAAACAGATAGCTGCTGCGTGAAAAGCATTGAAAACTTTAATTTTATTTTGGCTAATTCAACATATCATAAAGACTACAATTATGGAAAAGTAGATTTTGATGCAATTGAAAAATGTGCAAATCCTTTTTTGGAAAATATTTTAATTACGCATCATAGTACAGTGAGTGAAGATGATACGGATGATGCTAATATTCGTAATTTTCCTAGACTGCGGAATGTTATGGACAGAAATAATATTAGATATCATTTTCATGGACATACACATGGAACTTTTTGGCGAGGAATAGGAAAAGAAGGCTATTCGTTAGGAGTAGGTGCAATGCTCTTTAAGTCAGAGGAGATGGGGAGCCAATTTCATTTGATAACAATTGAACGAAATAGAATTGCTAAGATTGTAAATTATTTTTATTTAGTTGACCGTGATATTTATACACCTATTCCAGTATACCCTGAATCAAATCCCGTTGTAAATGAAGAGGCAATCATTGGACAAGAATATTTATTGAAGTTTCAGCGTCCAGAAGATTATATATCCCGCAAGGTTGGACCGTTTGACATTGTGCAGAGAGGCGGAATTAGCCTAATCTATAATATGGAGCAGATGAAATCTCTTTATGATGTATTGTCTGAAAAAGTACGGATTGTTTTAATTGGGGAAGCAGGTTCCGGAAAATCATATGAACTTCAAAATTTGGCGTATATGATAGCACAATCTAGGAAAGCGTATCCGGTATTTGTTAAATTAAACGCTTATGTGAATGAAACGATTGAGGAATTGATTTCTGCGGATATAGAAGATGAACCTATGGTTTTAATTTTTGATGGATTTGACGAAATAGAGGAACAGAATCTAAATAGTTTTGCGAGGAGAATAAATACCTTTGTTAAGAAAAATCCCGAACAAAAAATTGTGATATCAACCAGAAATAATTTTTACAGGAATGCTTTAGAGAAAACGAAGGCGGGTACTTTTTACGATTTTTATGAGTGTTCCTTGTGTCCATTGAGTAATACAGATATAGATGAGTATTTGAAAAGAAATGAGATTGAAAATGCTTTGTTTTTGAATGAAGTTAAAAATAAAAATTTGAAGGAACAAGTTTATTCCCCTTTTTATTTGGCACAATTATCAAAATTATTTAAAAATACCGGAAATCTGCAAGAAATTGATCAATTGATGAGAGAACTCATTGCTAGTAGCTTTGAGCAGGATAAAGATAAATATATTAACACAAGGGATATTGAAAGCTGTAAGAGAGAAGTCATAGAGAGTTTAGAATTTTTGGCATTTGCAATGCAATGTATGAGAAAAACATCGCTTTCCTTAGATGAATATCAGAAATTGTTAAGCAGAGGTGAAAGAGAAATTATAAAATATTGTGGAGTTCTGAAACAGAATAACGAAGGACAATATGAATTTGAACATAATAATTTTAGAGAATATTTGGCAGCAGAATACATAAAGGATATTCCGCTGAATAAAGTTATTGATTTGGTCACGTATAAAGAAAACAAAAACAAGATAAAAGCTTCATGGATGAATGTGCTGTCATTTGCGGTTATGATTTATCCAAAACAAGAATTGCTTGATTGGATTGTAAAAACAGAACCTTCCATTGTGGTTAAGTTTGAGTCTTGCAGACTAAACGAAAACATTAAAACCAGTATTTTTTGTAGCATAATGGAAGGATATAAAAATGATAATGTTTGGATATCAAGGGATAGGAATAGCGAGGAGGATTTAGCTAAATTCGGACAAACAGAAAAAAGTATTTTGTATTTGCTAGAGGAGATACAGAAACCCTGTCATTTCCGCTCACAGTCAAACGCAATTCATATAATTGGACAAATGACAGATTATTTTGGAAAAATAAAAAAAGTAAGGGCTGTCTTATTAGACTGTTGCTTTAATGAGAGTACAAGAAGTTATGAGACTGCAGCGGCTATTACGGCATTAACCAACCCTATTTTATATGATAAAGAAGATGCAGAGAAGTTATTAGATTTTTTTGCTGGGAGTTATGATTCCGATATTCGCAGATCCTTATATTATTATATTTTAGAAAATGGATTACAGGATGATGCAGTTGATTTTATATTGGATGGTATGAAAGATTTGGATTATTATGATACGGTAACTTATGGAATGCGAAGAGGCACCGAGGATATTCTTGCGTCTTTGGAGAAATATGAATCCATTAAGAAAGTTTTGGATTTTCTTTTAGAAAAAGTAGACTCTCATTCGACAATGGAATTATTTAAGCATTTGCTAGAAGGGCTGTTTATAAAGGCTGAAACATTTTTTAAAGAAGGGAAGCAGGATATCCTTCCTTGTGTCCAAGAGATATTTTGGAAGGCATCTATTACTTATGAAACTGACATTATGCAAAATGCAAGGGTTTTCCTGCTAAATACAGGGCAGGTTTTTTCAACATATGAGTGGATATTACAACAACCATATAATATTTACAGCGAATGCATTTTAGAAAATATTATGGATGAGAAATGTATAGATGATTTTGCCGAAAAATATAAGAACGATTCACTCCAAAATAAGGAAATGTTTATTTCTTTTGTGCGAAGAAGCAAGAACGATAGTTATAGAAATGACGAATTTGTAAAGTTGGTGTCTCAAACGGATGGCATTGAAATTGTGAAAGAATATATAATTGATTATAAAAAAATAAGAGAAGAAGGAGAACAAAAATACTTTGAAGCTTTATTCGACCAAAATGCCTTTCAAAAATTAATTGAGGAAGTGGCAGAACTTTGCAATGGAGAAGAAACTACATATAAAGATTTAGAAGAGATGAGATATAACCGTACAGAGTTAAGATATGACCTTGAGAAAGTGAAATGGGCGATTATCAAAAATAATTTTCGCGACAAGAAGGTTGTTCATTTCCTTTCACATATACTTTGTTGGGAGGACTTTTCCATCCTAAAGATATATAAGGAAATAAAAGAAAAAAATATTATTGAAATATGCGATGCACATATCTGTTATATTAAGGATTATTGTTTGAAAATTGTGGAACAAATAGACTTTGGGAACGAAATTGTCTATCAGAAGGATGGAAGTGTTACATATACAACACGCTGCGTTTGGTGTATCTTCTTTGCGAATCATTTTGGGTTTGATTATCGCAAGGAGATTATAATAAGTATGCTTTTGATTGATCCGTATTTATTTGGTGATGAGGAGAAAGAATCAATTTTTGCAGATTATATTACAAAACGATTAGATGATTATACTTTAAGACAACAGGTGCGTAGAAATTTAAAGGATGGAAAAGTTAAAGGAAATTTAGCTGAGCCGTATTTTGAGTATTGTTTCAAAAATGATATGGAGGATGCTTTGGAACTGGCGGATACGATATTTAAGGACTGTGAATATCGGGAGTGGTTAAGAAAAAAAGCGTTGGATTATATCACCAAAATAAAAGGTTTTAATTATGTAATTGAAAGATATCTGAAGGATGCCGATAACACAATGTTATATTTAATGGCAGATGAATTTAATGGGTATAAGGACGAGCGGTTAATTCAACGGATGATTGCTGAAAATCAAGCGTCAGAGGATGGATTTGCATTTTTGAAGAAGCTAATTGAGGCAGAAAGTGGATTTGGCTTAGAACGATACTATCAGATGGCAAAAGAGAAAAATGCAGTGCCAGATTTAAATCAGGATGTCTGTGAAATTACGGAGGCTGTTGGAGAAATTTCTGAGGAAAAGAATATTGATATATTAATTAAATTAGTATTACTTCGATTTCATGAGGGATTTCAAGATAAACCTTATTTTGGGTTATATAATAGTACGTATAGAGCTTTGAAAAATATTGCTCAGAGCAATTTTTTAAATGTAATGCATTGTTTGGAAAAAATAAAAGAGGACAATTATGATAATCTGGAATTTAGAAGTTACTGCAGTCATTTGTTAATGGAGATAGAAGAGGAGTATTATAATATGGAAGATAAGTCGTGGACAATAAAGGAAGTGAAAGAGTATGAGATATCTGCAATTAAAATTTAGATAGAGTAATCATATCGTTTGGCAAGAGTTTCCATTGTAACGGATTCACTTTAGCTGGATATTTAGATAAACGTTAGAGAATATTGAGAAAACTTAAGCTAGATCAGTTTTGGGATTTACGAACAGGAGAAGATATAGCATGATGGGGCGGGATATTTTTGCCGCAGATGGGGAATTTATAATATGTCCCATATCCAATGCGGATAGATGTGATTATGTAGAACTACATAGGCAATTGAATGGAGAAGCATCATTATATTTGAATCCGGTATCAAGGGATATGATGTGGGAACAGATATTAAAAAATGCGGATAGCGTTTTTTCATTGTTTACGGAAAACGGGGATTATTGTGGAAGTATAGAATTACAGCAGCCAGATAGTAATATACCTGAAATAGGGATAGATTTATTAGAAAACAAACGAAATCAGGGAATAGCGCCAAAGGCAGTCCGCCTATTTGCCGGAAGAGTATGCGAGATTAGAAAGATTGACTATTTTTTAATTCGTATTTCCTCAAATAATTCACATAGTAAATATGTGTTTGAAAAGATGGGAGCTATTAAAATTGGAGAAGAGGAAACGGCATTTTCACGTTTTGTGGAGGAATTTAGTGAAATTGCAGAAAAAGAAGGACAGGATTTAGAGCGATATAGGGATCTGTTTGGGGAAAGCATTGATGAAGTAGTGTACCGATATAGATTAAATCCGAATAAAGTTTAGATGATTTTAAAATGAGAGAACTTCCAGATTTGTCTGCGGAACTTGTATCAGTGTATCATTTACTTAACGAAGGAATATATTGGCAGGAAATAGTTTGGATTGAAAGGAAGTTTGTGGAGAAAATGAATGACTATAACACAAAACAGCAGCAAAAACAGGAGACACAACAAATGGAATGGAAATGGTCATGGCAGGATGAGTTTCTAAAATGGTTGTGTGGATATGCTAATACAGATGGCGGCATTTTGTATATTGGAGTAAATGATGATGGCTACGTGGTTGGAATAAAAGATGCCAAAAGACTGCTCGAAGGTTTGCCAAATAAGATTAATGATAAGCTGGGGATTATAGCCAGTATTAATCTCCATCAGACAAATGGAGCGGAAAATATTCGTTATGGAAATTGTATCCCTGCAAATATATCAGAAAAGCTAATTAACCAATATACTTGTGGAAAACTAAATTCTAAAGTGATAGAAAGCACCGATCAGCGTTATAATTCTATTGTAATGATGGAAAAAGAAAACAAAATATGGGAGGATTCGGATGGCACAAGGGATTATATTTCCATAGAAATTATAAAATATCCGTTTGCCATTTCGTGTGATGGAAAATATTATAAACGTTCCGGCTCAACATTGCATGAATTAAATGGTTTTGAACTGCAAAATTTTCTGTTGGAACGCGCTGGAAAAACGTGGGATACAGTTCCGGTTCCAGAGGTTAGTGTATCAGATTTGAGTAAAGATGCATTGGAGGCATTTAGAAAGAAGGCAGTGAAAAGCAACAGGATGACGGAGAGCGAAGTTAATGTTTCTGATGAGTTATTGCTGCGCAATTTAAAATTATTTGATGGAGAATATTTAACAAGAGCGGCAATTTTATTGTTTCATCCGACACCGGAACGTTATGTGACGGGTTCTTATATTAAAATTGGTTATTTTTCATTGGTAGGAGCTTTTGGCGAAGATGCGGAACTGATAGAAGATTTGCAGTATCAGGATGTTGTGGAGGGACCGCTTCTTTTACAAACCGATAAAGCGATTGGTTTGATTTTTACAAAATATTTTAAAGCATTAGTAGATTATGAGGGTATTCAACGGACAGAAACCTTTATGCTGACTAGAGGTATGGTTCGCGAATTGCTTCTCAATGCGGTTAATCATAAAGATTATGCAACAGGTGTGCCGATTCAGGTATCCATATATGAAGACCGAATCGTTATATTTAATATGGGATCATGGTCAAAACGTGTGCCTGCTGATGAGCGGGTATATAATAAGCATGAATCTGTACCATATAATCCTAAAATCGCAGATGTGTCTTTTCGTTCAGGAGATGTGGAGGCATGGGGTAGAGGCTTTTTAAAGATAAAAACAGAGTGTAAAAAGATAAATGCGCCGCTTCCGCTCATAGATGCTGAAAATGGGGGCGTTTTGATAAGCGCGTCGGGTTGTGAAAAATATATGTCTATGCTAAGATACGGTCAGTATGGACAAGTAGGAGCAGACGGTATTTGGCGTGATGAAGAAAATGCAGGCAAGAAAAGCGGCGATAAAAAAGCGGCGATAAAAAGCGGCGATAAAAAAGCGGCGATAAAAAGCGGCAATAAAAAAGTGACGAAAAAGACTCAGATGCAGTATGATAAAATTCTTGCATTTATGGAAGAAGGAAAAGAGTATGGAATTTGGGATTTCTGTGAATTGTTGAATTTAAAAGAAAGCCGTACAAAGGACATTTTAAAAGGACTTTCTGATTATATAGAGATAATTGGAAGTAACAGGGATAGACGTTATAGGAAAAAGTAAGTGTGCTAACAATTATGCGTTGGCTACAAGGTGGCTACAAAAAATTTAAAAACATAGAGAAAATTGAATATTCTCAGGAAACCAAATGACAGAAAACCCCGAAAACATGCCATCTGTCACACAAGATTCCCTCAACCTAATCCGTGAGGGTGGACGTACAGTAGGGTCTGGTAGAGTTGCTACAATCATCGAGTAATTACAATTTATTCAATAAAATCAAGGATTTCGGGGATTTCTCCGAAAGCCTTTTTGCGTCGGTGTAACAGTGAAAGTGTGGTCAGCGGTGCCAAAACGGTGCCAGAAACTACGCAAATAAAATTTAAAGTAATTACTACAGCTGTAATGGAATAGACCATATGTTCCGACTGTTCAAAAATGCAAAGGAGATGTAAAATAACAGTAACATATTTTTACGGAGGTGTATTATGGGGTCTACTGGTAATGGAATGTTTGGAATGTATAGTGGTGGTGGCGCAGGCTCCATTGCTAATGGTGGAGATGGATGTCCGATAGAAATTGAGAATATTCGATTGGAGGATGTAGCTATATCAGAATATTTTTTGAACCATAATGATGTGCCTTCTGCTGGTGAACCGGTTGAATTAGCAATGCAATTGATTAATAAACGATTGGCGGTTGTTTTGACAAGCACTCAAGAGGTTATTGGAAATCTACCAGTATCCTATAATTATTTAAATTTGTGTATAAAAAAAGGGAAGAGATATTCAGGAGCAATTAAATCATCTGGATTATTACCAATTCCTTTTATTGTGGTAAATTTGTATGCATAAAGGAAAAGTATTAATAATTGGTGAAATATATGTAGACCATCATTTTGATGTCAGAGAGAATGGATTTAGTATATCCAGACTTGGGGGAATTTTTCACGCTGCAAGAAGTTGCGATGCAGTGAATATGGAATATGCATTGGCATATTATGCACCTAGTTATCTTGTAAAAGATGTCGAAAAATTTGGAATGGATGTATTAAGGGCTAGTAATGTGTATTGCCTAGGCAATGTTGATAAGGCACCTAATGTGATGTTAATCGGTCAGTCGGATGAGAGTGGTAATCAGCTATATGAGAATATATTATGCAAACAAGCAGAGTATATCTGCAAATTGCCATTATTTCAAGTGCTCGATGATTTTGCACCGACCGATGTTATGATTTTTCCTGGAAGATATGGGAACGCTAAAATATTAAGTGAACTTTCAGACTATGAAGGAAGAATTCATATCGATATGAATTATGATTGTGATTGTGATGATATTGTGGGTTTAGATGCTATAAATATTCAGACGGTGTTTTTATCGACATCATCAACATCATTTGAAAAGTATTTTAAAGAAGTTAGTTATGATGATTTAATAGTATATTTTAGTAAAAGGAATGTGTGTCAGTTATTAGTAAAAGAAAATAGGGGTGGTTCATGGCTTTATGATTTTAAAGAAAAAGCAAGTTATGAGGCACCAGCTTACGTTGGTAAGACTATTCATTCGGTAGGCGTTGGAGATGTATATGATATTGCATATATATCCGAAGTGGCGGCAAATAATATTATACATAATATGGCATTTGCATCGTGGATATCTGCTTTATATGCACAAACACTTCAACAAGAAGAGTTTAAAAAGAACACCGAACTTATTTCTTTAAATGTTGAAGATTTTGTTGAAATGGAAGGAATAAGGGTTCCATGGAATGAAAGAGTTAATTACCCAATTTACATGGCAGCTCCAGATTTTGATTATGTAAATACAGAGAAATTGGATATTTTAGTGAACTCTCTTTTATATCATAATTTTAAACCTAGGAGACCAATTAAAGAAAATGGGCAAGTAGATAAAGATATGGCGATTAGTGAAGAAAGAGCTATATTTGCTAAAGATATGGAATTGTTATCGGAATGCAAATTAATGATAGCAACATTACTCTACAATGATCAAGGAACCTTGGTGGAAATTGGTAATTACCAAGCTAAAGGAAAACCTATAATACTTTATGATCCATATTTGAAATTAGATAATATGTTTCTGAAAAATTCATGTACACATTATTGTAATACGAAGAGCCAAGTAATTGATGCAGTGTTTACTGAGGTAAGTAGGATGGTGAAAAATGGAAAATAATATTGATTGTCTTTTGCTTGCGTCCGGTGGAATGGATTCTACTGTCTTGGCATATAAGCTTGCTAAAGAAAATAAGAATGTCGTAATTTTATTTATTGATTATGGACAGCATTGTAAAAAGAAGGAATATCAAACGCTTTTGCAAGTACTTCCCGCAGAATATGTAGAAAATGTGCGAGTAATTAAAATAGGTGATGTTTATAGAGAATCAAATTCTCGTATGATAGTAGAGGCAAATTTGTGGGAGGATAGTGTCGTAGCAGAGAATATGTATCTTCCTTACAGAAATATTTTATTTTTATCATTAGCATCGGCATATGCACAATCCATGGGTATTAAAGATGTGTATACAGCATTTATTAATAGTAACCATGCAAAAGAGATTGATTGTTCGATGGAATTTTTTACAAAGCTAGAAAACTTGTTATTTGAATATGGCTCTATTAGAATTAATATGCCATTTCGAGAAATGACTAAAACAGAGGTGGCCAAGTTGGGTTTAGAGCTCAAGGCACCTATTGAAAGAACATATTCATGCCAAGTCAATGCAGAAATGCCTTGTGGAGCATGTCCTAACTGTGTTGATCGCATAAATGCGTTAAATAATATATTAGAGGGAAAGATTAATGGATAATATAAATAATATAGATAACTCAGTTCAAAGGGTTATAGACCTTTTGGAAAGAATTCCTCACAATTATGCTGAAATTACACAGAGAACACCATATTATAACATGGCAGCAACATTGACAGATTCAGTATTACAAGCAGGAATGAATTATAAAAGTGTGGTATATCCAAGAGTTTATAATATTTTGAGTAAATATTCGGATTATAAGACGACATGTGATTTCATAATACTATTTCAGACAATATCAATTGAGGAAATAATACAATGGAAAAACAAAAGAAAGCAAGATACAATCTGCGATTTGGCTTGGTATTTGTATAATTGTAATATAAATACAGAAGACGATTTGGCGGAGTGGATATTGGATGATAGGAATGCGGAGAGCTTATTAGAAATTAATGGAGTAGGAAGAAAGACTATTGATTATATGAAATTACTATCTGGTCAGCAAGCGATACCGATTGACAGGCATATGTTTCAATTTCTTGAAATAGCAGGTGTATTGACAGCCGATTATAAGGAAGCAAGTAGAATATTGCGAAAGGCTGCATCTGTATTAGAAGTGGGTGAAAGTGTATTAGATAAAACTATATGGAATTATATGTCACAAAAAAAGTCAGATGGACAGTTGTCACTTTTTGATATATATGGGATATAATGATTCGGAAAGCTTAAGTGATCAAATAGAAACCAAACAGAAAGCATGAGATTGACCTTGAAAATTATGTATAAACATGATATGATGTACATAGAATAAAACTGTAATGCGTTACAGTTTGGGCTGGTCGAAAGACCCGGGTCCATCAGCAGATGGGGAGGTTCCCCATTATTGGCGGGTATATACCCGCCAATTTTTGTACAGAATTTGAAGTAAGAAGGCGTTATATGAAAGAACTAAGTATTTTTATTGATGAGTCTGGGGATTTTGGTGAGTATGATCATCATTCTCCTTGGTATATAGTTACAATGGTATTTCATGAACAAGACATATCTATTCAAGAGTCAATGGAATATTTAAATAGAGAACTATCACTTTTGGGCTTAGAAAATCATTGTATACATACAGGTCCTATTATTCGAAAAGAGGAAGAATACTCTGAAATGGATTATTTAGAACGTAGAAAGATATTTAATAAAATGGTTACGTTTATGAGACAGAGTGGGGTAAAGTATAAAGCATTCCATATCGAGAAAAAGCATATTGAAGATATTGTTGAAGCAACAGGTAAACTTTCAAAACAAATATCTGTTTTTATTAGGGAACACTATGACTTCTTGCTTTCATTCGACTTGGTTAAAATATACTATGATAATGGCCAAGTCGAGTTAAACAAAATATTATCGACCTTGTTTAATGCGTTTTTGCCAAGAGTGGAGTTCCGAAAAGTAAAACCATCGGATTATAGGTTATTTCAGGTGGCAGATATGATATGTACTTTTGAACTGTTAAAGCTAAAACTACAAAAGCATTCTTTTTCTAAATCAGAGCAAATATTCTTTGGCTCAGTCAACGATTTGAAAAGAAACTATCTGAAAATTGTCAATAGACAGGATATTGATCATTAGATAATAACTCCAGTGAACGAATATATTCACTGGAGTTATTTTTTACCAACCTTTTATTTGCTTTACCTGTTCTGCCCGCTCTTTGTCTTTGTGGTACTGCAACTTGAACTGTATCGTTTCCACTACTTCCTTTCTTGCTTCATCGTCTAGTTGATAAAATGAAGTCAACAGATTATCCACATCGGGCATACTGTTTTTTCCAAACAGGTACATAAGCGGATATAGGGAATTTTTCAGATATACTTTTACCCTGTTTCCGTCAAGAGCGCCATTCAGTCCATCGGGGAGCGTGGGATATATTTCTTCTTCAGTAATAGCGCCGGAGAACGGACTGGCGGCGCATATCTCATTCACATCAATTTCTAATTCATTTGCCAACCGCAAGGCAAAGTCAAATCGGATATTGGAATCCTTTTGAATAATAGAATATAGTGTTGTAGCACTAATTCCAGTAGCCTTTGCAATCTGACGGACATTTGTGTTCTTACTGTCAAGTATTTCTTTCAGTTTCTTTCCATCGCCCATAGTGACCTCCTATTTTCATATGTTGAATAATTACGAAAAGCATAAATCCTATTTATCATCATACCACATATACGAAAAACATAAAAGAGAAAAATATGAAAAAAGAAAAAATATAGATACGAAGTTCGTAAAAATATTTTTACGAAGTGTTGACATTGTTCGGATAAGGTGTTAATATGAATATACGAAATTCGTACAACAATTAAATACAAATAGTGTAATGAATTTCTAAAAGGGGAAAGGAGCTTCCTGTATAATATAAAGTGTAAAGGGAGTTGATAAAAAAAGATACCTCGTATATAGTTGGATTATTACTGACCAGCCAGTTGGTAAAATCCAAAAACACAAGAGGTATCTAAGATGAATGTTAAGGCAAATCAAACAAAAAAGCAAGTAAATGTAGAAAACCAGGCAAATCTTCTTTTGTCAACAGAAGAACTTAGAAAGAGAATGGAAGGTGTTGAAAAAGAATTAAAATCGTATACATGGAGAGAACTGGAAACAAATGGTAAATTTGCCAAGAATGACAAACTTTCCTTCATTACAGATGACATGCTTATAGTCGGATGCGATATAGGCAGTGAAACCCATTATATAAGAGCAATCGACATCAGGGGAAGGGAACTGGGCAAAGGGGCATTTGAATTCAGTAACACGGCAGAAGGTTTTGAGAATGCGAAAGCATGGATGCTGAAACATGCGGCGCAGAATGAAAAAAGACAGATCGTCCTGGGCCTTGAACCGACAGGGCACTACTGGTTTGCATTAGCTGCATGGATGATTTCGGAAGGAATCAGCGTTGTTCAGGTCAATCCATATGCTGTAAAGCAGAGCAAGGAAATTGAAGATAACATCAGCACAAGGATGACAGAAAGGATCCGAAACTAATTGCAAATCTTGTAAAAGACGGTAATTATGGGATGCCTTATCTTCCGGAAAAAACCTACGCAGATATGAGAAGACTCTCGATGTTCAGAGACCAGCTTACAGAAGACCGAATCAGAAATGTCAACCGTCTTCACAGAGAACTTAAGATTTATTTTCCGGAATACATGGACGCATTTGGAAAAATCGATGGTGCATTCGCATTGGAAGTACTGAAAGTATCCTGCATCCCGTCTGAGATTGCAGCACTGGGAACAGAAGGGCTGAGAAACATCTGGCATGATGCGAAGCTGAGAGGACGCGGTTATAGCAGGGCCAGTAAAATCGTGAACCATGCAGAGAAAAGCGTGGGATTGGAAGATGGAACCAGTGCTGGCCGTGAGGCAGTGAGGTGGTTTTCAGAACAGATCCTGAAGCTGGATGAACAGCTTGCCCGGATAGAAAGTACCTTACATAAGAAATGTATGGAAATACCTTATGCAGAAAATATTCTGGAAATCAAAGGTGTGGGTGAGAACATTTTAGCCGGGATTGTGGCAGAAATGGGGGATATCAGCAGATTTGATGACGTAAAAGAAATCCAGAAGTTAAGTGGAATGGGTCTTGTGGCATGCAGCTCAGGTAAGCACAGGGGACAGACAAAAATCAGTCACAGAGGACGCAAACGGCTCCGGTACTGGCTGTTCCAGGCGGCAAAATCAGCGGTTTCACATGCAGAAGAATTTAAACAATTGCATGTGTACTACACAACACGGGCCAGGAATCCGCTAAAAAGGATGCAGTCACTGATTGTGATAGCCTGCAAGATACTAAGGGTGATCTACACAATCCTGAAGACGGGGGCAACATATGATCCGCAAAAAATGTTGAAGGATATCAAACGCCCGGAAGCTGCACCGGCCCAGATGGCGGCATAAGAAATAAAAATGAGCAATAACACTCCAGAACTCTGTCGAGTCACGGATCATAAGCATTGGAGACTGGACAGGGTTCTGGAAGAGAAACCCGTAAACGATGGAGTCTGAAAGGGACTGCATCAGCCAGAAACCAACAAGAGTCTGTAGTGGTATAGCGTCCACTGATTAAATCAGTACCATGGCAGGTGAATGCAGGTCAGTAACAATCAAACAGAAAAACAAGAGCTGTAGCCGGCATCGGTTTTATCCGTGGGGCATGACCCCGTTTAGGAGCTTGGCCGGCACTCAGTGTATGGTAGATGGGACGAAGGAAGTTGGGACACGATCCCCATAGACACGGAAGGTTCATCATCATAGTTGATCAGAGGGAAAATAGCCTTTATAAAGCGAACCAAAAGGGATGCTTTTAAAACTATACCCATTTATCAGCTATTCGGTACATGATACAACGATATCCATCACTCCCGGCTCTGTTTTTGAGGTAAATAAAAATCGTCAAAGCCTGTAAAATCAATAAATTTAGGCTTGACAGAATAGGAAGGACAAACGTGTGGCAAACTACCGTTATATGATGAGTGCGGAAGATATAGCCAAAGAGTTAAATTGTTCAAAATCTCATGCCTACAAGATTGTAAAAGAACTGAACAGGGAACTTGCAGGACAGGGGTATATTACAATGGCGGGACGTATTCCGAGGGCGTTTTGGGCAAAGAAAATGTACGGTTATGAGTTATCAATAAGCTAAGGAAAGGAGCGTGGCGGTATGGCTTATAAGGAGAAAGACACAAAAAAGTGGTCGGCGCAATGGTTTGAAACAACGGCAAAGGGAGAGAAGAAAAAGCGAAGAAAGAGAGGATTTGAAACAAAAAGAGAAGCGTTGGAGTACGAGCGGCAAAAGAAATTAAGCAGTAGCCGAAGCATGGATATGAAGTTGAGTGAATTTATGGAAGTCTATTTTGAGGATAAGCAGAATGAATTGAAAGACCGTACCATGAAGAATAAACGGTATATGATGGAGCAACACATTATTCCTTACTTTGGCGAACAGATGTTGAGTGAGATTACCGCTTCACAAATTATACAGTGGCAGAACGAAATGCAGACAAAGGGATTTTCGGAAAGCTATTTGAGAATGATACAAAATCAGTTGACCTGTATATTTACTCATGCGTCACGCATTTATGATTTGCACACAAATCTATGTAAAAAAGTGAAGCGCATGGGAAATTCCGATTCAAGAAGTTTGGACTTTTGGACAACAGAGGAATATCAGAGATTTATTCAGACGATAGAGCCGGGAACACGATATTATTTAATCTTTGAAATCCTCTTTTGGACGGGCTGTAGGATTGGAGAATTATTGGCTTTGACAAAGGGCGATATTAGTTTTGAAAATAGCCAAATCAGCATTACCAAAACGTATTATCGTACTGGCAGGCAGGACGTTATTACAGAACCGAAAACAAAGCAGTCTGTAAGAACCGTTGAAATCCCGGAGTTTTTGAAAAAGGAAATTAAAGATTTTGTTGACGGTCACTATGGTATGCCGGACGATGAAAGACTTTTCCCAATCGTGCAGGAAGCGGTTCAGCATAAAATGAAACGCCAAATAGCGAAAGCCGGAGTGAAGAATATCCGGGTACATGACCTTAGACACCCGTATGTCAAACCTACGACAAAAAATATATACCTGTATACTAGTACTCTATCCGGTTAGTAACAATACTTTACGGTTCGGGAAAAATTTGCTATACTCCATTAAAAACGGTATTGGAGGACGCAGATATGCCACGCTACATTGTCACGCTGACAAACGATGAAATACAGGAGTTGAAAGCATTGATACAAAAAGGGGGAAAGGGTTACCGCATAAAGCACGCGCAGATACTGCTGAAGTTGGACCAGAAGCCTGAAAACAGGGCATGGACATATGACCGAATCAAAGACGCGTATGGGGCCTCCCGTACCACCATTGCAGGCATTGCCCAGCGGTTCGTCATGGAGGGGATGGAGGCAGCCCTTGGGCGGAAGGTGCAGGAAAACCGCCGCCGCAAGGTGACCGGCGAAGTGGAAGCCAGGATATGCGCCATAGCCTGTTCGGAACCGCCGGAAGGAGCCTCGCGCTGGACCATGCAGGCAATCGCGGATGAGCTGATCCGTCTGGAAGTGGTCGATTACATAACGGACACCACCGTCTGCGAGGTCATGAAAAAAACGAAATCAAGCCGTGGCTTGTAAAGGAATGGTGCATTCCAGAAGCAGACGCAGAATTCGTGGCAAAGATGGAGGACGTGCTGGAGGTATACAAGCGCCCGTATGACCCTCTCCGTCCCGTCGTCTGCATAGATGAAACGAACAAACAGCTCATAAAGCAAACCCGCGTGCCCTGTGAACCGGGCCAGCCTGAAAAAGTAGATTCGGCGTATATCCGCAACGGCGTTGCAGATGTCTTCATGATTTCCGAACCTCTGGCAGGCAGGAGGGAGACTGTTGTGACGCGAACCCGCACAGCGCTGGATTTTGGAGAGATCCTTCGGCATACTTCTGACACCCTGTACCCGCGGGCGGAGAAGATAGTCCTTGTTACTGACAATCTAAATACCCATTCCCCGGCTTCATTATATAAGGCATTCCCGCCGGAAGAAGCACGGCGGCTGGCAGAACGCTTTGAATGGCATTACACGCCAAAACACGGGAGCTGGCTGGACATGGCAGAGATTGAAATCGGCATCATGAGCCGCCAGGCCCTGGGAAAGCCGCTGCCAGATTTGGAAAGCTTCAAACAGCAGGTTCGTGCATGGACTATCAGGCGTAATGCAGAATGTGCAAAAATCAACTGGCAGTTTAAGACACAGGATGCACGGATTAAATTGGCCAGGCTGTATCCGGTTATAGTTTAGAAACTAGCCGGATAGAGTACTAGGTTCCGATTTGAAAATGCCAGCCGGTCGCTGGCATTTTCTGGATTGTTAGCACTTTCTTTGATTTAACAGATACCATCTGTTGAATTGAGTAGAAAAGTTATTTGGGTTCAATATATTCAAGTAATGTTTTTTCAATAAAGTCAACAGTTTCCTGTAAACGCTTTATCTGATAACGATACCAATCCGATTCATTGAAACTATCATATTCAAATTTTGTGTAAACATATTTTGTGTAACGACCATTTTCATATTCTTTCCAGCCCTTTCGGACAAATTGTTTTGTGCATGTAAAAACATAGAAGAAAGTAGGGCTATATACAAAAATAAATGGTACTACATAGTCGGGCAAATTGCTATCCAAGGCCTTAAAGTGGATAGCGAAAACAGATGGAAGTTGATTTGCCACGGATTGATATGATACAGGAATATCCTTATAGCCTGAAAAAAGAGATTCCACCAGAGGATTTTGTTTTTTGACGGAGGTATACTCCACTTCAATAAACAAATTTTCCTTTTCCATCCTGCCATGTAACATTTTCACAAGACTGGTATCTTCATGGTATCTATGGTATTCATAAGGAAAATTTGTTTTGCACTCACATTCATAAAACTCATTCAAAAAGCTGTGTTCCAATTTCCAATTATTTAGAGCATCTTGAATTTTCTCAATCATTGATTTCACATCACCATCATCCCGGCATTTACCTAAATACGCTTTAACAGCATCAATGTTCGACTGCGAATTATCGTTGATATCAGAAGTTTCTGGATGAAGGCTTTGCAAATACGCTAATACATTTGAGTTTTTTTCAAAAAACAACTCCGTGCCATCACACTGCGTGCTAAAATATGGAGTCTGTATGCCTCCTGCTGAATTGAAAATGTCGCTCAAGTAATTTTGAATGTCTGTAAATTTTACGGCTGGTGCTGATATACTTTCAACGGCATCTATGATAGCTTTTGTAAATTTACTATAAAGATCCTCAGCATAAGATGATTGAGATTTTAATGACGAATAGATGAAAATACAATTCTCAAATCCTTTTGCTTCAATGCACTTAAAATCGCCATCTATTTCATCAATGCCTTTTATGTAGGCAACCCCAGATTGGCAAGCATCAATGATTTTGACATATAGCTTAGGAGCACATTTTCGAATAATATCATCAAGTTCAGAGTTGTTGAGAGAAGTACTATTGATTTTACTTACATCGGTATCGCACAATGCATAATGCATACCCTGTTCATCCTGTTTTCCATGACCGCTAAAATAAAACAAAACCTCACCAATATCTGTAGAATCTATGGGTAAAAAAGAAGATATTTCTTCTTGTATTTGATGCTTTGCCGCATTATTTGCTATTCGCAACACTTTATATTTTCCTGTTGCTGTTAGTAATCCCTCCATAAGATTGGCATCATTTTCACGAGATGGTAATGCAGAAGCATATTTATATTTATCAACACCAAGAATAATTGCATAGTTGCTCATATTTATTTCATCTCCTATCGAATGTATTAGCAAACCCTTCAGAAAACCAATATTCCTGTGGGCTTCAATCAGTAAAACAGCCAATTCGTCATCCATCTGATACATATAATATCAAAGAGTATAAGGTAAGGGATTTAATTCTTTTCTTCCAACTCTTGTAATTCTTCTATACTTTCAAGAAAATGACATTCCACAGGAGAAAGGATATCCTTCTGCTTTTTCCGATATTTCTCGTACTCTCCATGCGCCCTTTCAAGAGCCTGTTTATGTGTAACTCTTCCTTTTGTGGTTAAAATATCCCTTCTTGTCATTTTCAGATAGTCATCAATTGTTTCTAGCCAGTCTTTCATATACATGGGTTCTTGATTCAAGGCATGGACTTCCGCAATATCTAAATATGCCGTAACGATTTTATTTAACGCATCTATTTCTTTTTCGCTTAAATAATTCTTTGCGATCTCTACATCAGAACGTTTAATTTCCTTTCCAGCCCACGCTGTTAATCCCATATTGTCCTTATCTGCATTTGCCCGCTGATAGATTACTTCTGCCGCCGTGTGCTTATGAGCCGCCCAGTGCATTTTATTTTGTACCTGCTTAAAAAATATAATTGAACTTTCTGCTTTTGGGTCATAATCAATACTTGTTGCATATATTTCCAAAACTTTTCTCCAAAATACTTTTTCAGAAGAACGAATATCACGGATACGAGCTAACAATTCATCAAAATAGTTTCCGCCTCCGAGATTCTTAAGCCGATCATCATCTAATGCGAACCCTTTTTTCATATATTCCTTCAAAATAGAAGTAGCCCATATTCTAAACTGTGTTCCTCTCAGGGATTTTACCCGATAACCAACGGAAATAATAACATCTAAATTATAGAAATCCACCTGATAGGTCTTGCCGTCTGAAGCAGTGTAGGCAAATTTTGCCCAAACTGCTTCTTTTTCCAATTCTCCTTCTTTAAAAATATTTCTTACATGTTTTCCAATTACGCTTTTATCCCGTTGAAATAATTCAGCCATTTGATCTATAGAAAGCCAAACTGTATCATGGTCAAATGTAACTTCTATTTTTATGACTCCATCTTCTGTAGTGTACATGATGATATTTGATTGCGTCATTATGTCCTCCAAATCTTAGATATTTATCGCCGCCTAAAGTTCAGGAATAAAGAGCCAATAATTTAATCTTATCGAATATTCCCTTAAAACGAACATTAATCTTATATCAAATGGGATGCAAGCGCAGTATACTTCCAAATACGATTCCTCATGTTGTCGTTTTCTTGAGTGACGATGCCATTCGAACTCAACAAGTGCAGAGCATTTGAGATTGAATTGAACGAACTTCCCAACTGTGTGGCGGCATGGGAAATGCTAGTCACAGGAAAAAGCTTAAGATAATCATATACACGCCAAACACTTTTGGGTAGCAACTGTATATCTTCTAATTGTTTTATATCTTTTTCTACAATATCTTCATACTGTGTCAGTAACTGAGCTGACCGTTTTGCAGTTTCATTTATAGCATTTACACAAAATTTGATCCACCGAATATAACCACCACTGTATTGAGTAGTTTGAAGCAAGTCGAAGTATTCATTCTTGTTGTGATACAAATACTCGGACAGACATATTAGCGGTCTTGCTTCTCCAACGATATTGCACAATATCGTTGGAACAATGATTCGTCCTACAATCCCGTTATATCTCTCAAATGGATGTATCATCTCAAACTGATAATGCACTAATGCAGCCTTAATTAACGGATCAGTGTCTTTGTCATTATATAGATAAGCAGAAATATCTGCCAGCGCTGGTAAAACTGCGTCAGGGGCTGTAGGGTTGTAAGATATAAGGTTCGTCCTGACACCCAATAAAAAGGTCTGTTTGTCTCTAATATCAATTGGCTTGCTAACTACATCACCATATAATGCAATTCCGCAAAGTTCACTTAGAACTGGAGCTGAAATTGTCCTATCTATCGCTTTCTTGTATGCCAGTTTGAGATTAGTAATTGATGCAATATCGTTTTTACCACTCCCGCGACTGGCAAGTACCTCGTGAAAAGTGAGAGTATCGTAATCAATCATTCGGGAATATGTGCATTCTTTTAATAGCATTAATTCGACGAACGCTTCTCTATTTGGGGCATACTTAAAAAGTCCCTTTAAAAATCCAATATTTCGATGAACTTCAATTAGCAAGGCAGATAGTTCATCGTCCATTTTATACATATCCCCATGCATCAGAGGACGTGGGGTAAATGTGTAATATTTAAAATTATTTATGCTACCATCAATATGTTCAATGTAATCTCCAGTATAAGGAATCATCTCATATACCTCAATAGTAAAAATCTATTCTCAGTATATCATTAATATTGAAATAAATGAAGTGCAATTTATTGAGTTTATTTCAAAAATCAAAGAAATAGTGCAATATAAATTCAAAAGCAAGTTTCATGACTTAGGCATTCTCATGTGGCGTACTTAATCAATAAGGGTATAGAACCGTTGTTGATTAAAGAGAGGGTAGGACACAAAGATATTCGCATTACACTGAATACCTACGGACACTTATATCCTAATCAGCAACGGAGAGTGGCAGATTTACTTGACAGTGAAAAAGGAAATAGCCCCGACAGCGGCAACTGTTAGGGCTGTGATAACTGGAAAACCTCTGTTATCAGTATCCACAATACAAGTATAGCAGAGGTTTCTTCCAGTGACAACGATTTTTCAGAAATGGAGGGCTTATGGAAGAAACAAAAACAGAATTACAGTTGATTAAATTGTCGGAGATTCAGTCGCAGGAAGTTTCTTGGCTGTGGTTTCCTTTTATTCCCTATGGCAAGCTGACAATCATTCAGGGTGATCCGGGTGACGGAAAGACAACATTTATACTGAATATAGCGGCGAAGTTGTCTAAGGGAGAAAGTTTAGACAGTGGAATGGATTTTACAGAGCCTTTGAATGTCATCTATCAGAGTGCAGAGGACGGTCTTGCCGATACGGTCAAGCCCCGATTGGAACAGGCAGGGGCAGACTGTGAGAAAATCTCGGTCATTGACGAAAAGATAAAATCACTTTCTATGATAGATGAACGGTTGGAAGAAGCTGTTATAAAGACAGGCGCAAAGCTGTTAATTTTAGACCCGATACAAGCCTATTTAGGCGGTGGCATGGATATGAACAGGGCGAATGAAGCAAGGGACATGACAAAGAAATTAGCGGCACTTGCAGAGAAATACCAGTGTGCGATTGTCCTTGTCGGGCATATGAACAAAGCGGCAGGAAATAAAGCGGCATACCGGGGCATGGGTTCGATTGATTTCTTTGCAGTCGCTAGAAGTGTTTTATTGGTCGGCAGAGTAGAGAGAGAAGAAAATATAAGGGCTGTGGTGCAGATTAAAAATAACCTTGCGGTGTTCGGACACCCGAAAGCGTTTGCGCTGTCGGAGGACGGTTTTGGGTGGCTAGGAGATTATGAGATTACGGCTGATGAAGTCTTAGGCGGCATTGCTCCCAAAGCAAATAAAATGGAGCAGGCGAAGCGGTTACTTAGGGAACTGGCAGAAACAAACAACGCCATGCAGAGCAATGAGATTTTCAATCTAGCAGACGAACAGGGTATATCAAAGCGGACACTGGAAAATGCGAAGAAAGAGTTAGGTGTCCGGGCGAAGCGGATAAACAACACATGGTATTGGGAACTGGATAAAATCAGACAGTGACGGACAGGCAAGGCAACAGCGCAACAATGCAGGGTATTAGAATTTTGCAGTCTTGGAATTGCGCTCTTGAAGATTGCAAGGTTGCAAAAATTATAGACATTGCAATGTTGCGCTGTTGGGAGAAAGCCGGAAAGCGGCGGTATCAAGGCGGCGAAAAGCCGCCCCGTCCGTTAGGACGGTATGCTGTCCAACGGACAGCTTGCCCCCGGCAGGGCGCAAAACCCGCTTGCGGGTTGCATTTTTGTTGGCGTAGCTGACAAAAGTGCTTTTGCGTTACTTTCGCAGAAAGTAACAAAGGCTATGCGCCGTATCCGGCGCTCATTACCCGACAGGGAGAAAGGGAAATTGATTGAAGCGGACTATCAGCGTTATGACAGGGAAAGGCTCTGTCAACCATAACAGCAGAAAATTCCATGCAAAGAATACTGCCCCGGAGCGGAGCTGTCTGAATGTGGAATACTGCAATGAAAATATCAAGGACGTATACCATGAATTATTTGATGAAGCACTTGCCCGGTACAATGAGAAGCAGACCAGAAGTGACCGCCGGATTGATGATTATTATGAGAAAATCTGTTCCGGCAAACAGGAAAAGCCGTTCCATGAGATTATTTTGCAAATCGGGAATAAAGACGATATGGGAGCAAAGACAGAGGAAGGACAGCTTGCGGCAAAGATACTTGATAAATATATGCAGGACTTCCAACAGCGCAATCCTACATTGAGAGTGTTCTCTGCTTATCTTCACATGGACGAAGCAACGCCACATCTGCATATAGATTTTATACCCTATACGACTGGAAGCAAGCGGGGGCTTGAAACAAGGGTATCATTAAAAAAGGCACTGGCAGAACTTGGCTTTAAAGGCGGCACAAGGAGCGAAACAGAGCGTAACCAGTGGGTAGCGGCAGAAAAGGAACGGCTTGCGGAGATTATGTTACAACATGGTATTGAGTGGGAGAAAAAAGGAACACATGAGAAACATTTATCCGTTTTGGATTTTGAGAAAAAGGAGCGTGCAAAAGAAGTTGCCGAACTGGAACAGACCATTTCCGGCAGTAAAGAGGAATTATCCGATATTCTTTATCAGCAGATAGCGGCAGGGCAGGAAACGGAACAGATACGGAAAGAGGGCGAAGCGATCCGGCAGGAAGTATCAGAACTTTCCGCAACAAATCTTCTTTTGAAAGAGCAGACGGAAACATTGGCAGAGGATAAAGAAAAGCTGTTATCCGAAAATGAAAAATTGGAAAAACAGCAGAAAAAGTTACAGCAGGAACTTAACAAAATGGTACAGTCAAAGGAAGTCATGGAGAGAAATATCCATGCTTATGATGAAGATGTGAAATGGCAGTTGGCAGAGCCGGGAGCATTGATGAGCGCAAAGGCATACCGGGATAAAAAGGCTTTACCGCTTGTGGAGAAATTGAAAGAAGTGGTAAAAAATCTGACTATCAAATGCGTACAGCTTGCAGAGCAAAGCAAGAAGCTGACCGTCAAAGTAGACGGACAACAGAAACAGATTAGCCGCTTGACGGATAAGGTCATGGAGCAGAGCGACACCATAGACCGATTGCAGGAAAAAGTGTCTGATTTGGGGCGTTTGGAGCGTCATTTAGGCAGAAAGCAGGTGCAGTCGATAGTGGAACGGTCAAAGGCGTTAGAACAGGCAGAAAGGGCAATTAAACGCCCGAAACGTGCCTTTGAAATGAGCCGATAGGAAAGGGGGATTGGTAGATATGACCGATATGGAAAAGAAAGTTATGATACGGCTGTGCGCTAAAATTGTGGCAGATACAGACCTTTACGAAACGGACAAGGAAGTGCAAAATCTGGTAGACTGGGTATGTATTTCGGAGCAGATAAAAGAAAACAATAATACAATCCGCAATCTGACCGGGGAATATAAGAGGATAGAGCCGGATTGCTGGGAGGGAGTGCGGGCACAGTTGGAGCGCATGAAAGAACTGTGCAAAGAGCGGAATAATCTTTATGAGAAACAGAACGACTTGAAAGGTCAGAAACAGAAGATTGAGAAGTCGTTGGAGCGATAAGAAATATGGGGCGTGGCGGTTGCTATGCCCTGTATTTTTTGTGGTAAATAAGGAATAAAAGTGGTATAATCAAATGAACAAAGCAGGAGTTAAAGAAAAATGGAAGATAAAAAGATATTACTTGATAATATTGATAAAGTTCATACAACCGAAATGGGAATTGATAGGATTAAAAGAAACCTAAAAATAGATACAACGGATGTTGTTGAGTACTGTAAAAATAAAGTGTTAGATAAAAATTGTAACATATACAAACAGGGCAAAAATTGGTATTGTGAGGTTGAAAATATCAAAATTACTATCAATTCATATAGTTATACAATTATCACGGCACACATTGTTAAATAAAATCGGGATTTATTAAGGAGGACAAAACAGTGAACAAAGAATGGAAAAGGTTATATGAAGAAGCAATGAGCGTTTTGAATCCCCATGATGTTTCAAATAAAATGTGGGTAGGGAGTGTGGCATCTGCCGTACTCACGAAAAAAGGTAATATTTATAAGGGTATATGTATTGATACAGACGGCTCTATAGGGATGTGTGCAGAAAGAAATGCTTTATCAACAATGCTTACATATGGCGAAAGTGAGATTACAAAAGTGGTTTCAGTATATAAAGATGGAAATATAATTCCATCTTGTGGTATTTGTAGAGAATTTATGATGCATTTAGGCGGAGATGTGGAAAATATTGAAATTCTATTGGATAAAGAAGGGCGGACAACAAGATTGATTGATTTGATGCCTGAATATCCACGACATAAATAAATTCCCATTTGTTGATTAGAGTGGTGGAGGAGAACGAATTGATATTTTCCCTATTAATGTTATTTATACATGGTGCTAGCACCATGTAATAAGAGTAGATAAGGAGAAAATCATTTTGGTGCCAAAGCGGTGCCAAGAAATCATGCAAATAAAAATACGCCACGCAAAAACAACGATTTTACGCTGTTTTCCGCAATAAAAAGTATAGAAAATACCACAAAAAACGCTATTCAAATACCGTGAGGGTGGTAGAACTGTTGGATCAGGTCGTGTGGCTACTATCATCGAGTAATTATAATTTATTCAGTAAAATCAAGGCTTTCGGGGATTTCTCCGAAAGCCTTTTTACGTGGAAAGCCACTTTAGAGAACTAAAGTGGCTACAAAATGGCTACGATATTTTATTCCTGCGTTATTTTTCTACTTTATATCTTTCAAATCAGCGGCTCTTTCAGGAGAGGTATGATTTTTCTTCAGCATTTTTGCATATTCAAACAAATCCCGTCTGGTTATATCG
Source organism: Lachnospiraceae bacterium (assembly GCA_910576335.1). GTDB lineage: Bacteria > Bacillota > Clostridia > Lachnospirales > Lachnospiraceae > CAPEBR01. Next base: position 340,142 of record CAJTIU010000003.1, read on the forward strand.
TCCAGCACATATAAATCCGCAATCAATTCATCTACCATAGGCAGCTCTGTGTAATCAAATTTTTTCAATATGCGGGCGGTACGATCCGATATATAGGCGTTCTTATGGCTGCTAATATTCCACTTTTCACTGTCGGAGGGAAGTGTAGGTAAGGTTTCGATATCATCATAAGGGTTATCCTTGCAGATGGAACTGATGGGGATATCCAATATATTAGAAATTCTAAGCGCAGTGTCAAAGCGGATGGCAGTGTCCCGCTGGATAATCGAATAAAGCGTTGTAGGCGCAATTTTCGCCTTTAGTGCAAGTTCTTTTACTGTCATTCCCTTGCTATCCAAGATATCTTTTAAATTCTGACCGTAACCCATGAATTTATGTTCCTTTCTACTCAATATTTTTTATTCCAAACATAAACATTCCGTGCTTATCTATAGCGGATATGCTGGACAAGATGGCAGGAATAAAAGAAAATGCCCCTGCTGGTAACAAGGGCATTTCGGAGTAAGCAAAGCAGAGCCTTACTATACTCACATCGCAATTTCAGTATAACAAAGGCTCTCTTTGAAGTAAATAATAAATTGCGGAAAGAGGGAAAGGATGGGATATAAAAAGACATTTCGGTATTCAACGGGAAATCCCATTGTGGATGAAGTTGGAACCATGAATTTTACAGGAAATGTAATTCCTATGGTGTGGTTTAAGACAATCAGATACCCGAATGGTGCGCCACATAATAATGCGATTCATATTTTAGTAGATATCGTATATTGGTATCGACCAAAAGAAGAGCGGGATGAGGAAAGCGGACAGTTAATCGGCATGAAAAAGAAATTCCGTGATGATTACTTACAGCGTAGCTATGACCAAATGGCAGAAACTTTTGGATTATCAAAGAAACAGGCGACAGAGGCAGTAAAGGCTCTTGAAAACATGGGCATTATCAAACGTATTTTTAAGACAATCCAAGTAAGAGGACAGATTTTGAATAATGTGCTGTTTATCGAATTGGTTCCTAAGAGGCTGTATGAAGCGACATTTCCAGAAGAGGTTGAGGAAAATACCCTCTCCCCGCCAAAGGAGATACCTCTATCCGTAGAAGGAGGGAGGGGCATCCCTGAAAAGAGGGAGGGTACTACTTCAAAGGTGGCAGGTCTCTCCATGAAAGGGGAGACAAATACAAAGAATACTATAGAAATTACTAATAAAGATTATCTATTCATCAATCAGGGAGAAGCAGATACGGATCAGATGGATGCGATAGAGATTTATACGCAGATTGTGAAAGAAAATATAGATTATAAAATTCTGAAGGCAGATATGAAATATCAGTACGAATTGCTGGACGAGCTGATAGAAATTATTGTTGATGTGGTAGCTGTACATAGAAAGGGTATCCGTATTGGTGGTGCAGATTATCCATATGAGTTAGTCAAAGGGAAATTTCTAAAGCTCGATTCAGGACATATCCGTTATGTCTTAGACAGCATGGAAAAGACTACCACCCATATAGCGAATATCAAGGCATATCTGCTGACAGCACTTTATAATGCGCCGAACACAATTAGTAATTATTACAGCGCGGAAGTAAATTATTATGAATACGGGAATGGCAGAAACGAAGTATAGTCAACAATATCATATTTTAACTGGAAATATCACAAAGACTGGAGGAATGGATTATGCAGGAATTATATTATAACGGGAAATTGATTTTAGGCGTGGATCATGGATATGGAAATATGAAAACGGCGCACAGGGTTTTTGCAGCCAGCGTGGAAAAAGAGGTGCAGTTGGGAGCGACAGCGTTAGAATACAAAGGAAAAGAATACGGAATCGGCGGCGGTCATAAGGAATTTCAGGTACAGAAGATCAATGATGAGGATTATTGGATTTTAACGCTTGCGGCTGTTGCGGAAGAACTTAAATTCAGAGGAAAGTATGAGGCAGTTCTTCATTTAGTAGCCGGAGTGCCGCTGTTTTGGGTAAAGGAACAGAAAGAAAGTTTTCGGGAGGCTCTGTTGCGTGAAAAGGATGTACATTTCAAATATAACGGAGATTCCTATCATGTAGTTATTGCGGATGCTTCCATTCATCCACAGGGGTATGCCGCATTTATCAATTATGATGGAGATATTAGAGGAAATACAGTGTTGGCGGATATCGGCAATGGGACGATGAATGTGGCATTTATGCAGAATGGAAAGCCTTTAGCGGGCAAAATCTTTACAGAACAGTTTGGCGTGTATCAGTGTATGAAAAAGACAAGAAACGATGTCATGAGAAACTGTCAGTGCGAGGTTCCGGATCATATTATTGAGGAAATATTCCGCAAAGGAACTGCGGATATTCCCGAACGGTACATACAGGCGGTATCAGAGGTGGCAAAGGATTATGTAAAACAGGTATTCAGTAAACTGCGGGAATATGGCTATAATCCCGATCTTATGAAACTGTATGTAATAGGCGGTGGCGGCTGTTTGATAAAGAATTTTGCAGAATATGATGCGGACAGAGTAGTGATTATTCAGGATATTTGTGCAACGGCAAAGGGGTATGAGGTATTGGCGTTACAGACCTTGAAACGGACACAGAGCAGAGGAAAGGCATCATGATAAAAAATATCAATATCCGCTTCAATCTCGATAAAGAGGAACATAGGAAAGCATGGGATTATATGCAGACAATGGACAAGTCGGTGGAGAAGACTTATTCAAAAGTCATAATTAAGTCGCTTGTCCGCTACTTTGAAAATGCGGATGCAGAGAATAAAGCGGAGATATCTGAAAACTATTGGGAGCGTTTCAGAAGCGAGATGGGGAATCTGCTACGAGGGCAAACTGCATTGCCTATGGTAGAAATGGAGAAATTGGCAGAAAAAGAGGACAATCATCTGCCAAAAATCAGTGAAGATGTGTTAGATGCACTGGAGGATTTGTTTTGAGGAAAAAATAGCAGAAATAAGAGCAGTTTTAGCAGACGGGGCAATAAGTTGGGGAAATGGCTGATTTTAGGAACTGTCCAAAGAAATCGGGAAATATGTTTTTGGACTTGTTGCTCTCTTTGTTTAAGGTTTTTGGTAGAATATCAAGCACTGGATTCGGATATCCAAATGGCGATTTTGCACCGTTTACACGCTAGCAAAATGGATATCCAATCCGCTTGTAGGGGAAAAATCCCCTAACCCCTTATGAAATACATATAAAACGGAATGCAGAACAAGAAAACAATAGCACCAATTTTTATTCAATTTATAAAACGTTGGAGGTTGAGAATGGAAAAACGAAAACGAAACAATCAGCTTATTTTGCGTCTGAGTGATAATGAGAAGTATATTTTAGATGCCAAATGTAAAAATGCAGAATACAAGAACAAAAATGATTATCTACGGCATTTGATTTTGTATGGATATACCTATTTTGTAGATTACTCGGAATTGCATGACTACAATGTCAATCTAAGCAGAATCAGTAAAAGCCTGAATCAGATAGCGACAAGGATAAATTCTACGGGTAATATCTATCAGGAAGATATGAAAGAAGTAAAGGGGCTGATGAAAGAGATATGGCGTATACACGAATCCATGCTGTCAAAGCAACCGTACAGAAAGCATTAAAATATATTTGCAATCCGGAGAAAACTGACGGACAGATTTTGATAGATTCTTTTGCCTGTGGGATAGAGACAGCACATTATGATTTTATGGATGCATTATCAAAGTCTTCCGGTGTGGGTGATAAGCAGGCGTTTCATCTGATCCAGTCATTTGCACCCGGAGAAGTGGATTTTGATACGGCTCATCAGGTTGGGATAGAGCTTGCGGACAAGTTGTTAGAAAATAAATACAGTTATGTCATTGCAACGCATATAGACAAGGAACACTGTCATAATCATATCATTTTCTGTGCGGTTGATAATGTGGAACATAAAAAATATAATGACTGCAAGCGTACTTACAGGCACATACGGAATTTGTCAGACGAATTGTGCAGGGAACATGGATTGTCGGTTATTATTCCGGCAGGGCAAAAAGGAAAGTCACATTATGAGTGGCAGATGGCAAAGGTGGGAACTTCGTGGAAAGCACAGATGAAATCTGATATGGACAATGCCATTCGTGAAGCACACAGCTATGAAGATTTTATCAGTTGGATGCAGACAAAAGGATACGAGGTAAAAGGGGAAACTTTTGGAGACAATGCATTGAAATATCTGTCATTTTGCGTATTGGGACAGAGCCGATTTACACGTATCAGTGAAAGAAATTTCGGTGAGGGATATACGAAAGAAGCAATCAGAGAGCGGATTGAAAAATGTGTAATGACACAGGAAAATTTTCCCGTAAAAAAGGAAATTCCCTTTCCGAAGCGACTGGATGCAAAGCGCACTTTGATTGATACAGATCAGGAGAAGTTTCAAGAGAGTGGTGCGTTAAAACATTGGGCGGATATACAGAATTTAAAGATTGCTGCGGCGAGTTATGCAGAGGGCGGTTCATTAGAAGAACTGGAACAGAAAATACCAGAGAGAAATGCTACGGCAAAAGCGGCACGAAGTGCGATTGTGGATTTGGAGCATGAGATGAAATCCAAAGCGGAAATCCTAAAATACGCAAAACAGTATATGGCAAACAGAAAATTTCAAAGAGGTTATGAGAAGGCGAAGGATCAGGATATGTATTTCCGAAACCATGAAACACAGATTATTCTGTTTGGCGGCGCTGAAAATATGTTGAAGAGGTACGGAGTAAAGATGGCATCTTTAGATGTGGAAAAGATGCAGGCGGAATATGATGCAATGACAGCGCAAAAGGCAAAGTTGAAGAAAGGATATCAGACAGCAGAAAAGGAGGCGATGGAAGCAGATAAGCAGTTGAAGAACATAAGGCAGTATTTAGGGCTTGAGAGAGATACACAGGGAAAACAAAAAACTAATAAAAAGCATGATATTAGCTTATAAGAAAGAGAGAGGACAATGCTATGAATTTAACGTATGAAAAATGTGGGGATTACTTAACTTAAAGATAATATATACATACAGCCTGCTGATACATTGCTTGCAGATACCCCGCAGAAACCAAACCATACAGAAAAGGAGTTTTTGCATATGAAGTCAATATTTGAACAGTTAGGCGGCACATATCACGAAGAAAATGGGTATCTGATTCCAGATTTAAGATTACCCACTGAGGAAGAACAGCCCATAGGCACATGGGGACAGCGGCATCTGGACTATCTGAAGCAGTACCGCAGGGTTATATACACGAACCTTCTCACAAGCGGCAAGTTGAATGCATACCTTGCTGACATTGACAGACAGGCACAGGAATGCTTTGAAAGGCTCATAGAGGGCATGAAGCAGGCACAGGGCATAACGGAACGCCTAAAGGAAGAAAATGCCTTAGAATGGACAGTGTGCGGCTCATTTTTCCACGCACCTTCTTTTCAGTATGGATTTTGGGGTACAGAATGGCCCGTATATCCTTATTTGTAAAGCCGCGGATGAGATATTTCCCATCCGAAATTGTCTCAAACAACTGCATGGTTTCTTTTGACCAGACATTGTAACCGGTGACGGTTTTCCCGCGGACAGTCTTTTTCCCACAAACTTCATTGATCTCCCGTTCAATGCTGCCTGCCGGGACGATGTTCCGCAGGGAATCCAAAAATCTTCTGTTTGCAGCTTTTGACACTTCAGCATACCGGTACAGGTTGGAAATGGCTTTCCCCATGGGAACCCAGCGTTTGGAGACCGTCCCGTCCAGATGGCGGACATCCTTATAAACCTTAAATTCCCTTGGGTCATTGATTGTCATTTCCACACGCAGGCAGCTGAATTTATCATACATCTTGTACGTGATCCCGTTTTCATCGAAAACATGCTTCATCATTTCACGTCCATTGATGTAGACCTGGATAAGGAACGGAAACCATGTCTGCAGTTTCACATGCATGAAGCCAAAATGCTTATCCAGGTAATATAAGTAGTAGTATTTGCATTTTCGGTCGACACTGCGCAGCTCCAGCCTGCCATCCCTGTTCTTAATGGGCTGAAGTGTCTGGCAGTATTCGACAACAGAAAGAATACAGACTAATCCCTCTTCTACCGGGTCATCCTTT